>NZ_JBIVRU010000010.1:0-155886 GCF_044755845.1 Lysinibacillus sp. NPDC092081
CAAAAATCTTATTAAATTTAAAGTATAAAGAAATCGGAGTTCATTTGGGCTAACGTGCTGAGAGATTAGTGCACCCCAACATTTGACTTAGAACCCAAAAAAACACGGTATGAAAGATCACAATTTTCATACCGTGTTTTAATTATTTTTATATACAAGACTTACTATACAGATAATTGTTGGATAGCTATTTCAAATTGTTGTTTCGGTTTTATTCCATAAAGCTCTATATTATTACAGAAATAAGACTCTACCATAAAATCAACGGCTTCCTGTAGAGTAAATTCCCGATGTTCCATAACAAGTGTTAAATATGTTTTAAAGTAATCGGCATTTGGTACTTTTGCATGCTTAACCACAAAGTCAAACTCCTCTTAAATTATTTCCTGACACAATTGATTATTATAGCATCTTTCCAATAGGAAGCAAGTTTATCTTCATTCAGAAGAAGACTCTCAACCCTGGAGGTGGTGAGATGAATACGGATGTGGTCCCTTTTTCAACGGGTATCCATACACCTACTGAAATAGAGGAACTCAGTCTAAGAACGCCACGTATTGTGGTAATTTATATGTAGCGAAAGTAAAGCGACAGCTACAATTACGCTAAGGCGAAATTAATTGCAATTGTAAATTCATCTTTACAATCATTTACAAACCATTACATTCCTTTACGTCTCTTTTACGAACTGTTTATACGACTTCAACATTTAGTCATTATAGTAAAGATTGTAAGACAAATAACTATAAAAATGTTAGTAACGGAGGCAAATGAGATGAAAAAGTGGAAGTACTTAACGATGACAGCGGTAATGGGTTCAGCATTAATGCTTGGTGCATGTGGTAGCGATTCTGCACAAAAAGGTAACAATGCAGAAACTAGCGCACCAGCGAACTCAGGACAAAGCACTGCTGACGAAAAACTGCAAGGGACTGTAACGGGAGATGGCTCATCAACAGTTGCACCAATTATTGAAGCAGTTGTAGAAAAGTATGCAGGGACTCAACCAGATGTCAAAGTATCGGTAGGTATTTCTGGTACTGGTGGTGGTTTTGAAAAATTCATCGCAGGTGAGACAGACTTTTCGGACGCATCTCGTAGTATAAAAGATGAAGAGAAAGCGAAACTTGACAAAGCAGGAATTGCTTATACAGAGCTTCCTTTAGCATATGACGGTATATCAGTAGTTGTGAATCCTGAAAATGATTGGGCGAAGGATTTAACAGTTGAGCAATTAAAGAAAATTTGGATGGAAGATGGTAAAGATAAAAAATGGTCTGACATTGATCCATCATGGCCAAATGAAAAAATCGTGTATTACTCAAAACCTACTGTCTCAGGGACATTTGATTACTTTGATGAAGTTATTTTAGACGGCGCTGATCTAGTAAAATCAGCAACATTATCAGAGGATGATAATATACTTGTGCAAGGTGTAGCAGCTGATAAAAATGCAATTGGTTTCTTTGGTTATGCTTATTACCTAGAAAATAAAGATAAATTAGGGCTAATAAAAGTAAATGGCGTTGAGCCAAATAATCAAACAATCGAATCAGGTGAATACAAACCACTTTCTCGACCACTATTCGTATATGTGAAAAATAGTGTTATCAAAGATAGCGAAGCGGCATATGATTTCATGAAATTTACACTTGAAAACGCAGGAGAAATGGCAGATGCAGTAGGTTATGTCAGTCTACCTGCAGAAAAATATAAAGAAGCTTTAAAAACTTTAGAAGGCTTAAAATAAGTAGACATGCATAGAGGGAAAGAGATGTATGCTCTTTCCCTCTCTTGTATGAAAGGAGTTCCCAATGGTTTCTCAAAAAGAAAATAAGACATCATCTGTGCAGCAATTAATTGCAAAATCGCGCAATCATAAAACAAAGAAAATAGTGGAAAAAGCAATGCCAGCTCTATTATTTTCTGCAGCTCTTATCTCAATATTGACGACATTTGGCATTGTTTTCACCCTTATTTTTGAAACGTTTGAATTCTTTAAACGTGTTTCGATTACAGATTTCCTATTTGGTACACAGTGGCTACCATTTTCAGGAAAGGAACCGTTATTTGGGATTTTACCACTAATCGCTGGAACAATGAAAATTACGCTAATTGCTGTAGTAGTAGCGGTGCCGTTCGGAATTGGTTCAGCCATTTATTTAAGTGAATATGCAAGTGAAAAAACAAGACGTATTGTTAAGCCTATTTTAGAGGTGTTAGCAGGGATACCAACTATCGTTTATGGATTCTTTGCATTAACATTGGTGACACCATTATTACAGCAAATTATTCCAGAACTGAAACTTTTCAATGCACTAAGTCCAGGGATTGTTGTTGGGATTATGATTTTACCTATGATTACGTCACTTTCAGAGGATGCTATGTCATCTGTTCCAAATAGTATGCGTGAAGGGGCTTTAGCTCTTGGGGCGACGAAGTTTGAAGTATCTATTAAAGTAGTTTTACCAGCTGCATTATCAGGTATTATTGCTTCGATTGTTCTCGCCATTTCCCGGGCAATTGGAGAAACAATGATCGTATCACTTGCCGGTGGATCTACACCTAAATTTGATTTCAATGTGTTAGACTCGGTTCAAACGATGACTGCCTATATTGTACAAGTTTCAACAGGTGATGCTGGCTATGGTACGACGATTTATTACTCTCTTTATGCAGTTGGATTCACACTATTTATCTTTACATTAGTGATGAATTTACTCGCTCACTATATTTCGAAACGCTTCAGGGAGGTTTACTAACATGCGCTATATTGATGATAAGGTCGTCATGAAACGAATGACAAAGCGTATTGCATTCAACAAAGTCTGGAAAGTTTTATTTTTCCTAGCAACTGCCTTTGCATTAGTAACATTAGCTATTTTGCTTTATCGTATTTTGACACAAGGCGTCGGCTCTTTATCGATGGATTTCTTAACAAATTTCGCATCACGTTTTGCAGATAAAGCCGGTATAAAGACTGCATTAGTAGGCTCTCTTTGGCTAATGGCAGTTGTTGCTCCAGTGTCCATTATTTTAGGTGTAGGGACTGCGATTTATTTAGAGGAATATGCAAAGAAAAATAGATTAAATGACTTTATTCGTATGAACATCTCTAACCTATCAGGTGTACCTTCCATTGTTTTTGGTTTACTTGGGTTAACAATTTTCGTTCGAATGATGGGACTAGGAAAAAGTGTTTTAGCGGCCGGCTTAACAATGAGTTTGTTAATTTTACCAGTTATTATTGTTGCGGCACAGGAGGCGATCCGCGCAGTACCAAATGAGCAACGAGAAGCTTCATATGGTATGGGGGCAACGAAATGGCAAACGATTTTGCATGTTGTATTACCAGCAGCCATCCCCGGGATTGTAACAGGAAGCATATTAGCATTATCTCGTGCTATTGGTGAAACAGCACCGCTTGTTGTTATTGGGGTTCCTGTTATTTTACAATTTTTACCTAATGGTTTGTTGAGTCAATTCACTGCGTTACCAATGCAAATTTATGATTGGGCAAAGCGTCCGCAAGAGGCATTTCAAAGTGTAGCAGCCGCCGGTATTTTAGTGCTTATGATAGTTCTATTATTGATGAATTCTATTGCCGTCTTTATTCGAAATAAATTCCAAAAACGTTATTAATGAGGTGACCTTATGGTACTAGATTTAAAAGAGGAAAAAGCAGTTGTCCAATCGATTCATACGGCTACAAAGCCTTTAGCCGATGTTGCCAAAAAAGTAGTATATGATACACGTAATTTAAATCTATGGTACGGCGATCATCATGGTTTAAAAGATATCAATTTAAACATCTATGAAAATGAAGTAACAGCAATTATTGGCCCATCTGGCTGTGGGAAATCTACCTATTTAAAAACTCTTAATCGAATGGTAGAGCTTGTACCGAGTGTTCGAACATCAGGGGAAATCGTTTATCGTGATCGTAATATTTTAGATAAAGGCTATACTGTTGAGGAGTTGCGGACTCGTGTTGGGATGGTATTCCAGAAGCCAAACCCATTCCCGAAGTCTATCTATGATAATATTGCTTATGGCCCACGTATCCACGGGATAAAAAATAAGAAGATTCTTGATGAAATTGTCGAAAAGTCTTTACGTGGTGCGGCAATTTGGGATGAAGTAAAGGATCGCTTAAATCAAAATGCATATGGTTTATCAGGTGGTCAGCAACAACGAATCTGTATGGCGCGTTGTTTAGCGATTGAACCAGATGTTATATTAATGGATGAGCCAACATCTGCACTTGATCCGATTTCTACATTAAAAGTAGAGGAACTTGTACAAGAGCTGAAAAAAGATTATTCAATTATTATTGTGACACACAATATGCAACAAGCGGCACGAATTTCTGATCGTACAGCATTTTTCCTAAGTGGAGAGGTCGTTGAATACGATAAAACAGACGTTATCTTCCAAACACCAGCAGATCAACGTACTGAAGATTATATTTCAGGTCGTTTCGGTTAAGGAGGAGATTAGATGGTAGTGCGTGAACGTTTTGAACAGGAATTAAAAGAAGTCCAAGAACAATTTATCGAGATAGCCAATAGTAGTATCAACGCTCTTAAAATAGCATTTGAAGCATTATTAAATCAGGATTTAGAAACATCCTTAAAGATTCTTGAGGACGATTTAATCATCAATCGTCTTGAAGAAGAAATTAATGATCATGTTATTTTAATGATTGCTAAGCAGCAGCCTGTTGCTACTGATTTGCGTCGTCTCATGGTGCTTGTCAAAGCAGCATCTGATATGGAAAGAGTGGGGGACTATGCAGTTAATATTGCAAAAGAGACAATTCGAATTGGCAAAGAACCACTTGTCTTTCCTACAACAAATTTGCAAACGATGTGTAATAAGACTGTAGAAATGCTAGAGAGTATTATCAAAGCTTTTACAGAAGAAGATACTGTTCATGCCAAGGAAATTGCTGAACTAGATGATTACGTGGATGATTTATATGGAGCGACAATAACGCTATTGCTACGTGCCGGAGCTGAAAATTCAGCACATATTTCACAAATTACACACTTAACTTTTGTTTGCCGATATTTAGAGCGCTCGGCTGACCATGCAACAAATATTGCTGAACACTTATTTTACTTAGTTAAAGGTAAACATTATGAATTAAATAATTAGTTAGAGAAGAGCCAATTATAGGCTCTTTTTAGTTTGTCGGCACAAGAATAAAAATTAAATAATGTGTATCAATCAACAAAGGTTGATTTTCACTCCGAGTTGGCGCTTTCCGCGGGCTTGGCTTCAATCTCCTCGTCACTCCGTTCCTGCGGGGTTTTCAGCACAAGCTTATCCCAGGAATCGCCACTCTCCGTGAAAAAACAACAGTTCCTCATCATTAGTATGAGCGGATAAGCTGAAACAAAATATTATTATGACTATGATTAACAAATAAAAAAGATCTGGTTATAAAGGAGTGTGTTCCGTTATTTTCTATATAAAGAAAGTCTCACCTTAAAAAAGCGAGACGATTTCAACGCTCCTACAAAATACTGATTGTTTAAGACTCACGATTAAATCATCATACAGCTTAATTCAATTAGGGGTAACATTAGTCTGCAAATCAGAGAAGAGCCAATAATAGGCTCTTTTTTCATAGTGTTAAAAAACAAACGGTTAAGGAGATTATTGTAAATATGGTGTTGCTTTAAATGAGAATTGTTCCATGCTACTCGCTTTCCTATGGCGAGTATCCAGCCGCTTCCTTCGCTTGCGTTATTGCTATCGTTCCACTTTCGTAAAACCACTTCTGTTGCCACCGCTCCGCTTTCGCACATAAAAACATTGCTGAAGTTGTGTTTTAACACTATAAATTAGAATAAAATGCCAGAATATACATACTACGCGGAGTGTTTAATTGGAGTGGAGGCTGGGCGACTCCTTAGGGATCAGCGTCACAGATGAGACCCTGGAGCGAGCAAAGCGAGTGAAGCGGCTCATCGGACGCCCCTAGGAAAGCGCCCAGCTGGAACGGAAATCAAACACTCGTTTTATCGAAGTGCCATACTTTATTTAATAGAATACTTAATTTTGTAGGCATATAGTTTTTAATGACATTATTAATAACAGCAACATTGTTATTAAAAATAGCGTCAAAATACTGCAAGCGATATTGTATTGTCAAAAAAATATTTTGGTTATACTATAGACATTATCAAAAAAATGTGCTGAGGAGGTGCTGCTTCGTGAAAGACGCTGTAGAATCACTCATAGAGAAATTTGATCTGGAATTCACATCAGAACAACGTGATTTTTTACGTTTTCTATATGAAAACTTACATCTTGAGGAATTAAGTAACAAGGAACAACATTTTTTTATTGATTATTTTTACAAGAGTGAAACATTACGAAATATGGCAGCATTTGCACTTGAATTGGCAGATAGTATGCATGAAATATGCGAAAATATACCGGCTATTCAGCAAGCAGAACGATTGGCCAATGGAAAAGAGCAACGCATGTATTATGAGCGAAAGTGGCAGGTAGCTAGGCGCCAAAAGTTAAATCGTCAAACAATAAAAAAAGGAAACATCCTATATGTTCCGTTTGATGAATACAAAAAAGAAACAGGTCCAATTATTATCTGTCTTGAACAAACAACTGGTATGGCGGCATATTCTGAGCTTTGTAAAAGCATAATTTTACCGTTATTTATGAACGCTCATCGTGAACATCGAGATTTGTATATCGTTCCGTATGACTGTCAAATTCATGTACATTATCGATTCGAAAACGGCCATTTAAATTTATCCGATTTTAAGGATTTTATTGAATACAAGGCAAAGGGAGAAGCTGCAGTTCTGCCTGTTCTTCATTTTGTTAAGGGCTTGCTACAAGAAAATCAAGATTGTACAGAAGCGGATATTATTATTTTTACAGAAGGTACTCCGACCGATGGGCAGCATCTCGTTGGAAAGCAAGCGAAGGCTGTCCTTGAGGAAATGAAACGTAAGTATCATGCTGAATTTTCGGTGATCGCTATGCATGAACATAATTTTAATGAGCAGCAATTTTGGTTTGCCAATAAAGCTTTTTTTGCGGATGACGCTATTCAATAAAAACGGAGCTGATCGCATTGGTGATCGGCTCTTTTTCTGCGAATATACATAGTAGTTAGAGGAGAATGAGATTTGAATTCATTGAAATGGTTATTACCAGATATTTCAACCCCAACGTGGATGGAAGTTATTATTGCCGTTGCACTTTGTGTAATTGGTTGGCTTTTTCAGCATTTTGTTATAAAGAAAGTTATTAATTTTACTGTTACATTATTGAGAAATCGTCAGCGTAACTTTCAGGCAACAGTGCTCGCACAATTTAATAAAGCGATTCGCTATGCATTTATGTCTGCAGTGATTGTACTCAGTTTATCGATATTATTAGAAATCTTTTTATTTACACATGTAGCAACTAAAAATTTTGTGTTGTCTATTATGGTATTTTTTGCCTTTAAAGGCGTATATGATGTATTACATTTTTATACAAAGCAGCCACTACCGTTGAATAATGATGAGGAACCAAATGTCCTGTTACCTTTTTTTCTTCGTATAGGAAAAGTACTTATCATGATATTAGCAATGTTTTCGATTGCTTCATTCTGGGATTTTAATTTAAATGGCTTTTTAACGGGGATTGGTTTAACGGGTGTGGCAATTGCCTTTGGTATTCGGGATACACTAGGGCATGTTTTTGGTGGGATGTCAGTCGCATTAGACAACCCGTTTCAAATTGGCGATTGGATAGCAACAGAGGACCAAAAAATCGAAGGAACCATCGAGGATATTAATCTTCGAAGTACTTTAATTCAAACGGGTGATAAAGGGCTTGTTTATGTACCTAACTCCTATTTGGTAAATCGACCAATCTATAATTTATCGAAACGAGAAAAACGAAAATGTGAGCAATTTTTATTTGTAGCTGCTGAAAATGAAGAAGAAACATTACGCAGTGCTTTAAGTGCCATTCAAAAGCAAATTTATTTACATGCTAAAATAGAAAAAGAAATGATTCATGTATTTATAGATGAGTTTTATCCAAACTCTTATCGCGTCCTTGTGCGTTTCTATGTGGCAACAAATGATACGGCTGAGATGTTAAATGTGCGACAGGATATTTTGTTTGCTATTCGTCAAATCTTTCAAGAACTAAATATAATACTAGCAAATCCAGCTGAAGATGAATGGCTTCGTAATAAAAAATAAATTGAATTGTTAGTTTTTATACTTTACAATGAATACATGTAATCAGCTTTGATGAAGAGTAGTAGCTATTATTATTTGTTATAGAGAGCTAGTGGTTGGTGGAAACTAGTACAAATGAATGGTGAATGGACTTCGGAGCTCTAATCCTGAATAAAGTATGGATTAGCGTCTGCCTACGTTACAGGGTATAAAGTGGGTCTTTTAACTCTTTCAGCGGGTATCCAAACATCAGCTGAATGCAATTATGCCGGGGCATAATTGATGAAGACCAATGAAGGTGGCACCACGGCTTTTCCGTCCTTTTGTGATGGAAAGGCCTTTTTATATGTTTTGGTGGGAATGAATTGTGTTTACACAGTTCAAAATACGGACGCAATGTTTATAGAAGAGAAAGAGAAGTGCTAAAGAAACGGCAGCGTCCATTACGCCAATGCATAATTGATTAATTTTGGTGTAGAAGAGCAGAGCAGAGAAAAGGAGAGAAAGAGTATGACAGTTGAGCTTAGAAAGTTTGCTATGAAGGCATTGCAGGGTGATATGATGACGCCAATTTCAGTTTATCAATCACTTGAAGGAAAGCATAAGATGCTTTTCGAATCGTCTGCCAAGCATGAAGAAAATGGGCGTTACTCGTTTATTGCCGTCAACCCAATTGCAGAACTGATTGGAGATAGGAATGGTTATTCATTTACCAAAGATGGAGAAACAGAAACATCGAGCGACAATGTATTAGTAAAATTACAGCAAGTTATGCCATTTCATAAGGCACAGTACCCTTTTGCCTTTTTTGGGGGAGCCATCGGTTTCTTTGGTTACGAAACAGCGTTTTATACCGAGAAAATAGGTGAATACTTGCAGGATGATTTAGAAATGCCAGATGTTCATATCTTTTTCTATGATACATTCATTGTTTTTGATCATTTAAAGCAAGAGGTAACATTAGCAGCGATTGATTTATTTGGTGAAGGGCGTTCATATGTAGCGATGGAGCTGGCTATCTCTAAGATGGAGGAACAGCTATATGCTGGAATAACGTTTGACGTCATGACGGTTGGCGAGCTAGATTTCAGACCAATGATTGCCAAAGAAAATTTTGTAGCAATGGTTGACCGCGCTAAGCAGCATATTCGTAAGGGAGATATTTTCCAAATTGTCTTATCACAACGTTTCACTTCACCATATTCAGGTAATCCTTTTGCTGTATATCGTCAGTTACGTACTTCTAATCCATCACCATATATGTTTTATATGGATTATGGTTCGTATACCATTTTAGGAACATCCCCTGAAAGTCTCGTCAAGGTGAAGAATCGAAAGGTAACGACAAATCCAATCGCAGGAACGAAGCCTAGAGGTAAAACCGTGGAGCAGGATAACGCAATTGCGGAAGGGCTACTAAATGATGAAAAAGAAATTGCTGAGCATCGTATGCTAGTGGATTTAGGTCGGAATGATCTTGGACGTATTGCCAAAGTGGGCTCAGTGAAGCTAATAAAATATATGAATATTGAGCGTTATAAACATGTTATGCATATCGTATCAGAGGTTATCGGCGAATTACGTGATGATGTCCATGTATTGGATGTTCTTCGTGCTTGCTTACCTGCGGGTACAGTATCAGGTGCGCCGAAAATTCGCGCTATGCAGCTTATCAATGAGCTTGAGCCTGTGAAGCGGGGGGTCTATGCAGGGGCGGTAGGCTATATTTCCACTACAGGGGATATGGATTTAGCTCTAGCCATTCGGACAATGATCATTAAGGATCATCGTGCTCATGTTCAGGCAGGGGCTGGAATTGTTTACGATTCAGCGCCATTGTCTGAATACGAGGAAACACTGAATAAAGCTCGCGCACTATTGGAGGTAAAAAAATGATTTTACTGATCGATAACTATGATTCATTCACCTATAATTTGTTTCAACAAATATGTATACTTGGGAAAGATGTAAAAGTAGTGCGTAATGATGAAATAACAATTGAAGACATTAAGAAAATGCAACCTGAAGCCATTATTTTATCGCCCGGCCCAGGTACGCCAATTGATGCAGGAATAACAGTGGATGTTGTCAAAGAGCTTTATACGAAATTTCCGATTTTGGGCATTTGTCTTGGACACCAATCGATAGGGCAAGCCTTTGGAGGTAGCATCGTTCAAGCTAAAAATATAATGCATGGAAAATTATCTACGATTCAATACGAAAAAACAGGCTTATTTGCTCAGTTAGACGGTAAAATCGAAGTAATGCGTTATCATTCCCTCGTCATTGAGCAAAACACCTTACATGAGGATTTTAATATTTTAGCAAAGTCCAGTGATGATGGTGAAATTATGGCAATTCAACATAAGGAGTACCCACTTTTTGGACTACAATTTCATCCAGAATCTATTGGGACACAAGAGGGTAATATAATGATGAAAGCTTTTTTAGAACAAATTTCATAAACTAAACAAAGTAGGCTGTCGTCAAAAATCAATAGTTGTGATTTTTGGTGACAGCCATTTTTACCAATGGGATCGTAATGTTATTGCTTTTTCCCTGTAATCAATTTTGCAATTTCCTCTAAAGACATCGAAGAATGGACCTCGTAGGAGCCAATTTGTAAGCTTCGAGCGTATTTAGGGTTAGCAAGTAAAAGTTCCATTTCAACACTATTTTCGATGATGCCACCATCTTCAAGCTTTTGCGCCACAATATATGGTGTAATACCGCTGTAAATTTGGAGTGTCATTGTTGTAGCATTTTTCGGTGTATCTGCCGGTTTATGATTGTCTTTAGCCTTTGTTTCAGGTGCATCTGTCTTCTGATTATTTTCCTTTGGAGCTTGCTTAGCTTGTTCCTTTAACAAAGCAATTTCTTTATTTGCCTGTTCAAGCTCTTTTTGTAGCTCCTCTACATGTTCTGTATTTTTGGAAGCTTTAGTTGGAAGACCGATATTGAGATCAAAACGAGCGGCTAAAGCTAACAATGCTCCGACAAGAAAAAGTGCAATGCCAAATGCACGGATAGCGGATTTATTCATGAATTACCGACCTCCGTTTGCAATCACTTGGCGGACTTGCTCTTCAGTTAAATTTGAACGAATACTTATATCTGCTACAGAAAGACCCTGCTTATTTAGTTCAAGCACCTGACTTATTATAATTTGATGTATAGGTTTCGTTTTTGGAGCAACTTGTCCTGTTTTCGATGTTTGAGCAGCCTGTTGAACCGCTTGCATGACCTGTTGGACCTTTGGATTTGGAATAGTGTTAGTTTGCGCTGACTGTGATTTAACCTGAAACTCTGGCTCTAATAACAGTTCCTCTTCAACAATTTTTAGACGACGTTTTAAAGTATTTGTTTCTTGAAAAATTGAGATGGATAGCTCCTCTACATCTTGTTCGACTTTTTTTGCGCTATTTTTGAAAAAGAACGACGCAATAATTAGGAGAATCCCCACAATCATAAGTATGATGGATAAATCCAATAGTTTCACCTCATTAAGTTATGTAATTATAAGGTATTTTACCATATGCGAACTTAATATGAAATGAAGGTAGATTTTTTTTCGTTTTATGTTATAATAGGTTAGTCGTATAAATCATGCTCAAAATTTAAATTCTTGATATAGAGTGGGAGGGTTAATAATGCGCGTAAACATTACTTTAGCTTGCACAGATTGCGGCGAACGTAACTACATTTCTAAAAAGAACAAGCGTAACAATCCAGAGCGTCTTGAACTTAAAAAATATTGCTCTCGCGAGAAGAAATACACTCTTCACCGTGAAACTAAGTAATCGCTCATTAAGCCAAAACCACAAGTGGTTTTGGCTTTCTTACATTTTATCTTCGATAAAGCCTCCGGCGGATGTCACGGATTTTCAAAGGAATGAATTGTGCTAGCACAATTCAAAATCCGGACGCAATTACGCCAAGGCGAAATTGATTAGGAGGTAGCTTAACTTGGACAAAACAACTTTGCGGAACGAGGTAAAGGAAGCTCTTGCCAAAATGAGCAGAGTAGCTTACCACGATCAATCATTTGCTGTAGTAAAAAAAGTGCTACAGGAACCATATATAATAGAAGCAACTACAATAGGTATCACCATTTCTAATATGCCAGAAGTCGACACAATTCCATTAATAGAAGAACTGTGGCAACTTGGTAAAAAAGTCGCTGTACCTAAATGTAATCCAAAAACAAGAGAAATGTCATTTTATGCCATAGAATCATTTGCCCAGCTTGAAACTGTTTATATGCATTTGCGTGAGCCAATTCCAGAGAAGTGTGAGTTTGTTGACGCAAATGAAATGGATGTCATCCTTGTTCCAGGAGTTGTTTTTGATCAGTTCGGCTATCGAATAGGCTATGGCGGTGGTTATTATGATCGCTATGTATTAAACTATACGAAGGGTAAGCTCATGTCTCTGCTATTTAATGAACAGCTATATGAACACCTACCTACAGAAGCGCACGATTGCCCAGTAGATATCATTGTGACACCGACAAAACGTATTGACTGTGTAACACAACGAGGAGCGAACTAAAATGGACAAAATGTTAGATATTTATGAATTATTAAAAACATATGGCACTTATATTTACACACGAGATCCCATTGGTGATTTGATGTTAATGGAGGATGAAATTCGTGAGTTGTATAAAGCGAATGTACTAGATATTAAAGATTACCAAATGGCATTATTACTAATTCGACAAGAAACAACAAAGCTTCGCATGAAAGAAAATAATCAGTAATGTTTTAAATATAATTCATTTGTGGTATTGTAAAGATAATGTAACATGTATGTAATATTCTTAAAAAACAGTGGTTTTTCCACTGTTTTTATGATTTACGAAACTTTTTACAAACAAAAACGTATATATTACTATCCGGCGCATATACGAACAAGGAGCACAGTTTTTCCCAAAATATATCTATTGATTATCTGTAAAAAATGGATTAAGATATATTTTGTTTCAGTAACAAATTGTTAAAAATTATTATTTTTTTGTAAGAAAGTAGGGAGGATGTTAGGGATGAAATCAATAAAGTGGCCTAAACATTCATTTATGATACTAGCAATTGTAGCAACTTGGATAAAAACGGTCATTGTTTATCACACAAGCTTTGAGATGAAAATCGAAAATGCGATGCAACAATTTATTTTGTTTATTAATCCATTAAGCTTCGTGCTATTCGCTTATGGTATATCGTTATTCTTTAAATCGCCAAAAGTTAAAAGTCGTTATATAATAACTATTAGTGTTATTTTGTCCATTGTCTTATATGGGAATGTAGCGTTCTATCGTTTCTACAATGACTTTATTACGTTACCGGTATTATTCCAAACAAGTAACTTTGGTGATTTAGGAACTTCAGTAGCAGCGATTGTTAGCCCTTGGGATTTATTATATTTCATCGACGTACTTATTCTAATTTTAGCTAATAAATATTTGCCTAAAATGAAAGATGCAGTAAAAGTCAACGTGGAATTCCGTCGCGCGTACTTCGTATTAGCGATTGCTGTGTCGTTCTTAAACTTAGGATTAGCTGAAACAGAGCGTCCACAATTGTTAACACGTAGCTTTGACCGTGAATTACTTGTGAAAAATATTGGTACTTATAACTACCATTTGTATGACATTTATATTCAATCAAAATCTTCTGCTCAACGTGCACTAGCGGATGGCAGTGAATTAGTAGAAGTGAACAACTATATTCGTTCTAATCAAGCAGCAATCAACCCTCAAATGTTTGGTAAATACAAGGGTCGTAATTTGATTCTTGTTTCGATGGAGTCTTTACAAAACTTTGTGATTAATAATCAAATGGATGGTCATGAAATTACACCATTCTTAAACTCTTTAACAAAAGATAAAGATACGTATTATTTCAGTAACTTCTATCACCAAACTGGATTAGGGAAAACTTCTGACTCAGAGTTTATTACAGAAAACTCATTGTTCGGCTTAGGTCGAGGTGCGGTATTCTTCACGCATGGTGGAAATACGTATAACTCAATGGCTGAGCGCCTTGGAGATAATGGCTACTTTACAAATGTCATGCACCCGAATAATAAATCATTCTGGAATCGTGACATGATGTATCAATCATTACACATTAATAAATTCTATGACATAGATTCATATAAGATTGGCGAAGGGCAAGCTGTTAACTGGGGTATGAAAGATATCCCATTCGTAGAGCAATCTGCAGCATTAATGAAAGATATGCCACAGCCATTCTATTCTCGACTAATTACTTTAACGAACCACTATCCATTCACATTGGATCCAGAAGATGTAATGATTCCTGAATATACTTCAAACTCAGGTACATTAAATCGTTATTTCCAAACAGTTCGTTATATGGATGAAGCACTTAAAGACTTCTTCCAAAGTTTAAAAGATCAAGGTGTATATGATAACTCTATTATTGTAATGTATGGTGACCATTACGGTATTTCAGAAAACCACAATAAAGCGATGGCTCAATATTTAGGAAAAGATAGCATTACACCATTTGATAATGCATTGCTACAAGAAGTACCTTTATTCATCCACATTCCTGGATCAGGTGAAGGTAAAGAAATGAAAGAGGTTGCTGGACAAATGGATTTACGTCCAACAATTTTACATCTTCTTGGCGTTGAAACTTCAAAAGATATGCAACTTGGTGCAGATCTATTCTCACCAGAGCATGAAGACTTCGTTGTTTTCCGCGACGGTCGTTTTGTAACAGATAAATATGTATATGCTGGTGAAGCTTGTTATGACAAAGCAACTGGCGAAGAAATTGATGGTGAGCCTTGTCAGCCATACGCTGATCGAGCTACGAAAGAACTTGAAAATTCGGATGCCATCATTAACGGTGATTTACTACGCTTCTATGATACAAAGACAGGTAACTTGAAGCAAGGGGCAGCCAAGTAACAAAAAAGAGATCTCACGTTAGTGAGATCTCTTTTTTGCACTGCTGAGGGTGAGGCACGATGTTCAATCTTCATTTTCTGATTTTTAACAGAAGTGACGAGCTATTTCCCTCCATATGATGGATACCCAAACGAATAGTGTGAACACTCCTTTTAACACTTCAAGTAAGGGCATATGGAAAAATTTTAATGTATAATATCAAATTGAAATTTTTAACGCACGGGTAGCCAAATAAACAGCTTAAAGGAAAGTGGTTATTATCATTTTTGGAAGGGTATAAATATAAAAACGACAGAAAAAGAGCAGTCTCGTAATGGAGACCGCTCTTTTTTCTGTCTGAATTTTAGTGTAAT
Source organism: Lysinibacillus sp. NPDC092081 (assembly GCF_044755845.1). Taxonomy (NCBI): domain Bacteria; kingdom Bacillati; phylum Bacillota; class Bacilli; order Caryophanales; family Bacillaceae; genus Lysinibacillus; species Lysinibacillus sp. NPDC092081. The sequence continues at coordinate 15,513 of NZ_JBIVRU010000010.1, forward strand.
TTTGGTGGGTATCCGCTATTAATTACAGTCATAATTACGAACCAACCGAATACTACAGCACTTAATAAGTTGAAACCGATGCTTAAAAGGTTCTTTTCTTTAAGTGCTTGGAATGTACCAACTACTGCTAAAATTGCAACTAGACCAAAAATAACCATTAATAAGTTCATTAGAAATTGACACTCCTTTCGACATCAGAAAATGAATGTCGTAACAATATTCCTCCTTAATTGTAAACGTTCTACCTGTTTTTGTCGAGAACTAATATAGCTTAAACTATGAACATTTATCGTCAAATTGTGGCAAAGGTTGTATAATTGTAATTGAGGTGATAACAATGATGAACGTACGAAGTTATTCACTTGGACCTGTCCAAACGAATTGTTATATCGTATCGAATAAAAATAAGGAATGCTTAATATTTGATCCTGGAGAAGAAGCAGATCGAATCATCAAGGCTATCCGCAGTAACAATCTAAAACCACTAGCCATTTTTTTAACACATGCACATTTCGACCATATCGGCGCAGTGGATGCTGTCCGCGAGACTTTTAATGTTCCAGTATGGATTCATGAAAAAGAAGTGAGCTGGTTAGGAGATCCAACAAAAAATGGCTCTAGTAAATACGCAGCATTACCAGATTATATTGTCGGTGCCCCAGCTGAAGAAAATATTATTAAAGTAGAACAGCTATTTGAAATAAGCGATTTTTGCTTTAAAGCTATTTTTACGCCAGGGCATTCACCGGGTAGTATATCATATATATTTGAAAATGATGGCTTCGCTATTGTTGGAGATACACTTTTTGAGCAAGGTGTTGGTCGTACAGATTTACTTGGGGGCTCAACAAAAATATTACTTGCATCCATTCATGATAAGTTATTGACTCTACCTGAAGATACTATTATCTACCCTGGTCATGGTAATTATACAACGGTCGGTGCAGAAATGGAGACAAATCCTTTTTTAAATGGATTTTAAGATTAGGCGATAGTTAAAAATGGCTCATCATAGCGTGGGTTGAGTTCCGTTTCGGCTGGGCTTTCCTGGGGGCGTCGAGGCAACAGATGTTTTTTGTGCGAAAGCGAAGCGGCAGCGACAGGATGTTGGTCATGAAGGTGTTATCACAGACGTGATGCTTTTAGCCTTCGTTCCTCTATTGCTGATCCTCAAGGAGTCCCAGCCTGCACTCCAATGAACTTACAGAGCTTCGTGTTTAATAAATTAAAGCCTAAATTAACTTTATAAAATGAAAAAATCCCTCTAGCATTTCGTAGGATAGATAGAATCTAACCTATTTAATGCAAAGGGGGATTTTACTATGCTTTGATAAATGATCATCTATAATTTCTGCATCTGATGAATAAATTTACATAAAAAAAGCATGTCTCATACTTAATGAGACACGCGTTTTTCTCTGTATTAATGACCGACACCAGGTACGTGAATGAATGTTGTATAGTACGTGAAGCCAGCAAAGAATACAGTTAAATATGCTCCGAAAATGTACATGTACATACGTTCTGAAAGGTTTAAGAAGCCTAATAATAAGAATAAACCTGTATTACCTACGAATAATAGCGATACTTCGTTCATACCACCAAGGTAGAACATAACTGCAAAAATACCTGTCCAGAATGCCATAACTTTATACATATTATCCATGAAGATTTCCCCTCCTTTTGCCCACGACACAATAATCTCTTACTCATTATAAATGATATGAAAGGTATCTGTAAACTGGAACTTCTTCTTCTTTGTGACAAACAATTGATTTTTAAAAATTAGCTATCGATTTCTGTCACGTTTATTTCATATTTACATAAATCGCAATTATGTATCATGCTATCAATTTGTATTAACTCATTGCTCGAATATAACGCATCTACCTGTCCCTTTAAATAGGATTCATGTAAAGAACAAACAATTTCTGAATGAGTAGTAAGCTGCTCCTGGAATGGACAATTAAAAATGGAGAAAGTCACACTTTTACCATGCTCTGTTTGTAGTACTTGCGGAATATAGCCAATTAATGCTGCGTTGTCAGTTAATAGCTGAAGCTTCTGTTCGAAGGAAAGGGTATTATTTAATTGTAACTCAGCATTTACATAATTCTTCATTTGCTGATAACCATCTTGGTAGCTAATATCCTGACATCTTTCTAATGCAGATGGTCCAAATTCTTCAATTAGTTGGATTGTCCATTTTAATAGTCGATCTTCATCACGTCTCGGGAACGTTAATGATACACCTTTATCTGAGGCCTTATAAACACGACCAGGTCTACCACCTTTCCCAGTTTTGGCAAAATCAGCTGTAATTATATTGATTTCTGAGAGCTTTGTTAAGTGTAAACGTGCAACGTTTGGATGGATACCGAATTTATCAGCGATATTTTGGACCGTTACAGTTTTCTTCTCTTGTAGTATGTACTCATAAATAGAGTATCTAGTTTCATCGGCTAATGTACTAGTAATTTTTAATGGATGGATCATTTTCTTCACCTCTATGTAATATTTTTGAATATTATTTTTTCTACCAAGTGTAGGAAAAAAATCATGTTGTTTCTATTATATTGCATTATTGAAAAAGATACAGTTCCTTTAGTCATAAATATTAACTTTTTCATAGGATTATGTTCAAATTTAGTGAAAATTTGCATGTTATCCACATTTTTATAGCAAAAAACATGTTTGATAGGAAATTTTATAGCAAATTTTTATTTTAAGAAAAGGGCTTTTCTCGTGACAAGTTTCTATCTATACTAGGAAATAACGAATAGAGCGGTCATATTCGAATGAACCAGAAGAGGGGTGCGAGTATGCAGAATTTTGAAACAGTTGTTGAACAAAAGTGTGAGCAACTTTTACTAAAAGCCTATCATTTCGGTGCATCAGATTTATTATTAGTTCCAGAGCGTATACGATATCGTATTTATTTTCGAAAATATGATAAGTTACTCCAAGCAGGTGAATTACCAAACGATCTTGCGGAACGAATGATTTCCTTTTTTAAATTTTTATCGGCATTAGATATTAGTGAGCGTCGCAAACCCCAAAGCGGCTCCTTCCAAAAAGCTATGGAACAAGATCAATATGCCTTTCGTGTTTCTACACTTCCCTCGGTATTTTTAAAAGAAAGCCTAATTATCCGATTGCTTCTACAAAATCATGCATTCCCACTTACTTCCTTATCTTATTCCAAGTATGCAGCAGACTTGTTAATGGAACTAGTGAAACGTCAACAAGGACTTTTATGTTTCACAGGTGCAACAGGCTCTGGTAAGTCAACATCCTTATATTCCCTAATCCATTACTGTTCGACAGAGCTAAATCGACATGTCATTTCATTGGAGGATCCTGTAGAAAATAACCAAGCAAACCTTTTACAAATTCAAGTAAACGAACGAGCTGGCGTTACATATGCTACAGGATTAAAGGCTATTTTACGCCACTCACCTGACATTATTATGATTGGTGAAATACGTGATAAAGAGACTGCAAAAATCGCAATCGAGGCTTCATTAACAGGTCATTTAGTGGTAACGACCATTCATGCCAAGGATTCGGTAAACTGCCTTTATCGATTTATAGACTTAGGTGTTTCAATAGAAGAACTTCGCCAAACTTTGGTAGGAATTGTTGCTCAGACACTTTTCCAATCACCAATAGTCCAGGAGGAACGCCGTGCATTGTTTGAAATATTAAGCGATGTTCATCTTCAAATGGCCATTAAAGCAATTATGCAAAAAACTAGCTACGAGCTACCACAGGATTTAACGCTTACAGGTCAAAAAGAATTGATAGAGAGTCAGAACTATGCGAATACGAAAGTTTATTGAAAGAATTCGATTAAATTACAAGAAGGCAACAAAATGGCGAGTAAGAGAACAAGCTCGTTTTTTTAGTCGATTAAGCGTGTTAATGCACGAAGGTTATTTATTCCCACAGGCTATTTCAATTCTATTACCTCATCATATTGAAGCACATGAAGAAATACAAAAGCTAATCAATGAAAAGCTGAGGCAAGGAGTTGGTGTTGCAGGGGTTTTTGAAGCATTGCAACTTCCAAAGCAGCATTTAGTCGCCATTACAGTTGCAGAAAACAATGGGGATATGATTGAGACGTTAAAAGGTGTGGCCAAGCAAATGGCTTTAAGTGAAACGACGAAGAAAAAATTAATGAAGCTACTCTTATATCCAGTAGTACTCATTTTATTTTTGTTGCTGTTGTTTTTAGTATTTCGCACCATATTCTTTCCTAATATAGAAAAAATGGTAACAAGTCGAACTGTCGGCACGGAGGGGACAAGCATTGCTTTATCAAAAGTATTATTGCATTTTCCCGATGCTTTAATAGTCGCTGGCATAGCAGTAATATGTAGCATTTTGATTTTCCAATTTTATCTCAAACGACGTCCGATCGCTCGCCAGTTAAACATTATCCTAAACACGCCATTGATTCGGATTTATATACGAATGTCTTTAACGAGACAATTTGCTGCGTATTTAGGAAGTCTACTACAAAGTGGATTTTCTTTACAGGCAAGTCTACAAATCTTAGAGGAGCAGCGACTTCAACCGTTTCTACAGTATCTGGCACGATGCATAAAGGAGCGTGTTGTTTTTGGTGATACACTTACACAAGCTGTTAATTTGATGACAGTTTGGCAGAAGGATTTCTCGATATTTGTTGAACATGGAGAGCAAAGCGGCTATTTAGGAAAAGAGCTAGTACTATACAGCGAATTATTGACAGAAAGGCAAGAGCAACTATTGCATAAAGTCCTTGCGTTTGTGCAGCCTATCTTCTTTATCATTATTGCGATGTGCATAGTTGCCGCATATGTAAGTTTATTATTGCCAATATATCACATGATTGAACTAGTATAGGAGGATAATAATGAAACGTATAAAGCAGCAAGCTGGTTTTACATTGATTGAAATGCTAATTGTCCTTTTGATTATTTCGGTATTAATTTTAATTACAATCCCCAATGTTACAAAACATTTTGCTACCGTCGATGAGAAGGGTTGTAAAGCGTATGTAAGCATGGTACAAGGGCAGGTAGAGGCGTATCGAGTAGATTTTATGGCTTATCCAACAATTCAAGATTTGGTAGAGAAAGGCTATTTGAAGAAGAATGAAACGACTTGCCCTAATAAAGAAGAGATTATGATAACTAAGGATGGGGAGGTACGATTGGCGAAAACTTCTACCGATACTGGTTCTAGTAACTGATGGATGATATTAAAAGTGAGCGTGGCCATACGTTTGTTGAAATGCTAATTGTATTGTTTATCGTTATGTGTTTAACAACGATTGTCGTAAAGTATTCGTTAAAAGCAGCGGAAAATAGGGAGCTTGAGCGATTTTTTACACAAATTCAATTAGATATCCAATATATCCAAACTTATAGTATGCACCAAAGGGAATATATCTCGATGAAATTTGAGAGCTCATCAAAGAGATACATCATTAAAAAGGATATTTTTACAGAATTATTTGAACGACCTTTTCCAAAAGGGGTTGAGTTCATGCCTACGTCAAGTTCGATTTACACGATTATATACAACTTCAATGGAAACGTCATGACCCCAGGAACGGTTTATTTTAAGACGCCCAAAGGCATTAAAAAGGTTGTTATTACGTTAGGACGAGGGAGATCGAGAGTTGAATGAATCTGGTTATTCATTTGTAGAAACGATTTTATCAGTAGTCATTGTCATGTTATTATGCACGACATTAATACCAATTAGCTACACGATGAAAACGACTCTTTATAACAAGAAGTTAGAAGTTATCGCAACGGAAACTGCCTATGAAGGCTTAAAGCATTTTCGCTATTTACAGCAAACGGAAGGTACTAAAACAATTGAAAATGTAGATTTTCAGTGGTCTATGAATGGACAAGGGATATGTGTAAGTTTTCAAAATACGCGAGAATTACGCAAAAAATGTATACAACTGACAGGTGTAGTCGATGAATGAGAGAGGTTATACTTTATTAGAAGCGTTGTTTCAATTAGTTGTTTTTGTGCTTATTGCGCATCTTGTCGTGTTCATTATGCTTTGGTTTGCAGAAATGAAAACAACGGTACTATCTGATGAACAATCAAAGTGGGAGCTTTTTGTTTATGATTTGAGTATGTATTTAAAGGATATTTCATCTTTTACGATTCGACAAGATCAAAAGAGAATTACCTTCCAGGCAGAAGATACGATTCATAATATTGATTGTTATAGCAATATAATTCGTGATCAAGTAAATGGTGGTCATGTTCCAATGCTAATTGGTATTAATAAATGTCAGTTCCAATTTGAAAAAGATATGTTAACAGTAGCTGTTGAATATCCAAGTGGTATCAAAAAGGAGCGAACTTTCTATGTTCCAGTTATTGAAAAATGACAGAGGGGCTATTTTTTTAATCGCAATTGCATTATTATTTTTTGTAACTACTTTTGTTCTTACGTATTGTACGTCTTATGAGATTCAGTTTCGAACATATGATAGCCTAGAAAAGCTGAATGTTCGAGCTACGATAAATTTATTAGGACAAATTTTGTCAGACAGTGTAGAATCGTAGTTATAAGAAGGTGATTCGAATGCGAAAAATATATTTAGTGGGCTTTATGGGCTGCGGGAAAAGTGCGTTAGGAAGACGTTTAAGCTATTTGTTAAAGATGCCATATTATGATATGGATCATGAAATTGTTAGACAGCAGGGTATGACAATTCCACAGATATTTGAAAAATACGGAGAAGCACGTTTTCGAGAAATAGAAACAGAATTTTTGAAAAAATTCCGAGACGAAGCTTGTATTATTTCAACTGGTGGTGGAGTTGCAGTCAATGCTGAAAATCGAAAAATAATGAGACGCAGCGGACTCGTGTTTTTTTTAGATGCGACATTCGAAGATATATATATACGAATACAGCATGATCCGAACAGACCGATTGTACAGAGTTCAACGAAAGAGGAACTAGAGAAGCTGTATCATTACAGAAGAAGGTTCTATCGTGAGGCAGGACATATACAGGTGTTAACAGAGAGGCGAACAATCCGCCAAATTCTTGAGTATTTAGTATTCCAAGTCAAAAGACTGAAAGGCGAACTATAACGAATTTAAACAAATGGAATGTTCGTGTTTTAATATAAAATAAAAAATGTTTGCCTTTTCAATGCAATTAATGTTAGGATATAGACAAATAAGTAACTTAATGTTCATTGAATACTAAATAGTACCAAGATGAATAATCTTGGGCGGATGATTGTACGGGGAGAGCACGTATAGACGTCACCGAAGGAGCAAATAGCAAAATGTTATGAATCTCTCAGGTAAAAGGACTCGTACAAGACGCAACTCTGGAGAGAGCTGTAGTACAACAGCCACCAAAGGGGAAAGCCGGCTGATTGGCATTGTAGGTATGCGAGTCAGTCTGGTGTAACTTTCAGGTTTAAGGACAGAGAATCCCGAAAAGGGGTTCGTCTGTCTTTTTTTATGTCTAAATGTTTCTCCTGTTATTTCCTTATTTGGATGAACAAACAGGGGAAGCATGAGTGTACAAATAAAAAGCAGACGAACTACTACCAGTAAAAAATGTAACTAACAATAAGGGGGCAAAAACAATGACGAATGAATTACAACGTACACCTCTATTTGAAGAATATGCAAAGCATGGTGGTAAAACAATTGACTTCGGTGGATGGGAATTACCAGTGCAATTCTCTTCTATTAAAGAAGAGCATGATGCAGTACGTAATCGTGCTGGCTTATTTGATGTATCACATATGGGTGAAATTTTAGTAACTGGACCTAATTCACTAGATTTTTTACAAAATCTTTTGACAAATGATATTTCAAAAATTGCAGTAGGTCAAGCGCAATATAATGCTATGTGTTATGAAGATGGTGGCGTTGTCGATGATTTATTAACGTATAAATTAGCAGATAATCATTATTTATTGTGCGTAAATGCTGCAAATATTGGAAAAGATTATGATTGGATGATGGAAAATCAACATCAATATGATGTGACTATCGACAATCAATCAGATGCTTATGCACAAATTGCCCTTCAAGGCCCATTAGCAGAAGAGGTTCTTCAAACATTAACAGATACTGATTTAAAAACGATTAAATACTTCCGTTTCCAAGCAGATGTTGAAGTTGCTGGTCATAAAGCATTAGTATCTCGTAGCGGTTATACAGGAGAAGATGGTTTTGAATTATACGGCTCTCCAGAAGATATTAAAGCTTTATGGAATGAAATTTTAGAGGCTGGAAAAGACAAAGGTGTTGTTCCAGCAGGTTTAGGTTGTCGTGATACACTGCGCTTTGAAGCAGGTCTTCCATTATACGGGCAAGAGCTATCAGCGACAATTTCACCTCTTGAGGCTGGTATTGGTTTTGCTGTGAAATTAAATAAAGAGGATTTTAATGGTCATGATGCATTAGTGGCACAAAAAGAAAATGGACTGTCACGTAAAATTGTAGGCATTGAAATGATCGATAAAGGAATTCCTCGTCATGGCTACAAAGTGTTTAAGGATGGTAAGGAAATCGGTGAAGTGACAACAGGTACACAGCTTCCTTCCTCTAAACGTAATGTTGGTCACGCATTAATTGACAGTCAATTCGCAACTATCGGAACTGAATTAGAAATCGAAATTCGTGGTAAGCACTTAAAGGTAGTAACAGTTGAAACACCGTTTTACAAGCGTTCAAAATAAAAATTGAAAAGAGGGACCTACATTTATGAAACATCGTTATTTACCAATGACGGAGCAAGATAAACAAGAAATGTTAGACGTAATTGGCGTATCCTCAGTTGATGAGTTATTTGGGGATATTCCAGAAAAAGTACGTTTTAAAGGCCTATATGATATTAAAGAAGCAAAATCTGAATCAGCTTTATTAAAAGAATTAACGGCACTTGCTGGAAAAAACAAAGATACAAATGCTAACGTATCGTTTTTAGGTGCGGGCGTATATAACCACTATAAACCAATTATCGTGGACCATGTTATTTCTCGTTCAGAGTTTTACACAGCGTATACTCCATATCAACCAGAAATTTCACAAGGGGAATTACAAGCAATTTTTGAATTCCAAACGATGATTGCAGAGCTTACAGGTATGGATCTTGCAAACTCTTCTATGTATGATGGAGGAACAGCATTAGCTGAAGCAGGTATGCTTGCAGCTGGACATACACGCCGTAAGAAAATTTTAGTATCTGAAACGGTTCATCCTGAGTACCGCGATGTCGTTGCTACATATGCATACGGTCAATCCATTGAAATTGTTACTGTTCCACATAAAGATGGTGTGACAGATGTAGAAGCTTTAAAAGAACTAATGGATGACAATACGGCAGCTGTTATTACACAGTATCCTAACTTCTTTGGTCAAATAGAGGACTTACAAGTAATTGGCGACATTGCACATGAAGCAAAAAGTTTATTTGTCGTATCTTCAAACCCACTTTCACTAGGAGTTTTAACACCACCTGGTAAGCTAGGTGCTGATATTTGTGTAGGGGATGCACAGGTCTTTGGCATTTCTGAAGCATTCGGTGGTCCGCACTGTGGTTTCTTTGCAGTAACAACGAAGCTAATGCGTAAAGTTCCAGGTCGTCTTGTGGGTGAAACAGTAGACGGTGAAGGTCGTCGTGGTTATGTTTTAACATTACAAGCGCGTGAACAACATATCCGTCGTGATAAAGCAACGTCTAATATTTGTTCGAACCAAGCGCTTCTTGCACTTGCTGCTTCTGTAGCAATGACTGCTCTAGGTAAGCAAGGCGTTCGTGAAATGGCTATGCAAAATATCGCGAAAACTCGCTATGCTAAAAATGCCTTTGAAGCGGCAGGCTTCACAGTTGCATTCCAAGGTGCACACTTTAACGAAATCGTAGTGAAGACAAATAAATGCGTGAAAGAAATTAATAAAGGCTTAATTGAAAAAGGTATCATCGGTGGTTATCCTTTAGGTCAAACATATGACTCTCTTAAAAATCACGTGCTAATCGCAGTAACAGAATTACGCACGAAGGAAGAAATTGATGCACTTGTTGCAGAAATGGGGGCTCTTAATGCATAACGAAAATCAATCACTCATTTTTGAAATTTCCAAAGAAGGTCGAGTTGGCTACAGCTTAGAAGCGCTTGATGTACCAGAGGTTGATCTTGCAGATTTACTTCCTACAAACCTAGTACGCGCGGAAGCAGCGGAATTACCAGAGGTATCTGAGCTTGATATTATGCGTCACTATACAGCACTTTCTCGTCGAAACCACGGTGTAGACTCTGGCTTCTACCCTCTTGGTTCTTGTACGATGAAATATAATCCTAAAATTAACGAGGCTGTTGCACGAATTTCTGGTTTTGCCAATGTTCACCCATTACAGGATGAATCAACAGCTCAAGGTGCAATGGAGCTTCTTTACGATCTACAAACATCATTAGTTGAAATTACAGGTATGGATGAAGTGACATTACAACCAGCGGCTGGTGCACATGGTGAATGGACAGCGTTAATGATGATTCGTGCCTTCCATGAGGCAAACGGTGAAGGTCATCGTAATAAAGTTATCGTTCCTGACTCTGCTCACGGTACTAACCCAGCATCGGCAACTGTTGCAGGCTTTGAAACTATCACTGTTAAATCAGATGAAAATGGCTTAGTAGATATTGAAGATTTACGCAAAGTAGTTGGTTCTGATACAGCTGCATTAATGCTAACAAATCCAAATACACTTGGTCTATTTGAAGAAAATATTATCGAAATGGCAGAGCTTATTCACTCTGTTGGCGGTAAAGTATACTATGACGGAGCAAACTTAAACGCAGTTATGAGTAAAGCACGTCCTGGTGATATGGGCTTTGACTGCGTACATTTAAATTTACACAAAACATTTACAGGTCCTCACGGTGGCGGTGGCCCTGGTTCAGGTCCAGTAGGTGTAAAAGCAGATTTAATTCCATTCCTTCCAAAACCAGTTTTAGTAAGAACAGAGGAAGGAACATATCACTTCGATTCCGATCGTCCACAATCAATCGGACGTGTTAAACCTTACTACGGTAACTTTGGTATCAACGTACGTGCATACACTTATATCCGTACAATGGGTCCAGATGGCTTAAAAGCTGTAACAGAATACGCTGTATTAAACGCAAACTATATGATGCGTCGCTTAGAGCCATTCTACGATCTACCATATAACCGTCATTGTAAGCATGAATTTGTATTATCAGGTCGTCGTCAAAAGAAACTTGGCGTTCGTACTTTAGATATTGCAAAACGACTGTTAGACTTTGGCTACCATCCACCAACAACTTACTTCCCATTAAATGTGGAAGAGGCATTAATGATCGAGCCAACAGAAACAGAATCTAAAGAAACATTAGATGCATTCTGCGATGTAATGATTCAAATTGCAAAAGAAGCAGAAGAAAATCCATCAATCGTACAAGAAGCACCACATACAACAGTCGTAACTCGCTTAGACGAAACACGCGCTGCTCGTACACCTGTGCTTCGCTATCAAAAAGCATAATTAACTGCCATAAGGCGTCCAATGAGTATTTTGTTACTTATTGGACGTTTTTTTTATTCTTTTTTTGATAGGCATTTAAATGAAAAAGAGTTGGATCAATGAGGCAGAGCTTAGAATAGAACTCACGAATAATGGATAAAAGAGGCAGCGTATCTGATAGAACCAGCAGATTGATGGAAATAAGAGCTAAAGTGATAGATAGAACTGCAAAGTGACGGATTGAAATGTCAAAGTGAAGCGAGCTTCCGACGAGATTAACGCTAAGGTGCAAGCATGGAAGGCCAAATGGCAAAAAGAGCTAGAAAATCATTAGGGTAAAACTTAGAAAAGCAAGCGAAGAGGGGCTGTCAACTGACAGCCCCTTAGTTCATTTTATCGAGAAGAATCCTAAATTCATCTTATTTTACACTATGTCGTATCTAAAGTACTTTAACAAAGAGAATTGTTGCCTATCAAGGTTTTTTTGACTCAGTGAATCTATTTCATCAATTGTAAAAATAGTTAAGTTAAGAGAGGTACTTACTTTAGGTAATTATTGGTAGATCTTGCGTGTATTGTCATATGATGCTAATGGCGATAGCTTCTGATTACGTTAGATGTTAGGGACGATATAAGGTAGTAGTGAAACATCTTAAAAAAGTATTTGACAAAACCTTTTCGAATAACTAGACTAACCTTAGTGATAATGATTATCATTATCGTTGTTTTATGATTACCTTGGAAAGTGAGGTCACGTATTTTTACAAGCTAAATCGATTGGAACGGAAACTATACTTTTTAATATAGAAGCATTTGTATTCTACAATCGATTTTCATATTGATGCATTCTTGGCAAGAACTCACGTACTAATAAGCCAATGTGCATTACATAGAACACTATTAAAAGGAGATTTGACAATGAAAAAATGGTTATTACCGATGATGATGGTGGTCATACTAGTGCTAGCAGCGTGTGGCAATAAGGAAGACAATTCGAAGAAAGATGATGAGGGTACAAAAGAAGCTTCTTCAGCGGAAACAATTACTTATCAATCAGAAACAGGTCCGATCGAAGTACCAGCTCATCCAAAGCGTGTAGTAGTGTTATCATCATATGCTGGAGATTTGTTGCAGCTTGGAGTTAAAGTTGTGGGTGTTGATGCATGGGAGGCAAATAATCCAAACTTCCATGATGACCTTAAAAATGCGAAAATAGTTGAAAATACGGATATTGAAAAAATTATTGAACTTGATCCAGATTTAATTATTGGATTAAATAATATTGAAAATGGAGACAAATTAGCTGAAATCGCACCAACTGTACTGTTTACATACGGTAAAGCGGATTATTTACAGCAATTTATCGAAATTGGAAAAGTTGTTAATAAAGAAAAAGAAGCAACAAAATGGGTAAAGGATTTTAAAGCACGTGCTTCAGAAGTAGGTAAGAAAATTAAAGAAAAAATCGGTGAGGATGTCACAGTTACTGTTGCAGAAAGTTTTGATAAACAATTATATGTTTTTGGAGATAACTGGGCCCGTGGAACAGAAATTTTATATCAAGAAATGGGCTTGAAAATGCCAGAAAAAGTGAAGGAAGTGGCCTTAGAGCCAGGCTATTTTGCAATTTCACAAGAAGTATTAGGCGAATATGCTGGTGACTATATCATTTTAAGTGTACCAGAAGACCAAGATTCTTCATTTACAAATACAGCATGGTTTAAAGATATAAAAGCTGTAAAGAATGATCATTTATATGAAGTGAATGCGAACACATTTTACTTTAATGATGCAAAAACTTTAGAATACCAATTAGATTTTTTTGAAAAGAAATTCTTACAATAACCAATACAGTAAAGGTAAGATCTTCGTCATATGTCTATTTTTTTAAAAAAATAAGAAGTGAACAGAAAGAGGTTGGGACATAACTAAATGGTTCCTTCATTAAGCCAAATAATCTCTAAATTAACAAAACACGATAAATAGAAAAACCGAACTATTCCGAAACACTTCATGAGCGTTTCATTGGATAGTTCGGTATTTTTGTTTGCTGAAACACTTTTGTCCCAGCCTCTTTTCCATTATATTTAGAAGCGATATGTTAAATCTGGAACCGACTTTCATGTTTACTTGAAAATTTGTGAACTACAAATCAAGCGGATTTCCGTTATGTTAAATAACCAAATATTATTTTTTGATACCTAAATAAGTGAATGACCTCCAAACATATTCTAATGGCCCGAAGTGGAATTTGGATAACCAAAGCTTACTTATAATCATTTGGAAGACAAAAATGACAATGGCAATAATGATAGCTGACGTTAAGTGGAGTTTTCCGTATACGCCAAATGCAAATGGTCCAAATAAAAATGTACAAATGATAGATTGGCCGATATAGTTTGTGAATGCCATTCTTCCAGGGAACGCTAACCACTGTAAAACTTTCTTCCCTTTCACCGAGTGATAAATAAAGATCAAGCTAATAGCATAAAAGATTGTTAGAAGTGGTGAGCTAATATATTGAACAGCTGAAAAATTTTCTAAAAGGAAAGGTAAGATCCAGCACAATGTTCCACCAAAAATAAATGTTAGCAACCACGTAATGAAAAAGCCTTTTCGATATTCTTCAAAACGGTGAATCCATTTTTTCTTCGCAACAGCTGCTCCGAATAAGAACATTAGTAAGAACGGAAGATTTGTAAATAAATAAAATATAGGGTTTCCTAGTGAAAGAACATATAACCCATTACGCATTGTATAAAAAGTTCTTTCCATAAAATTAGCATTCATTAATTCTTGAAGACTACCATTTTGATGGGCATCTATCGTAAATTGCATGAGCTGACGACTTTCCTCTGACATTGCCATTGACATTGTCGTAGTAGATTCGGAGGATAGAGCTCCTAACGTAAATAATCCAAAAAGTAAGCTATATAAAATTACGCTAATGATTAACATAGCATTAGCTTTTAACTTATGCATGAATAGGAGTAATAACCCTAAGATTGCATAGTCTGTTAAAATATCTCCGAACCAAATGAAATAGGCATGGATACAACCAAAAATAAATAACGCAATAAGTCGTCTAGAATAAATTGCCCAAAAGTTTAGTTGCTTTGCGGTTGCTCTTTCCTGCATAATGACCATTCCAAAACCGAACAGCATGGAAAAGAGCATAACAAATTTCCCATCGACAAACATTGAAAGAATAGTATGAACTGTATAATCTGCTTGATTCCAAAAAGAAGTCCATTCATTTTTAAAACTTAGATCTTCCTGCATATAGGCCGGATAAAGGAACCAAACAATATTTGCTAATATGATTCCTAATAATGCGAACCCCCTTAATACATCGAGTGTTTCAATCCGCTCTTTTGCAGATATGGGTGAAAGCTTTTGCTTCATATAATCATCCTTTTCATTGTTATTTTGTTCTTTCAACAAGTGCCTACTGTTGAAAAAAACCTTGTTAATGAAACTTTAAATTATAATTATCAGGATTTTATAAGGGGAATTAAGGAATCTAAATTTGTTAAATATTTCTGCTGAATTTATTAACAGTAGAAATTTATAATAGCGATATGACGAAGTATTGCGAAAATTGGTACATTTTGTGAAAAATACTACATAATCTATTATTTTTTAGCAATTAATAGAAAATATTGTTGATTAAGTGTAAAACGATAGTATAATGAAGTTGTAATTACATTTATGGTTTTTAATCCCTTGTGAAATAATTGGTATCATATCTTGGTGAAATAATAGATGTGATTACAATAACTAATGAAATGAGGAGATTTTATGATTAACGTTATTCAATATTTAGAGCAAAATCCGTCGTTGATAACTTTGTTAAAAGAAAAAAAGGTTTCTCTAGTTGGTGTTACAGAACTTGAACTAAATGCGATCATCGAATCCTTTGATGAAGAGGTACGTTTAGAAAGTACTGGCTTTTGGTTCTAAAAACTATAAAAAATAACTGGCTTTGGCTTGCTATAAGTACTTATCTCATATTGGGATGCTATTTACTTTATGTTACTTATAGCACGCCTTTTTTGGGAATTAAGTTAAAAGAAGAGAATGGACAATGGCTAGTAATTGAACCGTATTCTAAGGGATGGGCAGATTCGGAAGGAATTTCGACTGGGGATATTATAGTAGAAGTTGATGGCGAAAATATTGATGAAAATATAAAATATGATCCTATTATTAGGGTCGCTAAAGAGTTAACGTTGATAAAGCAAGATAGGCAGTTACTTCAAATACAAATAGACGCATTGGACATTCCTGAACAACTTTTGTATATATTGATTCTACCGGCATGTTTTTACTTATTAAGTCTAATTATTTCTATCTTCTTATATTATAAGCAAAAGAAATCGAGTTTGATAAATTTACTTATTTTGTTTATTCTTACAGTATCTTTGGCTTATGTTAGTATTGGAGCATCTGGAAGGTTAGATAGTGTTGGAACTGTCGTGAATCGAAGTAGCATGATTCTTTGTCTTGTTCTATTGATTCACTTTTTAAGAAATTATTTTTTATTTTTACATTTAAAATGGCTATTAATTTACAACATTAAAATAATATATGTATTACCTTTAGTGATAGCTGTTTTTAGCTTTTTTAGTATTTTTTATCCCTCTATGAATCCTTTATTCTCTAATTTTACTCTGTGGTTATTTTTTATTTTATTAATAATAATTTTGGGTGTTTTAGGGATAGGCTATTTAAAATATAAAACCCCTCAATTGAAAGTGTTTTTATTAAGCATTATTATCCCATTCTTACCATTTCTTTTTTTGTTTGCTATACCGGAAATTATTTTCCAGATGCACCTACTCTCCGGTGAAGTATGCTCTTTATTCTTAATTCTTATCCCATACGGCTTTATATGTACACAGCTCACTGAACGTATATTTGATATGGAATACTTTATTACCCGTTTACGCCATTATTTTAATTTTTCATTTGTTTTTACAATTTGGCTGTTAATGGGTCTTTATTGGTTTACTGATTTATCTATTTCAAGAATGACGGAAATTTTCTTTTTTACGTTTCTTTCTTTAATAGCACTTTTCTACATTAAAGAAAAAATAGATTATCATAAGCGAAAAATTCTTTTTTCAACAAAAGGTGATTATATCCATCGATTGTATACGACAGTTGATAGTATTGGAAGGGTCGTAAAGATTGAAGACTTGCTTGATAAATTTGTTCAAGAAATTGCTTTACACCTTGAGATTAAACATGTTTACGTATTAACCTACGATTTGCAAAGACATCAAGTTACTTCCACGAGCCCATCGAAAGAATATACTCAAAATCAAATGAACGAAATATTGCTTGAGAAACTACGCTTGGGAGATGTAAAGAAGACAGAGCATTTTTATATTGCTTTTATCCACCAAGATGTAAATTATAAAAGAATATTAGTCGTAGACCATAATAAATCTATTTATCTAAAGGATGAGGAGTTATTATGGCTTGAATTATTGCTTTTATATTTAAATAATTTTATAGAAAATACGAAAATGGTGGAAGGTCTACTAGAACAGTTAAAGCATATAAAAGAGGCTGATAAAAGTCAGCTACCTTGGCTCAATAAGCTTCTTTGGCTACGATTTGAAAAAGAAAAATATCAATTTGCTCAAGAGCTTCATGATACGATTTTACAAGAACAGCTCCATATTGCTAGAGAGATGGATATATTTATTCATGCAAAGAAGACAACAAATATTCATGGAAACCTTGCTAAGATTCATGATCAAATGATCGCATCATTGAATGATTTAAGAGGCTACTGTGAAAATTTGAAACCGCCATTATTAGATACATTAGGCTTAAATGCGGCGCTTGAGAAGTTTATTCAAAAAGTTCATAAGCGAGCTGATTTTGTTTTAATTTACAAAATTGATCGTCTGTATTTAGAGGATGAGCGTTTAAACTTGATGATTTATCGGCTTTTCCAAGAGTTGTTAAACAATTCATTAAAACATTCGTATGCTAACACTGTCGAAATTCATCTGTTAGAAACAGAAGATGGCTTTGAAATTATTTATTCGGACGATGGTGTAGGATATAAAATGGATGAAATTATTGTTTCTGATTCGATGGGGATCAGGGGAATGCAAGATAGGGTACAGGCCTTTAATGGTCAGTTTTCTATCAACACCAATGTAGGAGAAGGAATGTCCATTCGAATTATGGTAAATGAAGGGAATGACACCCATTCCTATGGCTACGATACCTATAAAGACCAACTAATAGTAGAGGATAATAGATGAATAGAAAGAAAGATATGAACCATTTTCACACCTCCTAATCTTTTTGTATTGTGCAGAATTCACAGTACGAGTTGAATTGGGAGGTTTTGCTTTGAAGTATATTTATATAGAAAGAAATTGATATTTATATGGAAATAGAAGAAATGATCCTACACTAGACATCGCAACAAAATGAATTAAGGAAGCGTCTTTACAAAACTATTTCAAGATATGCGGATTTGGCAACTCATCAAGTACGGAAAATCCATCAATAGAAAGAATGATTAATCATTTTAGTAAGGAGAAACTCACATGCTATTAGAAGAACGGTTAAATAATTGGGTAGATTCTTATAATCGAAACGGTTATTTGAATGGTACTTTATTAATTGCATCGAATGAGAATATACTTTTAAACAGAGGATTTGGTACGGCGAATTGGGAGCATAGCGTTCCAAATGTGCCAACAACAAAATTTCGTATAGGGTCACTTACGAAAGCATTTACAGCGATGGCTATATTCCAATTGCATGAAAAGCAAAAATTGAATATAGACGATTACGTAGGAAAATATCTGCATGATTATCCGAATGGTCAACAAATAACAATATATCATTGTTTAACTAATAGTTCCGGAATACCTAATTATACAAATGCCCCTGATTTTTGGTTTCGCACAATGAGACTGCCATCAACATTAGATCAGCTAATTGATTCCTTTAAAGAAAAAGAATTAGAGTTTGAACCTGGTAGTAAATTTGGCTATTCAAATTCAGCGTATGCGTTGTTAACGGCCATTATTGAAAAAGTTTCAGACATGTCTTATGCAGATTACATACAGCAGCATATATGCCATCCATTAGGTATGTATCATACAGGCTGTGATGATGGAATAAAGGTGGTTACAGGTTTAGCATCTGGCTATTCGTTTTGGGAAGAACCAATTCATTCAGCGTATGCGGATATGTCGTTTCCATTAGGTTCCTACGGTTTATATTCAACAACAGAGGACCTATTTACTTGGGATAAGGCCTTAAAATCTTTCAAAATCCTTCATAAGGAATTAACAGAGAAAATGTTGACTCCAAATATTGGGTCTTATGCGTGTGGTTGGATGGTCTCTGAATTAATGGAGAAAAAATATGTGCATCATTTTGGTGATATTAGCGGTTTTTCAAGTGATTTTCTTAGATTTGTAGATGACCAAGTTACGATTATCTTTTTAAGCAATATGAATGTTTCACCTGTCATGCATTTAAGTAGAGAGATTGCAAAAATCGTATTTAATAAAAATGTATCTTCACCAGCACCTGCAGTTCCGATATCATTCACAAAGAAAGAATCTATTGTGGGGAAATATGTAATAGAAAATGGAGACAAAGTACTTATCCTGTCTATTAAAAATGAAGAACTTTACCTAACAGTCCCTAAGATGTATGGAGCGTTATATAAATTTAAGCTTATTCCAATTAGTCATGATTCCGTGAAAACAGCTTTTTTAACCGAGATGATTTATGAACGATTGATATTTTATTATTCATTATCAGGCGAAATAGAGCGTGTGCAATACGTTGATTGTTATGAAAAAGCGAATATGCTTTATAAACAATAAATTTAGATCTAAGAAAGAGAGACATTCCTTAAGTAGGTCATTATATATTAGAAATAAAGATGAGTCTAAAGTAGTGTTTTTGAAAAAAGATACTACTTTTTTTAGTGAAATTATCATAAAACTTTAGTGATTGTTTAATTATTATTATACCATATTTTATATAGATTAGGGTGTCATTGCTAGTAGGTGGAAGATGTTGCTATAATGTATAGCATATACATATTACGAGGAGCGAAATTTGAATGACGAAGGCAAAATTCTTTTTAATGGCAGCAGCTCCAGCAGCACTTATCGTGCCTATTGATGCATATGCTGCCGCAGCACAAGTAACTATTGTAGGGAATGGTGTAATTAATTCAGACCTAAAAGTAGATATCCCTTCTTTACCAGAAGATCCTAGTTATAAATATCAGTGGTATTATGTTGATGGTAGTACAATAACGAAGATTGACAATGAAACAAATCCAACATTTCAAATTCCTAAAACAGCGCTAGGGAAAACAATTATTGTGCAGGTCACAGATAGTAATGAAAAAGTTTATGAAAGTAAGAAAATTGTAGCAAAGGGAATACTCCATGTAGATGGGGATAATTACATAAATGGTAAACTAGTTGCCGACATCAAAGGTGTAAAAAATCCAAACGATCCAGATAAACCGAATACTTTTAGTAGTTATCAATGGTTCATTATTGATGGAAACGCTGTGAAGCCTCTTAAAGGCGCTACGAAAAATGAAATAATCGTGCCAGTAGAGGCTTCCGACAAACATATATTTATAGAAGCGAAAACGGAAGATGGCTTAGTATATGTAAGTGAAAACAAGTACATTAAGAAATTGGAATTAAGTATGGTTGATTTAGATTTTGAAGGTTTTTCTAAAGGCAACTTAGTGGTACCAGGGGATACTCTTAAAGTTAAAG
Source organism: Lysinibacillus sp. NPDC092081 (assembly GCF_044755845.1). Lineage (NCBI taxonomy): Bacteria > Bacillati > Bacillota > Bacilli > Caryophanales > Bacillaceae > Lysinibacillus > Lysinibacillus sp. NPDC092081. The sequence goes on from NZ_JBIVRU010000010.1 coordinate 35,854, forward strand.
CGCCGGAAGTGAAGACAGATGTTGGCTCTTCTATAATTCCATTAAACACAGATCAAATATCATATTCGTATCAATGGTTATATAAAGTAGGCGAAAATTACTCGTTTATTCCAAATGCTACAGCGGCTTCATATACTATTCCGAAAGATGCGATGGATTCGGATATGAAGCAAATTGTTGTGAAAGTAACTGCAAAAGTAGGGAATGAAACAGTATCTAAGATTGCATCGATACCAATGGAAGTTTCTGATGAACATATTACAGAACTTATCAAGCAAATTGATGAATTGTTATCGGCAAAGGATAATAAAGTAACTTATGTATCAGTCATAAAATCACTAGCACCTGAAAAAGAAAAAGTCTATCAAAGTTTGACTCCAGCAGCAAAATCACAGGTAACAAACTATAGTATTTTAAAACGCGCACTGGAAGATATAAAAAAAGTTGAAAATATTGTTGAGAAAATTAATAGTTTAGATCAAAACAGTAGTCAGCAGCAGTTGCAAGCATTAAAAGCAGAATATGATCAATTAGACTATCTCCAACGTAGCTTGGATACAAATGGTGCTTATAAAAATTTATTGAACAAACTGATTGAGAATCCTAATAATATAAACGAGCTTTCTAAATTGAAAGATATAAATGCAAGGATTATCAAGTTGTTAGATGATAGTAATGGTTCAGTACCTATATACAAGGTAACTACTACCGCTGAATTAGATAGTCTAATACAAAATATAGAAAAAGAGATTAACTCTCTCTCAAATGATTATAAGGCTGCTGTACAAAATCGAGAAATTTTAACGATGGCTAAAGCTGACGTTAAAAATGCTCAGAAGTTTGAAAAGCTTTTTGATAAGCTTAAAGGACAAACAGCACAACAAAAGGTAACGACAGCCAAAAATATTCGTACTGCTTATTTAAAGTTAAGTTTACGACAACAAGGGCTTGTAGAATATAAGTTACAAGAATTAGAGGATGCTGAAAATGCAGAAAGTAGTGAGATAGCTGAGTTAGAGAATCTAATAAACAATTTATTAGAACCAGTAGATGCAGAAACATGGAATAAATATGTTGCAGACGTTAATTCAATTATTTCTAAACAAAAGAGTCTAAAATCTTATCAGAATGTTGCTAAGAAGAATGAATTTATTCAAATACAAAAGGATTTAAAGGCTGCTGAAAAGGTAATTACTCAAATAAAAAAATATGAATCATTACACACAACGGATACAAAATATTCAACATTACAAACGACTTATAATTCAGCATTAAATGCATTTAATAAATTAACAAAAAATCAGCAAGAATATGTTTATAATAAAAATATTCTTAATAAAGCTCCTGAGAATAACGGAAATGCATTACCTAGTGAGTCAAGTGATGCAACTGCAGGAAGAGATTTCAGTGAAAAAATTAAGAATGCGCTTAATACAAGTACAGCTGATTTTCAATTGTATGCAAGGAAAATTGAAGAGATTGCAAATGAATACACAAATGATTTACCTAAAGGTGCACGAAAATATGTTACCAATTATTCAGAGTTGAAAACAGCAGAAACGAATGTAAAAGCAGTTAGATCCTACGAAAAGAAAGTAACTGATGCCCTAAATGAAACTAACTCAAACAAGCGTTATTCAAAAATGCAAGATGCAGTCAAAGCATACAACAAATTAAATTCAAGCCAACAGGAATTAGCAAATGCTTTTTATTCAAAAGTAACTGAAGCTATTAAAGAGTATACTAGTGGCAATAATGATTTAAATAATCAACTATCTAACTTAAAAGAGGATATAGAAAACAACAAATATTCATCATCATTGGAAGAAGTAAAGGACATTATTAATAAATACAATGCTTTATCTTCTGCTGAAAAAAAATTAATGGAAAATGGCCAAGCTATAAAACAAGCAACGAGTGATGTTAAAGCGATCGAGTCGTTTATAAAAAAATACCATTCGAATATTGATAAAAATCCTTCATCTATCATTAAAGATTTCCGAAAACTAACATCATTACAGGTGAGCTTGTTAGATGGTGAGTTATTAGGGAAAATTATTGATTTAGAGACAAGTGGACAAACAGACAACGATATAGCATTGGATATCATTGAATCAATAAATAAACTGCAAGAGAATGATGGCTACTATGTAAAAAGTCTAGAGAATGACGTAGCAAAAATTAAAGAGGACTACAATAAGTTAACTATTGCGCAGAAGAATCTTGTGAAAAATTATTCAAAACTAACACAGGCTGAGGGTGATTTACAAAAAGTAAAAGCAGTTGAAGAGCTAAAAGAAAATGTTGAAGCATGGCAAAAGGCATATAACAAACTGACGAAAAAATTAGAAAAATTATATGACGATAGAAATTAATAAAAAAAGAGAAATCTAGCAGAGAATACCTGCTAGATTTCTTTTTATTATAAAAAATAAAAGAAAATCAAAATATTATTATTTTATACATTAAAATAGGGAGGAAATACACTTTTTAGAATTGTTCAATAAAATAAAGAGAATTATTAAGAATGTAGCCGATATAATTCAAAGAAGATAGAGGAGGTAAGGAAATTTGAATAAAAAATTACTTTTCACAGCAGCAGCTATTCCAGCAGCTCTTATTGTACCAACAGTTGTAGGAGCGGAGGTAGCCAATACAGTTACCGTCACAGGAAATAATATAGTAAATGAAACTTTAAAAGCTTCTATTGAAAACTTACCAGCAAATTCGATTGTTAATGGTTATCAGTGGTACTATGTAGATGGTTCCAGCGATTCAACGAATAAACCAATCTCTGGTGCAACAACAGCGTCATTTACAATACCAGTAGAAGCGGCAGGCAAAGCAGTTTTCGTGGAAGCGACTACAACAAATGGCGCTAAGTATAAGAGTGAACCCCGTACTATCAAAGAACTGCAACTTTCAATAACTGCACCAAAAATTAATAGTAGTTCGAATTATGCAGTACCTGATGAATTGGTACAAGTCGCAGGTGCAATGGTAACCGATGATGCCGGAGCAAAGTTACAAAGCAGTCAGATTACATATAGCTATCAATGGTTTTATAAAGTTGGTGAATCCTTCACAATAATTGATGGAGCTACTAACGACACATATAGAATTCCTAAAGATGCTTTAGAAAAAGGCATAAAAGATATCATTGTTAAAGTAAAGGCAAAGGTAGGATCTTCTTTCGTAGAATCTGATGTTTCTGATGTGATAACAGTATCTAATGAACCTTCTGATTCAATGATTACTGAAATTCAAACTTTACTATTAAATGACAACAAATATAATGTAACAAGTCTAGAGTCTTTTAAGGCAGAAGTAACTGCATTAGAAAGTAAATATCAGGCACTATCAACTCCTGCGAAGGCCAATGTGACAAATTATGATGTATTAAAGAGAGCAGTAGCTGATGTAGAATTAATAAGCAAGTTAAATGAGAAAGTAGATAAGGTTAATGAGGTTGAAGAAAAAGATCTACCAAAATATTTAAAAGAAATTGAAGAGGCCTATACTAAGTTTGATTTATTACAACGTAGCTTAGATCTAAATGATGCCCTATACAATAGCATTAAAAATATTTTGATAGATCCGTCACATATTGAAGAATTTAAAGAAGTTAGAAGACTAAATCAGGCAATTGTTGCATTGCTAGCATATGAAAATTCCTTTGCAAAGTATGTACCTACTAGCATAGAATCTTTACAAACAGCAGTTGAAACAATTGAAAAGGATATAGCAAAATTATCTCAAAATTACCGAGCAACTGTTCAAAATCAAACAATTTTAAGTGATGCTAAGTCGGATATCAAAAAAGTTGAACAATTTATTAAACTTTTCGATAAGCTGTCACAAAATGATTCACCTAGCAAACAGGTGACTACAGCAAAATCAATCCGTACGTCTTATGAAAAGTTAACTTATAAACAACTTCAACTTGTACCAGCAAAATATATTAGTACATTACTTCAAGCGGAAAACGCAGAAAACAGTCAAATAGACAGATTAAATATTGAGATTGAAAGTTATGTAGGCGATGCAGATGAGAGTTACCCAATAGATCCGTCAGTAACTACTTGGCAAAGTCATGTTAATAATGTAAACCGCATTATTAATGAATATAAGGGCTTAACAAAAAATTCAGCGGCTAAAATTGTCGGATATGATAGCATTGTAACCTTGCAAAAGGATTTTAAAGCGGCTGAAAAAATTATTAAGGACATGGACGCCTATCAAAAGCTTTCAGAAACACCAGGGGTAGCTGAAAGTAAGTTGAAAACTAACTATACTAATGTATTGAAAGCTTATAATAAGTTAACTAGTCTACAACAATCCCTTGTTTATAATGCGAATGATTTTTTATTAAATACGCCGAATGTTACAGTTGATTTAAATGGTAAGGAACCTGCTGATAAAGCTGCTGCATTAACTTTAAAGGCTGATGTTGATAAGCTTGCTGATGTAACGAAATATACATTTGCTCAATTTGAATCAGCCGTTAATGCAGCAACAACAAAATATAAAAACCTATCTTCCGCTGGACGAAAGTATGTAACAAACTATTATTTATTAACAGCGGCTAGTAAAGATCTTTCTGGTGTAAAGTCATTCCATAAAAAAGTGCAAACCGCACGAGAAGAAACGGATGCTACGAAACAAGCGAAAAAAATTCAAACTGTACAAACAGCTTATGCTAAACTACCTGCAAATCAACAGTATTTAGCAAAACAGCAATATGAAGATTTGCTCAATCATCGTTTAGAAGATGGGAATGCACCAGATATCACAAAGTTAAATAATGAAATTGCAAAAATTGTCTCAAATGATACGTATACAGTTTCAATGGAAAAAATTAATGAGCTTTCAACTCAATATAATAAGCTGAGCTCTAGTGATAAAAAACGTATTACGAATGCTTCTATCTTAACAACAGCGGTTTCTGATATGAAGAAAGTGGAGTCATTCATAAAGACGTATGAAAAATCATTTGTTAGTAGCCCAACGACTGTCATCAAAGCTTTTGCGAAGCTTACATCAAAGCAAATGAGTTTAGTTAGTCCAGAAATGCGACAATCTATTATTGATAAAGATAAAGATCAACAACAGTCTAATGAAATTGCTTTAAAATTAATAGAATCAATTAATTCACTGCTTGTAAAAGGTGAATATATTGATGACTTGGAGACGAAAGTAAAAGAAATTCGTGCAGCATATGATGACCTTAGTGCTTCTGAAAAGAGCATCGTGAAAAATTATTCTACTCTAACTACGGCCGAGAGTGATTTGAAAAAGGTAGCAGAGGTTCATGCTCTTTACGTACCTTCCACAGACGATAATGCAGCAGCTCGTAAAGCTTGGCAAACTGCATATGGTAAACTCTCGAAAAAAGTAGAAATTTTATATAAGCAAATGTATGCAAACGATTTATAAAAAATAGTTGAAATCAAAACCCCGAATAATAAAATTTTATTCGGGGTTTTTAGTGTGTGAGCCTGGAATGAGGATGTCGATAAAAATTATAAGTTGGGTGATAAAACGTGAAAGTTTATCGATAAAACTCAAAAATTGGGTGATAAAACGTAAAAGTGTTCCGATGAAATTCAAAAGTTGATGACATTATGTTAAAAAGTATGTCATGTGGATAAGATGATTGGAGCGCAGCGAAGCGCCTTCTGATATGCACCCTTAATTTCATTGATAGAATTGTTTTTCAGTAGAAAAAGCCTATTGGTTAAATTTATCTTTTTCATTTGTGTAGAATATCAATTCTTAGATATACTATTTACAGTTGATCTGTATAATAATTGAGAATTTTTTGTCAGAACAAGAGTAGTTTGACATAGAAGGTAGGTACTAAAGATGTATAAAATAGGTGTTGTTGGCCCAATAAAATCCGTAGAAAAAATTATCAAATTAGCACGTGAAATTGAACAGGATATGGAATTTATCCCGTATATTTATTCAGTTGCTACAGAAACAAAGCATCTTGTTGAGACTCATAATCAAGATGTTGATTTTTGGTTATTTTCGGGATACATACCTTATAAAATTGCTAGACAGACAAGCGTTTCACAGGATAAGCTGGCACATATAATCTTTTCTGAAGCGGCCATTTATAAAGGATTTTTAGAGCAGTCCTTTAAAATAAAAAAATTTATTGAGAATGTCAGTATTGATATTATCCCATCACCTGCACAAGTGGCATCAGAAGGGTTGGCGGAGATAGAGAAAAATGTAAGGAAAATGTATGTAAAGGAATTTGATGTGGCTATTGATCCGAAAGAATTATTTGATTTTCATTATGACCTATGGCTTAAAGGGAAAATCGATTTTGCGATAACATGTTATCCGTCAGTCGATGAAGAATTGAAAAAGATGGGGGTCCCCTCCTATTGGGTATCGCCTACTAAACCAGAAATTTACAATACTGTTCAGCTATTTACCGAAAAAATTAAAACGTCGTATTATAAAGAAACGCAAATTGGTGCTGTCATGCTCGAAATAAAAGATTTCGATTCATTAAAGGAAAGAATGAAGCAAGGATATCGTATTCAATATCTAGAATTACGCATGAAAGAAAACTTATTGCAATTATGTGAACAGATTGATGGCTCCTTAATCGAGGAAGGGAATGGGAGATATACGATTTTTAGTACGCGGGGAGCAATCGAAGGGCAGATTCAATTCATCAAGGAAAAAATGTATCAGCTGTTCATTGAAATGGAAGCAAAGGTCACAGCAGGAATAGGTTTTGCGCAAACGGTATTTAATGCCGAATTAAATGCACATCGAGCTTTACGTCAAACGAAAGACAATGAATCCATTGATATTGTCATGATACAAGATGATGGCACAATGATTGAATCTGTCGGTAATACAGAGGAGCTAACATATTCCTATAGAGCTGAAGATCCTACTATCCTTGAAAAATTAAAAAAAGGCAGTGTTAGCATTAAAACCTATACAAGAATACAAGCGCTAGTTCAAAAAATGAGCTGGAAGCATTTTACGACAAAGGATTTAGCCACACAGCTTCAAATGAGTGAACGAAATGCGCAGCGCATCATGGCTGATTTATGTAGTGTAGGCTTAGCGGAAATTTGTGGAGAAGAATTACAGCATACACGTGGTAGACCAATAAAAATATATCAGCTTGTGATGTAGGTCAACCACATGAAATATAAAATGTCCCAAACCAATTAATGGTTTTTGGGGCATTTTTTTGTTTGGTGGGTAGCTTGTGGAAGGAGAAGGATACAGAAAATTTTTAGTAATTTTTTGTTTATGGTGAAATAAAAAATGTAGATAAATCAACGCTTTACCAGTTATTATGGCTTATTTTAGATACCATTTTTGTGCGATTATCTATTAGGAATTTTCAAAAAAATATTGTCAATTTATAAAAAGTCGATTATTATACGAATATATAACGAAAATATCGTTATATAAGGGGCATATTTTTATAGATAGGGAGAGATGGGAAAATATTATATAAAGGTTGCAAAAGATATCGAAAAGGAAAGAAAAAGAGTTTGAATTATCTTAATTTTCTGATGATAATTAAACTTTTGTCTTATTACTATCAATCAATTGCAGCGCTATCGTTTAAACATGGGAGGGATTTTAATGACAACAAATGAAGTAACAAAAAAGTCCAGAAATTTAATCCTTGCACTCTTATTTTTAGGATGGTCATTAGGAAATCTAGACCGTTACATCATGAACTATGCAGTAGTATCGATTACTGGTGATTTAAATTTAGATGCTTCTTCTACTGGAATTATTTTAAGCGCTTTCTTTTTAGGTTATGCAATTATGCAAATACCTGGCGGATGGCTTGCCGATAAATTTGGTGCTAAAAAAATCTTACTTTTTTCAGTAATTATGTGGTCCATATTCACGGGTTTAACAGCTCTAGCTTGGTCCTTAGTTGCAATGATTATCATTCGATTTTTATTTGGTATTGGGGAAGGTGGGTTCCAACCATCTAGCTCTAAAATTATTGCGACGATTTTCCAAAGGGAAGAAAGAGGGCGAGCGATGTCAATTATGCTTTCCTCTGGAGGTATCGTTTCGTTAATCGTACCTTTACTCGCAGCTTATTTGTTAGGAACAATTGGTTGGCGTACGATGTTTGTTGTAATTGGTGCTATCGGTGCTATTATTGCATTTTTATATTGGAAATATATCAAACTTCCACAAGATGAAGTAATAGAAAATAGTCATAGTAATGAAAACGCTTCTACTAAAGTTAACTTTAAGGAACTATTTAAGACACCGCTTATGTGGAATTTAATTATTGCTTATTTCTGTATTTATGCGGTGAATTGGGGATTAGTTTCCTGGATTCCAACATACCTTCAAAAAAATCGTGGACTCGATTTAATGTCGATTGGATGGGCACAAACAATTCCAGCTATCGCTACTATTATTGGTATTTATGGTAGTGGTTATATCATTGATAAGTTGCCACGAGGAATGGACAAGATTTTAGGTTCGATTTCATGTGGAGTTATTGGTATTTTATTGTACTTCATGTTTACAGCTAAATCTGTGACGATGTTTATTGGTTATCAAACTGTAGTTACTTTATTTATTGCATTTGTTATTACGTTACTACCTGCCATTGTGTTAAAGAAATTACCTTCTTCTATTACAGGTTCCGCAATGGGGGTTGCTAATACAGGTGGACAATTAGCAGGATTTGTAACGCCGATGGCAATCGGCTTTATGGTAGATGCTTTTAACGGCTCCTTTGATGCAGCGTTTTGGATGTTAATTGGATTTGCGGTTATTTGTATTATTGCGCTCTTAACGTTAAATGATCAAAAAGGAAGTCTTTTGAATTCATAATAGGAACAAATTTTTCTTTGGAGGTAAAAAATATGAGTTTATATGAAAAAATTTCTTCGTTAGTAGAGTCAAAAAAAGATGCTAGCATTCAATTAAGTGATGCCATTTGGGCAGTACCTGAACTTCACTTTCAAGAAAAGAAATCTGTTCAATATATGAAGGCAGCTTTAGAACAAGAGGGCTTTGCAACAGAGCTTGGAATTGCAGGGCTTGATACAGCACTAGTTGGAACGTATGATTCTGGAAAGCCTGTTATTGCTTTTCTCGGTGAATATGATGCACTTCCTGGATTGAGTCAAAAAGGCGGGGCTACTCATTGCGAACCATTAGAGGATGGAGGAAGTGGTCATGGTTGTGGGCATAACTTATTAGGAACAGGAGCGTTTGCTGCGGCCGTTGCGGTGAAAGATTACTTAGAGCAAAATAATCAATCAGCTACGATCCGTTTCTACGGCTGTCCGGCAGAGGAAAATGGTTCAGGTAAAGCTTATATGGCGAAGGCTGGTATTTTCGATGATGTTGATATTGCAATATCTTGGCATCCTGGAACTTTTACAACTGTTATGACATGCAGCTCTCTAGCAAACTATGCAGTTACTTTTAAGTTTACGGGAAAAAGTGCACATGCAGCAGCTGCTCCACATCTGGGACGAAGTGCACTAGATGCTGTTGAATTAATGAATGTTGGGGTAAACTATTTACGTGAGCATATCATTCCAGAAGCGCGCGTGCATTATGCGGTTACAAACACAGGAGGAACGTCTCCAAATGTTGTTCAACCATATGCAGAGGTGACATACTTAGTTAGAGCGCCTAAAAAACATCAAGTACAAGAGATTTATCAACGTGTTGAAAATATTGCTAAAGGCGCAACGCTCATGACTGAAACATCGTTAGAAATCGCCTTTGAGGGAGCTGCGTCAAATCTTATTCCAAATAAAACACTGTATGATGCGATGCAAAAACAAATACTTGATTTAGGTATGCCAACTTATACAATAGAAGATGAGCAGCATGCCCAAGCTATTTTTAATACATTTTCTCCTGAAATTCAGGCATCATCGTTAGTTGGTCTAAAAAAAGAAGATGTCGCGCAGTTACAAGGTAAAGTTATTGGTAACCACATCCCAAGTGTCCTACCTGAATTTATATTGGGTGGATCAACGGACGTTGGAGATGTAAGCTGGAATGTCCCAACTGTTCAATGTACTACGGTATGTATGGCATTAGGTACACCACTTCATACTTGGCAGGTTGTATCACAGGGGGTTATGCCAATAGCACATAAAGGGATGTTACAGGCAGCAAAAATTATGGCCTGCACTGCTGTTGATTTAATTGATAATCCAACACTTATTGAAGAAGCTAAAAAAGAATGGAAAGAACGTCTGGATGGAGAGACTTATGTTTCGCTAATTCCGGAAGGTACTAAGCCTCCAAAACTGTAAAAAGTTATTCCATATAGAGTCTTCATAGGGTAAACTATGGAGGCTCTGTTTTTGCCTATTATTAAGTTTTTTTCTTAGTAAAGTGTACTTATTGAGTAGTTATGGTGTAAAATGCCGTTTTTTGAAAGGAGATCACAAAATGCCGACAGATCATATCAATCATAATAATCACCTTGCGGCAGAATGGGTGAAACAGTTTCGTCCTTATGCAAAAGAGGGACAATGCGCAAGTTATATTCCCGCATTAGCGGAAAAAGATCCAAATCAATTAGCGATTTCGATTATCGGTACTAATAATGATGAAATGAAAGCCGGAGAGACAACTGAACTATTTACTCTGCAAAGTGTTTCAAAAGTTGTTACATTTATTTTAGCGTGTATGGAACGGGGATTACCTTATGTTTTAGAACGAGTAGATGTTGAACCTACAGGTGACACCTTCAATTCCATTATTCGTCTAGAAAGCCATCAGCCTGGAAAACCTTTTAATCCAATGATTAATGCAGGGGCGATTACAGTATCCTCTATGCTTGACGGAAATTCTCCGCAAGAGAAGGTTTCAAAAATCCTTCAATTTTTAGAACAAATGGTTGGCAAGGAATTAAAAGTTAATGAAGAGGTTTATCAATCTGAATGGCAAACTGCAAACCGAAACCGTTCATTAGCCTATTATTTAATGGATTCTGGCTTTTTAGACTGTCCTGTGGAAGAGGCATTGGAGGTTTATTTGAAACAATGTGCTATAGAAGTAAATGTTTCGGATTTAGCGATGATTGGTTTAGTAATCGCCAATGATGGCTATCATCCTTTATTAAAAACACAAATTTTTCCAAAGCAAGTAGCGAAATTAGCGAAGGCATTGATGGTTACTTGCGGAATGTATAATGCTTCTGGTAAATTTGCAGCATTTATCGGGTTACCTGCTAAAAGTGGTGTCTCTGGAGCAATTTTGGCGGCTGTGCCAAGTCACGCAGGCTTAGATTCACCTTTTCCTGCTGGCTGCGGTATAGGCATTTATGGACCAGCAATTGATGACATCGGGAACAGTGTAGCAGGAGTGAATTTGCTAAAGCATATCGCTACCGAGTGGAATATGAATATTTTTTAATCATTATGAAAGATGACTTCCGTAAATGGAGTCATCTTTTGTGATTTTATTTCGCACCTGATTATCTCGTTAATTTGCAAAAAAAAGCCCTGAATAGGTTTACTTTCTTTAAAAGTGTCACTATCCAGGACGATTCATTTTAGCGTATTAGTTTCTTTCTTTTCATTTTATAAATAATTAGTAGCATAATAAACCAAATTGGTGTTAGCAGTAATGCAGTACGTGTTGCCTCTGAAATGAACATCACTACTAATAGAAATGCAAAAAAGGCAAGTACTAAATAGTTCACGAACGGAGTAAAAGGCGCCTTGAAAATCGATGCTTCATGAAGTGCACGATTTTTACGTTTATAAATGATATGAGAGATTAATATAATACTCCACACCCAGATAAAACAAATAGCACTAATCGTTGTCACAACACTAAAGGCGTTTTCAGGCATTAATTTACTCAGTAATGCACCGGCGGAAACTACAATTGCAGACACAACGAGTGCGTTACTTGGGACACTGTTTTTATTGAGCTTTGCAAACGTTGGCGAAGCTTGTTTGTTGTTTCCAAGATTAAACAGCATGCGACTTGTAGAAAATAAACCACTATTACCAGCTGAAGCAGCAGATGTTAGAACGACAAAATTAATAATACCTGCAGCAATTGGAATTCCAGCTAGTGTAAATACTTGTACAAATGGACTACTTGAGGCAGACATCTCAGACCAAGGATTAATACATAAAATCACAAATAACGCTCCTACGTAAAATAATAAAATACGTAATGGAATTTTGTTAATGGCAGAAGGAATATTTTTTCTAGGATTGGCCGTTTCAGCAGCAGAAACTCCTACTAATTCGACACCTACAAAAGCGAAAACAACCATTTGGAATGCCATTAAGAACCCATATAGGCCGTTCGGGAATAACCCGCCATGTGCCCAAAGATTATCAACAGAAACTGTGCCAGAGCTTGTTTGAATGCCTGTAAATAACATGATTAGGCCAATAATAATCAGCGCAACAATGGTGATGACTTTTATAAGGGCAAACCAAAATTCTAGTTCGCCAAATAGTTTTACAGTCAATAAATTCAAAATTAATAACAGTACTAAACAGCCCATTGCAGGCACCCATTGAGGTATATCAAACCAATAATGTGTATAAACACCGACAGCAATAATATCTGCCATAGCGGTCATAATCCAGCAGAACCAGTATGTCCACCCAGTGATGTAACCTGCCCAAGGGCCTATGTATTCAGATGCAAAATCAGTAAATGATGTATAGCCAGCATTCGATAACAATAGTTCGCCTAACGCCCGCATGACGAAAAATAAGGCGGTTCCGACAATTAGATAGGCAAAGATGATGGAAGGTCCAGCTAAAGCAATGGCTTTACCAGAGCCTAAAAATAAACCAGTACCGATTGTTCCGCCAATGGCAATGAGCTGCACATGGCGATTTTTTAAATCACGTTTTAATTGATGTTGTTGTTCCACGTTGCTCCCCCTCAAAGATACGTAAAAACTATGACTGGAAATAAAAAAGAGACTAGTAGTGACACTAGTCTCGTAAACGACAGAATAACAAATACCGATAGCGAATGTTGTATGTAAAAAAGAAAACATTCCTGTGGTATAGCTTTCATGATGAAAGTTGATATTACTCCTCTGTCCTTTTGCCTGAGATAGTGAACCCTTCGGCGACGCAAAATGCGCTCTCTCCAGAACTGCTCCTGCTATAGTGTTATCCATAGCATTCATAGCTTGTATTGTATGTCTTGATGACATTATTTTAAGATATTATACATCCTATCAGTGCTACCATAATTATTCAAGGGTAAATTTCAGTCATTTTCAGAAAAAAAGAAGATTGGAGTTCGTCTAGGTAAAAATTTGACGAAAAATAGTATTTTTAGACATACGTTAAAATATGGATAATATTTAATGTTTGGTAAAAAGAGTTAAAAGAGGCGAGGGAAACGGCTAGAATTTTGGTAAAGGTAGTTGGATGTGAGCAGGATATTGTCTACTCACATTTTTTTGTTCAATGCAAGATTAAGAACTAACTTGTCAGACGTTAAACAATAAATATAATATAGTAGAAACTCAGAATTTTTTGCAAAAAAGAAACCATCTCATAGTCATTTGAGATGGTTTTTTCTGTTTAAAGCAAAGTGAGATAGGTATATATAAATAAATTTACTTAGTTTCCGTGAGTAAATTTATTTATAGTAGTCACTAATGCCTTAAATTAAGATTATTTTTTTGTCTTTATTTTACCTGTCCAAGTACGGAAGCCGCCTTGAAGTTGGTAAATTTGGTTGTAGCCACGTTTTTTAAGAAATAGAGCAGCACGTGAGCTACGGCCTGTATTTTGACAGTATAAATATACTGGTAAATCTGGGCGAATTTCTTTGTGACGTTGACGTAGAGTAGTTGAAGGAACATTGCGTGCACCAAGGATGTGACCAGCATCAAATTCTTTCTGTTCACGTACGTCGATAAGCTGTGCTTTACGGTAGCCTTCAATAAATTGTTCTTGTGTTAGGTTTGTTACGGCTTTTTTTAGTCGTAGGGCATTGATGCCGATATATGCAATTACAACTACTAAAATAACACCGATTGTGATAAGTATGTTCAACAAAATTTCTTACCCCTTTCTATCTTCTTTATTATTATAAAAGATGCGCTAGCGATAGTCCAATGAGTTTGATAAAATTAATTAGATTGTGGCTAGAATTAATCTATCTATATTTATGGATGTTATTAGTGAAAGGTCACAAAATCATTTCACTACATTTATAGACTTGGGTGGATGATTACTTCAATAAAGAATAGAACTAAACGCAGAGTGTCAAAATTTTGAGAAGTATTGTTTTTTGCTCATCACCTAGAGTAGGATTACATTGTTAAAACGTATGCCATATATAGGTTGATTGAAGTGAAGGCAGGGCGACTCCTTGGGGATCAGCGATAGAGGGACGAAGGTTAAAACCATCACATCCTGTGATAACGCCTTCGTGACCAACATCGTGTTGTCCCGAGACCCTGCAGCGAAGCGAAGCGGCTAGAGGAACGAAGGCTAAAAGCATCACGTCCTGTGATAACGCCTTCGTGACCAACCTCGTGTTGGCCCGACGCCCCCAGGAAAGCGCCCAGCCGAAACGGAAATCAACCCCACGTTATGGTGATGAGACTTATTTTTGTACACGTTAGCTAATGTTCAATTAAATATTTGTAGGAGATGAAAATATGACAACTTGGTATTTTCTTAATTCAGGGAAATGTAGCCCTTCTTTTAATATGGCGTTAGATGAAGCATTACTCGATTGGCATAGTGAAGGTTTAATTCCACCAGTCATTCGTTTTTATGAGTGGGAGCCAGCAACACTTTCAATTGGCTATTTTCAGCAGGCGAAAAGAGATATCAATCTAGAAGCGGTACGAGAACAAGGACTAGGCTTTGTTCGTCGACCAACAGGTGGTAGAGCCGTTTTACATGAACATGAATTGACATATAGCGTCATTGTTTCAGAAAGCTATCCAGATATGCCTGAATCAGTGACAGAGGCATATAGAGTGTTAAGTGAAGGGATATTGCAAGGTTTTCATAATCTAGGCATGGATGCTTATTTTAGTGTGCCTGATACGGAAGAACAAAGAGCGGACTTAAAGAAACCTAAAAGTGCTGTTTGTTTTGATGCACCGAGCTGGTATGAGCTTGTCGTAGAAGGTAAAAAAGTAGCTGGTAGTGCACAAACTCGTCAAAAAGGTGTTATTTTACAGCATGGAGCAATTTTACTTGATTTAGATCAAGAAAAATTATTGTCAGTCTTCAATTTTTCAAGTGAAGAGGCGAAGGCACGTATGCGTAGAAAGATGCCTGAGAAAGCGGTTGCTATCAATAACCTTGTTAAAGAACCCGTGTCTATTGAACAATGTGTGACAGCTTTTCGTGATGGTTTTGCAAAATCGTTGCAAATTGATTTAAAACCATTTACACTTTCTGAGGAGCAATTAGAATATGTACATGCACTAGAAGAAAAAAAATATGCATGCGATGATTGGAACTTCAAAAAATAAAAAATGGTATAAGAAAAATATTTTTTTATCGTTCAAACCTTGTGATAACAAGTGATTAGGATTCTATTCGAAATTGCAAGAGTTGAATTAAAAAACTATATATAGTATCTTTTTTAAAGACATATACACAATATGTAGTGTTTAACGACACATGATATTGTGTATTTATTATGTAATGCAAGTAATGCAAAAATAAGGGAGGCAAAACGATGGTACTTACAAATCATCAACCCGAAGTAAACAAATTTGAACAGTTAAACAAAGATATTGAACAATTTCCGCAGGTTCATCCTGTAACATCTGAAATGCACATTACGCATAAAGGTGTATCAAGACTTGTGATGATCGATCGCTACTCGTTTAAGGATACGGAGAAGAAAACGTTAAAAGCCGGTGATTTTGTCGTATTAACAGTGAAGTCAGATCCAAAATTCCCTGCACGTGGTTTAGGGACAATCCAAAAGCTTGATATGTCTACGAAAACAGCAGAAATTTTGATTGAGGAAGATTACCGTAGTGCTTTAGATGATCCGAAAGAGCAAGAAACGGGTGTGATTACGCGTTCAATTGACGTGCTAGAAAAGCCTCTTGAAATATTTTATGAACAAATCGCAAAACGAAATGCAACAGGACTTGCTGCTGTTGAAAAAACACCAGAGAAACGCCAAGAATGGTTTGAGAAGTTTTATGAGCAGCTAGTATCATTAAAATTCATTCCAGCTGGACGAGTTATTTACGGAGCAGGATCTGAAACAGATGTAACGTTTTTCAACTGTTACGTAATGCCATTTGTAGCAGATTCACGTGAAGGAATAAGTGATCACCGTAAGCAAGTGATGGAAATTATGAGCCGCGGTGGTGGTGTAGGGACAAATGGTTCAACATTGCGTCCACGTAACACTTTAGCACGTGGTGTAAATGGTAAATCATCTGGTTCCGTTTCATGGTTAGATGATATTGCTAAACTGACTCATCTTGTCGAACAAGGTGGTTCGCGTCGTTAAGACTCGGCGACGTAATCTCGTGAATTGCTGGAACACCCTTAGAGCTTTTCTTGCTACAACGTAAGCTGTGAAGCTAGGCGTGAATGCTTGAAAAAAGAAAAGATTGGGCAATCAGCAGCGAAGCATCTATGGAAATGTAGATGAACGTTCAACGACTATTGAAACTTTCTAAGCTTGGCAAAGTATGAAAGAAGTAAATCATATGAGGCGATGACGCTCTTATGAGGCACGAGACAAAGAACAGTATTCTTTGATGATATAGTCTGATCTTATGTGAAAGCATAAGAGTATGGCAGAAATGACCATACCAGAAAAATTAAATTTAATATTTTTCTGTAACAAAAAATGGGGGCACAAATGATTATGCTGGCAGATTGGCATCCTGATATCGTGGAATTTATTATTTCAAAAATGCAAAATCCACGTATTCTACGATACCTAATCGAAAATACAACGGATAAAACAATTATTCGTCTAGCAAAAGAAAAATTAAACTTTAAACCTCTTTCATCTCAAGAGGAAGCTATGTATCAAGGGATTGTTAACTATAAAGGTATCGAAGGCTTAGGCGGTTTTGATACGGCTATTATTCGTGAAGCAGAAAACAAACTACGTGATGGTGGTACTTATACTGTTCACAATCTAGAGTTTTTAACTGGTGCAAATATTTCTGTAACATTAACAAAAGAATTTATGCAAGCTGTAGAAAATGACGCTGACTTTGAGCTTCGTTTCCCAGCTGTTGAAGAATATACAAAAGAAGAGATGGCTATTTACAACAGTGAGTGGCATAAAGTTGGAGATGTGCGCGAATGGGAGAAAATGGGCTATAAAGTACGCACATACCGTACGATTAAAGCGAAGGAATTATGGAATTTAATCAACGTTTGTGCAACGTACTCTGCAGAGCCAGGTATTTTCTTCATCGACAACGCGAATGACATGACAAATGCAAAAGCCTATGGTCAAAGCGTTGTAGCGACAAATCCGTGTGGTGGACTTCGCCTCACGTTAAAAATTGCGGGATAAAGCGGGAAGGCTGAGAAATAGTAATTAACGATACTTTCAACATGATTTTCATTTATTAGGTGATAACATGACTAAACAATGTAGGAAGTGTAATAAGATAAAAAATTTAAGTTGTTTTGGAAAACGATCCGACAGTAAAGATGGCTATAGAAACGATTGTAAAGAATGTGTATCTCAAAGAGTGAAGGTTTGGGGAAAAAATAACTTTTGGAAAAATAGAGCAAAATCTTTTAATAATGGCTCTGGAAGAAGAAATGGAAAAGCTGGAGATATTATTAGAAATTCAGACCCTATATCCGAGAATGACTTGAAAAAGCTCTATGAATCTGAACCGTTTTGTAGCTATTGTAAAATTGCACTTGAAAAGGAACATGTAGTATTTGAACATAAAACCCCTCTAAGTAGAGGAGGAAAGCATTGTATCCAGAATGTTTGTATAAGCTGTCATGATTGTAATCAACTTAAAGGGACAAGAACGGAAGATGAATTTCAGAAGTTCATATTTAGTTACATTGAAAGATTTCGTTAATTATTTGCTAATCCGAACCGAAGGCTAAAGGTAAAACTTTAGTCAGGGGCAACGCATACCCGGTGATCCTACTTAGTAGACTATAATCCGGGCACGAGACCGCAACATTACAGAAAGTAGTGTAATGAAAATGTATGCTGAACTTACAGGAATTGAACTGTAAGAACTAGAGGATAAAAAGCCTTTAGGATAACAATAATTGGAACAACCACTTGCACCATATTCTGTGTGTAACTTAGCAGCTGTGAACTTAGCACAGTTTGCGAATAAAGAAAATCAAACAATTGATTATGAAGCACTACGTGAAACAGTTCGTGTTGGTGTTCGTATGCAGGATAATGTTATTGATGCTACACCATACTTCTTAGAAGAAAACCGTGTACAAGCTCTTGGAGAGCGTCGTGTTGGCTTGGGCGTAATGGGCTTAGCGGACTTACTAATTTATTGTGAGAAAGAATACGGCTCAGAAGCGGGTAATGAATTAGTCGATGAAATCTTTAAAACGATTGCTGAGACTGCGTATGAGGCATCAACAGAGCTTGCAAAAGAACGCGGTAGCTTCCCATTCCTTGTAGGAGCAACAGAGGAAGAGACAGCACGTTTACGTAAAGCATTTACTGAAACAGGCTTTATGCAAAAAATGCCTGCGCACATTAAGGAACAAATTTTAGCAACAGGTATTCGTAACTCGCATTTACTGACAGTAGCTCCAACTGGTTCTACCGGTACGATGGTTGGCGTGGCAACTGGTCTTGAGCCATACTTCTCGTTCACATATTACCGTTCTGGTCGTCTAGGTAAATTCATCGAGGTAAAAGCAGAAATCGTTCATGAATATTTAGAACGTCATCCAGAAGTAAATGAGAATGACCTTCCTGAATGGTTTGTTACGGCGATGGAATTAAAACCAGAGGCGCATGCTGATGTACAATGTATCATTCAAAAATGGATTGATTCATCCATTTCTAAAACTGTAAACGCACCAAAAGGTTATACAGTACAACAAGTTGAAAAAGTATACGAGCGCTTATATAAAGGTGGCGCTAAAGGTGGTACGGTCTATGTAGATGGTAGCCGTGATTCACAAGTACTGACACTAAAAGCTGAAGAAAATGATATGGATCAATTATCATTTGAGGAAGAATTAGTAGAAGTACCAACGAAGCGTCCTGTTGTATTAGTAGATACGATTCAAGCATTAGAATCGACAACAGTGATTGGTTCGGATGTAGGGAACACTTGCCCTGTATGCCGAAAAGGAACTGTAGAGGAAATCGGTGGCTGTAATACATGTACAAACTGTGCTGCACAGTTAAAATGTGGTTTATAAAATAATGAAATTGTGTCTATCTCGTCAAAAAGGCGGATAGGCACTTTTTTTATATTCATTCAGAAAATGTTGAAAGCAGGAAGGAGATGGATGTCCAAACCACTTATCCCGTGTAGACGACCAGTCGTCAAAAATTCATTTACATAATTAGATGAAAATTTTATAGTAAAAACGAATGAAAGGACTGTGATGATATGAAGGTAGAAGTGTCGATTGACCCGGCATGTAAAGAGCCGAAAGTTATTATTCACACAGATAAGATGACCGATGAAATAGAAAATCTCATGCAGTGTATCGCTTCCGCTGAAATGAATACATTATCGGTCTTATCATATAAAGGTGTTGAATTTATTAATTGTGGGGACATTGTGCGCATTTATACGGAACAAAAGAAAGTTTTCGTTCAAACGATGGTTAGTATTTACAATGTACGTTTTCGCTTGTATGAGCTTGAAGAAAAACTAAATACACAGCTATTTGTACGTATTTCAAATGCTGAAATGGTCAATCGAAATATGATTATACATATGGACATTAGCAAGACAGGAACGATCGGGGTTGAGCTAAAAGGCGGAATTAAAACATACGCTTCAAGGCGCTATGTAACAAAAATTAAGAAGAAATTAGGATTATGAGGTGAAAAACGTGCGAAAAGACTTATTAATTCGGATTATCGGTGGATTTGTCATTGGTGCTGTACTTGGACAAGTAGTGCAGTTTTTTGTATCAATGGGGATAGCGCAAGGAAGTTACGCTTGGGTAGTTCCTGAATTTCGAACATTATTTACAAATGAAATAATCGCAATTATTACTCAAGTGTTGTTGACTGGTTTGATTGGAATAACTTTCGCTTTAGCTGGACTATTTTTTGAAATGGCTAGATGGGGAATGCTGAAGCAGTATATTGTGCACTTTTTTGTAACGGCAATTATTTGGATACCGATTGTGCTGATTTTATGGATGCCGAAAACGGTGACTAATGTTTGTTCCTTATTAGCAAGTTTCTTAGGAACATATGTCTTGACATGGCTATTTCAATATAAGCTTTCAAAGTGTGATATAGAAAAAATTAATGCCATGCTAATCGAGAGAGGTGAGTCTCATGACGATTGAAATTAAGAGCTTAACAAAGCAGTATAAGGAACATGTAGTAGTGGATCAGTTATCTTTAACTATAAAAAGTGGGGAATTCTTTGCACTTCTTGGGCAAAATGCAGCCGGGAAGACGACAACGATTAAAATGCTTTGTGGACTTTTACCACCAACAGCTGGTGATGCCCTTTTAGATGGTGAAAGTATTGTTCATCATCAGGTCGCTGCTAAAAAGAAATTAAATATTTCTCCGCAGGAAACAGCAGTTGCACCAAATTTAACAGTAGTAGAAAATTTGATATTAATGGGCCGAATCTATGGGTGCTCAAAAACAGAGGCACAGAAACGAGCAAGCGCACAAATGAACGTATTTGGCTTGACTCCTCGTCAGTCTAGTAAAGCTAAAACGCTATCGGGTGGCTATATGCGCCGCTTAAGTGTTGCGATGGCTATGATGTCTAATCCGAAAATACTTTTTTTAGATGAACCAACATTAGGTATGGATGTACGTGCACGCCGGGATTTATGGAAAATACTAATTCAGTTAAAAGGTCAGGTAACGATTGTTTTAACGACTCACTATTTAGAAGAGGTCGAGGTGCTGGCTGATCGTGTAGGAATTATGCATCGTGGGAAATTACGTGCTCTTGGTACAATCCAGCAATTAAAACATGAAACAAAAAAGTATTCTTTAGAAGATGTATTTTTAGAGCTTACAGAGGAGGAGTCACTTTGAAAGCAAGTGTATTTGCAACAAGAAATCATAAGGAAATAGTACGTGATCCATTAACACTCATTTTTGGCATGGGCTTGCCAATGCTTCTTATGTGGCTATTTTCTGTCATGCAAAAAAATATGCCGTTTGCATTATATGAAATTAGTAAGCTCACACCAGGTGTTATTGTTTTTAGTTTCTCATTTCTTACTCTTTTTTCGGGTATGTTACTAGGCAAAGATAAAAGCTCATCGTTTTTAATGCGGATTTTTGCTTCTCCTATGTCAGCAAGCGATTATATTGTGGGCTATGCCCTGCCTCTGTTACCAATTGCATTATTACAAATCATATTCAGTTTACTTACTGCTGTATTTTTAGGTTTGTCCTTGAATATATCCGTCTTTTTAATGGTAGGCGTACTTATTGTAATTTCCTTATTGTATATAGGATTTGGTTTATTACTTGGAACAATTTTTACGGATAAGCAGGTAGGAGGTATCTTTGCGATATTTGTCAATTTATCAACGTGGTTTAGTGGTATTTGGTTTGAGCCTGATATGATAGGCGGAACATTTCAATCTATCACGCAGTTTTTGCCCTTTGTCCATGCCGTGAATGCGGCTCGTGCAGTACTTAGTGGAGCATATTCAGATGTTTTCGTTCCGTTCGCTATCGTTTTAGGTTATACGGCCTTTATTTTTATGATTGCTACCCTGTTATTTCAACGTAAGATGCGGGGTGAGAATTAAAATTTAAATTTTTTAGTAGGATTTTCAGGGAATCTCTCGAAATATTTAAGTATAAAGGGGGAGAGTGTATGTCTAGTTTGCCTATTATAGTAGCTCCGATGTTTTTAGTTTCTAACCCTAAGATGGTTATTGAAGCTAGTAGAGCAGGGGCTATTGGTTCTTTTCCATTATTAAATGCAAGACCCGCTTCAGCGTGTGCTGAGTGGCTTGAAGAAATAAAAAAGGCGCTACCTACTGAGCAATGGGCAGTCAACTTTATATGTCACCCTGTAGCAAATACACGTTTTGAGGAAGATTTACAGTTAATTGAACAATTCCAGCCACCAGTTGTCATTACTTCACTTGGAAATCCAAAGAGAGTGATAGACATTGTACACGGCTATGGTGGGAAGGTCTATGCAGATGTTGCGAACGTTAAGCATGCCGAAAAATCTGCTGCCACAGGTGTAGACGGACTAATCCTTGTTTGTGCAGGAGCGGGTGGGCATGGTGGGCAACTGAACCCATTTGGCTTTGTATCTGCGGTTAAGAAATTCTTTTCGGGAACACTCATTTTATCAGGCTCCATCTCTAGCGGTGCAGACGTACTAGCTGCTCAAATAATGGGAGCAGACTATGCCTATATGGGTACTCGTTTTTTAGCTTGTGATGAAGGAAATGCACCTGAGGAGTATAAAAATATGGTAATTGACAGTGATACCTCGGATATTTTATACACCGATGCTTTTAGCGGTGTCCATGTCAATGTGTTAATTCCATCCTTATTGAAGGAAGGCATTGATCCTGCAACATTGAAGCCAAGAGAGGACATTGATTTAACACATCTTGTCAATGTCAAAGCATGGCGAGATATCTGGTCTGCCGGACATGGCATTACCAATATTGCCAAACGAGAGTCAGTTCGTGAAATACTCATAACATTGGAAGCAGAGTACGAGAAAGCAAAGCAACAAATCATTTCTGTACAGCCATTGTAAAAACTATTAAAAAGGGCAAGTCCAACCAAATGCATCAGTTGGACTTGCCCTTTAATTTTTAATCATGATTCAAAGTAGCGGCGATTTCTGGTTGCTGCTCAACTCGAAGTAGCATATTGAAGGATGCGATGGCTACTTCTACTTGCTCATCCTTAGGCTCACGTGTTGTCAGTAATTGTAGCCATAAGCCCGGATAGCCAAGAAAGCGTAACACTGGGATATTACGGCACGCATTTGTAGCCTGAAGAACCTCAAATGAGATACCAAGAACAACTGGAATTAATAGAATACGGTCCAAAATGCGTAACCAAAGTGGATCAGTTGGCACGAAGAAATATAAAAACATGCCTACAAACACAGTGAACAGCATAAAACTACTACCGCAACGATAGTGTAAGCGTGATTGTGCTTGTACATTTTCCACTGTTATGTCCATACCAGCTTCATAGCAATTTATAACCTTATGTTCTGCACCATGATATTGGAATACTCGTTTAATTAGCGGAGTTAAAGATATAAAATATAAATAGGTAAGTAGTAAAAATAGCTTAATGCCGCTTTCAAGTAAAATTTGACCGGTTTTGCCCTCTATCCATTTAGAGAAAAAATCTGCAATAAATACAGGAATTAAAGTAAAGGCAAATTTACCAAATAAAAAGGAAAGAATACCTACAACTGCAACTCCTAAAATCATTTGAAGTCTCGAGCCTTCCTCTTTATGATCTTCTTCTTCGCCAGGTGTAACGTCATAACGGTCCCCTGAAAATTGCATATGGCGAGAGCCTAAACCAGCTGATTCAATCAGTGCTACAACGCCCCGTACCAATGGAATTTTTTTAAGCTTTCGTAAAATAGGGTTTTGAACTTTTTTAAAATGATAATAATCAATGGAATCATCGTTACGGCGAATAGCGGTAATCGTATGTTCCTTTCCTCCGAACATTACACCCTCTAATTGTGCTTGTCCCCCGTATACAGGTGAATTGCTCAAGGCTAACACCACTCTCTTTATATATTTCAACTGTACCATTGTACTAAATTTAGTGAAAAACCTCTAGAGTTACGCATAGTAAAATTTCTATATGGTTACACTAATCGTACAGTTTAGGAAATGATTAACGTTTGAAAAAAACTCGTGGTACAAGTTAGGAGGATTTTGCTTGAAAGTAGCTAGTATAACATCGCTCGTCAGTGCACTTGTTTTAGCATTGTGTTTGAAGGGACTTCAATACTTTCATCTCATTAAATGGAATCCAATAGGTTTTTATAAGAAGTGGGATATATTTGAAGGTAGTTCAAAACTATTTCAATGGAGCTTTCTCATCCTAGTCTTATTTTTTATTGGATTTTTATTATTTATTACATTGAGATATGTCTATATTATCCCAGCTGTGCTATCTTCTTTTTTGCTCGGCCTTTTTTTTTCCATCACATTAGAATGGATTGTTCTTGATTTGCCTTTACAATCTTCTTCCTTTAAAAAACTATCGATCCCTTTCATAGTCATTGTTATTTGTCTATTACGTTTCTTGCTTGAAACTGCAAATTTTCATCAGAAGGAGCACACAGCACAAAAAGGAAATTAGTTGCTGTATGCGCCTTGTATGATAAAATAATGGCAAGTACATAGAAAGAGGCGAATATACGTGAAGTTATTATGTTTGAATGGACCTAACTTAAATCGACTAGGTAAACGAGAGCCACATATTTATGGTTATGAAACATTAGAAGATGTGAAAAACAATGTTCAGAATCTTGGGGCTTCTTTCGGTGCCACTGTCGAGTTTCGTCAATCTAATCATGAAGGGGTACTTGTTGATTGGGTGCATGAAGCAGAGGACGAAAAATATGATGGTATAATCTTTAATCCGGGTGCATATACCCATACAAGCATTGCGTTACATGATGCAATTGCAGGGATTTCTGTGCCGGTTATAGAAGTACATATTTCAAATATCCATAAACGTGAGGCTTTCCGTCATCATTCTTATCTCGCTCCGGCATGCCTTGGTCAAATCAGTGGACTAGGTACGAAAGGCTATGAACTGGCACTACGCACATTTATTGAGAGGGAGAAGTGATTATGATGAAATTACAAAAGCTACGTAAGGCACTTCAGGAACAAAACATTGACGGCATTTTAATTACGAACGAGTACAATCGACGTTATATGACTGGTTTTACAGGGACAGCGGGCGTAGCGATTGTGTCTCAAACTGATGCTGTGTTTATCACGGACTTTCGTTATACAGAGCAAGCAGCTGCGCAAGTACAGGACTTCCGAATTGTAAAGCATGAGGCGACGATCATTGAAGAGATTGCAACACAAGTAAAAAATATGGGTATCAAATTATTGGGCTTTGAGAAAGATACTGTTAGCTATGGCACATATGAGTTGTATAAAAATAAAATTCAAGCTGATTTAGTACCGATTTCTGGGCTAATTGAAAAAATTCGCTTGATTAAGACGCAACAAGAGATTAATATTATTAAGGTTGCGTGTGAAATTGCTGATCACGCATATACACATATCTTAAACTTCATCAAGCCAGGTAAAACAGAGCTTGAGGTTTCGAATGAATTAGAATTTTTCATGCGTAAACAAGGAGCAACTCAGTCCTCGTTTGATATAATTGTTGCGTCGGGTCTTCGCTCAGCTTTACCACATGGCGTTGCAACGAATAAAGTAATTGAAAAAGGCGACTTTGTCACATTAGATTATGGCGCGCTGTACAATGGCTATATCTCGGATATTACACGTACTGTGGCAGTTGGCGAGCCGTCTGAAAAATTAGTGGATATGTACAACGCAGTACTTGCTTCCCAGCTTTTAGCACTTGAAAAGGTTGGCCCTGGCTTAACAGGGATTCAAGCAGATGCGATTGCACGTAACTACTTAACAGAAAAAGGCTATGGCGCAGCATTTGGTCATTCATTAGGACACGGGATTGGTCTTGAAGTACATGAAGGCCCTGGCTTATCAATGCGTTCTGAAGTGGTGCTAGAGTCAGGTATGGCCGTAACGATTGAACCAGGAGTGTATTTACCAGGAATCGGTGGTTTACGTATTGAGGACGATATTTTAATCACAGAGACAGGTAATGAACTGCTAACTCATTCGTCAAAAGAACTTATTATTTTATAAACTATGGAGGAACACAAATGATTTCAGTAAACGATTTCCGTACAGGTCTAACAATTGTTGTAGATGGCCAATTATATCGCGTGTTAGATTTCCAACACGTTAAACCAGGTAAGGGTGCTGCGTTCGTGCGCTCTAAATTACGTAACCTACGTAACGGTTCAGTAAATGAAAAAACTTTCCGTGCTGGTGAGAAAGTTGAAAAAGCGCAAATCGATAACCGTAAAATGCAATACCTTTATGCACAAGGTGACGAGCATGTTTTCATGGATCTAGAATCATATGAGCAAACTGAACTTGCTTCAGCTGCAATTGAATATGAATTAAAATTCTTAAAAGAAAACATGGAAGTTCATATTCAATCATACCAAAGTGAAATGCTAGGTATTGAGTTACCAAACACTGTTGAGCTAGAAGTAGCAGAAACAGAGCCTGGTATTAAAGGTGATACAGCTTCTGGTGGTACAAAACCAGCAACTCTTGAAACAGGTCTTATTGTACAAGTGCCATTCTTCGTAAACCAAGGTGACAAATTAATCATCAATACAGAAGAAGCTTCTTACGTTTCTCGTGCGTAATGAATAAATATATAAAGCCTACTCTTTTCTAACAAAAGAGTAGGTTTTTACTTATACATATAAAGCTAAAGCAAACGAATTTTGTGACAATAGATAGAGAAATAGCAACCTTTTTTACTAGTATAAAAATTCGGTTCTATCATTTGATATATGGTCATATTTGGAAGAGTTGTTTACAATAATAGTAAGGAGTGAATTCTATGTTACAAACAACTTTTGAGATAATATATCCAATAATACAGGCACCAATGGCTGGTGTAACTACGCCAAAATTTGTGGCTGCCTGTGCAGAGGAAGGTATTTTAGGCTCGATTGGAGCGGGCTATTTAGATGGGGAGCAGACGAAAAGCTTTATTCAGGAAGTGAAAAAGCTAACGAAAAAGCCATTTGCTGTTAATTTATTTGTACAGGAAGAGCCACGTATTGATATCGATGTACTTCAAAAAGCTCGAATGGCTTTACAACCGATTTATGATGAACTAGGACTTTCACCTGTACAAAGTGTCATGTCAAAGGAAGTATTTGAGGGACAAGTACAAGCTGTTCTTGATGAAAATGTAGCCATTTGTTCCTTTACATTTGGCATTCCTTCAGCAGATGTCATTCATCGTTTAAAGGACAATAATGTTTATGTTATTGGTACAGCTACTACATTAGAGGAAGCAAAACGTGTAGAACAAGCAGGGATGCAAGCTGTTGTCCTTCAGGGTGGGGAAGCTGGTGGTCATCGTGGTTCCTTCACTGAACCTATGCAATTAATTGATTTACATGATTTACTTCAGCAAGTAGTGGGGCAAATTTCCATACCGATTATTGCTGCAGGAGGTATTGTGACGAAGGAAGATGTAAAAAAAGCACTAGCAATAGGTGCACAAGCAGTTCAAATTGGTACAGCCTTATTAGTAGCAGATGAGTGTGAAATTTCACCTCTCTATAAAAATGCCGTGCTTCAATCAAAAGAACAGCAGACGACAATTACTCGTGCTTTTTCTGGTAAACCAGCAAGAGGCTTAGTGAATGGTTTTACGGAACGTATGAAGGATGCTATTGTAGCACCTTATCCATTGCAAAATGATCTAACTACAACTATTCGTAAAGAAAGTGCAAAACAGGGCAAAGCCGAATATTTATCGATGTGGATGGGTGAAAATAGCTATTTAGTGCAACAACCAGGTACTGTCAAAAATATTATTGAAAAATTACTTTAACTTCTTTCCGTTAGTCTCCTACCTCTATAGGTGTGGGTTAAGTGACAGTGTGTCCAAACATCCGCTAAAAAAATTAAAGATTCATAAAAATACTAAGATCTCTATACGTATGTATGGAGGTCTTTTTTTTTTGGTAGCAACATATATTGCTGTACACGAGGGGGCGTATGAAATGGAATTACAAGACGTATTAAGAGTCGCTGGAGTGGGACTAGTAGTTGCGCTTCTTCATGTCTTCTTTGATCAAACAGGAAAGAAAGAATTTTCATTTTTCCTATTTTTCATTGCCTACTTATATATGACAGCGGAACTACTGCGATTTTTACGTCTATTTTTCACTGAAATCCTTACATTCTTTCAATGGCTGACCTCTTCTGGGTAGTGTAAATGGAAATAGTCATCGTAGCTGTTGTCATGCTGCTTTTATTATTGCTTATAAAAGAAGTCATAAGGCCACTCCATGCGCTAATTAGTGTAATGTTTTCGTTTTTACTGTTCGGTATGTTGTTCTCGACACTCCTATTGCCATTCATCAAGCAATTGCTTGAGACATTAGCCTTTTTGCCTTATGCGAAAGCAATTGTGGTAAGTGCTAGCCTTTTTTATATAGGGCAATGGGTGTCTATTTTACTTGTAGAACAAAACTATAAAGTACTCGGGCATATTGTCTATGATGGGGTCAAGATTGTTATTTTAATGTACTGGTTTAAGGAATTTTTGGCTGTTTTACAGGAGGTGTCGGCCATTTTACAACGGCTAAACTAAGGGGCGAAGACATTGCTAGAGCAAATATTTTCGTTTTTAACTGATCCATTTTTTCTATTGCTGAAGATGACGCTTATTTTGTGTGGCTACGTCATTATTATTTTGATTGTCAATATGATATTACCAGAATTTGAAAAAGGGACAAGGATACTTTTTTTTCTTATTGTACTTGCAACAATAGGACCTGTCGTTGTGAATTCATTTAATTTAATAGACGAAATAGCACAGGGACTTGCACATATATTTACTGCATTTTATCCCATTCTTACTTCAAGCTTTCTTTTATCAAGCAGTATCACAGCGATTGCTTCTTGGCAGCCTTTTTTACTTTTTTTTGTACAAGTCTTAACGATTATTAGTAGTAAATGGCTTATTCCGGGAGTGCTTTTTGCCATTGTTTTCGATGTTTGCAGTGTCATTGTTAAAGAAATTTCGTTTACGAGAATTGCTGAATTGATTCGTTTTACCATTATGAGTATCGTCTCGGCATCTGTTATTTGTTACATCATTTTAATGTCGGCGAGTGGTGTTGCCGCATTTAGTGTCAACGCAGCTGTTGCAGAGCCTGTGAAGAAATTAATAGAGGAAAATATTCCAGTTGTTGGTTCCTTTATAGTAGATAGTTTTTCGATGTTCCAGCATATGACACAATTTTCCTCTTCTATTACTAGTATTTCTGCTTTTATAGCAGTTATTACCGTGTCGTTCATTCCAACAGTTCAGCTTGTTGTCAGTGCGTATTCGTTGAAAATGTTAGCTGCTATTTTAGAACCAATTGCCTTCGATGATATTTGTAAACTACTTGATCATGTTAGTAAATCTCTATTTACATTATGTGCTGTATCATTTCTAATTGCTTTTTCATTTATGTTTTCTTGTTTATTCCTCATCGTTTTTGTGCAAGTTATGGCTGGGGGGAGATAGATTGATTCTTTTATTGGCAATGCTCTTTATCTGTCAGATATTTGTGTTTCTAACAGAAGATAAAGAAATAATTTCACTTACAAAGCTTGTTATTACGTTAGTATTTTTGCAATTGCTATTAAAGATTCCATTTATCAATTCATAGGAGGAAACAAGCGTACATACACTTGAAAAAGAGAAGATGAAAGGAGGCAATGTACAAGTGATGTGGAAAAGAAACGAAAAAAAACAACGTCATTTATAGTCTTAATGCTTATCGCTGCCTCCGTGGGAATTTTCATCATTTTACCAATGTATCAAACGAGTACAACGAATGGGCAAGTAACATCGATGACCAATGAAGAAAAGCTTGAGCAGACACTGAAGGCTATGAAAGGTGTTGGGGAGGTTAAAGTCTATTTTTATTACGGAGATATGACAGATGCGAAGGATGACAATAAACTATTCAGTCAATATTTTCGAGGAACTGAACAAGGCGCGAAAGAAGTAACAGGGATGCTAATTGTTTCAGAAGGAGCATCAGATATCTTTGTGAAAAATGAAATTCGTGCTGTTGTTAGTCAAGTAATGCAATTGCCGATTCATCGAATTATTATCGTTCCAATGGAGAATAAGGAGGAAAAGTAAATGCGCGTACGTAGAAGAACAGTTTGGTTTATGACATTATTAAGTCTAGTAGCGGTTATCTCAGTGTATTATTTGGTTGATCCAGCAAAACAATTTAATGGACTAACTATTTTCACAGATGACTCATTACAGCAAACTGCAGTAACGGGTGTGACGGATCAAGAAGCAACGAAAGAGGGAGAGACGAAAGAAGTATCTTCTCCAAGTCATTTATTTGAAGAAATGCGCATGCAAGTTAGTGATGAAAGAAGCCAACTTCGCCAACAATTAACACAGAAGATCGGTTCACAAGATTACTCAGCAGAAGATAAAAGTAAGGCTTATAATGAGATGGATAACCTTATAAAACAAGAATCCTCTGAAGCAATGTTAGAAATGCTTATTAAATCTTTAGGTTACTCCGATGCGTTTGTAAAAGCAGATGGTGATAAAGTATCGGTAACTGTTATGGCGGAGGAGTTATCAAAAGCTCAAGCAAATGAAATTATTTACTTGGTAAAAACAGAGATGGAAGGCGCAAATGACGTCCAAGTAAAATTCAGCGCAAATAACTATTAAAAGAATAGAAAGAAAAAGATGAATTTTCTGTTTACTTGATAACGTTGTTATATATCAGTATAATGAAAAGGCTTTCGTTTAGTAAAGGAAAGCCTTTTATTTTGTTCATATTTACTTAATTTGCATTAAAGTATTTCAAATTGTTCGAAAAAAATATAAAATAGTGTTTGTAGTAGATTTTATTTCATAAGGAGAGTTAGAAATGTTCAAAATTCAAGAAATTCGCGAAATTATCAAATTAGTAGATTCTTCTTCAATTGACGAGTTCGTTTACGAAGTAGATGGCGCAAAAGTTAAATTAAAAAAGAATGGTGTAGTTGTTACTGAAACTGTAGCACCTAAAAAAGAAGTTGTTGCGCCTGTTGTACAACAGTCTGCACCTGCAGTAGCACCAGCTACTCCAGCACCAGCAAAAGCTGAAGAAGCACCAGCTGCAGCACCAGCAAATAACGACCCATCGTTACATAAAATTGTATCACCGATGGTTGGGACTTTTTATCAATCTTCAAACCCTGATTCACCAGCTTACGTTAAAGTGGGGGACAAAGTTGGTAATGAAACAATTGTATGTATCGTAGAAGCTATGAAACTATTCAACGAAATTGAAGCAGAAGTTCAAGGGGAAATCGTTGAAGTACTTGTTAAAGACGGTGAATTAGTAGAATACGGTCAACCATTATTCCTTGTAAAAGCTGAGTAAGGAGTGCACAATCATGAAAAAAGTATTAATTGCAAACCGCGGCGAAATCGCTGTGCGTATCATTCGTGCTTGTAAAGAGTTAGGTATTCAATCTGTTGCCGTATACTCAGAAGCAGACAAAGACGCATTACACGTGAAATTAGCAGACGAAGCATATTGTATCGGGCCAAAGCTATCAAAAGATTCATATCTTAGCTTCCCGGCTTTACTTAGCGTAGCAGAAAAAACGGGTGCAGACGGTATCCACCCAGGTTACGGTTTTGTATCTGAAAACGCTGATTTCGCTGAAGCTTGTGAAAACGCAGGCATTAAGTTTATTGGACCTTCATCAGATTCTATTAAAATTATGGGTATTAAAGACGTTGCACGTACAACAATGGAAGCAGCAGGTGTTCCACTTGTTCCGGGGACTGGTATCGTTCCAGATATCGAAACAGGTAAAGAATGGGCTGCTAAAATTGGTTACCCAGTTATCATCAAAGCAACTGCTGGTGGTGGCGGTAAAGGTATCCGTGTAGCTCGTACAGAAGAAGACCTTGTAAAAGGCATTGACATTACGCAAAAAGAGGCTGCCGCAGCATTCGGTAACCCTGGCGTATATTTAGAAAAATTCATCGAGTACTTCCGTCACTGTGAAATCCAAGTATTAGCGGATGGCTATGGTAATGTTGTACATTTAGGTGAACGTGATTGTACTGTTCAACGCCGTATGCAGAAATTAGTAGAGGAAGCTCCATCTCCAGCGCTATCTTCTGAGCGTCGTGCTGAAATGGGTGCCGCTGCAGTAAAAGCTGCAGAAGCTTGTAACTATGAAGGTGCTGGAACAATCGAGTTTATTTATGACTATCAAGAAGATAAATTCTACTTCATGGAAATGAATACTCGTATCCAGGTAGAGCATCCAGTAACTGAAATGATTTCTGGTGTAGATCTTGTACAACAACAATTAAAAATTGCATCTGGTGAAAAACTTCCTTTCACTCAAGATGATATTAGAATAAATGGTTGGGCAATCGAATGCCGTATTAACGCAGAAAATGCTTATAAAAACTTCATGCCATCAGCTGGTACTGTAGATACTTATGTAACTCCAGGTGGCTATGGTGTACGTATTGACTCTGCTGTGTATGCTGGCTATACAATCCCGCCATACTATGATTCAATGGTTGCAAAACTAATTGTTCATGCCAATACACGTGAAGAAGCGATTGCGAAAATGAATCGTGCGCTTAGCGAATTTGAAGTATCTGGTCCTGGGATCAATACGACAATTCCATTCCACCAAGCATTGATGAACAATGACGTTTTCAAATCAGCACAATTCAATACGAAGTTCCTAGAAGAGAATGATGTTTTGGGGACAAGCAAGTAAGGCATATCAACGGTTTAACCGTCTCGGCTCATAGTCGGGAAGCTTGCGAAATAGTTGTGCGATATTTGTCAGCGGAATAGAATTAGGAATAAAACAAAACGGAATATCCGATTTTTAGACCCTTTAACGAAACTGATTCGTTAGGGGGTCTTTTTTGTGCGTAAAAATAGTCAGCGTACAGGTATTTACGATTTAGAAAATATAAATTCGATCGAATTAAAAATGATTAATCCTATAAACGAAAATAATGAGCCACTAATAACAGCGCCAACAATTATATATATGAGTAACTTTATTCATTTCCGCGATGCAGTACCAATTTTAACAATTTATAAATGTGGTTTACGTATGAGTACGTTAATTCAATTAGAAGAAAAATAGATTGATTTTGATAATCGAATGTTAATTATCGAGGGAGACTATGAAGACGTTTTAAAACTACCATTCGGTGATGAATTAGAAATGTATTTGAAAGGGTTATTTAAACAAAACGATATTATCCGTAATCATTATAAAAAACGTAACAGATATATTTTTATCAGTAAATTTGGAGACTCATTAGACGTTGAATCTAAGCCGTGCGCCAACATTGACCAAAATAAAACTAGAGGCGGTTGCATTCGTCTCTAGTCATTTTTAAATATTAGCTTTCTTGATTTTACATCATAAATTTCATAATCCATATTAAACATATTGTCTTTTGTAACTGTCAACCTACAATAGTAAGGAATTGACTTACCATAAGCATCCATTTCAGGGGTATCGAAAGAGGTATATTCTTCACCAGTTTCGATCATTTCAAAAGTTGCTGATGTACGGCGTCCGAATGATCCAACTTCAATCGTACAATCTCCACTAATAACGTCATAATCTTTTTGAATAACAGATTTTAGACTTGGTAGGGTAATCGCTAACAACGCAACACCTACTAAAAAAACCAAAAGAGACTTACATCCATCAAAGGATAGAAGTTCTTTGTCTTGATACATAAAAATTAATAATATACCTTGCGAGAGAGCGAGTATTAATCCTATTGAGAGTACTATATAATACAATTCTTCACTTCCTATGTATAACTGTTGAATATTTCCTTGTAGCAAATTTAAAGTTAGCCTAACAGATTGTATCGTTTTATTCTTATCAAGGTAAACAGGATTATTAATCCATTAAATATTATTATTCATAATTAATTTGAAGCATGTTTTTTGGATGTTATAATCAGATTTGTGAAGAAATGTACATTAACGGTGCAGTATGGTTAAATGAAATAGGGGGGACAGATGATGGATAATCAATATGTCGTAGGTTGGGGTACATTGGCGTTGATAAATGCTGCACTTGCACAAGGGAAGAATAGAACGGGGTTAAATTGGTTTTTACTTTCTCTTGTGTTAGGTCCATTGGCAACACTAATTTTGTTATTTGTTGAAAAGAGACAGTAACACTACATATTCACAATAATTTATATAAGTTAATAAAGTGAGAAGCGTGGTAATGTAGACTCTCACTTATTTAACAATTGGGGTGTTTAATAAATGTAAGTCGATTATTGATCGGCTTATTTTTTATATACTAGTGTACTTATTAACGCTTAAATAAAATATTTTTGGAAAAAGATACAATAAACATAATTCAGGGTCAACACCAAAATATGTACTTGCAATTTAATAGACTGGATATGGAGTGGAAGGTGGCGCAACGAGGTAATTACAATTAGTGGAAGGGGGATGTGGTATGAAGAAATATTTTTTATATTTAGTGGCTCTTTTTGGACTTATCATAATGGGGTGTTCAAATACTAATGGATTGTCGGGAGGAAAGCCTCCTAAAACCTATATAGAGATTGATAATAAAAAATTTGAAACTACACTTGGAACTTATTGTTGGCAAAGTGGATGCGTTGATACTGCTGGACCAGTTGAACTTTTAGAAGGTAAAAAGCCTATAAAAATTAAATCTGGTGAAAATATAACTCTTGTGATGGATTACGAACCAAAACCAAATGAATTTAATGTTGTACAAATAAGTGATAACGAAGAAACTGAAGTCATGGTCAAAGACAATCATTTTACCGCACCAACACAGCGTGGAGTTTATTATTATTCTTATAGCGTATGGTGGTTGGATGAAAAGGAAGCGAATTTATCTCATGGCGACGCTTTCTACTCCTTCGTTTTAGAAGTAGATTAGTTATTCCGTTAAAGGGAGCTAATATTGAACGTATATATTTTTTATTTGAAGAAAAAGAATATTGTTTATGGCGAAGAAATCTATGAAGATTTCTTCGCTTTTCATTTTTTGAATTTATCGATAAACTTTGTTAATTTATCGAATAAAACTTCGGATTTATCGCCTAACTTTTTATATTTATCGCCCAACTTTTTAAATTTATCGACATAAACCTGTCCCAAATAAATTAAAGCGGCTTTACGAAGCCAAACCTTCCTTTTTATAGTATAATAAGCGTAAGTACAGCATTTGTTTGTGATGTGTAAGGGAAAGGATGATATTTGTATGGCAGAGAAAGTAGGACAATCTTTCGTACAACCAACGCCTTCTGGAAAAGAAGAACTTGGGAAAATTGAAGTAGCAGCGGAAGTAATCGAGGTTGTTGCTGGAATCGCAGTGAACGAGGTAGAAGGGGTCGCTGCAACTCGTGGTAATATTGCTACAGGTGTAGTAGAACGCTTCGGTAAGAAGGTTCATAATAAGGGCATTAAATCAGGTGTTACTGAAACTGGTGAGATTGCCATTGATGTATTTTGTTCTGTAAAATACGGCTATACAATCCCAAAAGTGGCGAAGGAAGTACAAACTCAAATTCGCCAAGCGATTTATAATATGACAGTACTTGAAACAGCAGAAGTGAATGTACACATTACAGGTATTCACTTTGAAAAAGAAGAAGTAGCTGTACAAGAATAAAAAAGAAGGGTTGCCTATAGGGCAATCCTTCTTTTTACCATTGTTAACGGAAATGGATCAGCGGTGATTAGTATCGCTACTTTATTATATTTCGATATGCTTTGGCTTTCTCCAGAAGAAAGCGAGTATTACGCCGATTGTTAAAACAATTGTCGCAAAGTAATATGGATAGTTTAAATTAATATCGAACAATACCCCACCTAAAATAGGGCCAAATATATTACCAAGACTTGTAAACATGGAGTTCATGCCACCAACGAAACCTTGTTCATTACCAGCAATTTTCGATAAATAAGAGGTAACAGCAGGTCGTA
Organism: Lysinibacillus sp. NPDC092081; assembly: GCF_044755845.1. Taxonomy (NCBI): domain Bacteria; kingdom Bacillati; phylum Bacillota; class Bacilli; order Caryophanales; family Bacillaceae; genus Lysinibacillus; species Lysinibacillus sp. NPDC092081. Next base: position 71,885 of record NZ_JBIVRU010000010.1, read on the forward strand.
TTAAATCGAATCCGACGAAAATAAAGAATGTGACAAATAATATTGCAAAATAGTGGCTAACAATGGTCATAGCAAAGGTTAAAACAGCAGATAGGACGAGTGAATAACGGATAAGATTAATTTCGCCCATTTTCTTTGTCAGCCCATCGAATAACACTAGCTGAGCAAGGGCCCCGACTACTCCACTCCCCGTAATAATAATCGCGATATCTGAAGGCGTAAATGCGAATTTATGATCCACAAATAGGCTAAATAACGATTCAAATGCAGCTAAACCAAATGATAGTACGAAAATAAGTACGAATGGAATAAGATATAGTGGGCTAAAAATACGCTTCACACTGCCTAAAATTGATGGTGCAGATTCTGCATCATCTGAAGCACGTGTCGGTTCTTTTAACAAAATAAATGACAAGATACCTGCTAAAAATCCAAGTATACCGGCAGCGTAAAATGGTATGCGTGTTCCGAATTCTGCCAAAAATCCACCGATACCAGGCCCGATAATAAAGCCAGTACTAATCGCTGCACTCATATAACCCAATGCCTTTGGACGTTGTGACAATGTTGTAATATCAGCGATATAAGCAGTCACCGCCGGCATAATGAAGGCAGCACTTACACCACCAAGCATACGTGAGATAAAGAGTATTTCAATTGTGCGTCCAAGCCCGAATAGCAGCTCTGAAAAACCGAATATAAAAAGACCCGCAACGATCATAATTTTCCGGCCAACATTATCCACCATTTTACCTGAAATGGGTGACACTATAAGTTGAGTAATAGCAAATGCCGCCACCATATAACCAACGACTGAGCCTGAAATTTTTAGCTCATTCATGATTGTAGGTAGCACGGGTATAACTAAACCAATACCTAAAAAGGCAATGAATAAATTCGATAATAAAATACTTAAGGTTAAAATTTGTTTCTTATTCATTTTGTTCTCCTTCAATCTTTCACGATACATGAATCTAAATCTACTAGAATATTTCCACATAATACAATAAACCCTATAGTAACTATAGGGTCAAAAGATTTGTTTTAATTTTTTCAGTTTTTTATAAGTGTGGGAGTATTAGTTCGCAGTTATACAAGGTGGCACAATAAATTTCTTTTCATACTCCGAATTGTTGTTTCACTATTTAAGTGTTTCCTCCACTAGTAATTCCTAAAGAAGTTTCTTATGGCATCAAAACGAATTTTATGTTTACAATCCTCGCAGTAAAATAAACGGGATTTGCGTTCTTTGCATTGCTTATACTGTTCCTCGCCTTCAAATAATTTGAAAGTTCTATTACAGCTTGTACATCTAACTTCATAATGCATAATGAACACCTCAAAAGATGAAATTATTTTCCTTAATTATAACATTCTTGTTATTTAAACAATAATGGTGGATTTTCATTTTTCTACATTTAAATTTAGTAAAGTTGATTGAAGGGTGTAAAATAAGCAAAAAGTTGCTTGATAAAGGTATCAGATTATTGAAAACTTGCTTGAATTCGTGTTTCTCGTACGAATTTATGCTATTATAAACCTTAATGCCACTTAAGAAGGAGAGCTTTACATGAAACGACATGAGGCACGCGAAAAAGCGTTGCAAGTTTTGTTTCAGCTAGACAATACTGATCTAACAGTAGAAGAAGCAATGGGCCATATTAAAGGCCAACCAACAAATGTCTTCTACGAAAAGATTATTACTGGAACAGTTGAACATTTAGAGGAAATCGATGCTACTTTAGAGCAGCATCTTGAAAAGTGGTCACTTGCCCGTTTACCCAAGATTGAAAGAACGGTTTTACGTCTAGCTGTATACGAGATTTTATACATGCCAGAAACACCAAAAAGAGTAGTACTTAATGAAGCAATCGAGTTATGCAAAACATTTGGCGACGATGGCTCGTCGAAATTTGTTAATGGCGTACTTTCTAAATTTACAGAACAATAAAATGTGTTGAATTGGAAGGAGTAACTAAGGTTTATGTCAAGTGCAATTATTAATGGTAAAGAAATTGGTCAAGAAATTCGTAATTCAGTAGCAGAGCGAGTAACGCGTTTAAAAGAGCAGGGATTAACACCAGGCTTAGCGGTTGTTTTAGTAGGAGACAACCAAGCCTCGGCTACATATGTGAGAAATAAGCAAAAATCTTGTGAAGCCATTGGTATGTTTTCTGAGCTAATCAAACTACCAGAAGAAACTACACAGGAAGCATTATTAGCACAAATTGAATTATTAAATAATCGTGAAGATATTCATGGTATTTTAGTACAATTACCACTCCCAAAACATATTGATGAGGATACTGTTATTGCCACAATTGCTGTTGAAAAAGACGTTGATGGCTTCTCACCAGTAAGTGTTGGGAAAATGATGCTTGGCCAAGAAACATTTTTGCCTTGTACACCGTTTGGCGTAATGAAGCTTCTTGAATATTCAGGAATTGAAATAGCAGGAAAGCATGCGGTCATCGTGGGTCGTAGTCATATCGTTGGGAAACCAATGGGACAACTTCTTCTACAAAAAGATGCAACCGTTACATACACGCATTCCAAAACACCAAATTTACCTTCATTCACTAAACAAGCAGATATATTAATTGCGGCAGTTGGACGTGCAAACTTTATTACGAAGGAACATGTTAAAGAAGGCGCAGTTGTTATAGATGTTGGAATTAATCGTAATGAAAACAACAAGCTTTGCGGTGATGTTAACTTCAGTGAAGTCGATGGTATTGCTTCTCACATTACACCTGTACCAGGCGGTGTAGGACCAATGACAATTACTATGCTACTATTCAACACAGTTCAAGCAGCAGAAAATAAGCTTGCACATATAGTTAAGTTATAATTTTGAATGTCTCTTTCGTATGCAAAAAGCTATCTCAATATTTTTATTGAGGTAGCTTTTTTTGCATTATTTTACTTTCCGGGTATTCTTTGTGAATTTTTACATTGCCTTCAACGTCTAATGTAACGTTTGGGTCATACATATTAAAAGGGAGGTTTTTATGGAAAACATAGATTTAATACTTGTAATCAAACATATCATTATCGGTCTTGTACAAGGATTTACTGAGCCAATTCCTGTATCATCGAGCGGACATGTTATGATTGCTAGCGAAATTCTTGGTCTTGGTGAGCAAGGATTTACTTTTGCTATTTTAACGAACACAGCTTCTTTACTAGCTATTGTTTATATTTATCGAGCGGATATTGCCCGACTCATTACAAACTTTTTCTTGTATCTCAAAACAGGAAAGAATCGTTATAAAGCTGATTTCCGTTTTGCCGTTTTCATTGTGATTGGTTCTATTCCAGCAGGCGTTTTAGGTGTTTTATTAAGGGATGTTATTGCAGATAATGTTAGTATGACTACGATAGCACTTATGCTATTTGTGACAGGTATTGCCCTATGGCTAATCCGTAATATGCGTGGTACGAAAAAGGATGCGGATTTAACTGCAAAAGACGCCATCATCGTAGGTCTTGGTCAAGCTGTAGCATTAACACCTGGTATTAGTCGTTCAGGAGCAACCATTATTTCAGCCATTGCAGTTGGTATGAAACAAGAAACCGCTTTGCGATTTTCCTTCATGCTCTATATTCCTGTAAGTCTTGGTGGGGTTGTTCTTGGGATTTCTGATTTTTTAGATGAGCCAAATAAAGGTGCATTAGCAATTCCTTATGCTGCGACATTTATTGTGACATTATTTATGACTTATTTTGCGATGCGTTGGTTTATGGGAATCATGAAAAGTGGCAAGCTTAGCTACTTTACATATTATTGCTTTCTTGTAGGTACTCTCTTATTAATATTTTATTAATTTAAAAAGCCTCATAACTATATTAAGTTGTGAGGTTTTCTTTTGATTTTATCCGTCGCTCTGGCTGCTTTAACCGTCGCTTCGTCTTCGTACCGTCGCTCAGGTGTTTTCATCCGTCGTTCGGGCAGTTCTAACCGTCACTTTGGCAGAATGATCCGTCGCCTCAGCTGCTCTTTCCGTCGCTTCGGCCTCTTACCGTCGTTTTGGCAGTTCAATCCGTCGTTCGGGTAGTTCTAACCGTCACTTTGACAGAACGATTCGTCGCCCCGGCTTATTTATCCGACGCATCGTCTTCGTACCGTCGCTCTGGCATTTCCATCCGCCACTTCGACTGTTTTATCCGTCGTCCAAGCAGTTCTAACCGTCGCTTCGTTTTCTTTCCGTCACTCTAGTGGTTCAATCTGCCACTCCGACAGTTCAATCCATCCCCTGGAAAGCGCCCAATCGGAACGGAAATCAACCCCTCGCTTTGCAGGAAAGTTATAGTGAAATTTCAGAATTTGTAAATCTGATACATTTTGCACAAGCAGTCATATCATTTTATAGAAGCTTTATTGAGGTAACTATTATATAGAAATGTTATAGTAAGGTTTTCAATACTATGAAAGACAGTCGTTTTTTCTAACGAAACTGCATTTTGACACGTCAGGCGCAATAAAAAATGTTATGATAGGTGTAGTTTTGTGAAAAACTTGATTTTAGTAAAGGAGCCGGAAAAATGTCATCTGCTTCTTATTTAACTGTAAAAGCATTAACAAAATATATTAAACGGAAATTTGATGCTGATCCGCATTTACGTGAAGTCTATGTAAAGGGTGAGCTATCTAATGTCAAGATTCATCAATCAGGGCATATTTACTTTACATTAAAGGATGATGGAGCACGAATTGCGGCTACCATGTTTAAAACAGCAGCCACAAAATTAGCGTTTGAACCGAAGGAAGGTATGCAAGTATTTATCCGTGGTGATGTAAACGTTTATGAAGGCTACGGTACATATCAATTATATGTACAGGAAATGCAACCAGATGGAATTGGTAGCTTGTTTGTTGCCTTTAACCAGCTGAAAGAGCAGTTACAAAAAGAAGGGCTTTTTAAACATGAGTGGAAACAACCAATTCCGAGGTTTCCAGAAAAAATTGGTGTTTTAACGTCGACAACAGGTGCCGCCATTCGAGATATCTGTACAACATTAAAGAGACGCTATCCACTTGCTGAAGTTTTTATTTATCCAACCCTAGTACAGGGAGCACAAGCAGCGCCAAATATTGTTCAAAATATTGAGCGAGCAAATATCGATGAGAGTTGCGATGTACTGATTGTTGGGCGGGGCGGTGGATCGATTGAGGATTTATGGGCATTTAATGAGGAAGCTGTAGCACGAGCGATTTTTGGAAGCCGTATCCCAATTATTAGTGCAGTAGGTCATGAAACTGATACGACTATCGCGGATTATGTAGCTGATTTGCGTGCACCGACACCAACAGCAGCGGCTGAAATGGCTGTACCTGATCAACAAGATTTATTTCAACGTGTACTTACACAAAAGTCACAGCTTCATCAAATCGTAAGAGCGCAACTTATGGCAGAACGGCAGCGTCTAAATAAGCTCCAACAATCTTATCCTTTATCGATGCCAGAACGCTTATATCGACCTTTTACGGAAAAGCTAGCACAACTTGAGTTGGGATTGCAAAAAGCGATGCAGGTCGATTTGATGAAGAAAACAGCGCAGTTTCAACAATTACATAGTGCGGTAGAGCAGCACTCACCGAAAAAGGCATTAGCTTTCCATCAACGAGAGCTAGAAACTCACGTCCAACAATTAACTCGTGCTGCGACGCATTACGTAACGAAGCAAAAACAACAATTTGAGGCAACTGTCAGAACTTTAGAGGCATTGAATCCACTTGCCATTTTAACAAGGGGCTTCACAGTAGCTTATAAAGATAATCAAATGTTAAAATCATCAGTCGATGTAAAGCCGCATGATCAGTTAACACTATCCTTCCATGATGGAAAGGTTATAGCTGATGTAGTAAAGATCTTGCCAAAAAATGAGGGGGAATAATTGTGGCAGAGAAACAACAAACTTTCGCAGATGCAATGACGGCACTTGAGGAAATTGTCCGTCAGTTAGAGCAAGGTGATGTGCCTCTAGAAAACGCGATTGATTTATATAAACAAGGTATGGAGCTATCACAATTTTGCCATAGCAAGCTGCAACATGCTGAGGAGCAATTAATTTCTATTGTCCAAGAGACAGGTGAGACTACGGCATTTGATCCACTAAAGGGAGAGAACTAAGAAATGAACGAGCAATTAAAACCTTTTATTGAAAGCAGCGTACCACAAGTTGAAGCTGAAATGTTTGCACTAGTTGAGGAAATTGATGCACCAGCCAATTTAAAAGAATCAATGCTTTATTCATTAAAAGCTGGAGGTAAACGTATTCGCCCTCTTTTCGTATTGGCTGTTCTTGAACTATACAATAAGAATTTGAAGGATGGTTTAACTGTAGGATCAGTTGTTGAAATCATCCATACGTATTCGTTAATCCATGATGATTTACCAAGTATGGATAATGATGATTTCCGTAGAGGTAAGCCCACAAATCATAAAGTTTATGGTGAGGCATTAGCGACACTTGCAGGCGATGCATTGAATACACTTGCGTTTGGCATTTTAGCACGCATGGATGTATCAGCTGAAAAACGCATTGAACTAGTCAATCTGTTAAGTCAAGCAGCTGGTGCAGAAGGTATGGTTGGGGGTCAAGTACTCGATATGGAAGGTGAGAAGCGTCAGCTAAACTTAACTGAGCTTGAGCATGTCCATATCAATAAAACGGGCGCTCTTTTACGATTTAGTATTGAAGCGGGAGCAGTGTTAGCTGATGTAACGCAAGAAAATCGCGAAACTTTAAAGGAATATGCGCATCATATTGGTCTTGCCTTCCAAATTCAAGACGATATTTTAGATATTGAGGGTACTACAGAAGAACTAGGTAAAACTGCTGGTAAAGATGTAGCAAGTGATAAAAGCACATACCCAGCTCTATTATCTTTAGATGGGGCAAAAGAAAAGCTTGCTGAGCATTATCAGCATGCCATTAACGCACTAGATAAATTGGAAGTAGATGCCAGCTTATTGCGTGAGTTTGCAGCCTATATTGTGCATCGTAAAAACTAGGGTAAAAACGAGGCGTTAACGGCATATAATATGCTAGAATAGGTGAGGGCGTTTGCAGATGTGCAAACAGTAAAGTGTTCGTACTTTTAGCATATTAATAACACTGTTATAATGGTGGAAACACAATTACGGTGAATAATTTATTGAAAAGGTGTGTGAGAAAGGTGGATTTAAATAAGATAACTAGTCCAGCCTTTTTAAAAAACTTAGATAAGAAGGGTCTTGAGCGACTTGCACAAGAAATTCGTACCTTCTTAATTGAAAAATGTTCTGTCACAGGTGGTCATATCGGACCGAACCTAGGTGTTGTGGAGCTTACGATTATGCTCCATAAAATGTTTGACAGTCCACAAGATAAGTTTTTATGGGATGTTGGCCACCAAGCTTACGTGCATAAAATTTTGACAGGTCGTGCAAATCAATTTGACACATTACGTCAGTTCAAAGGGCTTTGTGGTTTTCCAAAGCGTGTGGAGAGTGAACATGATGAGTGGGAGACAGGTCATAGCTCGACATCTTTGTCAGCAGCCATGGGTATGGCAGCAGCACGTGATATCAAAAATGAAAAGAACTTCGTGATACCAATTATTGGAGATGGAGCCTTAACTGGCGGTATGGCACTGGAGGCATTAAACCATATAGGCCATGCTGAAACAAATATGATTGTCATTTTAAACGATAATGAAATGTCAATCGCTCCAAACGTCGGAGCGTTACACAATGTATTAGGACGTCTTCGTACAGCCAAGGAATATTCAAAAGCAAAAGAAGAACTGGAATCGCTCATTAATAAGATTCCTGTATTAGGTGGTAAGCTTGCTTCAACGGCTGAGCGCTTAAAAGATAGCTTAAAATATTTAGTGGTATCAGGTGTGTTCTTTGAGGAGCTAGGCTTTAAATATCTAGGACCGATTGATGGACATGATTTCGATGCTCTTGAGACAACATTATCACAGGCTAAAAAAGTAAAAGGCCCAGTGCTCGTTCATGTTATTACGAAAAAAGGCAAAGGATATAAACCTGCTGAAGATGATACAATTGGTAATTGGCACGGAACAGGTCCTTATAAAATTGAAAATGGTGCCTTTGTAAAGTCAGAGGCGAAAGGCCCAGCTTGGAGTAGTTTGATTGCTGAGACAGTTCGCAAAATTGCCCATGAGGATAAACGAGTTGTCACAATTACTCCCGCAATGCCAGTGGGCTCGAAATTACAAGGTATCCAAAAGGATTTCCCAGAACGTTTCTTCGATGTGGGAATCGCTGAACAACATGCAGCAACGATGGCAGCAGGTCTAGCAACACAAAAAATGAAGCCATTTTTAGCCATTTACTCAACATTCCTTCAACGAGCTTATGACCAAGTATTACATGATATCGCACGTCCAAACCTAAATGTCTTTATTGGCATTGACCGTGCAGGCTTAGTTGGTGCAGATGGTGAAACACATCAAGGCGTATTTGATATTGCATTCCTTCGTCATATACCAAATATGACAATTATGATGCCAAAAGATGAAAATGAAGGTCAGCATATGGTGAAAACAGCCATCGACTATGATGGCGGTCCAATTGCGTTACGTTATCCACGAGGTAATGGTATAGGCGTTCCATTAGATGATGAGCTTATGACGTTACCAATTGGCAGCTGGGAAGTGTTACGTGAAGGTAAGGATGCAACGATTTTAACCTTTGGTACGACGATTCCTATGGCAATGGAAGCAGCCACTATTCTAGCACAGCAAGGTGTAGAGATAGAAGTAGTCAATGCTCGTTTCATTAAACCGATGGATGAGGATATGCTTCACCGTATATTAACAAGCCATAAACCAATATTGACGATTGAAGAAGCAGTCCTACAAGGTGGTTTTGGTAGTGGTGTAATAGAATTTGCCCATGACCATGGCTATTTAAGTGCAATAATCGATCGCATGGGAATACCTGATCATTTTATTGAGCATGGTAATGTAGATCAGCTTCTCGCTGAAATTCATATGACGGCTGAGGATACAGTGGCACGTATGCATGTGTTACTTCAACAAAAACAGCAAGTAGGTTTGAATAAATAATGACAAAACAACCAAAAGAACGTGTAGACATTTTACTTGTAGAGCGTGGGCTATGCGAAACGCGAGAAAAAGCAAAGCGCTCTATTATGGCAGGGCTTGTTTTTTCTAACGAAACTCGCATCGATAAGGCGGGGGAAAAAATTGCTATAGATGCACCACTACAAGTAAAAGGCTCTGATTTAAAATATGTTAGTCGTGGCGGCTTGAAACTTGAGAAAGCGCTACAAATTTTTGATATGTCTGTAGAGGGGAAGCTAATGCTTGATATTGGCTCCTCTACAGGAGGGTTTACCGATTGCGCACTACAGCATGGTGCAAGACATGGTTATGCACTGGATGTTGGTTCCAACCAACTAGCATGGAAAATCCGATCTGATGAACGTGTAACTGTAATGGAAAAAACGAATTTCCGTTATACGACAGCGGCAGATTTATCAGAGGGCTTACCAGAATTTGCAACAATTGATGTTAGCTTTATTTCATTATCGCTTATTTTACCTGTCTTAAAAACATTGTTAATGCCAGGTGGCGATGTAATGGCACTGGTGAAGCCTCAGTTTGAAGCTGGGAAAGATAAAGTTGGTAAAAAAGGTATTGTTCGTGATAAAAAAGTACATTTAGAAGTTTTAGAAAAGACAGCTGCAATGGCGACAGAGGTTGGCTTTGTCGTAAAGGATGCTTCGTTTTCGCCAATTACAGGAGGCGAAGGAAATATTGAATTTTTATTCCATTTAGTGAATCCTATTGGTAATGAAGAAATTCCTGCATATACAGCTTTTAATGCACTCGTTGAAGAAGCGCATAGTGCACTAAAATAACACGTGCTCGTTTATAGAGCCGTGTTTTTTCTTGTGCTTTTATGTTTAAAATGGTAGTGTAAATATACAAATATCTAACTATTTATAAGAGGTGACCGATATGAACAAAGGACAAAGACATATACGAATTCGGGACATTATTGCCAACCATGAAATTGAAACACAAGATGATTTAGTCGATTTTTTAAAGGATGCAGGCTATAATGTGACACAAGCAACAGTATCACGTGATATTAAAGAACTCCATCTTGTTAAAGTGCCTTTACAGGATGGACGCTATAAATATAGCTTGCCCGCAGACCAGCGTTTCAATCCTATACAAAAATTACACCGTGCGTTAGCCGATGCTTTTGTCAGCATTGACGGTGCATCACACTTTTTAGTAATGAAGGCACTTCCAGGTAATGCCAATGCTATTGCGTCACTACTTGACCATTTAGATTGGCCTGAAATTTTAGGTACTATTTCTGGAGACGATACTATTTTAATTATTTGTCGTAACGAAGATGAGCGTGAAAATACAAAAAATCGCTTATTAGACATGCTATAAAATAGCAAGGTAATTTGATACAGAGGTGACATTTTGTGTTAAGAGAGCTTAGTATTCGAAACTTTGCCATCATTGAGGATTTAACAGTTAGTTTTTCAGGTGGTTTAACTGTTTTAACAGGTGAAACAGGTGCAGGAAAATCAATTATTATCGATGCAGTGCATTTACTTGCTGGCGGCCGAGGGAATTCGGAATTTATTCGTCATGGAGCAAAAAAGGCTGAATTAGGTGGTTTATTTCAAATTTCAAGTTCTGGGCATCCTGTTCATAAAAAACTTGAAGAGGCAGGCATTGAAATTGAGGAAGATACTATTATTTTACGCCGTGATTTAAATGATTCTGGAAAAAGTGTTTGTCGAGTAAATGGTAAACTTGTACCATTATCTGTACTACGTGATATTGGGTCTAGTCTCATCGATATTCATGGACAGCATGAAAATCAAGAACTTATGGATGAAAAACGGCATATCTATTTGCTTGACCATTTTGCTGAAGAACAACTTACACCAATTCTAGATTTGTACAGTTCCCAATATGATGAATATCGTTCACTTAAAAAAGAATTAGCTTCGATTTCGATTGATGAACAGTTAATGGCGCAACGTATTGATTTGTACCAATTTCAAATGAAAGAGCTGGAGGATGCCAATTTAAAACTTGGCGAGGAAGATGAGCTACTTGATGAACGTCGCCGTCTAATGAATTTCAATAAGATTTTCGAACGCTCAAGTGCAGCGTATGAAGCTATTCAAGGTGATTCAAAAGGACTTGACTGGATTGGCAATGCAATGGGTGCTTTAGAGGATGCTGCAACTGTTGACGATCAATTTAAAGAGGCATCAGAATCCGTCACTACTGCATTTTATGCGTTACAGGATGCTGCCTACCAGGTCAAAAATGTCTTGGACGAATTAGAATTTGATCCTGCTCGTTTAAATGAAGTTGAGCAACGTTTAGCCTTATTACAAAATTTGAAGCGTAAATATGGCTCAACAGTTGAAGAGATTTTAGCGTATTACGATAAAATTAAAACAGAGCTAAATGAGCTTTTAAATCGAGACGAAATTTTGCAAGTAAAAGAACGAAAAGTACTGGAAATGGAAGCGGTACTAAATGAGCTTGCTGCAGAACTTTCTACTATACGAAAGAATGCTGCATATAACTTAAGTGAAGCTATTATGGCCGAACTACGTGAATTACATATGGAAAAAGCAAAATTTATTGTTAATTTTGATGAATTACCTTACTTTGATGCGAATGGTAAAGATCAAGTGATTTTTTATATTTCTACAAATGTAGGCGAGCCGCCAAAATCTTTACCGAAAATTGCTTCTGGTGGAGAATTATCGCGTATGATGCTTGCGTTAAAGACGATTTTCTCATCCTCTAATGGCATAACATCTATTATTTTCGATGAGGTAGATACAGGTGTAAGTGGTCGTGTAGCCCAAGCAATCGCAGAAAAAATTGCAGCAGTATCCATTAACTCGCAAGTTTTATGTATTTCGCATTTACCACAAGTGGCTGCGATGGCCGATCATCATTATTTTATTAAAAAAGAAGTAGAGCATGATCGAACATTTACGTCATTGCTGGAAATAGATACGGATGCTCGTATTGAAGAGGTTAGTCGCATGATATCTGGAGCGGAAATTACAGATTTAACTTTGCAGCACGCAACAGAGCTCTTAAAAATGGCTAATGAACGAAAAAAACAAATGAGATAGCTAAGAATCCAGAAACAGCTCGTTGTTTCTGGTTTTTTTCTTTTTGCACAAATATTTACCGCTTATAAGAATGCCACAACAACACATAGTAAAAAGACAAAAACAAAAAGGAGGTGTCGTATGTATCGTCGTTGGCGTCAATTTGTCATTTTGCCTATGCTCATCGTTTTATTATTCATGCCCGTAAATGCTTTTGCTGCAAAAAAGCTTATTCCGATGGGCGAAGCAATTGGAATTCAACTTCATTTATCACATGTATTTGTAGCACATGATGTGCTATTAGCTTCCAATCAATGGATGAAAGGAGGCGCTGTTATTGAAAAAATAAATGATATTACAGTAAAAACGCTTGCAGATGCCAAACAAGCTGTTGCTCGGCAAGGGCAACAGAAATGGACGATAAAAAATGAAGGAAAAGAAGTGACACTTGAGTTACAGGAGCAAGAAGCAGAACATGTTATTTCCTTTCTAAAAGATGAAACAGATGGAGTAGGAACATTGACATACATTGATCCAGAGACAAAAAATTACGGTGCGTTAGGCCACCAAATCGTTGATTCAACTTTACAAGAAGCCCCTATTTTTCATGCTGGCTCCATTTTTTTAGCTTCGATTCAGCAAATTCGTAAAAGTATACCTGGCCAACCTGGCTATAAAATATCCTCCATTGAAAAACATCAGGATCGATTAGGGAGTATAGATAAAAATACAGTTTATGGGATTTTTGGCCGTTGGGAAGACGGTTATCAACAAAGATTACCTAAAGCAATTGAAATTATGCATGAAAAGGATATAAAAACAGGGAAGGCTGAAATCTACACGGCGATCGAGGGCAGTAAGGTGGAAACTTTTTCAATTGAAATTACAAAGGTCGAAAATGAACGCCTTGAATTCATAGTAACTGACAAGAAGCTCATTGAAAAAACAGGCGGTATTTTGCAGGGGATGAGTGGCAGTCCTATCATTCAAGACGGTCGTTTTGTAGGTGCGGTTACACATATGTTTGTGGAGGAGCCGAAAAAAGGAGCAGCACTTACAGTAGCAGAAATGTTAAAAAAATCATCATAAACAAAGGAGCTGCCTAGAGGTAGCTCCATTCTTTCATGAAAATATCTTGTTCACCAAGTATTTCGTTTATTTATGAAGCGATTAGCGATAGTTAAAAAAAACTGTAGTTTTATCTCAATTTTTTCACTAAAATAAATGGTATAAGCATTAGGTATTTATCATAACTTGTCGATATAAAAAGAAAGTATCGGACTACATACTCATTTTTGGAAATAGAAAAGGTTTTTAAAACAAAAATGTCGAAAATTCCACAGTGTGCAAAAAAATGCATTAGGGGATAGGTAACGCTTTGAAGTGATTCAAAGCATAGTTCAGAAGGAGGAATTTAAATGACAAAGGTTAAGGTAGCGATTGCAGATGATAATCGTGAGTTATTAAAAACGATGGAGCAGTATTTTCAAGGGCATCATGAAATTGAAATAATTGCAACTGCTTCAAATGGGAAAGTTTGTTTACAAATGCTAGAGGAATTCACTCCAGATATTTTACTTCTAGATATAATCATGCCACATCTTGATGGGTTAGCTGTTTTAGAGTCGATGTATCAAAATGAAAGAATGTCATCAATTCAAGTTATAATGTTAACTGCTTTTGGTCAAGAAGATGTGATGAAACAGGCTGTAGACTTAGGTGCATCCTATTTCATGCTAAAGCCATTTGAATTTGATCAATTGGTTCAAAAGATCTTACATTGTGCTGGACAGAAGGCAACACTTCCTAAAAAGACAAGTGTTTTACAACCAGCGGCACCTCAAAAATTAAATCAACATCAATTAGACAGCACAATTACAGCCATTATTAAAGAAATTGGCGTTCCTGCACATATTAAAGGTTACTCATATTTGCGAGAGGCTATTCAGATGGTATTCGAAGATATCGAGTTATTAGGCTCTGTGACGAAAATTTTATATCCAGAAATCGCTAAAAAATTCAATACAACGCCATCACGAGTTGAACGTGCGATTCGTCATGCCATTGAAGTCGCATGGAATCGTGGCAATTATGAATCGATTTCATCGATGTTTGGTTATACGGTACATCATTTAAAATCGAAGCCGACAAATAGTGAATTTATCGCGATGATTGCGGACAAGATTCGCATTGATATGATGGCTAGTTAAACGACGACAGGCTTAGCGGAGAATGATCGATAAAACTTATTATTTATTGCAATTATACAACGTATTTTATAACGCCTTTTTAGACAGTTTACGCCGACTGTTTGAGAGGGCGTATTTTTTATGTCTAAAAATCGAAATTGACCGTTATATGTTAGTTTGTTCCGCCTAAAACATTAAAATCGTATGAACAAACGCTTAGACTATTCGCAAGGTTTCTCTTGGATAACTTTGAAATGGATTGACGTTAAGAGCGTCAAGGCAGAGCATGTACGAGCTTGTATTCGTCCGATCGAAGAAAGATGCAAGTTCGAGGTAAGTCCTGATGAAACGCCTGTAAACTATCAAGAACGACGAGGCAATTTTGGTAAGTCGGTGGGTAAAACGACAATAGCGAATTTTGTACGTAATTTAAAAGCGTTTTATTCGCAACAATCCTTTGAAGGATTTAAAGAATGTTAAACCGGAGCGAAAAATCAAAGTTATGCTCGAAGAAAATGAACTAAAATAGTTTTTCCGTTCTTTCGACGTAACGAAATTCGATCAATACCGTGATTGTGTGAAATGTGACGATTGATATTGAAAATTTTCACACAGACTTTGAAGGCAATTTACATAAATTTTTTTGCGAAATTTTTTTATAACATTTTTGAGGTACTACTACATGAATACGAATGAAAAATTGAAGAAAATGCTTACTGAGATTAAAAAACCGAATGGAATGGAGAAAACATGACACTGAGACAGCGGTGAACGTATATTAGATAGATTAGAAAATTTAGATTACCATTTGACAACTTTTAGAAATCGTTTTATGACAGATGAACTTAGCGGTATTCAAATTCCAATACCAATTGAAGTTGTACAAAAATTTAAAGAAGCGTCTGTGGAATTGGAAGAAGTGGTTAAAGAAATTAGAGGCACTAATAAGGATACTGAAGAAAGTGCAAGTGTTAATTGTTGGGTTATCTTATTGATTTCATAAGACTATCTTCTATAAGAGGAAAATTAGGTATTGTAATACAATCGCATATGGAATATTATGAACCTTATGGAAAGGTTGGATATAAATGAATTTAAAGACTGCTAAAGAAGTTATTGAAGAACTACAAGTAACTATGAAATCACATATGTGTTCAGAAGAAAGAATGAAATTGGAAGTTTGGCTTAAAGAGTATTACATAGACGAACTAGTAAAAAAGAAAGTACCGATGAATTCGGATTGCTAGTCATTTAAAAAAGGTAGTATGGGGCACTTCTTCTCGGAGGTGTCCTTTAAATATTCCACCACTTATCGAACCCATGCCCTAACCGCTGCCTAATGAAATAACCGTGTCTAACTTTTAGGGGTCACTTCAAAAAAGCTTATGCTTTTTGATATTTATTGATTTTTTTATCCTCTCCTCAAACATAAAAAAGAAGAATCGATTTCTCAATCCTTTCAATAGCGAACAAGGTTATGATGTAATCGGTATGGTACATAGAGACGAGAATTTGACTGGAGTTAATTTTTATGGTGAATAGTGCGTAATTTCGCCTTCCTCATAATTCGTGGTTGGCATTTTTTTATTGTCAAATAAGAAAGGTTGTTCTATAATGCATGGAGTAGAACGAATGTTCGTTATCTGGTACATCATTTAAAATCGAAGCCGACAAATAGCGAATTCATCGCATGATTGCAGACAAGATTCGTATGATATGATGGCGAGCTAAGCCTAGAGCTACAAGGGATTACAGGACTTATTTAGAGAGAATTTATTGAATTTATACTGACTAACTACAGAGTTCATATAACTAATGTTAATTAATTGAATTAAACTATGAAACACATTCATTTATGGGGAAAATCCCGTTCATGGAGGTGTTTTTTTGACTGATTTCGATATTGAAATAGACCGTTTTATGCTTGATTGTGCGGCAAAAGGGCTAGCTGTAAAAACAATGAAGTCGTACGAACAAACCTTAAAGCTATACGCAAAATGGATGTTTGATGAATTTGAAATTGATTCACCTAAGAATGTGAAGGCAGAGCATTTGAGAAGTTATATGCGAAAATTATCTGAGCGTGGCAAATATGAAATGACGATCAATGACAAAGCAAATAACAATCCAAAGGCTAGAGAAGATTTTGGTAAGAAGATATCGAATAGTACGATTTCAAACTATACAAGAAATATCAAGATGTTTTTTTCTCTTACTTGTATCAAGAGCAGGTGATTCGCACTAATCCAATGAAAAACGTTGAGAATGTGAGGCCTGAGCGGAAAATGAAAGTCATGTTAGAGGATAACCAGCTAAAGCAATTCTTTAAAGCATTTATGTGACAAAGTTTAACCAGTACAGAGATTGGATAGTAGCACGTTTGATTTTTGATACGGAATCTCAGATTGGTGAACTGTTAGATATTGTTCCGTCCGATATTGATTTACGAGCCAATGCGTTGCTTCTCCGCAATACAAAAAATAAGAAACAACGCTTTGTATATTTTAGTGACAAGACTAGGCGCAATCTTAAGTCTTGGTTTGGACTACAAAGATAGATATTCAAACTCGGATTACGTTTTTTCGACAATACATGGAACGAAGGTGAAAGGAGAGGGTGTTGAGGGTTCTTTTCGCTTGCGGAGTAAGGATGTTGGCTTAGAAATATCACCGCATTTACTACGTAATAACTTTGCCAAACGCTATTTGGTCAATGGTGAGACTTAGTGACACTTTCTCGATTATTAGGACATGCAAGTTTAGAAATAACCGGACAAATCTACTTGGATTTTGCGGATAAAGAAGTGATGAAGAAATATCAGAGGCAAAGTCGCACTGAATAATTTAGATGTTTAGAAGCGGTTTTAATCGATTGAACAACAGAATCGACCTTATATACCAAAAATTAATATAGAGAGGTTATTAAGCTTGTAGAAGGCAAATTACAGCATGTTTGAGTGGTTACGGTCACATAGGATACATCACACATCACAATTTTATGACAAATCATAATCTAGTGTAACTATCGGGGGCAGAAGTAGATTAGTAGATTAGTAGATGTATTGTTTGAGAGAACGCATTTAACAAGGACATACGATACGGATACAAGGATATACGGATTCATAAAATTATGCTGAATGTCTTGTCTTGTACCTTTAAGTCATATTTGGTTTATTGAGAACTAGGCAAGGCATTTTTGCAGGAGCCGTTTCAACTCAACCGTCTTCATGATAGGGAGGGCGTAAACAGTTGTCAATTCGAAATAGATGCTTGGTGCAAATTTAAATACTCATGCGATTAGAAGAGCTTATGCTACGCTTGCACGATAATGGTGCAAGCGTAGCATTAAGTCGACTGATTATGTAGTTCGATATTCTACAAATACATTGCTTTTCAAAGAAGATAATATTATTCCAGAGAATACAAGTTGGGTTGAGTTAACATATAAATTTGACATACATAAAATTAATTTTAGAGGAAGAATACATTATAATTTTGTTTCTAATTCACCAACCGAAAATTCATTTGAAATTGAATGTACTATATATGATACAGACAAGACAAATATAGAAGTTAGTGAAGGTGAAATTTTTAATTATGTTAATGGAGAAATAAACATAGGTGATGTAGAAAAGACATTTTTTGATTAAAAAATTTTTATTAAATATCTAGTTAAAATAATTCTTTTCTGGACTTATCAGAAGAGCTTGAGAGAGAGAAGAGGAGCTTCTATCAGCGGGTCTATTAATGCTAGGTGAGGTTTAAACAGCTTGGTAATTGGTTCTAGAGACGAAAAGTTGGCTCCCTTTTTTGTTGTTTAGTACATGGAATCTCTTTTGTGTATATTAT
The DNA here is from genome assembly GCF_044755845.1 of Lysinibacillus sp. NPDC092081. NCBI lineage: Bacteria > Bacillati > Bacillota > Bacilli > Caryophanales > Bacillaceae > Lysinibacillus > Lysinibacillus sp. NPDC092081. The sequence goes on from NZ_JBIVRU010000010.1 coordinate 90,081, forward strand.
TATGTTACTTTTGTGTGTTTCTTGTATTTATTTTAACGAAAAACCAGATTTTTATCAGAGTGTTCCTTTGCGAAATAAATTGCTGATTACTTCAATTCGAATATTAGATGGGAGAGGGAAAAATATGCATTATCAAGAAGATATAAGGACTCGGCTTTCTTTGGTTTCAAAACCCATATTGCGATGAGTGATGAGCGAATCATTACAGCTGCCATTGTCACAACAGGTGAAAAAAGTGACGGACACTATCTTCAAGAATTAATCGAAAAAAGAAAAGAGACAGGGATGGAAATTGATACGGTCATTGGTGATACGGCTTACTCTGGGAAAGATAATTTACAATATGCCAAAGCAGATGCGTTTCAATTAATTTCGAAATTAAACCCAAACATTAGTGGAGAAACTTCACATCGAAAAGTAATCTTTGATTTTAATAAAGACGCAGGCATGTATGTGTGTCCAGGGCACATGGCTATTCAAAAAGCCCGAACAGGAAAGAAAAATCAAGGCGCTAATCAAGCAGAAACATACTCCTTTGACATAGAAAAATGTAAGGTTTGTTCATTACGTGAAGGGTGCTATAAAGAAGGATCCAAAAGTAAAACATACTCTATCAGAATTAAATCTATGGAACATAAAGATCAAATTATTCTTCAAGAAACAGATGAATTTAAAATACTTGCGAAAAAACGGTATAAAATTGAAGCGAAAAATAGTGAATTAAAAAATCCGCCTAAAACAGCGGGCTTATTTGGCATGGAAATACAAGGAGCCTCAACAATATTCGCCGTCAATCTGAAACGAATATTGAAACTTCTAAGTGAAAAAAAGAAGGAATAGACAAAAAAACAAGGTACATTCTGTTCGATTCGAACAAAATGTACCTTGTTTTTATCTAAAAAGTTAAGCCGTCATACAAAACGTATGTTTTTCAGTGACCTCATTTAATATAGGAATCATCTTCTAGTTGCTAAATCTCTTTTTTTATTGTGTCCTTGACCACTACTTTATATTCTTTTTCGTGTGTTTTTATAGAATGTTGTGTTGTTGGATGTCACCATGACTTTGAATGCATTTTCTATTTAAGAGAATCAATAGTTCGAAATATTCTTGAATACAACTCTTGGATGTTTAAGTTGTTCTCCTCATGATCTATAAGCTCATATCTCCAAGTTTCATACTTGATTTCTTTGTCAGTTGAAGTATTTAAATAACCAATTGCATAACTCAAAGGTTGGATGTCAATAAATATATCATAATCCACCCCTTCATTGACAAAAGGGACGTGAACTTTAGTGGATTGTATAAAGAATGTCGGAATCTCTAATTCATTATAGACAGCAACATATTGCTCATCATCTGCTTCTGAAAGAAATTCTTTAGTTATAATAACAGCATCTGAGGTGGTCTGAAATTTTTTGTGTGCTTTTTTCAGATCATCAAAAGTTATTTTTTCAAAGATAACTTTTTCTTCACAAATGGACCGATGATGCCAACTGTTAAACTATTTCCCTTATACATTTTGTTATTTGATATGTTAGTACCATAGCCGACTATTATCAAGAGAGTACCTAGCATAATAGATAGTAGTTTTTTCATTGAACTGCCTTCAATAATGATGAAAAACAAAAAAATGGGCTAGTAACCTAAAACATCACGTTTTGTTAGACCTGTTGTTAATGATGCATAATAACTATTTGAAGAAGCAGCAGAGAAGGATGCGGTGAAGATGTTTCCAACCCCTACTGTACCAGTTAAAGAAGTTGATGTTGAATTATAAAAATTTCCATTGATCAGAAATAAGAAATGACCATTATTAAGTTCCACTCTGATTGAGCCTGAAAAAGAGATTTGATTAGCTACAAATTCTTGTATAAGTGGTTGCGTGTTTGTATTAATATATTTTGTACCACCTGTACTACATATCTGTACATATACTTGTAAAAGGGGTCTGTAAGTTTTTCCGAAAAGCGGGATTTCTGTGTTTGTCGCAAACCATGAACAGGACTCTGCCTTTGGAGAAATGGTTTTATCATGTTTGTTATAATCGGATAATTTTAAGTAAGCTTCTTGAATTGTAACGCCTTTTATTTTTGAATATTGCTCAGCTACCTGTTGGTCAGATAGTTCAACAGTAAACTCTTTATTTGAGTTAAGGAGTTCGTCCAATTCCATTGAGCTAAGTATTCTTCCATCTATTATCTCCGATGTTTCATTATCAACTCTTTCCGCAGCTTTTACATCAGATCCAAAGAAAGATAAAAACAGAACAAATGATAGGAAATAAATCGATATTTTTTTCAAAAAAATTCCTCCTTTTTAAATTGATGACAAATTCCAACAATATAAATATATATAAGATGTAATACATTGTCAATTTTTAATATTCTCTCAATTAAAGAAAAGTGCATAAAGATTGCTATGCTTTCGGGGGTATTAAATAGGAAGGGATCAAGATTATTCTTACATATTATTACCGGGATAAATTAACAAAACAGAATAAAAATAGCAATGATTGCAGACAAGATTCGCATTTATAGGCGTATTTTTATATCTAAGAATCGAAATTGATCGTTAAATTCGAAAGAGATGATATTAAAACGTTGAAGCAGAGCATGGAAGAGCTTATATCTGTTTAATCGAAGAAATAGGCAAGTTCGAGGTAAGTACCAATAAAACTTCTGTAAGCTATTTAGAAAGACGAGGCGATTTTGGTAAACCGGGTGAGTAAAACGACAATAGCGAGTTATGACGTAACTTAAAAGCGTTTTTTCGCTAAATAATTATTCTACAAGTATTCTTAACTACTTAATGGTAGTAATAATTTCATTTTTTAATCAGGAGAATAAACATTTGAAGTTTAACAGTGACGCATTGAATGTATGGAAAAATAATCTCATATTTTAAATGGAGAATGGTCATTTGGAGGGGGAATGAAGATGGGGTTATTTGATGGGATAATAGGTAATGCGAGTGAAGTGAATTTAGAAAAATTACAGGAAGAAGTTAAAGATTTATTAACGCCAAATGAAACAATTAAGAATGCCTATAAAATTATAAGAGACACTTTTATTTTTACGGATAAAAGACTTATCTTAATCTATAAACAAGGAGTAACTGGGAAGAAAACGCAATATCACTCAATTCCATATAAGAATATTCTCCATTTTGCAGTTGAAACTGCGGGAACGTTTGATCTAGATGCAGAGTTAAAAATTTGGGTTTCAGGTAGTGAATTACCGATACAGAAAAACTTTAATAAATCAACAAACATATATAAAATTCAAAGTGTTCTAGCAGAATATGTATTAGGTAAGTAATAAATTTTAACGGCCAAAAGATTGTTGGTCGTTTATTTTTGCTTGAACGTATATAATTCAATCAGGTGATAACATATGAAAAGCGTAAACTTACAACTTGACCAAAATAACTCGTTAGAAATAACGCAGATAGACGATAATAATTTATTTGAGGTGCGGCTTGGGATTAATGGAAGCATTAGCATTTACTATATGACGCGCGAACAGCTTCTAAATTTCGATCAGCTAGGCGCACATATTCGCATTGAGGATATTCTAGAGAATGACTCGTAGCTATAGTATTGAAGGCCTAATGCATATTTGTGAAAATTATGACAGATACATTATCTATTATTTCATTTTGTTGAAGATTTTGTGAATTTCCTGATTTTCAACAGTGGAATTTAAACAATTAAGGTAGCTGGATTTTTGAGATTGAGAAAAACCTTACCTTTTTATAGTATAAATCGACTAATATTGACGTGAAAATTAAAAGGAAGTTTGAATGTATTACTTACAAAGTATGGGTAAATTCTTTCTTAGTAGTGACAATTGTCTCTAAACAAATGTAAATAGATTGTATATACTTACAGTTAGAGGGAAGGAGGAGGTAGCTTGATTCTAGTTCGGAATGATAAATTTGAAATAACGGAAGATAATGGCAAGGTATATATGCTTACTTACAGTGCCGGTTTTCCATTAAAAGAATTTGATAGCATATTACGTAGTCATCCCCGACTTAAATTGTCGAATTTTTCAATATTAAAAAATGTCTTAGCAACAGAAAGCACAAGCCCTGTTGAAATTGGACGCTGGCTACCGAATGTTGAAGCAGAAACTGCACGGGATAAAATGTCTGCCTCAATATTTGTATATGAGACACATGATTATATTCTAAAGAATAAAGAAAAATTAACTCAACAAATTCTGGAAACAATCGAGAATGAACGTATTGTTCATGGAATATTAGAATTTGATATTTCTAAGATTGAGCCAGGAAAAGCATTTTTAATTGCACAAGGAACTCCACCTGTAGCAGGAACAGATGCACAAATTACATACTTACCTAAACCAGAGAGAAAGCCAGTAATTCGCGAAGATGGGAAAGCTGATTATTATGACATGAACTTTATTTCTGAAATTTCCGAGGGTTCATGGCTGGGCGAGAAAATCCCTGCGACATTAGGTAAACCAGGGAAAAATGTACTAGGCGAAATTATGTCTGCTGTACCAGGTCGTGATTTCCCTATACGATACGATAAAAAATCAGCTTATGAAGTAGAAGAGGATGGGAAAATTGTCATCCGTTCAAAAATAGCTGGTGTATTAGATGATGTTAAAGGCATGATTGGTGTTAATAGACATTTACCAATTAATGGGGACGTTGGCGTTGAAACAGGGAATCTCGAATTTAATGGCTCTTTAAGCATTAAAGGAACAGTTACATCAGGCTATACAGTCATTGCTACTGGAGATATTTCCATCGAGGGTGCTGAAGGTGTAAGCGGTGCCAAACTTATTAAATCCATTGAAGGTGACGTTTATATTCGTGGAGGGATTTTTGGTCTAGGCTCAACTCTTGTAGAGGCAGGTGGCAATATTTTCGTTAAGCATGTCAATGAGGCAAATCTAGTTGCAGCTGACAGCATTCATATAGGATTTTATGCATTGGGATCACAGCTCTCTGCACATTCAATCTTTGTGGACGAACGAAAAGGGAAAATTATTGGGGGCCGTGCAGTTGCCAAGAATACAATCGTCACTGCCATCTCGGGAAATCGTTTAGAGCGCCGAACTGACTTGATCATTGAAAGTGTTAATAAACAGGCAAGCTATTCTATTATGCAAGAGAAAGCAACGCAGCTTAAGTCGCTGCAATCAGAAATCTCTGAGCACGAGGGGAAAATTAAAAGCTTACTGCCACTCCTTAGCCAAATGTCTAAGGAACAGATAGCTACATTTGAGGAAACAAAACAAAGCTTAACAAAATTGAAAGCGGAAGCAATGACAATTGATCGTGAGGTAAAGCTAATAGTGGATGAAATGCGTCATGCTGGAAAAGAGGAAATTATTGTAACGAAGGAAGCTCATCCTGGTACCTATATTCAAATTGGTAAAAAATCATCCTTATTAAGCAAGGTGACAAATGGTAAATTTCTTATCGAATTCGGTGAGTTAAATGTCTAGTGAATCTTTCATTCCTGTATTTGCACATCGTGGGGCTTCAGCGTATGCACTTGAAAATACCTTGAAGGCTTTTGAAAAGGCATTAGAGCTAGGGGCAGATGGGATTGAATTAGATATCCAGCTTTCCAAAGAGGGCATTCCGATTGTGTATCATGATCCACAACTGTCAAGATTGGTTGGCATCAATAAGCTTGTGAACGAATGTACGATTGAGGAGCTAGTAAGCTTTAAACTTGGGAAGCCGTGGAGGCGATTATTTTCAACGTATAAAATTCCGACGTTTGATGTAGTTTTAGCATGGGCAAATTCACAACAACTACCTCTTAATATCGAATTAAAATCAACAATCCTCGATAATAAAAGCGCACTTATTCAAATGCTTCAAGGGCTTATTTTACCTGCTGGCAGTCATTTTTCATCGTTTCACTATGAGCTTCTGGAGATTGTGAAACAATATAAGCCGGACTATGAAACAGCACTTATAGCAACAAAAAAAATAAAATGGGATTTGCTTAGTGATTACAAAGCTATTGACAGTGTTCATATGCATAAAAGGTATTATAAACCAAGATATTTAGAGGCCTGTGTAACAAGTGATAAAGCATGTCGTTTTTATGCAATTGATGGGGATGAAACATTTTTATTGAATCCGCATCCTTCTGTCATTGGTTGGATTACTGATTTTCCTGATAAAGTAATTGCGAAACAGCAACGTTAATCATTCTGATGAATGAAGATAAAAATAGCTATCCAAATAAGTCTGTTGAGACTTAATGGGATAGCTATTTTTATTTTTTTTGGAAGCGCGGAGCCACTTTTCCATTTTTTCGATCGCGGTGAAGTAAAAATCCTGCGAAAAAGCCAAAGCCTATAACAAAAAGAATAATGCCAACGACGAATTGTAGCCATAAAAATGGGAAAGGTGAGATGAGCTTACCAAATAATGTATCACGCATAAATTTAATGCCACCTGCAGCCATAAGACCTGGAATAAGCATTACAATAAATGCAGCTAAACGAGCCATGCATGTCCCTCCTTATTCCTTAATTTAATTGTACCTGTGGATATTGGAATGTCAAGGAAGGTTATAAAACTAGGTACCCAACAACAAGTAAGATATAACATAGTATCTGTAACTGAATCTTTAGAAAATTCTTACTTAAACGAGAAAGTGTAATAATGGTTGCTAAATTGTGAATTTGTCAGTATTGTAAAATTAAATGGAACAATATTATCCATTGTTAAACAATTTTAAACATTAAATATACTGAATTGGGATGGGCATTAGGGGATGCACTTTCCTAAGCAAAGGGGCGAGTTTTCATGGAAATCTTCAAGTATATGGAAAAGTATGATTATGAACAATTGGTATTTTGCCAAGATGAAGCATCAGGGTTAAAAGCGATTATCGCTATCCATGACACAACACTTGGACCAGCACTAGGCGGGGCACGTATGTGGACATATGCATCAGAAGAAAATGCGATAGAGGATGCATTACGTTTAGCAAGAGGGATGACCTATAAAAATGCTGCCGCTGGTTTAAACCTTGGCGGTGGAAAAACGGTTATTATCGGTGACCCATTTAAAGATAAAAATGAAGAGATGTTCCGCGCACTAGGACGTTTCATCCAAGGGCTTAATGGTCGCTATATTACGGCAGAAGACGTTGGCACAACAGTGGCAGATATGGATTTAATGCATGAGGAAACAAATTATGTAACGGGAATTTCTCCGGCTTTTGGTTCTTCAGGAAACCCATCTCCGGTAACTGCTTACGGTGTTTACCTTGGAATGAAAGCAGCAGCAAAAGAAGCATTTGGATCTGATTCACTAGAGGGGCGTACTATTTCTGTGCAAGGTCTAGGGAATGTAGCCTACAAGCTTTGCGAGTATTTACATAATGAAGGTGCAAAACTTGTTGTTACAGATATTAATCAAGGGGCAATTGATCGAGTTGTGAATGCTTTTGGTGCGACTGCTGTGGCACCAGAGGAAATCTATTCACAGGATGTTGATATTTTCTCACCTTGTGCTTTAGGAGCGATTTTAAATGATGAAACGATTCCGCAACTAAAAGCAAAGGTTGTTGCAGGTTCTGCCAATAACCAGCTACAAGATTCTCGCCATGGCGATTATTTACATGAATTGGGGATCGTTTATACACCTGATTATGTGATTAATGCAGGTGGAGTAATAAATGTAGCCGATGAATTATATGGATATAACCGTGAGCGTGCGATGAAGCGTGTTGAAGGCATTTATGATAGTATCGAAAAAATCTTCGAGATTTCTAAACGTGATGGTATACCGACATATGTAGCAGCTAATCGTTTAGCAGAAGAACGTATCGCTCGAGTATCAAAGTCTCGTAGCCAATTCCTGAAAAATGAAAAAAATATTTTACACGGTCGTTAAGAACCGCTTATTCGTTTAAAGAAGTCGCTTTGTCGACTTCTTTCTTCTAACTTTATAGTAAATTAATAGTTTAAATGAATTCATTTAACTTAGGTATCAAAGGAACAAGATGCTTTAGCATTTTTCTCATAAGGGGGAATCCATATGGCTCAAAATTATGATGTTGTCATTTTAGGCGGAGGTACAGGTGGCTATGTTGCAGCAATTCGAGCTGCACAGCTAGGCTTAAAAACAGCTATTGTCGAACGTGAGCGCCTAGGTGGAACATGCTTGCATAAAGGATGTATACCAAGTAAGGCCTTACTTCGAAGTGCAGAAGTGTATCGTATGGCAAATAAAACAGCCGCTGAATATGGTGTTGATATTGAAGGAGTTACGTTGCAATTCGACAAAGTGCAGGCAAGGAAGCAAACAATTGTTGAGCAATTGAGCCAAGGTGTGAATACACTGATGAAAAAAGGCAAAATAGACGTTTATCAGGGAACAGGGCGAATTTTAGGACCGTCCATTTTCTCACCAATGCCTGGCACTATTTCAGTTGAAATGAACAATGGCGATGAAAATGAAATGCTAGTTCCAACAAATGTGGTCATTGCAACAGGATCAAAGCCTAGAGGAATGGCGGGATTAACGGTTGACGGTAAATATGTGATGAACTCTGATCATGCACTGGAAATGGAAGATCTGCCAAAGTCATTGTTAATTGTTGGCGGAGGAGTTATTGGAATTGAATGGGCTTCTATGCTTTGTGATTTTGGGGTTTACGTAACGATCATTGAATATGGGCCATCCATTTTACCTGCAGAGGATGCGGATATTGTAAAAGAAGTAACGAAGCAGCTTGAAAAAAGGGGAGTCCGAATTGTGACAAACGCCCGCTTAGATTCGGGAACCTTTAAAATTGAAAATGATAACGTTTTCATTTCTGCAAAGGTTAATGATAAGGATGAATTATTTGAGGCTGATAAAGTATTGCTTTGTGTTGGACGTGAGGCAAATACACAAGGTATTGGATTAGATAATACAGAAATTGAAGTTGAGAATGGGTTTATCAAAGTCAATGATTCGTATCAAACAAAGGAATCACATATGTATGCCATAGGGGATGTTATCGGTGGTTTACAATTAGCTCATGTTGCTTCACACGAAGGGATATCTGCTATTGAGCATATTGCAACGGGTAAAACAGAGGGACTTGATGTTCTAAATGTTCCAAAATGCGTTTATTCTTACCCTGAGGTCGCAAGTATTGGCTTAACAGAAAGTGCTGCACGAGAGCAAGGTTATTCATTGAAGGTTGGTAAGTTTCCGTTCAAGGCGATTGGAAAAGCACTTGTTAATGGAGAGACAGATGGTTTTGTAAAAATTATTGCCGATGAAGAAACGAATGATATTTTGGGTATTCATATGGTAGGACCACATGTGACAGATTTAATTGGAGAAGCATCACTTGCTAAATTATTGGATGCAACGCCTTGGGAAGTTAGTCAGGCTATTCATCCACATCCATCACTGAATGAGGTACTAGCGGAAGCAGCGTTAGCAGTAGATAATCGCGCCATTCATTTTTAATTTCTTTAAGTAGATGTTTATTGAAGCGTCAGGTACAAGTGTTTTATGTAGCGAAAGCGAAGTGTCAGCTACAAGTGTTTTTGTAACAAGAGTGAAACGTCGGGAAGGGGTGTTCCTATGCAAGATGTTCAAATTAAGCATGAGGATTTAGATTTATCAAATGAAGATGTACTTGCAATGTTTGAAACGATGTTAATGGCTAGAAGACTAGATGAACGTATGTGGTTATTAAACCGTTCTGGTAAAATTCCGTTTGTTATTTCTTGTCAGGGACAGGAGGCAGCGCAAGTTGGGGCGGCCTTTGCTCTTGATAATAACAGAGATTATATTGCACCTTATTATCGTGATATGGGTGTTGTTTTACATTTTGGCATGACACCAAGAGAATTGATGTTATCCGCATTTGCTAAAGCAGAGGATCCAAACTCGGGTGGGCGTCAAATGCCAGGTCATTTTGGACAAAAGAAAAATCGTATTCTAACAGGCTCTTCGCCAGTTACTACACAAGTTCCCCACGCGGTGGGAGTAGCTCTAGCAGGGCGTCTACAAAAAGAAGATTTTATTTCTTTTGTTACGCTTGGTGAGGGCTCTTCTAACCAAGGTGATTTCCATGAGGGTGCGAATTTCGCTGGAGTGCATAAGCTTCCGGTAATTATAATGGTAGAAAATAATCAATACGCAATTTCTGTGCCAGTTGAACGTCAATTAGGCTGTGCGAAAGTATCAGATCGCGGGATTGGCTATGGTATGCCAGGTGTTACTGTTGATGGAAAATGCCCGTTACAAGTCTATAAGGTTGTAAAAGAAGCGGCTGATCGCGCACGTAGTGGTCAAGGTCCAAGTTTAATAGAAACAGTGACTTATCGCTTAACGGCTCATTCTTCGGATGATGATGATCGTCAATATCGCACTGCCGAGGATATAGCAGAAGGAAAGGCAAAGGATCCCGTTCTGTTATTTGAAAAGTATCTAATGGATGCTGGAGTTATGACAGAACAGCTACGTGCTGAAATAGAAGAGCGTGTCATGGCCGAGGTAAATGATGCAACAGATTATGCAGAAGCTGCTCCGTATGCAGCACCAGAGCATGCTTTGAAATACGTATATGCACCAGCGGACGGAGGTGACGTGTAATGGCAGTGATGTCTTATATTGATGCGATTACATTAGCGATGAAGGAAGAGATGGAACGTGATGAGCGTGTTTTCGTTTTAGGAGAGGACGTTGGTCGTAAAGGCGGGGTTTTCAAAGCAACAGCTGGTCTTTACGAGCAATTTGGTGAACACCGGGTACTTGATACGCCTCTTGCAGAGAGTGCTATTGCTGGTGTTGGTATTGGTGCTGCAATGTATGGGATGCGCCCAATTGCTGAGATGCAATTCGCTGATTTCATCATGCCTGCCGTTAACCAAATTATTTCTGAGGCAGCAAAAATCCGCTATCGTTCAAACAATGACTGGTCTTGCCCGATGGTTATACGTGCACCATTTGGCGGAGGTATTCACGGAGCGCTCTATCATTCGCAGTCTGTAGAGGCACTTTTTGCAGGAACACCAGGGTTGAAAATTGTTATACCATCAACACCGTATGATGCAAAAGGCTTGTTAAAAGCAGCAATCCGCGATGAGGATCCAGTATTGTTTTTTGAGCATAAGCGTGCATATCGACTTATTAAAGGAGAAGTCCCAGCAGATGATTACACTTTACCAATTGGGAAGGCAGATGTTAAGCGGGAAGGGGAAGATGTTACTGTCATTACGTACGGTTTAGCTGTCCATTTCGCATTACAAGCGGCAGAGCGCCTAGCGGCAGATGGTATTTCAGCCCATATTCTTGACCTACGCACTGTATATCCACTTGATAAAGAAGCAATTATTGAGGCGGCAAGTAAAACAGGCAAAGTTTTACTAGTTACCGAGGATAATAAAGAGGGCAGCATTATGAGTGAGGTTGCAGCAATCATTGCAGAGCATTGTTTATTTGAGCTCGATGCACCAATTCAGCGCCTTGCAGGACCAGATGTTCCAGCTATGCCGTATGCACCAACGATGGAAAAATATTTTATGATCAACCCTGATAAAGTAGAGCGTGCGATGCGAGAACTTGCTGCTTTCTAATATAGGATCTATTTCTGATAGCCACTCATGTGGTAAATAGAAGCTTTTAAAAGAAAGTTTATAAATATCATAGGTATTTTAAGACTCTTCATCGAAAGTTCGGGATGACATTTCTTAAAACGTTATGTCATGTATATAAGTTGATTGGAGTGGAGACTGGACGCCCCTAGGAAAGCGCCCAGTCGGAACGGAAATCAACCCTCGCTTTATGATGATGAGTATATTATAAAGATGATAGTAATTCGATAGATACAATTACACCTAGGCATAATTGATGGGGGGAATAGATGATGGCTATTCAAAATATTACAATGCCACAGCTCGGCGAAAGTGTAACAGAAGGTACGATTGAAAAATGGCTTGTCAAGCCAGGCGATACGGTAAAAAAATATGATCCTCTAGCAGAAGTTGTAACAGATAAAGTAAATGCGGAAATCCCGTCTTCTTTTGAAGGAGTTATTACAGAGCTACTTGCAGAGGAAGGGCAAACGTTACCGGTTGGTGCAGTCGTTTGTTCCGTTGAAATAGCAGGTGACAGTGAGTTGCCTCCTCCGCCTCCACCGAAAAAATCAGCGGTAAGTACGGCAATTTTAAATGCAGGTGTACAAAAGAAACAGGCGACTCAGCAGCCAGCTACAGCTCCGATAGCATCGCAAAAAGCAGTTCGCCAGGATAAAGTACGTTATTCACCTGCTGTTCTTCGACTTGCTCAAGAGTATGAAATTGCACTTGATCAAATCACAGGTACTGGTGAAGGGGGACGTATTACAAGAAAAGATCTTATGAAACTGATTGAAGCAGGAAATGTGCCAACTTCTCTAGTTAAAACACCACCTGCAATCGATTCAGCCGTTCCACAGTCAGTACCTGTTGCGGCACCTGCATCACAGGAAAATACTAAGCCCGCCATATCTGCACAACCAATTCAAGCAGGCGATATTGAAATTCCAGTAACGAAGGTGCGCCGTGCTATCGCTAATAATATGGTGCGAAGTGTTCATGAAGTGCCACATGCATGGATGATGATGGAAGTGGATGTCACAGATTTAGTAGCATATCGTGATAGCATTAAGACAGAGTTTAAGCAAAAAGAAGGCTTTAATATTACGTATTTTGCTTTCTTTGTAAAAGCAGTTGCTCAAGCTCTTAAGGAATTCCCAATGATGAATTCCATGTGGGCAGAGGACAAGATTATTCAAAAACATGACATAAATATTTCCATTGCAGTCGCAACAGATGATGCATTATTTGTTCCTGTTATAAAACACGCTGATGAAAAATCAATTAAAGGTATTGCCAAGGAAATTCATGAGCTTGCAGTGAAAGTTCGTGCCGGAAAACTAACGATGGATGATATAGAAGGTGGTACATTTACGGTCAATAATACGGGTGCATTCGGCTCCGTTCAGTCGATGGGCATCATAAATTATCCACAAGCGGCTATTCTTCAAGTGGAAAGTATTGTAAAAAAACCGGTTGTTTTACCTGGTGGAATGTTCGCTGCACGAGATATTGTGAATTTATGTTTATCTTTAGATCATCGTATTCTTGATGGACTTGTCTGCGGTAAATTCCTAAATAGAGTAAAAGAAATACTCGAAAATACAAATAAATCTTCAACGTCAGTCTACTGATGACTTGTCGGAAGCCTGTTATATAACGGTTTCCGATTTTTTTTTGCTTTTCGAGTCGCAATTTGTCATGTAGAATAACAAATAGAAACTACTAAGGGGGGAAGCTGATTAAGCGTCCGCATGTCAAACAACATGAAAAATATTGAATTTGAAATGCCGTCCTATTCAGAATGGCAAGATGCAGCAATCAAGGCTTTAAAAGGGAAACCATTCGAGTCTCTTTTAACGAAAACGAGTGAAGGTATTACATTAGAACCTCTTTACACCCAAGAAAGTTTAGTAGCAAAACTTGGTGAAGAACTTGATAAACAAGTTGCTACAATCCGTTCCCTACAAAATAACGAAGCATTTCGAGTGGCACAGCAAATATATGCTGATACTAGTGAAGCATTCTTTGCACATCTTGATGATAGCTTAGCTCGAGGCAATGAAGTAGTAACAATTGATAGCCGTGTAAATTTTGAATGGACTGAAGAAATATTGGCACAATTAGCGATTTATTTCTCAGAATATTCGTTTAAAATTGTGGTTGAAAATTCAAATGACCCATTATTAGCAGTGTTCGACAAAATAGCAGTTAATCAGCGAGAAACTGTAAAAGGTTTCATCGTATCGAAAGACCCGATCTCTTTAAATGATTACCCGAGCGTGCGCTCAATCGGTGCAGACACATCAGTTTATCATAATGAAGGAGCAAACGCTGTGCAAGAGTTAGCATATGCACTTGCATTAGCCGCAAAATACGCAAATCAAGAAGAAAACTTTGAAGCGTTCGCGAAGAAATTTTATGTATCCTTTGCAGTTGATACACAGTTCTTTACAGAGATTGCAAAACTCCGTGCCTTTAAAGTACTTTGGAAAGCGTTCTCATCCGCTTATGGAGCATCTAATTGCGTAAAAGTTCCAACTATTGCCGAAACATCGTTAAGAAGCTTCTCGAAGCTGGATGTTTATGTAAACTTATTACGTTCAGCGAATGAAGCTCTTTCAGGCTTAATTGGCGGTGCGGATGTCTTTACAGTTCACCCTCATGATGCATTAGCGAAGCCGACAGATCAATCGATTCGTATTGCACGAAATGTATCGTTAATCTTAAAAGAAGAAACAAATGTTTTAAAAGTTATAGACCCAGCTGGTGGCTCTTACTTTATTGAGTCATTAACAGCAGATTTTGTGAAAGAAGCTTGGGCGTTATTCTTAGAAATTGAAGCAGCTGGAGGCATTGGCGCTTACACTGCATCTGGAAAGCTTACGGAGGAAATAGGAAAATCCTATCAAGCTCGTATCAAAGCGGTACAAACGCGTAAGCAATCATTAATCGGTACAAATATTTATGCTAATCCAGCAGATGTGCTTGAAAGCGAAACAAACCCAGTATTTACGGAAATTAAGCGAATTGCTAAACCTTTTGAGCAATTACGTGCGGTAATGACTGCGGCAAATGTGAAAACAGGAATCTTAGCATTAGGTACACTTAAAAGCTCAAAACCACGTGCTGATTTCGTGTCAGGTTTCTTAAACACTGTAGGCCTAGTACCAGAAAAAAGCGAACCAGTTGCTACAGCTGAAGAAGCATTCGCTTGGTTAAACGCTACAGAAGCAACATATGTGGTAATTGCAGGTAATGATGACGATACAAAAGAATTACTACCAGCAATTTTAGCAGGCAAACCAGCTAACGTAATTGTTGACGTTGCAGGTAAATTTAAAGACGAAGAAGAAGCTTGGTTAGCAAATGGCTTAAACGGCTTTATTTTCGCAGGACAGAACATCATTGAAAAGTTAAATTCAGTGTTCGCTAGCATGAAGGAGGTCCAACGATGAGCAAGCCAAATTTTAGTGCAGTTGAAATCGAAAAAGTTTTAGCAGCTGAGGCACCTCAAGCGTCAGAAGAAAAATTCATGACAAATGAAGGTATCGAAATTAAAGATATATATACAAAAGAGGATATTAAAGAGGCAAAACATTTAAATGATGTAGCAGGTATTGCGCCAAATACGCGCGGTCCATACCCTACTATGTATGTAGCTCGTCCTTGGACTGTTCGCCAATATGCTGGTTTCTCAACAGCTGAAGAATCAAATGCGTTCTACAAACGTAATTTAGCGATGGGTCAAAAAGGGCTTTCAGTTGCCTTTGACTTAGCAACTCACCGTGGTTATGACTCAGACCATCCTCGTGTAACAGGGGATGTTGGTAAAGCCGGAGTAGCAATTGACTCTGTAGAAGATATGAAGATTTTATTCGACCAAATTCCTTTGGATCAAATGTCAGTTTCTATGACAATGAATGGTGCTGTATTACCAGTTCTTGCATTCTATATCGTTGCTGCTGAAGAGCAAGGAGTTACACCAGACCAATTAGCGGGTACGATTCAAAACGATATTTTAAAAGAATACATGGTTCGTAACACATATATTTATCCACCAGCAATGTCAATGAAAATTATTGCAGATATTTTTGAATATACAGCGAAATATATGCCGAAATTTAACTCTATTTCGATCTCTGGTTACCATATTCAAGAAGCTGGAGCAACAAATGACATCGAGCTTGCTTATACATTAGCAGATGGTCTTGAATATGTTCGTACAGGGTTAAAGGCTGGAATCGATATTGATGCATTTGCACCGCGTTTATCATTCTTCTGGGCAATCGGTATGAACTATTACATGGAAGTTGCAAAAATGCGTGCTGCACGCCGAATTTGGGCACAAATGATGTCGACGTTTAATCCGAAAAACCCTAAGACATTAGCACTTCGTACACACTCACAAACATCTGGTTGGTCTTTAACAGAGCAAGATCCATTTAACAATGTGACACGTACATTAATCGAAGCGAATGCGTCTTCAATGGGGCATACACAATCCCTGCATACAAATGCACTGGATGAAGCGATTGCACTACCAACAGATTTCTCTGCACGAATTGCACGTAATACACAGCTGTTCCTACAAGAAGAAACGGCAATGACAAAAGTCATTGATCCATGGGGCGGTTCGTACTATGTGGAAAAATTAACAGACGAAATTACAAAATCTGCGTGGGCATTAATTGAAGAAATCGAAGAACTTGGCGGTATGGCGAAAGCGATCGAAACAGGTCTTCCGAAAATGAAAGTTGAGGAAGCTGCGGCAAAACGTCAAGCGAAAATCGACTCTAAAACAGAAACGATCGTTGGCGTAAACAAATATCGTTTAGAAAAAGAAGAACCTATCGACATTCTTGATATTGATAATACATTAGTTCGTCAAAAGCAAATTGAACGTTTAGAAGCAATGAAGGCTGCTCGTGATGAAGCAGAAGTACAAAAACATCTAGCTCGATTAACGAAAGCTGCGCAAGATGGTGAAGAAAACTTATTAGCAATAGCAGTTGATGCAGCGCGTGCTCGTGCTTCTTTAGGTGAAATTTCTGATGCAATCGAAGTTGTTTCAGGTCGCCATAAGGCAGTAATTCGTTCAATCTCTGGCGTTTACTCTGCAAACTTCTCAGATGAAGAGCAGATTACTGAAATGAAACAAATGACAGAGGAATTCCTTGAAAATGAAGGTCGTCGCCCACGTATTTTAGTAGCGAAAATGGGACAAGATGGACATGACCGTGGTGCAAAGGTTGTGGCAACGGGATATGCTGACTTAGGCTTTGACGTAGATATTTCACCACTCTTTATGACACCTGCTGAAGCAGCTCAAATGGCTGTAGAAAACGATGTTCATGTCATTGGTGTATCTTCATTAGCTGCTGGTCATAAAACACTAGTTCCTGAATTAGTAGTAGAGTTAGAAAAACTGGGCCGCGAAGATATCATTATTATTGTTGGAGGCGTTATTCCAGCACAAGATTATGATTTCCTTTATGAAGCTGGCGCAGTAGCGATTTTTGGACCTGGTACAGTTATTCCTGTATCGGCACAAAAGATTATTGAAGAGATTTATAAACGTTTAGGCTATGAGGAAGTGTCTGAATAATGGACAAAAACAAAGGGATGCCTGAAAGTGCGCTATTTGTTATGGACGGAGTAGAGGCAACTCACGACGGAATGCAATATGGTACACCGAAAAAATTCCGAAAGAAAAAAGCAGACAATTTAAATATACAGGAGCTTGCACGAGAAGTACGTGCAAGCTCTCGTACACACTTGTCAAAAGCTATTACACTCATTGAAAGTTCAAATGTAACACATAAAGTGCAAGCACAAGAACTCTTACAAGAGCTTCTGCCACATACAGGAAATAGTGTCCGTATTGGGATAACGGGCGTTCCTGGTGCGGGAAAGAGTTCGTTCATTGAGGCTTTCGGAACGATGCTTTGTGAGATGGGGAAAAAAGTGGCAGTCCTTGCGATTGATCCAAGCTCTTCTTTATCGGGAGGAAGTATATTAGGCGATAAAACTCGGATGGAGGAGCTCGTGAAAAAGCCTAATGCATTCGTTCGTCCCTCTCCATCAGCTGGTACCCTAGGGGGTGTTCATAAAAAGACACGTGAAACGATGCTTGTTTGTGAAGCGGCTGGCTATGATGTCATTTTAATAGAAACAGTTGGTGTTGGACAAAGTGAAACGTATGTCCGTGGTATGGTTGATTTCTTCTTGCTGTTAGTTTTAACCGGTGCCGGAGACGAGCTTCAAGGCATGAAAAAGGGCATTATGGAGTTAGCGGATGCCATCGTTGTTCATAAGGCTGATGGTGATAATGTTCGTCTGGCTAAAAAAACGGTATCCGAGTATAAGCAAATTTTACATTTTTTACAGCCTGCAACTCCGGGTTGGATGTCCACAGCAATGCCGGTAAGCTCGTGGGAAAAACGAGGCCTCGACAAAGTGTGGAGTACAATAGGGGAGTTTAAGCAAATTGTTGAGACCAATAATTACTGGTCAATCAGACGTCAAAATCAAACAAAAGATTGGTTCCAATCGATGATTACCGACCATTTAATCGATATGTTTTATGGTAATCCAGAACGTAAGGCACAGGTGCAGCTTTTAGAACGCCAAATTTTAAATGGACAGTTGACAGTCACACAAGGTGTAGATCGTTTATTTAGCAATGAACAATCACAGAAATAATACCTTTGATGTGAGCAACTAGGTGCACAAATTCGTCACTAACTGCTATGATAGGAGATGTATGAGCGTCGACTATCTAAAGCTACTAAGTTTAAGATGACGCGAACTTGAAAGGAGCTTATCGCTATATGAATATGGATTACGATTTATTTATGCAAGAAATTTTAAAAACAGCACGTGCAGAAATTGAGGGTGCTGGTTATGAGCAGCTTCGCACGCCTGAAGCTGTTGAAGAGGCGTTTGCTCGTCCGGGTATAACATTAGTCATGGTAAATTCAGTATGTGGCTGTGCAGGGGGTATCGCACGTCCAGCAGCAGCACAATGCGTACATTACGATAAACGTCCAGACCACCTTGTAACGGTATTTGCTGGTCAAGACAAAGAAGCGACTGCAGCTGCTCGTTATCACTTCGGTGAAGATCATTTACCATCCTCCCCATCATTTGTGTTATTAAAGGATGGCCAAGTAGTAGCAGAAGTTGGACGCTATGAAATTGAAGGGCATGACCCAATGTCAGTAGTAACAAACTTACAAGCAAACTTTGAGGAATACTGCGACGAACTATAATTTTATTCATAGAGTTAAAAGAGAAGCTATTCTATAAGTAGGAAGCCCCGTAGTCAACATCTGCGGAGGCTTACTACTTAGCCATGATAGTTAATCCCCGATTAGCATGACCTCGTAGATAACCTTCTTTTACATTCTATTTATTAGTCAATTGGCATTCGGAATATTTGAAATATTGGCTAAATGATTCGCATAAAGTTCGAAATGAATAAAATAACAGGTGTGTTGATTAGAAAAATTGGGCATTATTTGTGGTGAAACCCGTTATTTTCTAGAACAATTATCTATGGAAAGCGAGCAACCCAATACGGACTCAGACTTCATTATGTTGGCAAACTATTGCTAATCAACATGTTTATAAAATTAGTTAAGAGTACTAAAAGATAGGAGGCAGTCGACTTGAAGAAGTTTTCAATCGGCTATCGTACATTAAAAACGGCATTTGGTGCAGCAATCGCTATTGCCATTGCCCAATACTTTGAATTAGCTTCTTATGCATCTGCTGGTATTCTAACAATATTATGTGTACAGCCAACGAAGAAAAAATCTCTTCATTCTGCTTATACACGATTCGTCGCAAGTATTATCGGTATGCTTTATGCATTTTTGAGCTTTGAGCTATTTTCCTATCATCCGCTTACATTAGCATGTATGCTAATCGTTTTTATACCAACAATTGTGTCATTAAAAGTAGCAGATGGCTTTGTCTCAAGTGCAGTAATTATCATGCATATTTATGCAGCTAAAAGCTTTTCATTGGCACTTGTTTCTAATGAATTT
The DNA here is from genome assembly GCF_044755845.1 of Lysinibacillus sp. NPDC092081. Classification (NCBI taxonomy): domain Bacteria; kingdom Bacillati; phylum Bacillota; class Bacilli; order Caryophanales; family Bacillaceae; genus Lysinibacillus; species Lysinibacillus sp. NPDC092081. The sequence goes on from NZ_JBIVRU010000010.1 coordinate 109,729, forward strand.
GCATTAATGGCAATCGGTTATGGTACGGGAATAGCTATAAATATGTATATGCCAGACATTCAGAAGGAATTAAATTACTATCGAGTTAAAATTGAGGAACTTTACAGTAAGATTTTTTTAGAAATTGCCAACTATTTAAGAGAAGGCGATACATTGTGGGATGGGCAGGAAATTATTGACGCTATTAAAGCATTGAATAGTGCGAAATCCCTAGCGTTTAAAGATGTTGAAAATCATTTTACGAGACGTGAAAATGACTACTACGTGTATTTTGATATGCGTGAACAGCAGCTAGAAATTATAGATAGGGTTCTTCCGAAAATAACGGCACTTCCTGTTATAGTACAAGAGGCGGATATCGTTGCTGACTTTTTACAAGACCTCGGTGAGCATGTTCATTCAGGAAATACGGCTAGTCATTTTAGAGAGAAGTTGGAGCAGGTAAAGCTAGATTTCGCCCAGTTACCTTTACCGAAAAATCATGAGCAATTTCTAGCACAAGCGGCACTCTATCAATTTCTAGAGGAAATGGATCGATATTTAGAAATTAAGCAGTCTTTCAAGGGGTTAAAGGTAAAGAAAGAGCGCCCGCAGTAATGCGGACGCCTAGCTTTTCATTACACAAACATTGATAAGCCGAATGCTAGAGATGAAATTACCATGATTGCGACCATCGTATAAACGACGATCTTTTGAAATTTTTTATTACTCATATGCTCGTTCGCTCCTTCTTTTCTTATAAATAGTTTATCAAATCTGAAAAATTTCTCAAGTAGTAGAGTTTTGACGAAAAAGTCTGTAAAATAGATTATGTACCATAACAGAAGGAGATGTCACCATGGAGAGAGTAGATCATATTGGGATTGCAGTGCGTGATCTTGATGAACGCATTACATATTATACAGAAACTTTAGGCTTAAAGCTGCTGAAAGTGGAAGAGGTAGAATCTCAACAGGTTCGTGTTGCATTCATTGACGCGGGTAATGTAAAAATTGAATTATTAGAACCGATGAGTGAAAAAAGTACTATTCACGGATACATCGAAAAACGTGGAGAAGGTATTCACCATGTAGCTTTCGGTGTAACTGGAATTCGTGAGCGTATGGCTGAGCTTCGTGAAAAAGGCGTACGTCTTTTATCCGAAGAGCCAGGACCAGGTGCTGGTGGTGCAGAGGTTGCTTTCATGCACCCGAAATCATCTTTCGGTGTGTTATATGAATTATGCGATAAAAGTGGAAAAGGGGATAAGTGATCAGTATGGATATGTTCGACAAAATTAATGACTTGTATGACCGTAAGACAGTAATTGAACTTGGTGGCGGCTATGAGCGCATCGAGAAGCAACATGATAAAGGCAAATTAACTGCCCGTGAGCGTATTGAATTATTACTAGACGAAGGTACATTTTTCGAGATCAACCCATTCATTACACACCGTACAGTAGACTTTGGCATGGACAAGATGGAAGGTCCTGGTGATGGCGTAGTAACTGGTTTCGGTAAAATTAATGGACGTTCAGTATACTTATTCTCTCAAGATTTCACTGTATTTGGTGGAGCGCTTGGTGAAATGCACGCAAAAAAAATGGCAACAGTGATGGATCTAGCTGCAAAAAATGGTACACCATTTATCGGTATTAATGATTCAGGTGGTGCTCGAATTCAAGAGGGTGTACTTTCACTTGATGGTTATGGCCATATTTTCTATCGTAATGCAATCTACTCTGGGGTAATTCCGCAAATCTCAGTTATCATGGGACCATGTGCTGGTGGGGCGGTATATTCTCCAGCAATTACAGACTTTATTCTAATGGTTGATAAAACATCTCAAATGTTTATTACAGGACCTAAAGTTATCGAAACGGTAACAGGTGAAAAAATCTCTGCTGAAGATTTAGGTGGTTCTAAAGTAAACAACGCTGTAAGTGGTAATGCACACTTCCGCGCACCATCTGAAGAAGAAGCTATTGATCAAATTAAGAAACTATTAAGCTACTTGCCACAAAATAATAAGGAAAAAGCTCCTCGTCAAGCACGTCCAGAGGGTGATGACTATCGTCCAGAAATCGTGGATACTGTACCAATCGAAACAACTCGTCCTTATGATGTACGTAGAGTTGTTGAGCAAATAGTGGACGAAGGCTCATTTATGGAAGTTCACTCAGAATTTGCGAAAAACGTAGTAGTTGGTTTTGCGCGTATTGCTGGTGAATCAGTTGGTCTTGTATGTAACCAACCTAAAGTATTAGCTGGTGGATTAGATATTGATTCTTCAGACAAGGCTGCTCGTTTCATTCGTACTTGTGATGCTTACAATATACCAATCATCACATTTGAAGACGTCTCTGGTTTCTTCCCAGGTGTTAAACAAGAGCATGGTGGTATCATTCGTCACGGTGCGAAAATCCTTTATGCATATTCCGAAGCAACTGTACCAAAAATTACAGTGATTCTACGTAAAGCATACGGTGGTGCGTACGTTGCCCTAAATTCTAAATCAATTGGGGCAGACTTAGTATTCGCTTGGCCTAACGCAGAAATTGCTGTTATGGGTGCAGCAGGTGCAGCTAATATTATCTTCGCGCGTGAAATTGCAAAATCAGAAGATCCAGAAGCAACACGTGCAGCGAAGATTGAAGAATATAAAGAAAAATTCGCAAACCCATACGTTGCGGCATCTCGCGGTATGGTAGACGATGTTATCGATCCACGTGATACACGTATTAAGCTAATTCAAGGTCTTGATATGTTATCAAACAAACACGAAACACGTCCAGAGAAAAAGCACGGAAACATTCCTCTATAATAATTGTACAAGCCTAGTAGTCATTCGATTACTAGGCTTTTCTTTTTAACCTAACTTTCGATAATAAAAGATTTACGATCAATAACAGATAATTGAAACATATCCTCATTTCATCCGTACATATATGTAAGAGGAGTTGAGATGAATGGAATGGAAACAATTACAAAAAGAGCAAGAGATGATTCATGCACAATTAAGAACTGTTAGTAGACTAAGAGAACAAAAGATTTTAATTGAAAAACAAATCGAGCACGCACAACAGGAAACGTTCAAACATTCAAAAGCACTCAATCAAATTCGTTTGAAACTCGATAAGTTAGAAGGCTTTTCCTTTAGGAATATGATTCGTACGTGGACAGGGCAACAAGATGAGCTGCGTGCAGAAAAAATTGATAAAGCAGCCATTCTTGAATTAAAAATAAATGAAGCAAAGAAGATGGAAGTAGATTTGACAGATGATTTAGGGCAAATTAACACTATACTTACTCGAATTAATGAACAAGAGTTACAAGAAGTTTTACGACAGATAAATGCCAAAAAGAAAGGCTTTTTACAAATACATAAGCCTGAACAGGCAAAAATGCTTGAACAATTAGCACATGAAGAAATGTTAACGAAACAACTAATTACAGATATTAAGGAAGCAGAAGTAGCTGGTGAAACAGCACTTACTAAGCTTGGACAAGCTGCAGAGTCCTTGCATTCTGCAAATGGATATTCAACTTGGGATACTTTTTTTGGTGGAGGACTCGTTGCCACAAGTTTAAAGCATGATGCACTTGATAAGTCCGAAAACTATCTTCACAATGCTCAAATTGCGTTACAGCGCTTTCATAACGAACTACTGGATGTACATGATATGTCAACGAAATCATTGGCAGTTGAAACAGATGGCTTTGTAAAATTTGCGGACTATTTCTTTGATGATATTTTTTCAGCTTGGTCTGTCCATTCTAAAATATCTACCGCAAGAGAGCAGGTTTCTCGTGTACAAGATGATGTACATAATACGCTTTTGCGTTTACAGGATAAACATAACAAGGCAGATGACTATTTGCAGTCTCTGCAAAAAGAAAAAGAAGCGATCTTTCAAAACGTAGATATTAAGTAACTTGTGAAAAGAATCTCCCTCTTTTCACAGGTTAGCAATATGGGATGATTGGTAGTTTCCGTTTCAAGCTAGCTACCCGTTTTCCTGTGAATGAGCATCGGACCGCTGCCTTCGCTTTCGTAAATATTGTTGAATGTTGCTGTCATAACGTTAGCACTACGCTTTCGTACAAATAAAACATTGTTGTTGTCGCTCTTATGCCTTTAATATAGCTCAATGCTATATACATAAGCGCTGTGTCTTTGTTTCTCCCCGAACTTGCACCAACCAGTTCTCGGTTGAAAAGATCGAAAAATAAACATACATAGTGCCATTTTTCCTTAAAGGTAAATTACTAATCGTTCACAAGTAACGGATGCAATTAAGTTTCTTCTTTCCTATAAATATAGTAGGGAAAGTAATTGTTTGATGTCTTCCTATTGAATAGTAATATGCTGGTGACTAACATGAAAAATAGCTACATTTCAAACTTCGCCTTCATTTTGCATTTTCCTAATCTCAACAATGTTCTTCCAAATCGCCCTATCAATTTTGGCAAAACTACTTATGCTTGGCGTTGTATTTACTTCAAATAATATAGGTTCTCCTTTATGATTTATTCCAAAATCAATGCCATATTCTCTACAAGGAAAGTGGGATGCTATTACTTCAGATGCTAAAATGGAATCTTTTTTTAGGGAGTCTATTGTTTTATCTTTCTCTGTATTATCCATCATCATATAAACTGATAATAATTCATCAATCGGTATTACTTGAGAACCCCGATTTGAATTGACAATCCCATGATCCTCAGTTGCAATTCTTCCGTACATTCCACCAATTATCCATTTTCCCTTTAGATTTTGAACAAGAACACGAATGGATATTGAATCCCCATTAGGGGTTAGACTTATGACCCCCTCCTGTATAATATAATTTCCGCTTAATTTACCATGTTTCTCATATGGATGTAGAACTTGATGGAAATCCTCAATTGCTGCTACACACTTATTTATTTCTTCACCTTGCATAGTAAATCCGTTAAAACAATAGTGTCCATCTTTTCCTTTGTAGACTTTATAAATTGCTCTTCCCTGTCCAGTGCTATTATGTTTCACATAAACATGCTCATACCTATTTAATAAATAGATTAGGTTTTCTAGACTGTAAAGTGTTGATTCTGGCATGCAGTTAGTTGTTAAAGGATTTTGTTTTAAAAGTAAGAATTGTTCCCATTTTCCAAGTGCATTTTTCAATAAACGCACCTCATTTCGTAAGATATTTTTATTTCTTTTGAATTAATAGTGTAGTCCTCTCTTCGTATGGCAGTTACTGTATTGTATGTAAATAGATTTATCATGCATGGGTGGGTGAGATTTTGGAACGCGATTTATCTCCTCAATTTTCTGTTAGAGTCCCATAATATTACTACACTAGATAAGTAGCGTTATGATTGTTCTTTATACTTCCATTTTTTTGATTTCAAAATCATTAGTTTCTAATGTATCTGCCCTATAATTCTTTACTTGTAGGCATATGATAATATGATATGTCGAATAAGGAGAGGGAAGATATTGAAAAAAACGACGAAATTAAAAGAAATAATATATTCAGATAAACTTGAGTTTTTAATGGAAGCCCATAACGGTCTTTCCGCAAAAATTGTAGAGGAAGTCGGTTTTAAAGGGATTTGGGCGAGTGGTCTATCAATATCAGGATCATTGGGTGTAAGAGATAATAATGAAGCATCATGGACGCAGGTATTAGATATACTTGAATTTATGAGTGATACGACAACAATTCCCATCCTATTAGATGGGGATACAGGATATGGGAATTTTAATAATGCTCGGAGGTTAGTTAGAAAACTAGAACAATTGCATATTGCTGGAGTCTGTATCGAGGATAAAATTTTTCCGAAAACGAACTCATTTATTAATGGAGAAACACAACCTCTCGCATCGATTGAAGAATTTTGCGGGAAAATAAAAGCAATGAAAGATGCTCAAGAGGATGAAGACTTTATGGTTGTAGCTAGAGTCGAGGCTTTTATTGCAGGCTTGGGATTAGATGAAGCCCTTAAACGTGCGGAAGCCTATAGGAAGGCAGGCGCCGATGCAATACTTGTGCATAGTAAAAAGTCAGATTTTAAAGAAATTGAAGCATTTATGAAGGAATGGAGTGGAAGGCATCCAGTGGTTATTGTGCCTACAAAATATTATACAACCCCAACTAGTGAATTCAGAAAAGTAGGAATAAGTACTGCAATCTGGGCTAACCATAACCTAAGAGCATCGATTACTGCTATGCAGAACATCTCAAAACAAATCCTAAAAGATGAAAGTCTCATTCAAGTAGAGAAATCGATCGTAAGTGTGCAAGAGATTTTTAGACTCCAAAATGCTGAGGAGCTTCAAAAAGCGGAGAAGAAATATTTGCCATCAACTAATAACCAATCAAAAACGGAAACGGAGTGATGGTATGTTAAATACAAGCGAATTTGGAAATGAGCTTAAAAGACATGGTTTTGACTTTTACAGTGGGGTCCCATGTTCGTTTTTAAAGAATCTTATTAACTATTCTATAAATGAGTGTGAATATATTGCGGCAGCCAACGAAGGTGATGCAGTAGCTATTGCTTCAGGAGCATACCTTGGGGGAAGGAAATCAGTTGTTTTAATGCAAAACTCTGGTCTAACCAATTGTATTTCTCCATTGACTTCCTTAAACTACCCCTTTCAAATACCTATACTTGGGTTTGTTAGTCTACGTGGAGAACCCGGGTTGAATGATGAACCCCAGCATGAATTAATGGGGCAAATTACTACACAACTATTAGATCTCATGCAAATAAAATGGCAATTCTTATCTCCTGATGATAGTGAGGCAAAGAGACAGCTTGAAGAAGCTAACAAGTGGATTGAAGTAAATCAACCATTCTTTTTTGTAGTGAGAAAAGAAACATTTAAAAGTGAGAAATTGAAGATAGAGCAACGTCTTAATCATATAAATAAGAAAAAAAGTGAAAAAATTGACTTAGATGAACTGCCAAGTCGATTTGACACTTTAAAAGTGATAAACGGACTTAAAGATATGAAAACAGTACTAATGGCCACAACTGGTAAAACAGGAAGGGAACTATATGAGGTCGAGGATTCTGATAATAATCTATATATGGTTGGCTCCATGGGTTGTGTCGGTTCTTTAGGCTTAGGCTTAGCCTATACACGAAAAGATATAGATGTAGTTGTTATTGATGGAGATGGTTCCCTCCTTATGCGAATGGGGAGCTTATCTACAAATGGCTACTATCAACCTGAAAATATGCTCCACATTCTTCTAGATAATCAAGTTCACGATTCAACTGGAGGGCAAAATACCGTTTCTCACAATGTTGATATTGTCAATATTGCTGCAGCTTGCGGTTATGAAAAGTCATATTATATCCATAATTTGCATGAACTTGAAAAGTATATTCAAGAATGGAAAATGACAAAAGGGCTGACTTTTATTTATTTGAAAATCTCAAAGGGATCTAAACAAAATCTAGGACGCCCAAAAGTTACTCCAAGTGAAGTTAAAAATCGTCTACAGAGATTTATTAAATAATTGTTCTGAAAATGAATATTAGCAGGTTGATCTTGCCTATAAGAAGCCCCTTTCAGTACTAAAACTTAGTTGGAGGGAGATAATTCGAACCGCGTATAAAAGTGTACTAAAAATTAAAGGGAGGAGTACCGTGAAGAAAATTAAAAGAAATATATTACTGAATCCCGGACCTGCTACTACAACAGATACGGTTAAATACGCACAAGTGGTACCTGATATTTGCCCTCGTGAAGATGACTTCAGCCAATTATTGCAATTTGTTACTGCTGAAATTACTAGTTTAGTTTCAGAAGAGAATCAATATACAACCGTTTTATTCGGTGGTTCAGGTACTGCTGCTGTGGAGTCAATCTTGAGTTCAGTAATGACTGATGGGGTTTTAGTAATCATTAATAACGGAGCCTATGGAAAAAGAATATGTGAAATTGCAGAAGCTTATCAGCTGGATTGGATTGAGTTTTTAAGTCCACCCGATCAACCGATTAAATTAGATCAGTTACATTCATTCATTCAAAAAATCCCACGAAAAGTTTCTTTTCTAGCTGTCGTGCATAATGAAACAACAACGGGATTATTAAATGATATAGAATCGATTGGCTCCATTTGTGAAGAAAATGAGATTAATATGATGGTAGATGCAATGAGTTCGTTTGCGGCTATTCCTATTAATATGAGTAAAATGAATATAAGTTATTTGGCGGCTAGTTCCAATAAAAACCTTCAAGGAATGGCAGGAGTCTCTTTTGTTATAGCTAAAAAAAGCGAACTAGAAAAAGGAAAAACAAAAAAGCCGACAAATTATTACTTGAATCTTTATTCTCAATATACCCATTTCATCGAGACGGGTCAGATGCGTTTTACTCCGCCTGTACAAACTATCTATGCGCTAAAACAAGCGATTGTAGAATTAAAAGCAGAAGGAATGGAAGAAAGATATGAGCGATACTCTAAATGTTGGGAAACCTTAATAGAAGGCCTCTCTAGACTTGGTTTAAACTATCTCGTCCCCGTCGAGCACCATTCAAAGATTATTACAGCAATAGTAGAGCCCGAAAGTGAAAAGTATAATTTTAAAGAAATGCATGATTATTTTTATGCTAACGGAATAACGATATATCCTGGAAAACTTTATCAATTAAATTCTTTTAGGGTAGCCAACATTGGTGATATTAGCAAAGATGATATCGAGCTCTTTTTAACTTTATTAGAAGAATATCTTCAAACCTGAATTATTCACGGAACAGTGGAAAACCTACAACTTATGTAGGTGATATTAATAAATTATTTTTAATGCTTTTCCTTGCTCAACTAATGGGGGTGCTTTAGTTGAAGATTCATATTCCGGAAAAATCAATCTTTATTAAAAAAATGATTAACGATAAACAGGTAAAACCTCGTATTTTGATCAAACTTTGTTCAAAATACGAGGCTTATTCTTTTATCCATTTTAATCAATCTTTTTTCAAAAGCTACAGAGGATGGGCGAATTCTTGCGGATCAGCGTCACAGATGAGCCCATGGAGTGAGCCAATAGCGTAAAGGCATCACGTCCTACGATAACGCCCAGCTGGAACGGAAATTACCCTCGTTTTGCCTAAGAGGTGTACTTTTTAATTTACGCCAAGGAGTAATTGATATTCCTTCCTAAAAATAGTGTAGTTCCTATAAGCGAATTATTTCAACTCTTTAGACGTTGTGCTAAAATAATACATATACTATAACGTGGAAAAACACGTAAACTAAGGGAGTCCTACAACATGACAAGTCGTTTAGTAGAAGAGTTTTTTGAGCTCGTACAAATCGATTCAGAAACAAAACATGAAGAAGTAATTGCGCCGATTTTAATCGACAAATTAACAGCGCTTGGTTTTACAGTAGAACAAGATGATGCACATACTCGTAATGGGCATGGAGCAGGTAATATACTTGCTACGCTAAAGGGTTCATTAGATATCGAACCAATTTATTTTACTTCTCATATGGATACAGTTGTCCCAGGTAAAGGGATTAAACCATCTCTTCGTGAAGATGGCTATATCGTTTCAGATGGTACAACTATTTTAGGTGCTGATGACAAAGCTGGTCTCGCCGCATTATTTGAAATGGTTAAACGCTTAAAAGAGCAAAATATTGAACATGGTGATATCGAATTTATTATTACAGCTGGCGAGGAAAGTGGACTCGTTGGCGCTAAAGAGTTAGATCCATCTAAAATTAAAGCAAAGTATGGCTTTGCTGTAGACAGTGATGGTAAAGTAGGAGGAATTGTAACAGCAGCTCCATTCCAAGCGAAAATTTCCGTTAAAATAATTGGGAAAACAGCGCACGCTGGTGTTGCTCCAGAAAAAGGAATTTCAGCGATTACGGTTGCTTCAAAATGTATTGCAAAAATGAAGCTAGGTCGATTAGATGAAGAAACAACAGCAAATATTGGTCGTTTTGAAGGTGGTCAGGCAACAAATATTGTGTGTGATGAAGTAACGATTCTTGCAGAAGCTCGTTCAATCGACAAAGCGAAGCTAGATGCACAGACTAAGCATATGCAGGAGACGTTTGAGCAAGTTGCTGCTTCATTAGGAGCAAAGGCTGAAGTTGAAGTGAAGCTAATGTATCCTGGATTCCGTGTAACAGAATCAGATAAAGTTGTTCAAGTGGCAATGGCAGCTGTTCACAACATCGATCGCACACCAAAGCTTGGTATTTCAGGTGGAGGCTCCGATGCTAATGTTATTGCGGGCTTTGGCATCCCTACAGTAAATCTTTCTGTTGGGTACGAGGACATTCATACAACAAATGAAAAAATCCCAGTAACAGAATTAGAAAAATTAGCAGATTTACTTGTTGAAATCGTAAAAGAGTCTGCGCAAAAATAACAACAGAATCGAAGGATGTGACCGCATGGAAAGTGTAAAGGCAGTAGTTTTTGCTTGTGGTACAGAGGAATATGCAGTGCCTGTGGAACAAGCGATTTCGATTGAAAAGTTAGAGCAAGTAACACCAATTCCTCATTTGCCTAATTATCTTCTAGGCTTCACAAGAATTCGTGGCGAGCTTGTCCCTGTGCTTGATTTTGAGCGTATTCTTTATAATCGTTCTTCTAATGCTGCAACAGCACGGATTATAGTGTTGAACACGGATGTTGTGAATTATGGATTACTTGTAACAGAAGCTCGTGAAATTCTTGATTTTGATGAGTCAGTATTAAAGCAAATGGGACTTGTCAATTATTCAAAAACACGCTACTTTACAGCTGTGGCTAATCTTGAAAATCGCATGATCACATACGTAGACCCGAAAATACTTGTAAATTCATTAGAAGGTATACGTGAAATTATTAATTATTTACACAAAATGCTTGAAAATGAAAAAGAAAATGTAGAGGCATAAGTTTTTGTAGGATTAAATAATTCAACACTTCATGTTGATGTTTTAGACAGAATTACAAATATGTGATTCTGTCTTTCTTCTTTTTAAGCGGTTTCCCAACAGTAAAAGGAAAATGAATACTCGATGTCGAATTTTAAACTTATTACCAAAACGTGTGGTTGATTTCCGTTCCGACTGATCGCTTTCCTGGGGACGTCGTGGCAACATGTGAAAATTATGAGTAAATATAAGACTTTGATTTTGTGTACATAACAAACAAGCATAATTATGAATATATCTATAGTATAAATACGTAAATATTAATAAGGGGAGGTATTTGTCATATGGATTCAAAGAAAACGGAAACACCTGAAGAAAAAAGAGAGCGTTTAAAACAAAGTGAATTAAAAAACAATCCTACTGGTTCTTTAAACGATGGAATAAATAGGGGAATTAGCGGAAATTTAAATGGTATGGGTTGGAAAGAGACAGTGGTATTAGTTTTAGTGTTATTTATAGGATACATTACATACAAATTGTTTTTCAGTTAAAGATATCGAAAGAAATCTTTAACTAATTTTGCATTTCATAATTCTCAATGGCTACACTTACATCTTCACTATCATCCATTCAATATGTTCACCTTCATAATTACTTCTACGTTTTATTCTAATATAGTAAAAATAACCTGTATTCTTATTATCTTATTTGAAAGTTATCAATAAAATTATGCGTTTTACCTACAGACATATTCATTCTAACATCGTATTATGTAAGGTAAGAAAACTACTGAAAAAGGCAAACTTCACCGAAAGGGAAGGACGCAAAGCCATGAGTCTAAACACTATTGTAGTGCATGATTGTCAGGTTGCCAGGTTCCGTTCTATGAGCCTCGGCAAATAGAATGGAGATGTAATCATATGGTAAGTCGTTCACTATCAAAAGCAATCATTGTTTTTATAGTAGCAATTGTAAGTACGCTAGGATCAACAATGGGAAAGGTAGACGCAATGGCCATGCAAGATAAGGCTACTTGGTTATGGGATACGACAAAGATTGTCGAAGATGAATCAGGAGTACTCTTATTTTTAGAAAGCAAACATATTAATAAATTATATTTACAAATTAATAGTGATATAGCAAGTAACTATTACAAAAGTTTTATCGATAAAGCAACGGCAAAAGGGATAAAAGTCTATGCGTTGGATGGTTCTGCAAGTTGGGTTTCAGCAGAGGGCTATGAAATGCAGGATCAGCTGTTTGATTGGTTACATACATATAATGAAAATGCAGCAGCAACAGAGCAATTTTCTGGAGTTCATCTTGATGTAGAGCCCTATTTAAATAGTGGTTGGAACTCGAACCAAGTAAAAACGATTGAATCCTATCAAGCGCTTCTTACTCGAGCGAAAGGGGATACAGATCGATTACACTTGCCATTGGAGGTTGATATGCCATTTTGGTTTGATGAAATTACATACAAAAACCAATTTGGTAAAGGTTTATTAGCTGAATGGGTGATTGACCAAGTGGAAAGTGTTTCGATAATGGCTTATCGAGATACTGCTAAAGACATTATTAATATTGTTGAACATGAAATAAACTATGCAAAAAAAGTAAAAAAATCAATTGTTATTGGTGTGGAAACAGGAGCCTCTGATGAAGGGAATAATATTACCTTCTATGATGATGGAAAAGCCTATATGAATAAACAGTTAGCACAAGTTCATCAACATTATGCCAATAAAAAAGGTTATAATGGTTTTGCCATTCATCATGTTGATAGTTGGATGAATATGCATCCATAAAAAAATCCTCTCCAGCATTAAGTTGGAGAGGATTTTCTTTGCCTTATGAAAGTCGGCCGCTATAGTCTTCAAATTTAAATTCACGAATAACTTTAATGCCTTCTTCATCGTTATAAGAAACGATGGATGGAAGATTTACACCATTAAACATATGATTTTTCACCATTGAGTAATGCGCCATATCTGTAAATACTAGACGATCGCCCGGCTGCAAAGGTTGTTTGAATGAATAATCACCTATTACATCGCCAGCAAGACATGTAAGTCCTCCAAGGCGATATGTGTATGCAAGCTCATTTGGTTGACCAGAACCGATAATCATTGGGCGGTATGGCATTTCTAGAACATCTGGCATATGGCAAGTCGCCGATGTATCTAAAATTGCTAGGTCCATACCGTTTTTCTGTACATCAAGAACAGTTGCTACTAAATAACCTGTATTAAGTGCCACAGCTTCACCTGGCTCTAAATAGACGAGAAGGTTATACTTGTCTTGAATGTAATTAATGATATTCACAAGCTTTTCTACATCGTAATCCTCACGAGTAATATGGTGACCTCCACCAAAGTTTAACCATTTCATTTGATGTAAGACATCACCAAATTTTTCTTCGACAACTTTTATAATACGCTCTAACGTATCAGAGTTTTGCTCACACATTGCATGGAAGTGTAAGCCATCAATACCGTCAAGCTGTGACTTGTCGAAGTTGGCTATTGTTGTGCCAAGACGAGAATTCGTGTAGCAAGGGTCGTAAAGTGCTGTTTCAATTTCTGAGTACTCAGGATTGATACGAATACCACATTCAATTGTTTTACCAGCAGATTTTACTTTGTCCTTATATTGATTCCATTGGTTAAATGAATTAAACACAATATGATCAACATAGCCAAGAAGTTCGTCCATTTCATGTTCCACGTAAGCTGGTGCATAGACATGAACTTCTTTACCCATTTTTTCATAGCCGAGTTGAGCTTCAAATAATGAGCTGGACGTAATTCCTGCTAAATATTCACCCACTAATGGGAATGTTGAATGCATTGAAAACCCTTTTAGGGCAAGTAAAATACGGCAGCCTGTGTGATCTTGAATCGATTTTAAAAGTTCTAGATTTTTTGTTAATAATCGTTCATCCACTATGTAAGAAGGGGATGGAACTTTTGAGAAATCAATTGGCTTCATCGACTTAATTCCTTTACATCTAACTCAAGGTCAAGTAATTCTGGATTATGGCTTTCTTGCCATGGTAGACCCCATTTATTTAGTGCATCCATAAATGGATCTGGATTGAAATCTTCGACATTCCAAACGCCAGGTTTACGCCATTGACCGTTCATCACAAGCATTGCACCAATCATTGCTGGTACACCAGTTGTGTAGGAAATTGCCTGTGAACCAACCTCGTTATAGCATTCCTCGTGGTCACACACATTGTACACATAATAAGTTTTTTCCTTACCATCTTTTAGACCACGAATAATACAACCGATGTTAGTTTTTCCTTTTGTACGTGGCCCAAGTGATGCTGGATCAGGTAGTACAGCTTTAAGGAAGTGAATTGGTTGAATCATTTGTCCTTCAAATTCAATAGGCTCGATAGAAGTCATACCAACATTCTCTAATACTTTTAAATGTGTTAAGTATTTTTCAGAGAATGTCATCCAGAAACGGATTTGCTTTAAGCCTTTAATGTTTTTAGCAAGTGATTCTAGTTCTTCATGGTATAAAAGGTAAATATCTTTTGGTCCGATTTCTGGTAAGTTATAAACCTCTTTTTTCTCAAGTGGTGCAGTTTCAACCCACTCGCCTTCTTTCCAGTAACGACCATTCGCAGTAATTTCACGAATGTTGATTTCTGGGTTGAAGTTTGTTGCGAAATGGTAACCGTGATCACCAGCATTTGCATCCACTATATCTATATAGTGGATTTCATCAAATTCATGTTTTTGTGCATGAGCTGTGAAAACGCCCGTTACACCTGGGTCAAAACCGCTACCAAGTAAAGCAGTTAAGCCAGCTTTTTCGAACTTCTCTTTATAAGCCCATTGCCATTTATATTCAAATTTTGCCGTTTCAGGTGGCTCGTAGTTTGCAGTATCCACATAGTGTACACCTGTCGCTAAGCAAGCATCCATAATCGTTAAGTCTTGATAAGGTAGTGCTACATTAATAACAACTTCTGGTCCGAAAGCTTTAATAAGCTCAATAACCTCTTCCGTATTGTCTGCGTCTACCTGTGCAGTATGAATCTTTGTTTTTCCGCCGTCTAGTTTTTCTTTTAGAGCGTCACATTTTGAAACAGTTCTACTTGCGATACAAATCTCCTCAAATACGTCCGAATTTTGAACACACTTGTGTACCACAACACTGGCTACTCCGCCAGCTCCTATAATCAATGCTTTACCCAATTGTCTACCCCCAAATTCAAATAAGTATTGTCAAACAAGCTGATTATACAGAAAATTGAATTACTACTCAATCATTCTTTTTAAATTTTCTACAAAATTTTTTATTTTTCAACAACAATAAGTCGAATTCATTGAGGAATACCACGAAAAAAGGAGCTTTTCGTGAAAAAAATCCCTTAACTACTGAAGTAGAAAAGGGGAAAATCATTTTTTGTTCAACGTTTGAAGAAATTTAAGGTCACTTCAAAACTGTAGTTTTAAGTCCCCGAGTTATTTAGAAAAACGATTCGATATTTGTTGTTTTTCATCCCCCCATAAATAAAAAAAGATCAGTAGTGATGTGCTTAAAAACCCCATCACAAGGGCATATGTGCTGAGGGCAACATCCACTTGACTTTGCATAGCATAAATGAAAATAGTTCCTAGTGTTAACAAATTTCCAAGAAAAAGCGATACAAAATGAAATCGTCTATTCATAGCACAAGCCCCCTATATATAGTTTACACGCTCTCAAAAAATGAAAATGCACTTCAATTATCTCATAATTCAGAACTTTAACCAACGTTTTTTAATCTGGGGATTACCGTCACAGATGAGGAGGCGGAAAGTCATGTCTTAGCGGCGGAAAACTACGGTCAAGCGGCGAAAAGCCATGTCTTAGCGGCGGAAAACTACGGTCAAGCGGCGAAAAGCCATGTCTTAGCGGCGGAAAATCACAGTCAAGCAGCGGAAAAGCATGCCGAAGCGACGAAACTCCATGCCGAACAACGGGAGTCAGGCTGCTCATCTGGCGCCCCAAGGAAAACGCCCTGTCGCAACGGAAATCAATCCTCGCTGTGTGAAGAACCACAAGGTGAACAAACTTTTATTTATCATGTGGTTTGATGATTCAGCTTTAAATTAAAAGAATTATAGAAAAATTATTGCTATTTAGTTTGTTTTAGATTGAAAGATGGTAAAATACCTATAAGACTTTTCTTTTGGTGAAGGTGAGGATTTAAATAGTGATCAAACAGTTTGATGAGCAAGTCCAACAAATAAATGAATTATTTTTAAACGGTCATGTAAAAGAAAGCTATCAATTAGCCAAAGCACTTATAGCTAATAGTGCGTTTACAGAACATGAATCATTGCCAACAATACAACA
Source organism: Lysinibacillus sp. NPDC092081 (assembly GCF_044755845.1). Lineage (NCBI taxonomy): Bacteria > Bacillati > Bacillota > Bacilli > Caryophanales > Bacillaceae > Lysinibacillus > Lysinibacillus sp. NPDC092081. The sequence goes on from NZ_JBIVRU010000010.1 coordinate 125,963, forward strand.
GCACGTCGCATTGTTGGAAGCGAACGGTTATGCAAATATGCCTATTCCTACTGCTGAAAAAGTAAAGCAAAGTGTTGAACGAACAGATGGCTCCTATCCAGAGCGTGATGTACTCGCTGCATACATAGGAAGTGAGGATGATCAGCAATTCGGTAAAGTAGTAGATGAATTATTAGCTGGATCGGTCGAGGCACAAGCGAATGCATATTATACAATGGCTGAATATTTTGTTCTTGCTAAGGAGCATGACAAAGCACTTGTGGAATATGCGGAAGCGATAAAACTGCAGCCAAATAAAGCTCTTTACTGGGGAGCATTCGCACAGTTTTTGATTCGAAATGAAGGCAGTCCGTATTTGGCTCTACGTCTTATTGAAGAAGCCATTCAGTTAGATGGCATGAACCCTCGCTGGTATTACATTCAAGGAAATATTTTTTTACAGCTAGTCGCAACTACAAAAAATTTAAGCTATTTACCTGCTCTAGAAGAAGCATGGGAAAAGGCTAAAAAGCGTTGCTCTGCCAAGCAAGTGGCATTAAAAGTGGACATTGCGAAATCCAATGACGTGCTAGTGCAATGGAAAAAGCAAATGCTCTAAAAGAAAAACATACTAACATTAGTAGTACAAACCAAGGTCATGGTTTGTGCTACTTTTTTATTGTAGAAGTGAAGAAAGGTCGAACAGCCTGGGATCTATCTAGTATGAATCCGTATTAAAAACCGACCAATTTCGCCCTTACTTTAAATAATACAAACTAAATGGATGGGGCCATCTCTACAGGAGTGTTTCCTTTTTTGCTCATAAACGCAGAAATGAATAGAATGAATTTTCGGAAAAATAAAAATAATAATAAAGTTTTAGATAAAGAGATTTCAAGCAGAAAAATATCATATAAATCAGTGAATTATCAAATTGTAGATGGTTATCACTTTATCTAGATAGAAATATATTGATTTTTGTAGAAAAAATAAGTATAAAGCAGAAAATTATTTTGTTCGATTTCACTATTTGAAATATAATGCATTTCAAGGAGAAGAGAAGTTGTTATGATTCTAATAATAAATGAAAGGGGGTGCTGTAAATGGATACAAAATTACTTAGACAAACATTTGGGAAATTTCCTACAGGAGTGACGGTAGTTACTTGGTTTGATGGGGCGAGTATTAATGGAATTACAGTGAACTCATTTACTTCCGTTTCGTTAGAGCCAGCTCTAGCACTAGTATCTATCGATAAAAAAGCAAATTCTTTATCTCAAATGAAAAACAAAGCTTTTACAATTAATATTTTGGCAGATCAACAAGAGTCTATAGCATGGCAATTTGCAGGACGAAAGCAAGAAGGGCTAGAAATTACATGGATTAAAGATGGTATAGCTCCGAAAATTGAAGGTGTGTCTGCTTTCATCGAATGTAAACCATGGAAAGAAGTAGACGCAGGAGACCATGTGTTATTTATAGGAGAAATAATAAATTTTGAACGCACTAAAAGGGAAGCGCTTACATTCTTCGAAGGCAAGATGGGCTCGACAAAACAGCTAATACAACAATAATTATTTCGGAGAGGAGGATTTTCAGTTATGGGAATCAGAACAGGACAACAATATATAGATGCATTAAAGTCAAGGAAACCGGAAGTATGGTTAAATGGCCGTTTAGTAGAGAGTGTTTACGATGAACCCTATTTTCATCAACCAATTCAAGAGATTGCAAAGTTATATGATTTACAACATGATCTAAAATACCAAGAAGATTTAACGCATGTATGTGAAGAAACAGGTGAGCGTGTAGCAACTTCATTCCTATTTGCTAAATCTTACGAAGACATCATGAAACGTAGTAAGGCTTTTGAAGTTGTAGCTCGACAAACATATGGTTTGATGGGCAGAACGCCAGATTTTTTAAATACAGTAGTGACTTCATTAGCACAAAATTCTTGGTTCTTAGCGGAATACAACCAAGATTGGGCTAAAAATATTGAAGCTTATTATCGTCATATACGAGATAATGATGTGTTCTTAACTCATGCAATTGTGAATCCGCAAAATGATCGAAGTAAAGCATCACATCAACAGTCAGATATGTTTACGCACTTAGGTGCAGTAGAAGAACGTCCAGAGGGGTTAGTCGTTTGCGGAGCAAAAATGCTAGCAACATTAGCAGCGTTTACGGATGAAGTAATTATCTATTCATACCCAGGATTTGCATCGGGAGATGAGCGTTATGCATTAGCTTTTGCTGTACCAATTGATGTGAAAGGATTAAAAATTATTTGTCGTGAACCAGTTCAAGATGGTACACGCTCAACATTCGATCATCCGCTGGCTTCTCGCTATGAGGAAATGGATGCTCTTCTCATTTTTGAAGATGTATTAGTACCATGGGATCGGGTGTTTTTATATAACAACGTTGAAGCTGCGAACTTATTGTATCCAATGACAGGTATTGCAGAACAGCCAGCACATCAGTCAGGTGTAAGAGGATACATCAAACTTGCATTTGCTGTAGAGGTGGCTTGCAAGGTTGCTGATTCGATTGGTGTAGATCAATTTTTAAATGTGCAACGTGACCTCGGTGAATTAGTGCAATCTGTAGAAGTCATTCGTGCATTGCTTCGAACAGCAGAGCATGAATTTACAATAACAGAGCACGGTGAAGCTCGATTAAACCCAGATGCCTTAGAAACAATTCGCGGCATGATGCCAGAAATGTATCCAAGAGCAATTGAAGTAATGCAAACAATTGGTGCAGGCGGTTTACTAATGATGCCAACTGAAGCGGATTTCCTAAATTCAGAACTCCGTCCAAGCATCGATCGCCATTATGGTGGTCGAGAAGGTGTAGATGCAGAACTAAGAATGAAAATCTTTAAGCTAGCTTGGGATCTATGTGGTGAAGGGTTTGGTATGAGAGCACTTCAATATGAACGCTATTATACAGGGGATCCTATTCGGAAACGTGCTATTTACTACAATAAATTTAAGAAAGGGTACTCTTTTGATTTAGTTGATTCAATTCTTGCTAAGAAAGAAGACGTAAGAGAGAAACAAACACTTTAAATTGAACTTGGAGGTGAAGGACTTGATTTCATCGGTTAAAAAAATCACACGCATTATCGATTTATTTTCGGATGACGAACCATCTTTGAGTAATAAAGAAATTGCAGATAAGCTAAATTTACCTCCGAGTTCAGTCCATCATTTCTTAAAAACAATGTGTAAAGAAAGTATTCTCTTGCAAGGCAGTGATAAGCGTTACCGACTGGGCTGGAAAATTCTTGAGTGGAGTAACAAAGTTATGTATTCCCAAGATATTAATTTTCAAGCAGGACCCATTATAAGTAATTTAGTTGCGCGTTTTAAAGGTACTTCTCATATTGGAATGTTTGATAATGGGGAAGTTCGATTTGTATACAAGGCCATGTCTCCACATGCGGATGTAGTACCAACGTTTGTCGGGAGGACTCGTTATCCTGCTTATTCAACAAGCATCGGAAAAGTATTATTAACGTATAATCCGACATTTATGATACCAATGATGGCAAAAGGAATGTTTAAACAAACGACCAATACCATCACTTCTGTGGATGACTTGAAAAAGGAGCTTGAAGTGGTATATAAAAACGGTTATGCCATTAGCGATTTAGAAAATGAATCTAATACTTATGGAATTGCAGCACCTATTAAAACCTATAATGGTCAGGTTGTGGCGGCTCTTAACTTAGTAGGTGAAAAAAGTTATATGAACGGTAAGGAAAAACATGCGATTGTTCGTGAAGTAATCCGTTCAGCAGAAATGATTTCGAGACAAATAGGCTATATGACAATTAATTATTAAATCTAATAAACAGGAGGAATTCGAATATGTCAAATTCAACGCAAGTAAGTAAATTACAAGCTCGTTCTCAAAACCTTTTAAAAATCATTGAGGAGAACAAGAATTTACTAAAACCGCCAGTGAATAATAAAGTACTATGGGAAGACTCTGAGTTTTTAATTATGTTAATTGGCGGTCCAAATGCTCGTCGTGAATTCCATGTTGACCCATCAGATGAACTATTCTATCAAATTAAGGGTTCTTGTTTTGTAGAGGTTATTAATGATGAAAATAAACGTGAAGTAATTGAAGTGAAGGAAGGCGAAATGTTCATGCTACCGGCGAACGTTCCTCATTCACCGCACCGTATAGCAGACACATATGGAATTGTCGTGGAGAGAAAGCGCAAAGAGGGCGAGTTAGAAGATTTAGTATGGCTATGCAGTGAATGCGACCATGAATTGTATCGTGTACGCATTCAAGTAACAAACATTGGTAAACAAATTGCAGAAGGTATTGATCACTTCAACTCTTCTAAGGAATTACGCCAATGTGATAGTTGTGGACATGTAATGCCTGATACGGTGAGTGAATGGCAATGCGAATAGATTTCCATACACATATTTATCCAAGAGATTTACCGAATTTTGCTATTAAGTATGAAAATGAAAAGTGGCCCGTCCTAGAGCAAAAATGTTCTTGTGGAGCGGATATTATGGTAAGTGGTAAAGTGTTTAGGGAAGTGACCAATCAAGTCTGGGATGCGAAAAAGCGTATAGAGGATATGGATAATGAGGGTGTAGATATGCAGGTTATTTCACCTGTACCTGTAACATTTTCTTATTGGGCACCTATTGAACAAGCGGTAGAGCTTGCACAATTCCAAAATGATTTTATTGCAGAGGTTGTTAAAGAACATCCCAATCGTTTTATCGGCCTAGGAACTGTACCGTTGCAAGATGCAAAAGCAGCAATCGTTGAGTTAATAAGGTGCAAGGGAATGGGTCTAGCTGGAATTGAGATTGGCACCAATATAAATGGAGAAAATTTAGACAGCGAGTATTTACTGCCATTTTTTGAAGCGGCAGAACAATATGAAATGCCACTATTTATTCACCCTTGGGAAACCTTAGCTCAAGATAGAACACCAAGACATAACTTTTTATATACAATCGGCATGCCAAGTGAGACAGCTTTAGCGGCAGCGAGCTTAGTGTGGAGTGGCGTAATGGAAAAGTGTCCGAATTTAAAGGTTTGTTTTGCACATGGTGGCGGATCATTCCCTTACATTCTTCCACGTTTAGACCAAGGGTGGGATGTTTGGCCAAACCTTAGACGTACAAAATATCCTCCAAGCCACTATACGAAAAACTTTTACTTTGATTCATTAGTATATGAATCACAAAATCTACATTATTTAATTGAACGTTTTGGCCATGAGAAAATTATTATGGGGTCAGACTATCCTTTTTTACTGAGAGAAATTAACCCAGGGAAAATTATAGATGAAACCTTGGACTTATCAGAAGAAGTACGTAAAGCAATTTTAGGCGAAAATGCTATGACATTTTTAAATGTAGAAAGGAGCAAGGTTCTAAATGGTAAATCAAGTGAAAACGCCTGAAGAACGATTGCAAGAACTTGGAATAGAGCTTGCTGAGCCTAGGGAAGCGGTTGGAAATTATGTTAGTTGCGTACGAACAGGTAATTTAATTTTTACATCGGGACAAGGCGTCGATCAGTATCATGGCAAATTAGGTGAAGATTTAACAGTAGAGGATGGCTATGCTGCTTGTCGCCAATCAATGATTAACCTGTTATCTGTATTGAGATCTGAATTAGGCGATTTATCGAAAGTGAAGCGTATTGTAAAAATTTTAGGGATGGTCAATTCTACGCCTGATTTTATACAACAACCAAAAGTTATGAATGGTGCATCAGATTTACTAGTGGATGTTTTTGGAGAACGAGGTAAGCATGCTCGTTCGGCAGTTGGAATGGCCCAACTCCCTAATAATACAGCAATTGAAATAGAAATGGTTGTTGAATTTTCTGAATAATCAAAAAGCGACTTTGAGAAATAAGGTAAGAGACTTTTTTTCTTAAAGTCGCTTCATAATTGAGGGAGTGAGAAAAGTGGTGCAACATGCAACGATTAACACGAAAAGTATCAATTGCCGTAATTTTATAAACGGTGAATTCATTGAGACTACAGATGGAAAAGTATTTGAAAATATAAATCCTGCGACAGAAGAAGTCATTGGATGGGTAGCAGAAGCGACTAGAGAAGATGTCGATGCAGCAGTACAGTCTGCAAAAGCTGCTTTGAAAGGCACATGGGGTAAATTCACTGTTAAAGAGCGTTCTCAACTTTTACGACGTATTGGCGACCTCATTTTAGAAAATGTTGAAGAACTCGCTGCTTTAGAGGCAACCGATACAGGCAAGCCGTATCATTTAGCTTTAGAAATGGACATTAAACGTGCGGCACATAATTTCCACTTCTTTGCGGATTATGTTACTTCACTTGGGAATGAATCTTACAACCAAGACAATATGGCACTACATTATTCAGTGACACGACCAGTAGGTGTTGTGGCCATGATAAATCCTTGGAATTTACCATTACTACTTTTAACTTGGAAATTAGCCCCTTGTCTAGCGGCAGGTAGTACCGCTGTCATGAAACCGGCGGAGCTTACACCAATGACAGCTACTCGCTTGGTTGAATTGTGTCAAGAAGCGGGGGTACCAGATGGTGTTGTCAATTTAGTTCACGGTTTTGGTGGGAATTCAGCAGGTGCGTTTCTATCGGAACACCCTGATGTAGATGCTATTACATTTACGGGGGAAACCAAAACAGGTACCACTATTATGAAGGCCGCCGCCCCTACATTGAAAAAAGTCTCATTTGAATTAGGTGGCAAAAATCCAAATATTATTTTTAAAGATTCGGACCTAGATGAAGTTCTTGCGACAACGCTAAAATCGAGCTTTATGAACCAAGGGCAAGTGTGTCTCTGTGGTTCTCGTATATATGTTGAACGTGATATTTATGAAGAATTTGTAGAGAAGTTTGTAGCGCGCACAAAAGAATTAAAGATAGGGGATCCATTTGATGCAACGACAGATATCGGCTCTGTTGTAGGGAAAGAACATTATGAAAAAGTAATGGGTTACATTCAAATTGCGAGAGAAGAGGGTGGCAATATTCTTACAGGAGGTGGTCGCCCGGCTAATAGAGATAAAGGATATTATATTGAGCCGACAATTATTACAGGTTTAACGGACCAAAATCGTTGTGTACGCGAAGAAATCTTTGGCCCGGTTGTTACAGTATTGCCTTTTGATACAGAAGACGAAGTGATTGCACGTGCAAATGATACAAATTACGGCTTAGGTGCAACTATTTGGACAAATGATTTAAGACGTGCACACCGTGTTGCAGGTCAAATTGAGTCAGGAATCGTTTGGGTAAATACATGGTATTTAAGAGATCTTCGGACACCATTTGGTGGTATGAAGCACAGCGGAATCGGACGTGAAGGTGGCGCACATAGCTTTGAATTCTACTGTGAGGTCTCAAACGTAACAATTAAATTATAACATGGGGTGAAAGCATGGTAGTGAATCTAATTGAATGGTCTAGCAAATTATTAGAAGCAGAAAGAACACGCATTGGAATTGCGCCAATTACTCAATCAGCTAAAGATATTTCATTGAAAGATGCTTACTCCATTCAACTTGAAATCATAAATGAGAAGTTACTGAACGGCCATAAAATTACAGGTAAAAAAATTGGTTTGACATCATCAGCAATGCAAAATCTATTAAACGTTGATGAACCGGATTATGGGCATCTTTTATCGAATATGGAAATTACAGAAGGAAAAACCGAACGAACTAGTTATTTAAAGCCAAAAGTGGAAGGTGAAATTGCGTTTGTACTCAAGTCTCCTTTAAAAGGACCTAATGTAACTGTTGAGGAGGTACTAGGAGCAACGGATTATATTGTAGCTAGTCTTGAAATCGTGGATAGTCGCATCGCCAATTGGCAAATAAAATTGCTAGATACAATCGCAGATAATGCTTCCTCTGCAAAATATGTCCTAGGTCAAGTGAAACGCGAGGTCTTCAATATTGACTTACCAGCAATCGAAATGCAGCTTTATAAAAATGGAGAGTTTGTGAATGAAGGTAAGGGAGAAGATGTTTTAGGTAATCCGGCAAGCTGTGTCGCATGGCTTGTCAACCGTCTAGCAGATTTCAACATTGGTGTTGAAGCAGGGGAAGTTATATTATCAGGTGCTTTATCGGCAGCATTAGAAGCTGAACAGGGTGATAAGTTTACAGCAGACTTTGGTGAACTATTAGGTACAGTCGAGCTAGAGTTTGTGTAAAGGGAGGAAGCTATCGTGACAAAAATTAAAGTGGGCATTATTGGCTCAGGTAATATTGGTACGGATTTAATGATGAAAATTCAACGATCTCCGTACATAGAAATGTCAGTACTTATTGGTATTGATCCTGAATCAGATGGTTTAAGACTTGCACAAGAGGCGGGTTTTCAGACGATTTCCAATGGTATTGAAGGATTTCTAGAACAACCACATTTGGCTGATATATTATTTGATGCAACATCAGCAAAAGCACATATTGCACATGTGGCAGCTTTAAAAGGTTTAAACAAAAGATTAATAGATTTGACCCCAGCGGCTGTAGGTCCGTTTGTTGTACCAACAGTGAATTTGACAGAGCATATTGAAAAGCCTGTTGTAAATATGATTACGTGTGGTGGCCAGGCAACCATACCAATCGTCAATGCCATTAGTCGTGTACAAAGTGTTGCTTACGCTGAAATCGTTGCAACGATTGCTTCCAAAAGTGCAGGTCCAGGAACACGAGCTAACATCGATGAATTTACAGAAACAACATCAAATGCAATCAAGCTGATTGGCGGAGCAAAAAAAGGGAAGGCAATTATTATTTTAAACCCAGCAGAGCCGCCTTTACTCATGCGTGATACGGTATTATGTCTACTTGAAGAAGAAGCTAATGCTGAAGAAATTATTAAATCCGTAAAAAATATGGTCGCAAATGTCAATGAATATGTACCAGGCTATCGTTTGAAGCTAGATCCAATTGTAGATGGCAAGAAAGTTACAGTATTTATTGAAGTAGAGGGATTGGGAGATTATTTACCGATCTATGCAGGAAATTTAGATATTATGACAGCCGCTGGGTTGAAAGTGGCTGAAGAAATTGCAAAAACAATGCATTTGAAGGAGGTGGAAGTGCGATGAATAAGATCTATTTAACAGAAGTTGCACTTCGTGATGGTAGTCATGTAGTTGCCCATCAATTTTCTTCTGAGCAAGTTCGTTATGTAACTAAACAATTAAGTGATGCAGGTGTACCGTATATTGAAGTCACGCATGGAGATGGTTTAGGAGGCTCGTCACTTCAATATGGTTTTTCTAAAGAGCACGATATTCAGTTAATTAGAGCGGCAGTAGAAGTTGCTGGGGATTCTAAAATAACAGTTTTACTTATCCCTGGCATTGGCACGATACATCAATTGAAAGAGGCTTATGAAGCAGGTGCTCGAGTTGTTCGTGTCGCAACACATGTAACAGAGGCGGATGTATCAAAGCAACATATTGAAACAGCGAAAGCACTAGGTATGGAGGCATTTGGTTTTTTAATGATGTCACATTCCGCATCACCTGAAAAAGTATTAGAGCAGGCATTGTTAATGGAATCATATGGGGCTGATGCTGTGTATGTTACGGACTCAGCGGGAGCTATGCTACCGTCTGATGTACAGGATCGTATTCGTTTATTGCGTGCTAATTTAAATATTGAGATTGGTTTTCATGCGCATAATAATTTGTCCCTAGCTGTTGCCAACACACTAGTAGCGATTCAAGAAGGTGCTACGCGTATCGATGGAAGTATCTGTTGTTTAGGTGCAGGTGCAGGCAATACACAAACCGAGGTATTGGTCGCTGTATTAGATCGCATGGGTATTGAAACAGGCATAGATTTATACAAAATGCTCGATTTGGCTGAATATGTTCGTGCCAATATTTTGCCACATCCTCAAGATATTACGACAGGTAGTTTAGTAATGGGTTATGCTGGCGTATATTCGAGCTTTTTACGTCACGCAAATATAGCAGCTGAAAAAGAGGGCGTTGATGCTAGAGATATTTTAGTAGAGTTAGGCAAACTAAATGTTGTAGGTGGACAAGAAGATACAATCATTGAAGTAGCACAGAAGATCGCACAACAGAAAGTGGGGAGTGCATAGTGTCTTTATTTGAATATGCTGAGCGAGTAGCAGAAGCACAAGCAACAAAAGAGGCAATTGAAAAGATTACCGAATCAAAACCAAATCTTACAGTAGAAGAAGCATATGAAATTCAAAAAATTAGTATGGAAAAAACGATAACAGCTGACAATCGGTTTATCGGTTGGAAAATGGGTCTCACAAGCATAGCTAAACAGCAACAAGTGGGGGTGGATTCTCCTATTTATGGACGTTTAACTTCACAAATGAATCTTAGGACAAATGAAATTACAGCTTCTGAATATATTCATCCTCGTGTTGAAGCAGAGGTAGCCTTTGTTTTTAAAAAAGAGCTACAAGGTGCGGATTTAACACCTTTAGAAGTATGGGATGCGGTTGAAAACGTATTTCTAGCACTTGAAGTAATTGATAGTCGCTATAAGAACTTTTCATTTACATTACCTGATGTCATAGCTGATAATGCTTCTTCATCGAAAATTTGGCTGAGTGCACAAGCGTTTTCACCTTATGCATGTGATTGGGCTTCTACAGAAGTTTTCTTGAAACAAAATGGAGAAGAAAAATTACATGGTACAGGAGCAGCGGTGCTAGGTCATCCAATTTATTCGGTCATCGAATTATTAACGATGTTAGCAAAAGAAGGTAGAGGTATTTTAGCTGGTCAACTAGTTTTAACAGGCGGCATTACAGATGCAATTCCAGTCAAAGCTGGTGATGACATAGAAGCAGACTATGGGACACTTGGCAAACTAACATTAGTTGTGAAGTAGCGAGGACTTAGTATGCCAATTGTTCAAATTCAGTTGTTAGAAGGACGGTCTGCGGAACAAAAGAAAAAAATTATTCAGGAAGTAACAGCTACCATTGTTCAAACGGCACAAGTTCCTATTGATAGTGTACGCGTTATTTTAACAGAAGTGCCACCCATTCATTGGGGAACTGGTGGAAAGACGAAAGCGGAGCAATAACCAATGCAACATAATAAATCAAAAGTAGAGGGGATATTTTATTATGAAAAAACCGCTAAAGTTTATGCTAGTTAGTTGTTTTTTAGCACTTTTATTTATATTGGCGGCTTGTGGTAACTCGAACGCAACAAAGGAAGCAGATGCAAAGACGGACAACACATCAGCTGAGTCAGATATTCCGGAGAAGAAATTTAAGCTTGCACATATTACACCAACAGATCATATGTGGCATAAAGCAGCTGAAAAATTTAATGAAGAATTAAAGGCACGTTCAAATGGCAAGATGGAACTTGAAATCTACCCTACGAGTCAATTAGGGACTGAAGCAGATATGGTACAACAAGTAGAAGCGGGCTCATTAGACTTTGCTTTTATTACAGCCGCTTATTTAAGTGCACGTACACCTGAGATGGCCGCGTGGTTCGCACCTTACACTTTTAAAAATTTACAAGAAGCTTCTGATGCAAGTAGTACGGATATTGCACGTGAGATTTTAGGGAAAATAGAAGGAACGGGCTTAAAAGGGTTAGATTACCTATTCGCTGGTCAACGTGCGATGGTATTCAAATCAAAAGAAGTAAAAAAAGCTTCTGATTTAGCAGGTTTAAAAATGCGTGTAACACCAAGTCCCCCGCTCCAATTGTTCTATAAAGAAGCGGGAGCTGCGCCAGAAGGCTTACCATTACCAGAAGTATATTCAGCTTTACAAACAGGCGTTATTGACGGAATGGATATGGACTTAGATGCGACTATCACAAATAAATACTCTGAAGTAGCCAAATATGTAGCTGTTACAAACCACATGGTATGGCCATCAATTATCGTAACAAATGAGAAGATGTTTAATGGATTATCTGAAGATGTTCAAAAAATTATTAACGATTCCTTACAAGCAGCAATAGCTTATGCAGTTGAAACACGCTCTGGACAAGAAGAAGAATTCAAAAAGGAACTTGCCAGTCAAGGAATGACTGTTTATGAACTAGGTGCAGATGTATTTAAAGAGCAAATCCAAGCATTCGATGACGAGTACAGTGCGAAATCAGATTTGATTAAAAAGTTTATCGAAGAATTCCGTAAGTAGTTAGGGGGAATTGCTAAGTGGCGAAAATTAGTCAAGGCATTACTAAAATCGAAGAACTTCTGATGATCATTTTAATGGCTGCGCTAGCTGTCTTAATGATATTTGCTGTTATTTTTCGTTATTTTTTAAAAGATCCCATCCCTTGGTCGGGTGAAGTTTCGATTTTCTTATTAATATGGACTTCGTTTATCGGAGGAAGCTGGGGCCTGAAATATGGTACCCAGGCTTCTGTTACATTTTTATACGATGCTGTATCAGAGCGTAATAAGAGAATTTTGAGGATTATTCAGGATTGCATCATGATTGCATTCTTATTTATATTAATCTATTACTCTTACAAATGGATGATGCACCCTTCCATGTTGCTACAAAAATCTAGCTCTTTGCAATTGCCAATGTGGATTCCTTATAGTGCAGTATTTGTTGGATTAATTTTTGCAGCCATTCATCTAATTTCACATTTGATTGACACAATTAAGAATAGAGAGGGAGAAAATACATGACATATATTGTACTCGTAATTTTCTTTCTTTTACTTATAATTGGTATTCCCATCTCGATGGTGCTTGGTATTACGACAGTTATTTATTTCATATTAAATGGTCAGATGACATTATTAGATTCTACACCATTACGTATGTATTCAGGTCTTGAAAACTTTGGACTATTAGCGATTCCGTTATTCATGTTAATGGGGGAAATTATGAATGAGGGAGGTATTACAACGAGGCTTGTTCGATTTGCTCGTGTACTTATTGGGCATTTTAAGGGAGGACTGGCTTATGTTACAGTTGTCGTTAATATGTTCTTAGCATCGATTTTAGGATCGGCTAATGCCCAAGCTGCGATGATGAGTAGAGTAATGGTACCGCAAATGGAAAAGGAAGGTTACAAACGTGAATTCGCAGCGTCTATAACACTAGCATCTTCTATTATCGCACCTATTATTCCACCAAGTATGATTTTCATTATTTATGGTACGTTATCAAGTACATCTGTTGGCGCTCTATTTATGGCTGGAATTGTCCCGGGGATTATCTATGGACTTGTTTTTATTTTAGTTATTTCTTATATGGGCTATAAACAAAATTTCCCGAAAAGTGAACGTGCTTCGTGGGCAGTTATTAGAAGCAATACATTACAAGTAGTTCCAGCACTATTAATACCAATTACAATTGTTGTAGGGATTTTAACGGGTGTATTTACAGCAACAGAAGCTGCTGCTATTGCTTGTTTACTAGCGGTAATTGTAGGTTTATTTTTCTATAGAGAGTTAGATATGAAAAAGCTCCCTAAAATGCTGATTAGTACGGTGACAAATACAGCAACGGTAACGTACTTAATTATTATGGCAAATATTTTTGGATGGATGATTGCATTTGAACGGATTCCACAATTGTTAGTAGAAAGCATGTTAAGTATTACAGAAAGTCCATGGCTATTCTTATTATTAGTGAATATAACATTGTTAATAGTCGGCATGCTACTGGATGGAATTGCAGCATTAATAATTCTAGTACCTGTTATGATGCCACTCGTAATAGCATTTAATATTGACCCGGTGCATTTTGGAGTCATCATTTGTATTAACTTAACGTTAGGCTTATTAACACCGCCAGTAGGTACAGGGCTTTTCATAGTATCATCGATGGCGGATGTGAAATTTGAAACGCTAGTAAAGAATGTTTTTCCATTCATTGTTATTTCATTTATCGTGCTATTATTCCTTACATATATTCCGGACCTTGTATTATTCGTACCAAAATGGTTGGGCATGTAAGAGTATTTAGCTAAAAGTTTTCAGGCGTGTTGATTAGGGAAATATTAGGTTGTATAAACGTATGTTAATGCATTTTTTAGTTGATTGTAGTGGAGGGTGCTCGACTAATAATTGTTTGCGAATGTGCTCATTAAGAGTAAAAGGTGGTTTTGATAAATAATGCAACAGATGAAATTTATTGCAATGTGGGTCATCATTGCTCAATTTTTAACTGCCTTTGTTGGGAGAAGTATCAGCCCTTTAATGTTCTATATTAGTGTTGACTTATCATTGAATAAAGGGCAGTTAGGATTCCTTCCAACTGCCCTTTTTATTGGTCAATTTATAGCAACGTTGCTAATTGGGTATTTAGCAGATCGATTGAGTACCCGCAAAATGATGGTTTGCTTGATGATTGTTGTAGGAGCGGGCTTTTTAAGTTTTGCTTGGATAGATAATTATGGGGTTGCCTTAGTATTTGTTGTACTAGCAGGGATGGGTTATGGAGGAATGCATCCTGTCACAAACCATTTTCTTGTGAATACATTTCCGGTAAATAAAGTGTCATTACTAATGGGGTTAAAACAGATGTCTATTACACTAGGTTCAGCAGGCTCGAGTGTTGTGCTGATTCCTTTGGTAGCGTACATCGGTTGGCGCTACACATTGTCTGTTGCGGCAGTTTCATTAGTATTGTATAGCTTGATAATACCTTTTGTATTAAAGCTAAAAGAAGATTCACAAACTGATCTGGCTACTAAAATGCCTTTACGTCAGCAGTTACGCATTTTCGTTCACTCAAAATGGCTCTTTTTTACGAATAGCTCTGCATTCGTATTAATGGGTGTTCAAATTACATTTAACACGTACGTTATATTATTTTTGTATGAAGTAAAGGACTGGTCGATTTATAGTGCTGGAATATGCTTGGCTATTTCTGAAATTAGTGGGGCATGCGGGCGAGTGCTATGGTGTATTATTAGTGATAAATTTTTTAATAAAAATCGATGGGGCGTATTATTAATCATTACTATACTAAGCACAATTGGGATAACCCTTATGTACTTTATACATTCCTCTATGTTAATAGTTATATGTATAGCTATTGTAGGTTTTTCTCTTGCTGGCTTTAATGGTATATGGATGACGCTAACTGTTGAAAGTGTGGAAAAATCTATGAGTGGTTTTGCAAGTGGATTTAGTATAATGGTTGCGTCCATTGGTGTATTTTTAATTCCACCGATTTTTGGTTCGCTTGTAGAATATTGGGGTTATACGGTAGGTGGGGTGTTTTTAATTAGTCTATTTGCTTGCTGTGCAATATTGATGGTAATTGCTCTGTTTACTGTAAAGAAAGTTAACATTCAAAACGGCTAACTGACCCGCATCGGTAAAAACACCATGTCCTGTGGTATTACCGAAATGACCGACATCGGCCAGGGCGCAATTCAAAATCCGGACGTAATTATGCCAAGGCGAATTAAATAGCAATAAGAATAGATTTACCAATAATATCATACAAATAGATTAACTAAGTATCAAAATATAAAAAAATGAATATTTATTAGTAAAAATAACATTTTATGTATTTTTATGCTATAATACAATTATAAACGGACGTATGAAACTTATCTTATCTTCATTTAATAGAAGACTCCCACCTCTAAATTTGAAGAAATGAATGCGGATGTGGTTCCTTTTCAGTGGGTGTCCAAACACCTACTGAAATAGAGGAACTCAGTCTAAGAACGCCACGTCCTGTGGCAACAACTGAGTGACCAACATCACGTTGGCCCAAAGTCTCCGGCGGATGTCACGGATTGTTTATCTGCGCGAAAGCGAAGCGTCAGCGGCAATTACGCCAAGGCGAAATTGATCATGAAAGAAGTGTTTAGTTGAGTTTATATGTAGCGTATGTATTGGTAGGACTTGCGATTGCCATGCCTGTTGGGGCCATTACAGTAGAAATGACAAAGCAAGGACTAAAAAATGGCTTTATGCATGGTTGGGCTGTCGGGCTTGGTGGTATGACAATTGATATTGTATTGGTTTTTGCATTGTATATGGGACTAGCGTCCATTTTAGCAATGCCTATCATTCAAATTCCAATGTGGATTATAGGGGCTGGCTTTTTATTCCTTTTAGGGCTGGATTCTATAAAAAATGCTGATCATGGTATTACGCTTGCAGGAGAGAAAGTGACAAAATCGTTTTTTGCTTCTTATCGTAATGGTTTACTAGTTGCAATTTCGCCCGGAAATCTAGTGTTTTGGGTAAATGTTTTCGGTGTTGTACTAGCTAAATCTTATGGACAAGGAGAGTCAGCAAACTTTATAGTGATCGCTGCAGGGGTTCTGAGTGGCATATTGTTGCATGATATTGGCTTGATGACCATTGTTTCAGTTACCCGTAAAGCGATGAGTCGTAAGGTCATCAAGTCGCTTACAATGGTAGCGGGTGTATTACTAATTGGCTTTGCCGGATATTTTATTTATGAATTTATACAAGCAATTAAGATTTATATATGAAAAGTGTGATCCCGAAAGATCGCACTTTTTTTATCCTATATTACCGATCAGTAAAAGATCAAAGTCTCATTTTATGCTGAAATCTCGGCATTTTCATGGATACAAGCTAAAATTTCTTCTGCTACTTGATGTGCTAAAGAAAGTTCAGAAGTGAAGCCTACACATGAACAATTCATTTCCCCTAGAATATAGCAATCTTCACCAGCTTCGTTTGTATCAAGCATGAAATCAGCAGTCCATATAAGCGGTAAAGCATAATTGCCCAGTAAACTAGTTACGAGTGGTAGCTGTGTTAAAAAGTTGTGGACAAGCTCTTCCCAATCCTCTGGTGCATCATAGCGATATTGCGCGCCTGAGAAAAGTGTTGCACTAAATGCGTCCTCAGAATCTGCCGGTTTTTTATGTACTACGTAAACTGGTTTATCTCGTAACATAAATAAGCGGATTTCGCCTTCAGTAATACGAGGTAGGAAGCGCATATCAACTAGCATGCCATTTGTGCCTGTAATATATTGCTCACAGAATGACATGAAGTCGCTAAGTTTCCAATATTCCACATGATTATCTTTTGCTTCTGTACATTTAATCTCTGCATCAAGTGGTACTTCTGTAATTCCCTCAGCAAGAGGTTCAACCAATTTAACTCGCCATATACCTTCGCCCGTCGATCCGCGATTTTGCTTTAGGACGCGTTCAGTCATAGCAAGAGAAGTAGGGAACTGAGCTTTAAATGCTTCAATTGTATAATATGCAAATGTATCATCAGGCACTAAAGCTGTTGAGGATAGCTTTGATAATGCATCTTTAGAACCATAGCCAATCATTGCATCAGGATGAGGTATGCCGATGACACTCGCATTACATAGTTCACGCAACATATCAAAATACTCTTGTTCATGCTGTAAGTTTCCTGGATTAATACGTGATACATAAGCAATACCATGCCCTTTGACGTAATTAAAAATTTCCTCTTTTTTTGTAACATCAAAGAAAATGACTTCTGCATCCTGTCCACGTTGTTTTAGCGCATTCACCATAGGCATTGTATCTTGTCGATAGCCGTCAGGACCCTTATCTGTGCCGCCACGAACCTCGAAAAAAATAACCTTTTTATCCATAAAAATACCCCCTTGAATGATGATATTTTCAGTATAATAGACAGCTAAGGAAAAAAGATATATATAATATGTAAATTTTATGTAGAAATTCATAGTTTATATATTTTGCGTAGTAATTTATGACTAAAAATTTATGAATTATCCTAAATTGGTTATGCCTTCCACTCGGTGCTTTTTCTGAAAAACTGTGAGATATAAAATCATGCAGAGAATCAGCATTGTCCCAATAAACTGAACCCCTCCAAAGGCAATTTTTAGCCAAACGACACTTGTAATAACAGCTGTTAGAGGCTCCAGGCTACCAAGTAAACTAGTTTCTTTTGGCGATAAATAATGCAAACTTGCAATATAAAACCAAAATGCTAGCATTGTCCCGAAAATCACAATAAACAGAAAGTAAGCAAATGTCGAAAATGCCCAGTTTGACATATCAATTTGCCATGGTTGATGGAAAAGACTCATAACACTCCCGCCTATAAGCATTGACCAGCCTACAACTAACAATGAATGAAACTGCTGTAAGAGTGAGACGGCATATAACGTATAAAAAGCAGCCGAAAGACCAGATAAAATCCCCCAAAAAACTGCCATCGATGGCACAGAAAGTGTAGACAACGAGCCATTTGTTAGTAATAAAAAAGTACCAACAAGTGTCAGAGTCACAGCTATTCCATCCTGCCTTGTCAATTGACTATGCTTCGTTATTAAATAATAGGCCATAATAAAAAGAGGTGCTAAATATTGCAATAATGTCGCAACAGCAGAATTACCTATAGCAATCGACATCATATAAGTATATTGAACCGCCAACATTCCTAGTAAACTAAATAAAATTTGTCTAAAAGCATTGTGCTTTGTCCGCCACATCACAAAAATAGACTCTTTACGATGTGTAATTTTATAGGCAGAAATGAGTAATAAGCCTGCTAAAAGAAGACGACTAGAAACGAGCCAGCCAACCTCTATATTTTCCTGCTGAAAAAGCTTTTGTGCGACGGTGCCACCAATACCCCAAAAACTAGCCCCTAAAATGACAAGAATAAAACCAAGAGTACGATTTTTCTGTGCTGATTGATTCATCTTAAAACATCCCCTAAACTATCAATATAAAACAATAATAAAGAAGTTTAAGCACAAGAAATATCGATTTATAGGGTTAAAAATATCAATATATTGAGGTGAACGAAGTAGTGGCGTTAACACATATTAAAATTGCGAAGGATTTACAAGAACTGACGTTACATGGGACGAAGGAATTTCCAGTTGCACTGTATGAGACGGTTTTACGACTAGATAGTTTGGATTTTTTACCGTTACATTGGCATAAGGAAATTCAATTTGTCTATGTGAAAAGCGGTCGTGTGGAATACCGAGTAGGGGCAAATGTTTTTGTACTTGAGGAGAAAGAGGGGCTATTTGTCAATGCATCGGGTTTACATGAAGCAAAACCTTTTCAAATAGACCAGGCAATAATTTTCTGTATTAATGTGGACCCATTGCTATTAGGCGGACACAAGGACAGTATTTTTGCTACTAAATATGTACTGCCATTTATAACGAGCAATAGACTGCCCTATGTAAAGCTGTCCGGCCAATTGGCGCAAAAAGTAGAAATCGTGGCCAAATTACTACAAGAGCAAGCCGTTTTTTATGAGCTAAAGGTATGGAGAGAGCTATCAGTCATTTGGGAAACTATTTTGTCACAGTCAATGCTAACAGAAGAAATACTGGATCCAGCAATTATTGTCCAGCATGAACGAGCGAAAGATATGCTTGATTATTTACATGCTCATTATCAGGAGAAAATATCTTTAGAAAATTTAGCTGCACATGTTTTTTTAAGCCGTGCAGAATGTAGCCGCTTTTTCAAGAAAATGGTTGGCATGACACCATTCACATATTTACTACACTATCGTCTTCGCAAAAGTATGGAGCTATTACGTGATAGTGAGCAATCCATCACTACAATTGCTACAACAACAGGCTTTAGTACAGTAAGTTACTATATTGAAAAATTTAAGAAATATACAGGATACTCCCCATATGTTTATCGTAAACAATTTTTTGATAAAGGATAGTAGAGCATAATCGCACGAAGCAAGAGGATCTCCGCGGAAGAGAAGCGAATTTCCGCACTTGCAATGAATCGCTTCACCTTAATCATAAATTATGAAAAATTTTTGAAAATAACCGGAATAGACCACGCTGTTTATCACTGGACATATTGACAATAATAACCATATATAATAAAGTAAAGTTAATAGTAAAGATGCCTTTACTATTAACTTTACTTAAAGGATTGAATTAGTTATGACAAAGGATGAAGAACTTATCTATAAGCTTGTGGAGGAAATAAATGAAGCTATTTATTCGATGGATAGCCATTTTATAAAGTTACATCAAAATTTATTAAGTGATGAATTATCCCCTAAACAAATAATTCTATTAGACTTTATTAAAAAAAATAGCCAAGTGACGATTGGACAGATTGCAAGTTATATGAATATAACTTCAAGTGCTGTCGGACAGTTAGTTAGTAAACTTGAAGAGCAGCAATATGTAACTCGGAGCATTAATCCTGAAAACCGACGTGAAATATTTGTAAATCTTGATACTTCAGGCATTAAGTATTTTGAACGAGAGGAAGAAATAAAACGATTTATTATCTTAAGATATTATTCGAAGCTTGAGCACAGTGAGATCGTGCAATTAAAAGAAATTGTTCAGAAGCTCAATCAAATTGTATTAAAGGAAGGAATTATACATGAAATAAATGATATTCATTTGAAAAAGGGGGAGATTTAACATGGTTGCATTAAAGAAAAAGCAAAATAGATGGCTAGCATTTTTGTTAGTCGTACTTGCTAGCAATTACACGCTTTATAACACTGGTTTCGGTTTATCTATTTTACCTTCTGAAACAAATGGAGTTGTTATTGGCTCATTACTTGATTTTGTTCTTGTTATGCCTGTTTTATTTCTGCTGTATAAAGGAAAGTTTTCTATAAAACAAGCGATTATTTTAGCAGCGGCTGGTTGTATTGCAGCTCGTTTTATTATTCCAGTAGAACATCTGCAGCCATTTGTTGCAGTGACTTGGACTGGGTTTGCGATTGAAGGTACGCTTATATTATTTGAAATTTTACTAGTTGCAACGCTTGTTCGTTATATGCCGAGAATTCTAGTGGATGTACGATCAACTACTTTACCCGATTTGTTCTCATTTCCAAAAGCAGTTGAAAAACATGCGCCGAAGCATCCTATTATCCAAGTGTTTTGCGCAGATTTTGTAGTATTTTACTACGCTTTTGCAAGCTGGAAGAGGAAAGAGCAACCTGGGTTAACCTTGCATAAAAATTCGAGCTATATTGCCTTTATCATCATGCTTATCCATGGAATCGCCATTGAAACAATAGGGATTCATTGGTGGCTACATGAAAAATCACTTGTTCTTTCTATTCTATTGCTTATTTTAAATGTATACTCTGTACTATTTTTTGTAGCGGATATGCAGGCTATTCGTTTAAATCCTGTCCATGTAACATCTGATAAATTGTATTTGTCTTTAGGATTGATGAAACGAGCGGAAGTTCGCTTTGAGCAGATTGAAGAGCTTATTGAGGATAAGGAACAATTGGAAAGAAAATTATCCAAGGATACAATTGATTTTATAGCACGTGATTTTGAAGTGGCATATCCACAGTTTATTTTAAAAATGAAGGAGCCAGTGGAAGTGACTTTCATGTTTGGGTTTAAAAAACGTTATAACAATATAGCCATTAAAGCCGACCAAACACAGGAATTTAGAAAAATGCTTCTACTAGGAATGGAAGATAATAAATAATATACAACAGGTGCTAGCAAACTAAGCTGGCACCTGTTTAATTTTTAAGTTGATTTCCGTTCCGACAGACGCTCCCAGGAATGCGCACATTGGGAACGGAAATCAACCCACGTTATGGTGAGGAGCCTTATTTTACAAGAGTAAAAATAACTAAGATAATAAGGACACACAACAATGGGAGATTTACAAATCCCTTTAGCAGCCGACTGTTAGCAGCCTGAATTTGTTCATTGGCTACTTGAAAGATTGACCAAATTTTATGCTCGAAAATTTGTTGGATCACCGATTGCATCATAGAGCGTAAAGTAAAATAAAGAATTCCAAGTATGATAAGTTTCGCCCACGATGGCACAATAATAGTTAGCCCGATACCCATTGATAAAAAACGCAGATAGCCGAAGAGATACTGTTTTTGGCGAAGCATCGTTTTACATACTATTTCCTCTATATAATAATCGGAACGTCGAAACATGCGCTTTGAATTTTTCCATAGTAGGCGAGGCTTTTTTAATTTCGGTACTAACTGACTTCGAAGCTCAGGAGCAATCTGGAATAAAAGACTTTGCCATTTATAAAAAGCTGCTTGATCGAGCTCCACCTGTTGATCAAAATATTTAGAACTATAAACAAAATGTCTATTATAATAGCTTGTGCAATAAACAAGAAGTATTAGATAAATAAGTGCAGTGATAATAACTGGCACATATAAAAAGCAAACTGTACCGAGAATGCACATAATAACTTTACTTAATAGCTGCTGCCATTAATGATGTTTTAATTGTAGAAGCACGTTAGTAAAATTAGTTGTCAATAGTAGCAGAAGTAAAATAAGTAATTCTAATATCGTTACATGATGAACGATTATTAAAATGGGCGCTAATAGAGCAAGGACAGAACCTAGTAAAATTAGGTGCTTACTTAACGTCCAATAAAGACCAGCTCGTTTTAACTGTATTATTTGTTTTCGGTTTTGGATTAAAAAAAGACGATCGGCTTGGTGCAAATAAGTACGAATAGTTTCAATACGTGTAATAAGAAATAACAGTACAATAAAGAAAATTAGCGGAATATGTATGACCCATGATGTACTTATGTTTAAGATAAAGTCTTTATAAAGGAAAAAGCCAATGACTAGAGCTGGCACAACAACATATAAGGAGACTGTCCAATCAATAATGCTTGCCAATAGCTTAAAATTGTGGGAGCGCTCTAATTTTCTTCGTTGCTGCAATATGTTAGTCATGGTGGTTTTCCTCAAGTAGTGTGTCGAAAATATCAAGAAGAGATGCTTTGTCCTGCTTCACAGCTATACGTAATGATGCGAGTGTACCTTGCTGTAAAATTCGCCCATGATCAATCAAGATGAAACGATCACATATTTTTTCTGCCGTATCGAGTGCATGTGTACTCATTAAAATGGCAGCACCTTGCGCTTTTAATTCTTCTAAAATCGTTAAGAGCTTGCGCATTGCCTGCGGATCTAGGCCCATAAATGGTTCATCTAATATATAGGTAGAATGCTTGTCGAGAAATGCTAAAATAAGCATCACTTTTTGTTGCATACCTTTGGAAAACGTTGTGGGATAATCGTGTAGCTTATGGTCCAAATGAAAAATTTTCAGTAGTTCATTTGCACGATTTGTTAAAGAATTCTCTTTACCAGCGACACGCAAATAGAAATCTATATGCTCCCATAATGTAAAATACTCATACAAAATGGGTCTTTCTGGTACGTAGCCGTAAGTTCCTATTGTCACTTGACCATCCACTATTGGTAGCACACCCATCATTGCTTGTAACGTTGTACTTTTGCCGGCCCCATTTGAACCGATTAATCCAACGAGCTCACCACTGTTTACTTGAAATTGAATGTTTGAAATAATGGCTTCGTTTTCAACATAGCCCCTTTATGTATGTTAATATCCATTGTCATTAACTTCCTCTCCTTATTTTATTTACGAGCGGAAGAGGAAAATGTTTCAAATTTTGAGACTTTCAGAAGAATATCGTTTAGAAGATGAGTTTACTGATAGAGGAATGAGGGAATTTAATAATATTCAAAGGATCGTCTTTGCAACTGCCCACCTACTTAATCTAGGTGAGCAATTGCATTTAATATATCTTCACTTACTGCATCCCAAAATTGTTGCTGTACAGAATCGCAATACACATATAGCTCTTTATTTTGGACGTGCTCATATAGCTCAGATATCGCTTCTTTATGAAAACGAAGTCGATGATTTAATGCTTCTCGTTCTTCCTCAATACAAAACGATTTATACATATCTGCGAGACGTTCAAACTTTGCTAATTTTTGTTTCGTTCCCTCGTATTGTGTTTGGTGAAATCGACCTACTGCTGTAGACATAGAGATCTTTGCTCGATGCTCGGTATTTAACGTTCGCAACTCTTCCTGACGAATAGCCACACGATACCAAAATTCATAGCGAATAGGTAAGTCTTTTAGCTCGTATGTGAGCAAGGATTTTAAAATAAAACTAACATGCTCATAAGAATCTATAGTCTTTTCTGATTCTTTAAAAATACCAAACATACAGCCACCCCCGTTTAGATTAATACTACGAACGAAGAGTAAAACCCTTTTAATTCCCCGTAATATTCAGAAAAGTAATAAAGCAATAAAATTCTCTGGATATTAATAGAAATATAGCTGAAATACAAGCTTTAAAGTTGATAAAAGGTTAGTGTGTTTATAAAAAAATAAATCTTGCTACATTTACTAATGTAACAAGATTTTAAAAGTTGAATTATAAAATTAAATTTAATTTAATTTATATTTTGAGGTTTAGTTTTTTTAATTATTCCCACTAATAACAAAATCCATAGTAAACTATTTCCAACAGAATGAGTTACAAAAGAAGCCCATGTTGAATTAGTAAATTGGGCGATCCATGGAGCAATAAGCATGCTAGGAAGCATATTGATAAAATGCCACTTCAAACAAGCATGAACAACCCAAGCCCAAAGTAATCCATTTATTACCCAAGCCCAATTCCCGAAAATCTCTTGTTGGATAGGAAGGAGAAAACCTCGCCACATTATTTCCTCACTTAGCATAGCAAAAAGGTGTAACGGAATAAAAATGGTTATCATTTTCCAATTACCATAAAGCGTAACACCGAAAAATTCTGTTGGAGGTAATTCCATCCTTTTTAATGGATTAAATGGAGCTGGAAGATAACTTGGTGGGGCAAGCATTGGAAGTCTCGCAAAAAACTTACCTAAAGGTTCAAGAAATAGGTCAGCGAATATTGTAACAACAATTGCTCCCACAACCCAATACCAATCGTTTTCTGTTAAAGGATTGAAACGAAATCTTTCCAAAATATTTTGCCATGTCCAAGTATTTCCCTCTAAATGATACAGTAGTAATGATACTGGAAATAAACTCATTACAGGAAACCATAGAAAGAACCAAAAAGCATACATTAATGGGACACCTTTTTTAATTAATAGTGGTGTTCCATAGTAAACACCATAGTATACTAACGAACCTGTTATGCCGAAAATGAGTAACTGCACCAGATAGGACATTAGAAAACCCCTTCTATATAATGGATATACTTACAAATAATATATAAACATAAATTATTATATTTTTCTATATATTTTTGTCATAGTTACATCTAATCTGCACTAAAGTTTCATAGGGCTCTACGTTAGAATAGCCTTCTAATTAATAAAAATGGACAAAGATGATTATTAACATACCTGTGAAAATATACATTAACCAGCACTAGATTTTGCCACATGGTAAAAATCTAGTGTTTTTTATTGATGAAAAAAACGTATAAGTTATCACAAAATTCTCTATCTTTCGCATAGAAAGGGGCTGTTTTTGAAGAAATATGGAAATAGCATTTACAAAATAAAATTAAATGTGTTAACTTAAAAAATATAAAAAGTTGACTTAAAAAGAGGGGGAGGTTAACGATGCAACATTTTTGGGTTGTTGGAACGGATACAGATGTCGGTAAAACAGTTATCACTACATTACTGATGCGACAGTTACAAAAACATGATTTACAAGTCACGCCTTATAAGCCCGTGCAAACTGGCGAAATTAATGACAATGGGCATTGCTATTACTACGATACAGCAATGTATGAAAAGTATTCATTACAAAGACTAAAGCAAGAAAATTTAAATGGCTATTCGTTTAAGGAAGCCGCATCACCACATTTTGCTGCACAACTGGAGGGTCAGCAAATAAATGTGGAGCATTTATTACAGCAAATGCAGTTGTTACAGCAAACATACGATGTCGTGATTTGTGAAGGAGCAGGAGGGCTGTTTGTCCCTTTAGATACATATGGAGAAAATACGCTTCTTGATGTCATCGTTAAAAGTAAGCTTCCAGTCGTTCTTGTCACACGAACAACACTAGGAACGATTAACCATACATTGCTTACACTTGAGGCATTACATGTTCGTAATGTTGAGGTTCTTGGCATTGTATTTAATAGAGATACAGGTAGTCAGATGGAACGAGATAATGTGAAAATGATTCTACAATATCATGATTTGCCATATGCGACGATCCCAAAGCATCAGGATATTTCACATATTATTGACTATTCCATTTCACACACATCTTTGTTTGAAAGGTTGTTCAAATATGAAACAAGCATTAACTGAATTGCAGAAGAGAGATTTACAGCATGTTTGGCATCCTTGCTCACAAATGAAGGACTATGAGCAATTTCCGCCTGTTGTTATTAAAAAAGGACAAGGTGTATGGCTTTATGATGAGAATAATAATCGCTATTTAGACGCTGTATCTTCCTGGTGGGTCAATTTATTTGGACATGCGAATCCGCGTATAAGTCAAGCATTAAACGATCAAGCGTTTACATTAGAGCATACGATCTTTGCGAATTTTTCACATGAACCTGCCATTAAGGTGGCAGAAAAATTAGTCGCCTTAACACCAGACAGTTTAAATAAAGTGTTTTTTGCAGATAACGGCTCGTCAGCAATAGAAGTAGCGTTAAAAATGAGTTTTCAATATCATATGCAGACGGGAAAAACAACGAAAAAGCGATTTTTAGCTTTAACGGATGCTTATCACGGTGAAACACTTGGTGCCTTATCTGTTGGCGGAGTAGGGCTGTATAACGAAGTGTATCAACCACTTTTATTGGATACCGTACGTGCGCAAGGACCAGATTGCTTCCGATGTCCTTTTCAAGAGAAGTCTGAAAGCTGTCAAGCTCAATGTATTCAATTTGTTGAAGAGGAGCTTAGTCAGCACCATGAAGAAATTACAGCTGTTATTATTGAGCCACTCATTCAAGCAGCAGCTGGCATGAAAATGTACCCTCCAATCTATTTGAAGCGATTACGAGAGCTTTGTACAAAATACGATGTTCATTTTATCGCAGATGAAATTGCAGTAGGGTTTGGACGTACAGGTACATTATTTGCCTGTGAGCAAGCGGGTATTGCTCCAGACTTTATGTGCTTGTCAAAAGGTTTAACGGGTGGTTATTTACCACTATCCGCAGTTTTAACGACTGATGATGTATACAACGCTTTTTATGATGATTACGGTACAATGAAAGCGTTTTTACACTCCCATAGCTATTCTGGAAATACATTGGCTTGTCGTGTAGCTCTAGAAGTTTTGACCATGTTTGAAGAGGAGCATGTGATTGACATGATTCAAAACAAAGGTGAACGTATGCGAAAGCTAGCTATGGAGGCATTTGAAAAGTTGCCGTTTGTTGGTGAATATCGACAGGTAGGACTAGTTGGCGCAATTGAGTTAGTCGCCAATCGTGAAACAAAGGAGCCGCTACCGAGTGAGGAACGTATCGGCTATCAAATCTATAAACGTGCCTTAGCAAAAGGCTTACTGATTCGCCCTCTCGGCAATATATTATATTTCATGCCTCCTTACATCATATCTGATGATGAAATGCGTTTTATGATTGATACAACAAAAGAGACAGTCATGCAATTTTTTGAGGAGAGGGAGGGAATAAGTTGTTCAAACGACAATCAACACTGTCACTTGTGATGATTGCGATGTTTGCCGCTTTAACCGCAATCGGTGCATTTATTAAAATACCGCTACCAATAGTGCCATTTACATTACAAATTGTTTTTGTATTTTTAGCAGGCTGTTTACTTGGCAGTCGCAATGGATTGCAAAGTCAGCTCGTCTATATAGGCGTTGGTTTAGTTGGTTTGCCAGTTTTTACACAAGGTGGTGGTATCACCTATGTATTGCAACCAACATTTGGCTTTCTTATCGGTTTTGCACTGTCCGCTTTCGTAATTGGATTCATGATTGAAAGAGTGGATACTCCAACGAGAAAACATTTTATCGGTGCAAATATTGTTGGGCTTATTATTATTTATGCGGTGGCAGTTCCATATTTATATGTGTCTTTGAATTTCTGGTTACATATGAAAACGAGCTGGTCGCATATTTTCGTAGTTGGCTTTTTAAATAGTATTGTTGCAGATTGTTGCTTAGCGATTGCTTCTGCATTTTTGGCCGAGCGACTTTACAAAGTATTTAATTCAGCAAGAACATTAAAAATTATCCAAGTTGAGAGGGAGAATGTTTAAATGAATTGGTTACAGTTAGCAGAGGAAGTTATTGCAGGGAAGATCATTAGCAATGAGGAGGCTCTTGCCATTTTAAATAGTGATGATGATGAACTATTGAAGTTGATGGACGGAGCCTT
This sequence comes from Lysinibacillus sp. NPDC092081, assembly GCF_044755845.1. Taxonomy (NCBI): domain Bacteria; kingdom Bacillati; phylum Bacillota; class Bacilli; order Caryophanales; family Bacillaceae; genus Lysinibacillus; species Lysinibacillus sp. NPDC092081. The sequence continues at coordinate 154,112 of NZ_JBIVRU010000010.1, forward strand.
TGCTATTCGTAAGCATTACTATGGGAAAAAAGTGAAATTAAATATGATTATGAATGCTAAAAGTGGTTATTGCCCAGAGGATTGTGGCTATTGTTCACAGTCATCTAAATCAACAGCACCGATTGAAAAATATCCATTCATTACGAAAGAGGAAATTTTAGCGGGGGCAAAACGAGCATTTGACAATAAAATTGGCACGTATTGCATCGTGGCAAGTGGTCGTGGGCCAACTCGAAAGGATGTCAATGTAGTAAGTGAAGCTGTTACAGAAATTAAAGAGAAGTATGGCTTAAAAGTATGTGCTTGTCTTGGCTTATTAAAAGAAGAACAGGCACAGCAATTAAAAGAAGCGGGGGTGGATCGTTACAACCATAACTTAAATACATCAGAACGACATCACTCCTATATTACTACGTCCCATACGTATGAAGATCGTGTGAATACGGTTGAAATTGCGAAGAAACATGGAATATCACCTTGCTCAGGTGCCATCATTGGTATGAAGGAAACAAAAGAGGATGTCGTAAATATTGCGCGTGCACTTCATCAATTAGATGCGGATTCCATTCCGGTTAACTTCTTGAATGCGATTGATGGCACGAAACTAGAAGGGACGAAGGAATTAAATCCACGCTATTGTTTAAAGGTTTTAGCGTTGTTCCGTTATATTAACCCGACAAAGGAAATTCGTATTTCTGGTGGTCGTGAAGTCAATCTTGGGTCGCTTCAGCCACTAGGCTTATATGCAGCAAACAGTATCTTTGTTGGGGATTATTTAACAACTGAAGGACAAGAAGCAAACAGTGATTATCGTATGCTTGAGGATTTAGGCTTTGAAATTGAATTATCAGAGAAGCAAGAAGCAGCATTCTGCTAAATAAAAACTTATCCCGCATTAACGGGCAGTACAGAACTGCCCGTAAAAGCCCGATTGGTGAAGACTAATATTCAGTGGGGATAAAGAAACCCCACTGATTAAAGTTTCACTTTATGAAATAAAATCTACTACTACTTAATTATCATTGAATTGGAAAGCCGTATGTGCGTCGTGGGAAAGGCGTATATACGGCTTTTTCTGTTGGAAGGATAAAATCGTAGAAATGCTCAATTAGGGTTACCAAGAAAACGGCTCAGATCCGTCGAAAACCCAAGATTGGCTTATTAGAGATAAAAAGTGATGGATGCTAAAACGAAAAGAACTGTTTTTATGCCTTTAAAAATCTGGTTTTCACAAATTGTTCAATGAAAGCGTTTTGAAATTGAACAGTTTGTGAAGAGATTCACATAATGCTTTATTTTTAAAAAAATCGGCGTAAAATAAGAATCAAGTAAGGAATTGTTATAAAACAGTTTGAATAAAGTATCACGATTTTCGGTGGTTGTTATATTACAAAAACAAATTGGAAGGGAGAATTTAATTATGTGGGTTATTACAGTATTTGATAAAAAGGATGTTCGAATTTTTGAGTATACAAACAAAAATGAGGCAACACAAGCTTTAGCTAAATTCAAGAAAAATGCAGTTTTAACGTATACAAAATAATTTCAGATTTGAGCGATGCAACCCTTTTCGACGCTATAGTGCACGAAGAGGGTTGCTTTTTACTTTGTGCTGTATATCTTGCATCTATTTTTCAAACTAAATCGATAAACGGGAAAACCGTATAAGCACATAATAAAAATGAAGTGACCCCTAAAAGTTAGACACGGTTATTTCATTAGGCAGCTCGGGTAAAATGAGTTCGGTATTGCACCGGACTCATTTTTAATTTTGC
>NZ_JBIVRU010000011.1:0-152536 GCF_044755845.1 Lysinibacillus sp. NPDC092081
TGATGTCCAAAATTTTGTTTCGTTCACCAACTCAAGGTTAGCTACTAAAAACTTTATTGATTACGTTTTGCTTGTTCAGTTTTCAAGGTTCATTTCGTTGCTGTTGTTTTCAGCGACTTTATTATCATAACTTGTATTCAACAAGAAGTCAACAACTTTTTTCAAATCTTTTTTCAAATCTTTTTTTCAAGTCGTCCTTCTTGTTAAGGACAAGTAATAATATATAATATAGTATTTTAAAAATCAAGCTTTTTTTGAAATAAATTTAAAAATCTTTTTCTCATCGACTACAAACAAGAGAATTCCTACTATAACAATGAATCCACCAATAATTTGTGTGGCTATTAAATACTCTTTAAAAATTAGAAGAGCTAAAATGGCCGCGCCAATTGGTTCAAATAATATCGCAATGGAGACTACATTTGTACTAACGTATTTAATAGACCAATTAAATAGAGTATGACCAAATAAATTAGGAACTATCGCTAATAAAATGAACCATATCCAGTCCATAGTAGAATAAGGACCGAACGATTCCCCCTTAATTAGAACATAGATCAATAATGTAATTGTACTAACAGCATAAACAATCATCGTATATGTCACAAGAGATAATCTTTTCCGTACATCTTGTCCAAATAAAAAGTAAGCTGTAACAAGTGCGCACGCGACAAGAGCAAGCATGTCTCCATAAAATGCAGTACCGCTAAGTTTAAAATCTCCCCAACTAATTAAAATACTACCGACAATAGCAATCGCTCCTGCAAATATGGTTTTCAGCGTAATGTTCTCTTTAAAGAAAAAATATGTACCTACAAATGCAAACAATGGCTGTAGTGTAACCAAAACTGTAGAACTTGCTACAGAAGTGTAATTGAGCGATTCAAACCACAAAATAAAATGGAAGGCTAAAAATATGCCTGCAACAGAAGAAAATAGCCAATCACGTATTCTTAACTCCTTTATCTCGTTAGTGTACTTCCAAAAAAACAGAGGCGCCATTATTAACACCGAAAAGAACATACGGTAAAACGCAATAACCCCCGCTTCTGCATTTGCTAATTTTACAAATATGGCAGATAGGGATACGGAAATTACGCCAATAAAAATAGGTATGTATGGATGAATTTTCGGTTTCTCCATTAAATCCAACCTCCAATCAATTTTACCTCGGCATCATTACGTCTGGATTCTGCTTTACGCTCAGGCCTGCAGGTCTTTTTTGTGCGAAAGCGTAATGGTAACGTAGCGACAACAACATGAGGGCAGACACGATGTCGGTCATTTCGGTAATGCCACAGGACGTGGCGTTTTTACCGAGGGCCAACACGATGTTGGTCATTTCGGTAATGCCACAGGACGTGGCGTTTTTACCGATGCAGGTCAGTTAGCCGTTATCGCATGGATGCGATGATTTTAGGCTAACATCCTTAAGGACTCTTTTCCAGTTCTGTGACATCTGCCGGAGGTTTTAACTTATACCCGCATTCATCTTACGACCTATAGAGATGAGCGACTTCTGAACCTGTCGCTACGCTTTCGGTCCAAAAATATTGCTTTCAAGAAGTTAAAAATACTTATACTTCATTACTATCGTGATGTACAATACAACAAAGTAATGTACATATAATAATGACACCTTGCATATCTCTTAGCAATACGAAATATCAGTGGAGGGTTGCGTATGGAAACCTTGGAAAATATGATTACATATGAAGTTGGCATAAAATTAGTAATTGCAGCCACATTAAGTTTAGTAATCGGCATCGAAAGGGAATTAAAAAAGAAGCCTGTAGGATTAAAAACGAGCTTAGTTATTGCTACATTTAGCTGTTTATTAACTATAATATCGATTGAAACTGCCTACTCAACACCCCCTAGGTCAGGAATCAATATTACAATGGACCCCCTTCGCTTGGCTGCTCAAATTGTTAGTGGAATTGGATTTCTTGGAGCAGGTGTTATTTTAAGACGGGGGAATGATAGTATCTCAGGTTTAACAACTGCAGCAATGATTTGGGGAGCTGCGGGGATAGGAATCGCAGTTGGCGCAGGCTTCTATATAGATGCTACATTAGCTGTTATTATCATCGTCTTCGGAATTGAGGTTTTATCGCCGTTTCTAATGAAAATAGGACCAAAAAGAATTCGTATGCGAGAAATATCATTGAAAGTTCAGATTAACAACGATAAAAATAGTGAATCCTTTTTACAATTCCTAAAGGAAAACAATATTATTATTGAAAACATACGCATTCTAGATGTTCCAAATAATGATCATGTTTTTCACGAATTAGATTTACGCTTATCATTAATAGTCTCTGATAACTTACTGTCATTTTATCGTTCGTTACGAGCACTGCCTTATATAGAAAAAATCGAAATGGAAATTTTAAATTAGTTGGAGGATTCTTTCGTGTCAGAAATATTGAAACTATTAAAGAATGGTAATAAACCTTCTCTGTTGGCAGCGGGTGTCAATGCCTTTTTAGGAATTATTAAAGGTGCTGCCTTCTTCTTTACAGGTAATATTGCCATGTTTGCAGAAATGATGCACTCTCTAGGGGATGCAGCAAACCAATTATTCGTTTATATCGGCTCAGCGCTTTCTAAAAAGGCTCCGACAAAACAATTTCCTGGAGGCTTTGGCCGAATTGTAAATTTAGTTTGCCTTTTTGCTGTTATTATTGTAGCTATCCTTTCTTATGAAACAGTAAAAGAAGGCTTGCATCATTTTATGCATCCTTCTGGAGAATCAAAAGGGATGCTCATTGCACTTGGCGTACTATTTATCGGTACTGTTTTAGAAGGGGCAGTTCTTGCAAAGGCCGCCGTAGAAATACTACATGAGGCTGGGCAGGAAAAAACGGGAATAATAACAGCTATTCCTAAAGCTTTTGGCTTTTTGCATCGAGCAAAACCAGCAACAAAATTAGTATTTATGGAAGACTTAGTTGCTACAGGAGGCAACGTCTTGGCCTTCTCTGCAATTTTAATCGCACATTTTACAGGCTGGACAAGAATAGAAGGGCTTGTTTCAATGATTATTGGCTGTATGATGTTCTATGTAGTAGCAAAAGTTTTCCTTGATAATGCACGTGGAGTTATTGGTGAAACAGACGAAGAAATGCTGAATCATATTGCTCATCTTGTTATGGATGATCCAAACATTAAAGATATTGTGCGCTTAGAGGTTGTTAAAGAAGGTGAATTTTTACATGTGGAATTAGTTGCCGAAGCTGATCCCAATCTATCCCTCGCTTTTCTAGATGATGTACGTGACCATTTAACAGAGGTCATTTTAAGTCAGAAGGGCGTATCAAAAGTGGCTATTTTATTTGATGAGGATGACGGGAAACTAGATTGGGTACATATTGGCGAAAGACCGGAAAACTCAACATTCAAACAATAACATTATTATCCTAAATATTTTTTTCTAAATAATATAAATAGCCAACTGCTTTATTTCAGGCAGTTGGCTATTTTTTATACTAGCACTAGATGACTTTGTTCTCGTTTAACTTCTTTTGTATCTTCTATTAAGCAATCTAGAATCTCTTCATTACTTACAAAAACATGATCTGTTATCATAAAAGTTAATAACATTTTTAATGCGATCATCTTTTTTTACACCTTGCTGTTGAATAACGATCTTTGAGAATTTTAATGTTGCCAATCGATTAGCTAATGCATATTCTTCTGTATTTGTAATCTCTCTTCCATCTGCATGGCAACCTAATATGAAATTACCAGCATAAGAATTTTTCAATACATTAGGATGCATAGAATCGTAAGTACCTCTGCAATGGAATCATCATTATTCGTTACCAAATAATGTTTTAAAGCACCTTTTAAATCAATCGCAATAGCTGTATCTGCTAGTATTGTTCGATAATAAACTAACACTATTTCAGCATCCTCTAAATAGGTTCCACTTCTACAACGATTTTCCCAGAAGGACGTACAAACAATTGTACACTTGCTTTATTTACACCATCTGTAAAGGTAATATTTGTTTGGCCACATTGTAAGCTTTTTAAAAATATACTTTGATCAACGATATACCCCGTGACAATTTGGTCATTCTCAACTTGCAGTGATTTCGTTTCAATTCCCAATACTTCTATACAATTTTGCATTTTATAAACATGCTGCTGAAATGGCGCATTTTTGCAACCCGATGTGACATCGCAATCTTCAAGCATTTGTTTCAACATTTGCTCCCTCTCCATCCTAGTTTATTATTATCTTTATTTTAATAAACGCAGTTGAACAAAATCTGAACAATTCTACAATTAACGAGAGCATTCGACAAAGAGCTAGTTATTGACACAACAAAAAACATGAGACTACAACACGTTGCCTCATGTCTATTTTCATATTAAAGAGAGTTTTGCAAAATAGTTCGCACATCTTCTTCCTGTAATTTGTTGAAGTTTCCAAAGGGTCCATTTTGCATAGCATGCTCTACAACTTGATGGAATTTTGAATCGTCAATTTCATAATCTGCTAGGCGACTTGGAGCTCCTAGTGAAGTCCAGAATGCCGCTAAACGATCAATCCCTTCGTATGCAACCTCTTCTGGAGACTTTCCTGTTGCGTCAACACCGAAAACGCGTGTTGCAATGCCTGCAAAACGCTCTGGATTTACAGATACACTTAGACGCATCCAATGTGGTTGTAATATCGCTAAACCACCTGCGTGCGGAATATCGTACACTGCAGATATAGCGTGCTCAATATTATGGGACGCCCAATCACCGCGAGAGCCAATTGATAAGAATCCATTTAACCCAATTGTTCCGGCTAATAAAATGGTTTCACGCAACTGAATATTCTCTAAGTCTTCTATTAATTTAGGGGCTGTTGCAATGACAGTTCGTAATACTCCTTCACACATTTCATCTGTAATCGGTGTATTCGTCGTATTATGGAAATATTGTTCAATTACATGCGACATCATATCAACCATACCGTAAACTGTATGATTTTTTGGTACTGACACTGTATACGCTGGATTTAAAATCGAAAATTTTGGGAATACCGCAGGGCTACCCCAGCTCAGTTTTTCCTTAGTAGCCGCATTTGTAATAACAGAGCCTGAGTTCATTTCGGAGCCTGTTGCAGCTAGCGTTAATACCGTTCCAAGCGGTAAAGCGTCCTGCACAAATACTTTACGCTTTACAATATCCCAAGCATCGCCATCATATTTTGCACCAGCGGCTATTAACTTAGAACAGTCAATTACGGAACCGCCACCAACAGCTAGAACTAGATCAATTTCTTCTTTTTTACAAAGATCAATACCAAGTCTTGCTGTTTCTACACGTGGATTTGGCTCAACACCACTTAGCTCAAATATTGTTTTATCCGCTTCTTGTAACTTTTCAATGACAGCATTGTATACACCATTTTTCTTAATGCTACCTCCACCATAAACAACTAACACCTTTTTACCATGCAGAGCTAACTCATTTGATAGCTTTTCCAGTGCATCTTCACCAAAATGTAACTTCACTGGGTTATAAAATGTAAATGAATCCATTCAATTCGCCCCTTTCTACTTGGATTTTCTCATATTTCTGTTATTGAAGGCAAAGATTTAAAACTAAAATATCGACTCCAATCCGTCAGTTTGAAATTCTATCTTTCTGTCCCATCTATTCAGTATTTCTATCAGTCTCCCAGACATCGTATGTACAGATTTCCGCTGTATTGCAAGAAAAAAACGAGTCATCCCAATGATTTAGGAATGACTCGTTTTGTATTTATCTATTGAATCAATTATGCCTCGGCATAATTGCGTCCGGAATCAGCTCTGTGCTTAGGCCTGCGTGATGCAGGTCAGTTAGCCGTTATCGCATGGATGCGATGATTTTAGGCTAACATCCTTTTAAGAACACCTTTCTAATTTCCGTGACATCTGCCGGAGGCTTTAACTTCTTTCAACTGAAAGAAGTTAAACCCATCCACGGAAGCGTGAAGCTTCTGCAGTGCGGCGAACACCTACCATATAAGCTGCTAAACGCATGTTAATGTTACGTGTTGTCGCTGTTGTATAAACGTTTTCAAATGCATCAACCATTTTTTTGTATAGACGTTCTTCAACTTCTTCTTCTGTCCAGTAATAACCTTGGTTATTCTGTACCCATTCGAAGTAAGAAACTGTTACACCACCAGCAGATGCTAATACGTCTGGTACAAGTAAAATGCCACGATCAGTTAAAATTCTAGTTGCTTCAGCAGTTGTTGGACCGTTCGCTGCTTCTACTACGATGTTTGCTTTAACGTTATGTGCATTGTCAGCAGTAATTTGGTTTTCGATAGCTGCTGGCACTAGAATATCACAATCAAGCTCTAATAATTCTTTGTTTGAAATTGTATTTTCAAATAATGTTGTTACAGTACCGAAGCTATCACGACGATCTAATAAATAGTCGATATCTAAACCTTCAGGATCATGAAGTGCACCATAAGCATCTGAAATACCAATTACTTTTGCACCTAAATCATGCATGAATTTGGCAAGGAAGCTACCTGCGTTACCGAAGCCTTGAATAACAACGCGTGCACCTTTAATATCAATGCCACGTTTTTTCGCTGCTTCTTGGATAACGATTGTTACACCTTGTGCAGTTGCACGGTCACGACCTTGAGAACCGCCAAGCACTAATGGCTTACCTGTGATGAAACCTGGTGAGTTGAATTCATCCATACGGCTGTATTCATCCATCATCCAAGCCATAATTTGTGCATTCGTAAATACGTCTGGAGCAGGAATATCTTTTGTTGGTCCTACGATTTGACTAACTGCACGTACATATCCACGGCTTAATCGTTCGATTTCATCCATAGACATTTGACGAGGGTCACAGATTACACCGCCTTTACCACCGCCATAAGGTAGATCCACGATACCACATTTCAATGTCATCCACATTGAAAGCGCTTTAACTTCTTCCTCAGATACTGCCGGATGGAAACGTACTCCACCTTTAGTAGGCCCTACAGCATCATTATGTTGTGCACGGTAACCAGTAAATACTTTTGTTGTACCATCATCCATTTTCACTGGAATACGTACTTGTAGCATGCGAAGCGGTTCTTTTAATAATTCATACATAGCTTCGTCATATCCAAGTCTATTTAGAGCCTCTTGAATAACTTCTTGAGTTGATGTGAACAGATTTAAGTTTTCAGACATATTAAATCGCCTCTTTGTTTTTTTTAATGATAGTATATCGGCATCATTGTAACATACTTCCGAATTAAAATGTGAACATTTTGTTAAAGATTAAATACTTTTTCAATTTGTTCGATTGACCAATCTAAATCCTCTTGCGAAATAACAAGTGGTGGCGCAAATCGAATGACTGTATCATGTGTTTCTTTACATAATAGGCCTAATTCTTTAAGCTTTTCACAGTATGGACGTGCTGCCTCTGTTAATTCCATTCCGATAAATAAACCACGACCACGAACTTCTTTAATGACTGGGTTATTAATTTCTTTTAATTTACCTTTAAAATATTCACCAAGTTGGTGTGAACGCTCTGCTAATTTTTCATCTAGTAATACTTTAATTGAAGCAATAGATACTGCACATGCTAAAGGATTACCACCGAAAGTTGAACCGTGTGATCCAGGATTGAATACACCTAAGATTTCACGATTTGCAGCTACGCAAGAAATCGGGAATACACCACCGCCTAAAGCTTTCCCTAAGATGTACATATCAGGCTCTACTTCTTCCCAATCACATGCGAACATTTTACCTGTACGCGCTAAACCAGCTTGGATTTCATCTGCAATGAATAAAACATTGTTTTCACGACATAGTTCGCGAGCAGCTTTTAAGAAGCCTTCTGATGGAATAACGATACCAGCTTCACCTTGGATTGGTTCAATTAAAAACGCTGCTGTGTTTGGAGTAATTGCAGCTTTTAATGCTTCCAGGTTACCGTAATCTACTAACTTAACATTCGGTAACATTGGACCGAAACCACGACGATATTCTTCGTCAGATGATAAAGATACAGCAAGCATTGTACGACCATGGAAGTTACCATTACATGCAATGACTTCAGCCTTGCCATCCTCTACACCTTTTACATCATATGCCCAACGACGAGCTGCTTTAAATGCAGTTTCTACCGCTTCTGCACCTGTGTTCATCGGTAATACCATTTGTTTATTCGTTAATTTACCAACAAGCTCATACCATTCACCAAGGTTTTCGCTATAAAATGCACGAGAAGTTAATGTTACTTTATCAGCTTGTTCTTTTAACGCAGCGATAATTTTTGGATGACGATGTCCCTGATTCACAGCAGAGTAAGCTGATAGCATATCTAAGTATTTGTTACCTTCTGGATCTTGTACCCAAGCACCTTCAGCCTCTGAAATAACGATTGGTAGCGGGTGATAGTTTGCAGCACCAAAATTTTGAGTTTGTTCAATAACTTGATCTGATTTTGTCATATAGTATTCTCTCCTTACGTTCATGATGAAAAATCTTTGGAAGACTATGTTTCTCTATAAGTAAAATTAATAGAATGATTTCAGCATTTTCTGAATATAAAAAGCAAGAATCTGCTCACTACTCCTAGGTGAGCCGCCTCGAAATTAGCGCCTACGGTCTTGCCGGACTCACTTTACCAGGAGGAGTCGTGCAGATTCTCTTATAATTTATGCCTCAGCAAAATTGCGTCCGGAAGCATAACTTCTTCAGTCAACCTAAAGAAGTTATAGCATTTCAGAAGTTGTTTTTGCTTGCATGTGAAGTTGTAGATAGTCAGGGCCACCTGCTTTTGAGTCTGTACCTGACATATTGAAGCCACCGAATGGTTGGTAACCTACGATTGCACCAGTACAGCCACGGTTGAAGTATAAGTTACCTACATGGAAATCTTCACGTGCTTTTTCTAAGTTCGTACGATTATTTGTAATAACTGCACCAGTTAAACCGTATTCAGTATCATTTGCAATATCAATTGCTTGATCGAAATCTTTAGCTTTTGCAATGGCTACAACCGGGCCAAAAATTTCTTCTTTCATAACTCGTGCAGAAGGATCTACGTCTGCAAATACCGTTGGTTGGATGAAGTAACCAACTGAATCATCAGCTGTACCACCTGCAACAAGGCGACCTTCTCCTTTACCAATTTCAATGTACTCTGTCACTTTATTGAATGCTGCTTGGTCAATAACTGTTGCCATGAAGTTTTTGAAGTCTGTTGGATCACCAACTGTTAACGTGTTAGTAAGCTCAATTACACGATTAACAACTGTGTCATAGACATCTTCAACAATAATAGCACGAGAACATGCTGAACATTTTTGACCTGAGAAGCCAAATGCTGATTTTACGATAGATTGTGCTGCAAGCTCAAGATCTGCTTCTTTATCAACAACGATTGTATCTTTACCGCCCATTTCAGCGATAACACGTTTAATCCAAATTTGACCGTCATTTAATACAGATGCACGTTGGTTAATACGTAAGCCTACATCACGAGATCCTGTGAAGCTGATAAAGCGTGTTTTTGGATGATCAACTAAGTAGTCACCTACTTCTGCACCAGAACCTGGTACAAAGTTCACAGCACCTGCTGGAAGACCTGCTTGCTCTAACACTTCGATAAATTTATAAGCAACTACAGGTGTTGTTGAAGCTGGTTTTAATAATACTGTGTTACCTGTTACTAAAGCTGCCACCGTTGTCCCTGCCATAATAGCGAATGGGAAGTTCCATGGTGAAATAACAATACCAACACCTAGTGGAATATAGTCATAACGGTTATATTCACCTGAACGGCTTTCTACAGGTTGACCGTTTTTAATACGTAGCATTTGACGACCATAGTATTCTAAGAAGTCAATTGCTTCTGCAGTATCTGCATCAGCTTCAGCCCACGGTTTACCCGCTTCTTTTGTTAAAAGTGCAGAGAATTCATGTTTACGACGACGGATAATTGCCGCTGCTTTGAATAGTACGTCTGCACGAATAGCTGGATCTACTTTTTTCCAAGTTTTAAATGTTTCGTCTGCAGCTTGCATCGCTTTTTCAGCTAGTTCTTTGTTCGCTTTTGATACGCGACCAATTACTTCTGTTTTCTTTGCAGGATTATATGAAACGATTTTATCTTCTGTCGTAATACGTTCGCCACCGATAATAAGTGGATAGTCTTGACCTAAATAACCTTCTACTTTATTTAATGCTTCTAAATATGCGTTGTAATTTGCCTCTTGAGTAAAATCTGTGAATGGTTCGTGTTTGTATGAAATCATACTTTATCCTCCCTCGTGAGCTGTTTTTTAAGTGTGCAAAAAACATTGACGCAAAATATCTTTGCGTTTAGAATATTCTTACACTTATTATAATGCAAAATTTCGTTGCATATTTCAAGTAAAAAATTTTTGAGGTGCACATTTTATGAAAAATTTTGAACCCTTACTCCCTTTTTATGAGTTTATTGCAACAAATGTAACTGTTGGTATTCATGCTGTAGACCTTTCTGGCAAAACAATTATTTATAATACAAAGATGAAAGAAATTGAAGGATTTCATTTTGATGAATTAGCAGATCGTTCTGTTATTGAAATGTTTTCCTTTCGCCAGCATGAAAGTACTTTAATGCGTGTATTACAAACAGGCAAAAAAGAAATTAATGTAAAACAAACTTATTGGAATAAAAATGGTCATGAAATTACAACTATTAATGATACTTTTCCACTTTATATTGAAAATAAACTAATTGGAGCAATTGAATTTGCTCGTGACATTACATCACTCGAAAAGCTCGTTTATCAGCCACTTCGTCGATATGGTGAACCTTTAACGTTTGATATGATTACAGCTGTTTCCGAATCCATGCGACAAGTTATCGCAAATGCCAAAAAAGCAGCATCTGTGAAATTACCAGTATTACTAATTGGTGAATCGGGTACAGGCAAGGATTTAGTCGCAGAGGGTATGCACCATGCAGTATCAACTGATCCTGAAGCATTTGTAACCCTAGTGAGTCGTCGCTCTGCTCAATCTGTTTTAGACAAATTACAGGAGCTCTTACAGGATAACAAAGCATACACTTTTTTCTTTGAACGCATTGATTTTTTAAGCCTAGATATCCAAGAACAACTATTAGAAGTATTACAATCTCTCCCTCAGTCTAAATTCATGCTTATAGGGAGTGTAGGAAGCGATCCCATTACATTAATCGCAGAAAAGAAACTTTCAAAATCACTGTATTATTTCTTTGCAACAATGGCCATTACTATCCCTAATCTAACAGATCGAAAAGAAGATATTCTTCCATTCGCAGATGATTATTTTAGCCGCCATCGAGAAAGATTTGCTTCAAATGTTACGGAACTAGCACCTGATGTACAGGATTTATTTTTGCAGTATGATTGGCCAGGAAATTTAAAGGAGCTTGAGCTATTACTCGATGAAATTGTGTCGTTTATGACCACTGAATCAACAGTTACCTCAGATTTCCTTCCAATGCATTTCCGCTTCAAGGTACAGCAGCAAGACACAACCAATCATGAGCCGGAATTCTTTATGTTCCAGCAACAAAATGATGTTATGCCGCTCGATGCTTATTTACGTGAAGCCGAATCATATTATGTGCAAAACGTATTAAATTTATATGAAGGCAATATTACAAAGACCGCTAGCGCACTTGGCATGAGTCGTCAAAACCTACAATATCGAATTCGAAAAATAAAAAAGCAATAATTTTCAGCTATAATTGAGTACAAAAAAAGAAACGAGGATACCTTCATATTTGAAAGTATCCTCGTTTTTTCCCCGCATTAACAGGCAGTAATTTATCTGTACCGAATGCGTCAGATTGCCATCTCAAAATTCAGCAAAAGCAAAGAAGTTAGGTAAATTAACTGCCTGTAAAAGCCCGATTGGTGAAGACTATTAACATTATTGTCCTGACTGTTCGATCCAGTCCTGTAATTTAGATTTTAGGGAATTAAAACCATTCGCATCCGATTCATCTACACGGTCCTGCAATGATTTACGTGGTAGTGCATCTTTTTTACGCAATGTTGCTGGGCGCTCCTGTAAAGCTCGAATCGATAAACTAATTTTTTCGGCATCTTCATCGATTTCTAGTATCTTCACTTCTACCTCTTGCCCAACTGACAAAAATTCACTAACGTCCTTTACAAAGCCGTACGTAATTTCGGAAATATGTACAAGGCCTTGTGTATTTTCATCAAGCGCAACAAATGCACCGTACGGCTGTATACCTGTAACTTTTCCAGTCAACACGTCTCCTAATTCATATTTTTTTTCCATAAACTTTGCCCACTTTCTTTTTGTTTGCTACGTATATATCACCATAAATTATAACATACGTGTATTAGTGGGGCAAAAAATCCCCCATCAATCAAGGATCCCTGTTATGCGATAATTACCTTCTTGATTTTTCGATAATTTAATAAGGAATTGCCTACCATACATTTCCTGATACTCTTCAGAAATACGAACAGTAACCATTGGATAAATACCATCATATTCTCCTAATTGGCTAAAGATATCTAAACTTTTAACTTTGTCTAACAAACTTGTTTTAATGTTCGTTTCTGGCATTATAGCTGTTTGTAAAGATTCATCTCCAATAGTTATTGCATATAAATAAAGAGAAACCATATTCAATGGGCGTAATTGATTGATAAATGTTTCAGTATCGCTTTTTTTATATTGCTCATATATACTCTTTATTTGTGATTCATCAATACTTACAATAGTAAAATCACTATCATTACTCAATCCTGCTGTTTCTTCTCGAGTTTGCAATATGATTGTCCAAATATCATAAGCTGATAACTGAGCTAAAGTATTTGAGCGATTGTCCTGTTGTAGTTCATTCAAAATTGTTGAAGCAGTTTTTTTCATTACTTCCCCGTACTTTCCATTAGCTACTTTTTGTAAGAACTCCATATAATCTTTACGAGGTTTCCCATCTTTTGTAAGAGCAGGATAGCTTGCAGTTCCCTTCATCAACACCAACCATGTATTTTCAAAGTTTTGTCTTAAAACCTTATAAGTAGGTGAGTCAGCGTTCACATCCGCTAGTAACGTACGCTCCATTATTTTTAAGGATTTAGCGGTTTCTTCTCGTGTATACCTTAAATCATCTGCTAATAATAACTGCCCCTTTTCTAAATACTCAAAGTAACCAAAAGTATCAGGATGCAATTTATTGATATTGTGTGGCGAAAATTCACCGTAAATTGGTGTCGCTTTAAAATAAAACGCCCCTTCTTCATTCTCTTTCAATTCCATAAATTGATTATTTGCGGCCTCAATAATTGCCCTTAAATCTGACGGATATTTATTGATATCTTTTGACTTCTTAAGGAGAGGTTCATATGGTTTAAGAAGATCACTGTAAAAGTTCTCTAATTCCAGTACAGTTTCTTCATATAAACGATATACCTGAAAAGATTCATCGTACGTTAAATTATTATATTCATCAATGGTTTCTAGGGCTCTTCTTGGTGTCATTAAATTATTAAGTATAGTTTCCTCATTAAATTTTAAATACTGTACATCCTCTTCTTGTAAATGAGAATTCCTTTTTGTATAGAAGTCTAGCATGTAGTCAGCACCTTTAATAAATTCAAATGCATTTAGTTCATCAATGGTAACTTTTAACTCTCTTCTTATTTGTTCTTTTTTACTGTTGTATTTTTTAGTAATATTTTCGATCCATTCTTTATTTCCAACTTCCTGTTTTTCTTTCTGAGAAACATCCTTTTTACTATTTATGCTTTCTGGTTGATTAATGACATACGACGAAACAAGAACACTTAATAAAAGTACACTTGCAATGCTTGCTATCCAGACAGTAGGCTTTTGCCATCTTGAAGGGATCTTTTTTGTTGTTACAGTTTTTTGTGCTTGTTGTGTTGCATTTTCTGCCTCGATTTGTGCGAAAACGGCTTCTGGATCTAACTGTGGTTCCATGCGATCATAGGATTTTTTTAGAAGCTCCATTCGTTTTTCAAACTGTTTATCATCCATTTTCAACACTCCCCTCCTGCATTAACACCGCTTTGAGCTTTTCCTTTGCACGCAATATACGAACTTTGACAGTCGATAACGAAATATTTAGTACTTCCGCTATCTCCTCATACTTTAATTCATGGAAGTAAAATAATATAAGAGGATAACGATATTTTTCATCCAGTTCTTTAATAGCATCATGTAATAGTCTATCTTCCTCAAAATTAAAGACATGCTTTTCTGCTGAAGATGAGGGCATTTGTTGCTGAGCACTTAGCCTTTCTTCTTTTGCCTGCTCTCGTTGTTCTTTGCGATAATAATCACGCGATGCATTCAATGTGATTTTATAGAGCCATGTCGTAAAACGATCCTGCTTAAATTGATGTAAAAAACGATAGAGCTTCACAAATACCTCCTGTGAAACATCTGCTAAATCATTACTATGTACGCCACATTGAAAAGCAAATTTTTCAACTGTGCGTTGATGTATTCGGATTAGCTCTATATAGGCGTCTTTGTCTCCTTGCTGAGCCCGTTCGATTAATTCAGTTTCTGTCACAGTCATCCCTCCTTTGCACATGTAACGAATCATTTCTCCTAATTGTTACATATTTAAATAGATTTTACTTTTTTAATAATAGCTCCAAACACTAATTACGTCGTCAGAATTACCTCCGCTGTACAAACAAAATTATTTTAGAATATCTATAAATCATTTTCTGAAATTTGCTTGTGTAACGAGAATATTGCGGTAAAATGAAACTTTAGTATAAGGAGGATTTATTTTCGTGTCTTCGAGAGATCAATTTACATCTAAAATTGGGTTTATTTTAGCTGCCGCTGGAAGTTCTATAGGGTTAGGAGCTATTTGGAAGTTTCCTTACATGGCGGGTACTAACGGCGGAAGTGTCTTTATTCGGTTTGCCGGTATTAATTGCAGAATTTATGGTTGGACGTCGCGGACAAAAGGATGCCGTCACGTCGTTCAAGGAACAAGCACCAGGAAAACCATGGTACTTAATAGGATGGGGTGGCATGATTATTGCCGGTCTAATACTTTCATTCTACAGTGTTGTTGGTGGCTGGATTCTAAGCTATTTGGGACGCTCCATAATATTCCATCTCGATAATTCAAATGGTAATTATGCAGATTTATTCAGTAACATCATTTCAAGCCCATTTGAAGCAGTGCTTGTACAAGGGTTATTTATGTTGTTAACTGTAGTAATTGTATCAGCAGGTATTAAAGGCGGTATTGAAAAGGCTAGTACATGGATGATGCCATGTTATTCATCTTTTTCATCGTATTAGTGATACGTTCTTTAACATTGGACGGTGCAATGGAAGGCATCAAATTTATGTTCGTCCCTGATTGGTCCTATTTAAATGCGGAAACATTTTTAAAGGCGCTTGGACAAGCTTTCTTCTCGCTAAGTGTTGGGATCGCGGTAATGATCACATATGCTTCCTATTTATCGAAATCAGAAAAGATTGGAAATTCAGCCATCAATGTCGCATCGATGAATATCATTATTTCTTTACTTGCAGGTCTAGTAATTTTCCCAGCAGTGTTCGCACTTGGCTATACACCTGATCAAGGTCCTGGCCTCGTATTTATTATTTTACCTGCTGTTTTTGAACAATTACCTTTAGGTGGACTGTTCTTAACGATTTTCTTTGTACTCTTACTTTTTGCAACAGTTACTTCTTCCATTTCCATGTTAGAAATTGTCGTGGCTATCGCAATTGGAGATAAGCCTGAAAAGCGTAAAAAAATCGCTTGGATTGGCGGTATTATTATTTTTATCGTTGGTATTCCAAGTGCACTATCATTCGGCATCTTTTCTGATGTAAAAATTTTAGATCGCTCTATTTTCGACTTTGTAGACTTTTTGACCAATAGTATTGGTATGCCAATTGGTGCCTTATTGATTTCTATCTTTGCAGGCTATTATTATACAAAGGACATTTCTCGTAGGGAGCTTGCAACATCTAGTCTGATGTTCAACATTTGGTATATTTTAATTCGTTATGTTTCTCCAATAGCGATAATAATTATTTTCATTCAGGGAATTTTACCGTTGTTTAAATAAAAAAAACGAGGTTGTCTCAAAATTGAATGACAACCTCGTTTTCTATAGAAAAGCAAAAGCATTATTAAGTCCGGATTCGGCTTTGTGCTTAGGCCAACAGATGTTTTTTGCGCGAAAGCGTAGCGTCAGCAGCATGATGTTTTTTGCGCGAAAGCGTAGCGTCAGCGGCAACAACATGATGTTGGCCACTCAGTCGTTGCCATAGGACGTGGCGTTCTTAGACTGAGTTCCTCTATTTTAGCGGATGTTTGGACACCCGCTAAAAGAAGTTAAATAATACATTTTGCTTCAAATTTTATCGCGATAAGTTTGTATGAAATGGCTACACAATCTTCATATGGTATCCATTCTTCAAACGAGTGCTCATATGTTTCTTGAATAACCTTTGCAAGAGTAGATGGATCATCAATACCTTGCAATGCTGCTACAACATCTGCCGTTTCAGTATCATAATGATCTGGACCTAAGTGGAATGGATCCCACTCCTCTAGCAGATGTACGGCTGCTTGATTCATTTTTATATTTTCCAAAATACTCACCTATTATCCTTTTATCATACTCGTATGATACCATAGTAAATAAAAAAGAAAAGAGTGATTTGCTTGTCTATTTTCGATCAAACTATTAAACGTTGTTATACAAACTCGGTAAAATGGGACGCAATGGAAAACGTATATGCGCTACAAGATGCTTCAGACATACTTCCAATGTGGGTAGCTGATATGGATTTTGCTGCTCCAATAGCCGTATCAAAAGCGCTACAAGAGCATGCTGAAAAGACTGTTTTCGGCTATAGCTTTGTTAGCGATGAAGCGATTCAGGCGATCGTCGACTGGCAAAATGCTCATCATGATTGGCACATTGACAAAGAATCAATTGTTTTCTGTAACGGTGTTGTTGCTGCTTTAGCGGATAGTATCAAAGCACTGACAAACCCAGGAGATAAAGTACTTATTTCCTCACCTGTCTACCCACCGTTCTATAACATCCCGAAAAGTAATGGTCGAGAGATTGTTAATTGTCCTTTAGTAGAAAAAGATGGGACATTTGTCTATGACTTTGAAGCCTTTGAACAAGCACTTGCTCAAAACGTGAAAGCCTACATATTGTGTAATCCTCATAATCCAGGAGGCTATGTATGGGATGAAGCTACATTAAAGGAAATCGTACGACTATGTACAAAATATGATGTAGTGATTATTTCCGACGAGATTCATTCGGATTTAATGTTAGATGGCTCAAAACATACACCATTAGCAAAAATCGCTGGTGACGAAATTGATCGTATTATTACATGCATGGCACCGACAAAAACATTTAATCTAGCTGGTATTCAAGTTGCTTATATGATTGTGACGGATAAGAAAAAGCGTATGCTACTAGAAGCAGTTCATATGGCTAGTGGGCAAGGCTCAGTAAATACCTTTGCTTCTGTTGCACTTCAGGCTGCTTATTCAGAGGGTTCTCCATGGTTAAATGACATGCTTTCTTACATTTCAACTAATATGGATTATGTGATTGCTGAATTAGGGCAATTACCTGGTATCCATATTAATAAACCTCAGGCCACATATTTACTTTGGATTGATTATCGAGAATTAGGACTTGATGAAAAAGAAATCATGAAACGCTTGCTGGAAAATGGCAAGCTTGCATTAGAGCCTGGGACAAAATATGGCGAAGAGGGTAGCGGCTTCCTGCGTATGAACGTCGCTTGCTCATTTGACACAGTGAAAGATGGTGTTCAGCGCTTTAAGCAAGCACTTCAGCAATAGGTAGTAAATAGTGAAGGATATCTCAAGTTTTTCTGAGATATCCTTTTTTTCTTTGGAAGTACTTTATTACAAAGCTACAGAATGAATGATGCCCCGCAGTCCTGAATGGCTGCGAGGCATCTGGCTTCCCACGAAAAGCGTGTTTTTTAAATATTATGCTGATTGTTTGTATTATTTTTCTCTGAAAGAATACGTGCTTCGATTTCCTTTGATTTCATTTCTTGTTTCTTAGAAATCTTACGGAAAACAGTAAATACAACAATACATAAAATAAGCATGATTAAAAATTCAAAAGCTGCAGGAATATAGCCTGATTTATCTTCAGGGAAATATAAAAATTGATACATTAAATGTTTCATGTTTTACACGTCCTTACAATTATTATTCAAAAACTGTAATTGACTCGATTTTCACATCTTCTAATGGTTTATCGCGGAAGTCTTTTTCTACGTCTGCAAGTTTGTCTACAATGTCCATTCCTTCAACAACATGACCAAATACTGTATGTTTATGATCTAACCAAGGAGTACCACCATTTTGAGCATATGCTTCAATAATTTCTTCTGGGAAACCAGCACCTTGTAATTGGCGAAGCATATCACTTGGAAGGTGCTTCATTTGTACGATAAAGAATTGTGAACCATTTGTATTTGGACCCGCATTTGCCATTGAAAGGGCACCGCGAAGATTAAATACTTTTTCAGAGAACTCATCTTCGAAAGAGTTACCCCAAATTGATTCGCCGCCCATACCTGTACCAGTTGGGTCACCACCTTGAATCATAAAGTCTTGGATCACACGGTGGAAAATGATGCCGTCATAGTATCCTGATTTTGCATGACCTAAGAAGTTTTCAACAGTTTTTGGTGCATGCTCTGGGAATAATTTAATTTTGATGGCACCTAATGTTGTTTTCATTTCTACAAGTACTTCGCCTTCTAGTACTTCTGTTGTTAATTGTGGAAACATTGAAGTCTCTCCTTTAAATGTAAAATTTCAGTTTCAATGAAAATGATAGCACTATCATTTCTGACCTTATTTTAGTCTAACATACTTCTTACTGGTTTTCTTCACCAAAGTATTGACGATTTTTTGCACTTTTAATTTTTGGGCTTATCACCATACGGTGGAGTTGATTTCCGTTCCGGCTGGACGCTTGGGCCAATAAGTGTTTTTTGTGCGAAAGCTTAGCGTCAGAACAATGTTGGTCACGAAAGCATTATCACAGTACTGTTCTTTGGTTAAGAAATATTCTTTCATATTAACCCCCTTAGTATATTTTTTATGATTGTTCATATATCTCCTTGATTGATAATAAAAATGGATTATGTGGATAATAGTAGAAAAATGGAGGGATTGAAATGAAATTCATACAAAAAATAAGTGTAATCGGACTATCGGTATGTATGTTGAGTATCGTTTTTTCATCTACCAGCATGGCAACAAAAATCATTACAGAAGAGCAACTGAATGCAGTAAATAATAAAAATAAACAAGAAGTTCATGATTACAAAAACGACTCCGCCAAAATATTAGCACTAGAAACAAAAACGGTACTCATTAAAACAGTAAAAGAAGACAAATCATTATTAGAGCAAAAAACAAAAGAATTTGAAGAAAAAATGAAAATGGAACAAATAGCCTTTATTGAAGAGGGATTGAAAAAAGCAACAACGTTTCAAGATGTAGAAAAAGTAAAAAGTGAAGCCGCCAACTTATTAAAAAAAGAAAAAGAATTGTTTACAGCAGAAAGTAAAAAATATGTAAAAACAAAGATTGATACGGAAAAAATGAACTTAGCGATGATTTCAAGTTCATATAAGACGGTTAGAGATGACTTTTTCACCTTTAACAAACACGGATTCTATTACTATGATGTAGATAAAAATGAACTTGTTCCAAACGATAAAGTAAATAAAACAGAAGAAGTAAAAGAATTTGAAAAAAAACACAAAGAAGATACAAAAGTAAAAGATAATCCAATCAACACCTTAATCCTGTTTATTCTCCTTGGATTGTTATGTATAATTCCTCTTTTCATAAGTAACAGTCAAAAAAACAAAGCGTAAGCTATTTTGATGCTATTAGCCTTCGTTCCTCTATCGCTAATCCTCAAGCAGTTGCACATCAACCTATATATTGCATACGTTTTAACAAACGTCATCTCCAACTTCATGGCAAAATTATTTGATAAATACAAATAGGTCGGAACGCGTATTTGGAAACTATCCAAATTATGTTATTCTGTTGAGTGACTCATATTTAGAGTGGAGGCACACATGAAAAAGGCTTTTGGTTTTTTTATCATTTTACTATCCTTACCTGTCCTTTGGTGGATTACTACAAACATTAGGACAGAAATTAATGCGGCACAAGCGCATGAGGAGCAAATTGCTGGCGCTATTCATTTACCGGAAGTACAGCCACAGCTTCCAGTAACACTTATAGATCGAAACGGCAATACATTTAGCGAGGAATATGTCGAATGGCGGCAACCTCTAACATTACAGGAAATCCCAAAAATTGCCCAGGAAATTTTCATTTCAAGTGAGGACGCTCATTTTTATGAGCATATCGGCTTTGACCTAAGTGCCATCGTCCGTGCAGTTGTTGCTAACTCAAGCAAAAATTCAACTTCTCAAGGTGCTAGCACTATTACACAACAGCTCGTTCGTATGCGTTATTTATCTGACGAAAAAACATATGAACGAAAATTAACAGAGATTTTTTACTCCTATGAGCTTGAGAAGGAATTTGATAAAGACGAGATTTTAACGATGTATCTAAATGAAGCCTATTTTAGCAATCAAGTTTATGGAATTGGTGGAGCAGCTACCTATTATTTTCAAAAACCACTCAAAGAACTATCTATAGCTGAAATTGCATTTATTGCTGCCATTCCAAATAACCCCTCACTGTATAATCCTTTAAAAAACTTTGAGAAAACAAAGGCGAGACAGGAACGGTTATTAGATACACTCGCAGCGAGTGGCGCTATAACAAAAGAAGAAGCTATTACATATAAAACCGAAACTATTACATTAAATGTAAAGAATAAAGCTCAAAGCTACCCTATGTACAGCACTTACGTCCTGCAAGAGCTTAGATGGTTAGTTGCAGAAAAAGAAGGCTATTCAGATCGTCTTGCAAACACTCAAAGTGAGGAAGAAAAGAAAAAAATCAAAGCGCAGCTAGACAATCGACTCAATACGTTATTCCAAAATGGATTAACGATATATACTGCGCTTAATCCAGACAAACAAGCACATGATGAGGAAAAAATGACTGCACTTCTAGGCTCAGGTAAATTACAAGCAGCTGGAGCAGTTATTGATAATAAATCCCGTGAAGTTGTTAGTCTTTATGCTGGGAAAAACTATGAAAAGTTTGGTTATCATCGTGCCTTTCAAGGTACGCGTCAGCCAGGCTCTGCTTTTAAGCCACTAGCGGTATATGCTCCTTTCTTTGAAACGACAGCACACACACCTGATTCTATAGTTAGTGGTGGCAGTTATTGTGTCGGCTCATTTTGTCCACAAAACTATGGCGGCTTTAAATACGGTGATATACCAATTCGAGTAGCATTTCAATATAGCTACAATACATCGGCTCTCCGTCTCTTTAACACAGTCGGAATTGACACAGCCTTTAGTTATTTAGATCGCTTTCACTTCCGCTCCATCGTGGCAAAAGACCATACTTATGCTGCCTCTTTGGGAGGATTAACCTATGGTGTTACAGCACTTGAGCTAGCAGACGCCTATACAAGCTTTATAGACGGCTCATATGTACTCGCTCATAGCATTCGTAAAGTGACAACAGCTGATGGAACGGAACTTTACAGCTGGGATTCAGAACGCGATCAAATTTGGTCACCGAAAACTGTTAAGTATATGCGTTCGATGCTTGCAGATGTTGTTACAAAAGGTACAGGACAAGGCGTTTATAATAGAAGTAACTATGTCGGTGCCAAAACGGGAACAACTAACAACTATCGTGACTACTGGCTCGCTGGATTAAATGATGAATACACTGCAGCAGTCTGGCTTGGATACGATAAGCCACAATCTATGGAGAGATTAGAAGCGTATAAGATTCATCACAAGCTATTTAATGTTCTACTGGAATAAAGCAAACTAAAAGGAGCAGCCTTGAGTGAAATTCTTCACTCTAGGGCTGCTCCTTTCATTGTTTAACGTTACTATGAAATGTAAACCGTGGCGTTTAATGAGCAAACGGTAAGCTTGCCAAAATGCCATTATACAATTTTAAAACAACATAAACTAATAGCGATAATAGTATAGTCCACATAAAAAGCTCAAATACTAATAAACCAATCGTTCCACCCATCGACATAAAATGACTCATTTTATAGATAAGGTAAATAAAATAGATAAAAACGGTTAAGATAAAAATACCTACTAAAACGTAAATAAATTGAATAGCAAATGCTGAACAGATTGCACCAACCAACAAAATGATGTATCCGCCTCGTGCTTGATTAACTGTCGCACCATCATTATCCTTGGAGAAAAATAACATTCCTAGCTCATGAATAGTTTCTCCTACTAATTTCAATGCTGAAAATAGCATAAAAAAGATCCCAGCAAAGACAATTAGCAAAAAAATACGAAGCTCAAAATCGGATAAAAACTCCCGCATGCCGGAATACACACCTATTGCATGAAAAACTTGCAACGATTCACTTACAGCATACATCCCAAATGTCAAACTAAACAATAAAATTGTAATTAATGGTAGATAACCATAAATATAAGGGTTCTTCATAAAAAATTTTTTCCTCTATTTTTTCTTGATAACTTCCTATTTATAATATAGCCAAAATTCTTCCACTATCGCAAGCTAAATCCTATGAGTGCATATGCATTCATACAAAAAGTGCGTTATACTTATCATACTTACCTGCATAAAGGAGGATTTTTTTGTTACAAGTACTTTATATTTTCATTCCGATGCTTGCTGCAATATTTGTGCCACTTTTATATAAAAGCATTAAAAATATTCACACAGGCTGGTTTGTTCTTGCAGTACCTGCTACACTCGCGATTATTTACGCATCTTATATCGGAAAAGTAGCAGATGGTAAAGTATTTCTTCAAGAGCTTCCTTGGATTCCATCGCTTGATATTTCCATCGTTTCTTATTTAGATGGACTTAGCTTGCTATTCTCACTACTGATTACTGGAATTGGCTCATTGGTCGTACTTTACTCTATTTTTTACTTAGACAAACATAAAGAAAAATTACATAATTTTTATGTTTACCTATTATTATTTATGACCGCAATGCTAGGAGTAGTACAGTCAGATCATTTAATTTCTCTGTACTTCTTTTGGGAGCTAACATCTATTTCATCATTTTTACTGATCGGCTATTGGTATAACCGTGATGCCTCTCGATTTGGTGCACTTAAGTCAATGATGATTACAGTCGGTGGCGGCTTAATGATGTTAGGAGGATTCATCCTTCTTTATTTAATGGGAGGAACGTATTCAATCCGTGAACTTATTGTCATAGCACCTAGTTTAGTGCAGCATCCGCTGTTCACCTGGTCGCTCGTTTTAATACTTCTAGGAGCATTTACGAAATCTGCACAATTCCCATTCTACATTTGGTTACCAGATGCAATGGAAGCGCCAACACCAGTAAGTGCATACCTTCACTCTGCAACAATGGTAAAGGCAGGTATTTATTTAGTTGCACGCTTTACACCGATTTTCGCTGTTTCTGAACTTTGGGTATGGCTCGTTACAGGCGTAGGTATCTTAACGCTATTCTGGGGTTCGTTCTTTGCAGTGAAGCAAACAGATTTAAAAGGAATCCTTGCTTTCTCTACAGTGAGTCAGCTTGGACTTATTATGTCATTGCTCGGCGCTAGTGCTTTAGCGTTTCATGGCAATGGGGCAACAGATACTATTAAATTTGCTGCCTTTGCGGCTATTTTCCACCTGATCAACCATGCAACGTTTAAAGGAAGCCTATTCATGATTGCAGGTATTGTCGATCATGAAACAGGTACACGTGATATTCGTAAACTCGGTGGCTTAATGAGTATTATGCCGCTTAGCTTTACAGTCGCGGCAGTCGGAAGCTTATCAATGGCTGGTCTACCGCCATTTAACGGCTTCTTAAGTAAGGAAATGTTTTTAACTGCAATGCTTGCACTGCAAAATTTTGAATTTTTCGGCTTTGATACATGGGGAGCACTCTTCCCGATTGTCGCTTGGATTGCTAGTATATTTACATTTGTCTATAGCTTTTATTTTGTTTTCAGAACATTTACTGGTAAATATAAACCAGAAAAATTACCTCATAAACCTCACGAGGCACCGATTGGCATGCTGATTTCGCCGATGATTTTAGCAGCATTAGTCGTAACAATATTCTTTATTCCGAACCTAGTTGGGGATACTTTTGTAAAGCCAGCAGTACAAGCTATTCAGCCATTCTTATATGATTCTCCAAAGGATATTGATATTCATGTGGCAGCTTGGCATGGTGAAATTACACCTGAATTACTCATGACATTTGGCATAGTACTTGTTGGGGTTCTATTGTTTGTATCGTTACCGAAATGGCAGGGCATTTATCAAAAATTCCCTCGAGCTTTAACGTTAAATAATGCATACGACAAAATTATGCTCGGACTAGATGTTGGATTAAATCGTGTATCACGTCTTTATATGACAGGCTCTATGCGTCACTACCTGCTATATATGTTTAGTAGCATTGCGGCGATTGTAATCGGTTCTTTATTTGTGAAGAATGCCTTTACAGTCTCATTCCAAAATACTGCTCCTATTAATCCATACGAGATTATTTTAGTTGTGGTTTTACTAATTGGAACGGCCATTACAATTTTAGCAAAGTCACGTTTAACAGCGATTATAGGTCTTGGCGCTGTGGGCTACACAGTGGCATTATTCTTCGTTATTTTTAATGCTCCTGATTTAGCATTAACACAGCTTGTCATTGAAACGATTTCTGTTGCGCTATTTTTAATGGCATTTTACCATCTACCTAAGCTTGGAAAACGAGAAGAACGGATGAGATTCCAATTAAATCGAGCGATTGTTTCCATTGCAGTCGGTGTTATGGTTACGCTTTTAGCACTGTCCGCACATTCGCAAAAATTGATTCCAACTATTTCGAAGTATTATGAAGAAACCGTTTATTCAAAAGCCGGCGGTGGAAACATTGTTAACGTTATCTTAGTAGACTACCGTGGCTTTGATACATTATTTGAAATTACAGTGCTAGCTATTGCTGGAATGGCCATTTTAGCAATGATTAAGCTACGCATGAATAGAAAGGAGAAAACACATGAAAACAAATGATGTGATTTTACAATTTACAACAAAGTTTGTGTTCTTCATTATTTTCTTCTTCTCCATTCATATTTTTCTTGCTGGTCATTACACACCTGGGGGCGGCTTTGTAGGCGGACTTTTAACATCAAGTGCCATCGTGCTCTTAGTCCTTGCCTTTGATTTAAATACAGTTCGTAAGGTTTTACCTATAAATTATACGTATTTAACAGCAATTGGCTTACTACTAGCACTTGCAACAGCCGCTTTCCCAATGTTTGTAGGTAAACCGTTTTTCACACATTTCTTTGATTATTTCGATTTACCGCTTCTAGGCAAACAGTCATTACACACGGCTATGCTTTTTGATAGCGGTGTCTATTTGGTTGTTGTCGGCGTTACGATGACCATTATTCAAACGATTGGGGAGGATGAATAATGGAAATAATGATGGCGTTTGTCATAGGCTTTCTGTTTATGGCAGCGGTTTATTTAATCTTATCCAAAAGCTTATTGCGTATTATTATCGGGACAGGCCTTTTAAGTCACGGCGCTCATCTTCTCATTTTAACGATGGGCGGGCTAGGTGGAGAAGCACCACCTGTTTTAAAGGAAGGGGCAAAAACTTTTGCAGACCCATTACCACAGGCGCTTATTTTAACAGCGATTGTTATTAGTTTTGGGGTAACAGCTTTCTTCCTCGTACTTGCTTACCGTTCTTATCAGGAGCTCGAGACAGATGATATAAGCTTAATGAGAGGAAGTGATGAGGATGAATAACTTCCTTCTACTGCCGATTATCATTCCGTTCTTCTTCGGTATGATTTTAATGTTTGGGCAAAAAAACTTAAAATACCAACGTTCATTCGCATTACTTGGTATAGGGCTCGCACTTACATCAGCCATTTCACTGCTTTTAAAGGTGAAAAATGACGGTATCCAAAAGGTGACATTCGGAGATTGGCCTGTGCCATATGGCATTACAATGGTTTCTGATATGGTATCCGCACTGCTTGTCACAACATCGCTGCTGATTGCCCTCTTTGTTGTTTGGTATGGCTTTGGTTCCATCACAAAGGAACGTGAACGCTTCTTCTATTATCCTGGGATTATGTTTATTTTAACTGGGGTGAACGGGGCATTTACGACAGGTGATATTTTTAACCTTTTCGTGTTCTTCGAGGTATTGTTAATGGCCTCTTATCTACTCATTGTTCTTGGGGGCGAAAAAGGACAGCTTAAAGGTTCAATTAAATATATTTTAATTAATGTTATTTCATCTGCATTTTTTGTTATTACAGTTGCCTACCTATACTCTGTAGTAGGTACTTTAAACATGGCAGATATTGCAGTAAAGATTGCAGAAATTAATCAGCCAGGTATCGTTACTGTTATAGCTGTACTATTTTTAATGGTATTTGGGTTAAAAGCAGCTATTTTCCCACTATACTTCTGGCTGCCTACTTCTTATGCGGCAGCTCCAATACCAGTGCTAACGCTATTTGGTGCACTTCTAACAAAGGTTGGTATTTATGCGATTACTCGAACATATACATTGTTCTTTGTTCATGATTTATCGTATACACATGATCTACTGATGGCACTAGCAGTTGCAACAATTATTGCGGGCTGTATCGGTGCACTTGCCTACCATGATGTGAAGCTCATCATTATCTATAATATTGTCATTGCTGTAGGTGTTATTTTATTCGGTGTATCTCAAATGAATGAAATATCCCTAAAAGGTGCCATGTTCTATTTAATTCATGACATGCTTATAAAAGCAGCGCTCTTTATGTTAATAGGTATAATCATCTACATTACGGGTACATCTGATTTACGAAAAATGGGCGGTCTTATGAATAAATATCCCGCTCTCGGTTGGTGCTATTTAATTGCAGCATTTGGTTTAGCAGGGATACCTCCACTTAGTGGCTTCGTTGGAAAGCTATTAATTGTACAGGGAGGTTTTGAAGCAGGCAGTAAATGGAGCAGTATTTTTATTTTAGCTTCGTCTCTTCTCGTTTTATTGTCTGTTATTCGTATTTTCCTTTATGCCTTTTGGGGTGAAGAAAAAAAAACAACGGGTACTGTCGATAAAAAAGTCTACAACACACTATTTGTGCCTACTGTTCTTTTAGTGCTCATTACTGTAGCGTATGGTGTAGGCTCTGAATGGATTACTCCATTTATGGACGATGCAGCAAAACTATTAAGTGATCCATCTATTTATATAGATGCTGTAATGAAGGGGGATTAGAGATATGGCATTTCAAATTATTTTAAATGTTGTACTTGCCTTCGTTTGGATGTTCCTTTCTTCTAATTATACAGCAACAGGTTTTATCATTGGGTTCATTCTCGGTATTGTATTACTCATTATTATGCGTAGATTTTTTACTGCCCGTCTTTACGTCTACCGTATATGGGCAATCATTAAACTGACTTTACTCTTTTTAAAGGAGTTAGTGTTAGCGAATATACAAGTTCTTCAAGTGGTCTTAAAGCCAAAGTTGGATATGCAGCCTGCGTTCTTTGCCTATCCTACTGTTTTAACAGAAGAATGGGAAATTACTTTATTATCGAGTCTCATTACGTTAACACCTGGTACTGTAGTAGTGCACGTATCAGATGATGCAAGAACTTTGTATGTGCATGCGATCGACATTAGTGATGTCGATGAAGCCATTACAGCAATTCGAGATTCATTTGAGAAAGCGATTTTGGAGGTGAGTAAATCATGACAACGTTTATTATTGCTTCGATTGTAGTGATTTGCTTATCAATGATTGCAGTCATTTATCGAATGGTTAAAGGACCTTCTGCATCCGATCGTGTGGTAGCATTGGATTCATTAGGTGTATCAGTCATCTCGCTAATTGGACTGTTTTCAGTACTGGTTGAAACAAGCTTCTTCCTAGAGATTATATTATTGTTAGCGATTTTATCGTTTATCGGTACTGTTGCTTTCTCTAAATTCATAGAGAAAGGAGATATCATTAAACGTGACAATTCTCGCTAATAGTTTAGTTATCTTTTTCATCTCTGTAGGGGTGCTATTTATTGTCGTGACAGCCATTGGTCTTGTCCGTTTACCTGATTTGTATACACGTGCTCACGCTGCTTCGAAAAGTGCAACGCTCGGTGTCATGTGCGTACTCATTGGCGTATTCTTTCATTTCTGGCTTATTGAAGATCACTTTAATCCCCGCATTTTGCTTGGTATACTGTTCCTGTTCATCACAGGTCCTGTTGGAGGGCATATTATGACTCGCTCCTCATACATCGCTGGCGTAAAACCTTGGAAAGGCACAATACACGACGAGCTTGGACCTGAAATTGACCGGATGAAAAAAGAACAAGGCATTAAATAACTTTTAGACAAAGACAAAAGAATCTGCTCGATTAATAAATCGAGCAGATCTTTTTTATATTTTCTAACATCAATTATGCCTCGGCATAATTGCGTCTGGAATCGGCTTTGTACTTAGGCCTGCAGGAGGGCCGAAACGATGTCGGTCATTTCGGTAATGCCACAGGACGTGGCGTTTTTACCGAAGCAGGTCAGTTAGCCGTTATCGCATGGATGCGATGATTTTAGGCTAACATCCTTTGTGAACTCCTTTCCGATTCCGTGACATCCGCCGGAGGCTTTGGGCCAACACGAGGTTGGTCACCCAGGCGTTTTCACAGGATGTGAAGTTTTTAGCCTGAGTTCCTCTATTTCAGCGGATTTTTGGACACCCGCTGAAAGAAGTTAAATATATCCTTTAGAAAATAAAATACT
This sequence comes from Lysinibacillus sp. NPDC092081, assembly GCF_044755845.1. NCBI lineage: Bacteria > Bacillati > Bacillota > Bacilli > Caryophanales > Bacillaceae > Lysinibacillus > Lysinibacillus sp. NPDC092081. The sequence goes on from NZ_JBIVRU010000011.1 coordinate 29,016, forward strand.
CGTTAGCTGTTCAACACATTCGTCTATTGAGTAATTTTCTGTATCTAAAATAATTTCTGCACGTTCTGGTTCCTCATATGGCGCACTAATACCCGTAAAGTTAGGAATTTCCGCATTACGTGCTTTTTTATAAAGACCTTTTGGATCACGCTTTTCACACGTCTCAACAGAACACTTCACATAGACCTCTATAAATTCCCCTGCTTCCACAAGCTCACGGACAACTTGACGATCTTCTCGGTAAGGTGAAATAAAAGCAGTTAGAACAATTTGTCCATTTTCCACAAAAAGCTTCGATACCTCTCCAATACGTCGTATATTTTCCTTTCGACCAGCTTCATCAAATCCTAAATCCTTATTTAAGCCATGGCGAACATTATCACCATCTAAGACAAATGCTTGATTGCCACGTTCAAAGAGTCGGCGTGCAAATGCATTCGCCACAGAAGATTTTCCAGATGCTGATAAACCGGTAAACCATAAAATAAAGCTTTGATGCTTGTTTTGTGTACGACGCTCCTCTTTCGTAATAGACGCTTCGTGCCAAACGATGTTTGAACTCACTTTATAACCTCCTGACGCATTCCTTTAATTAATACATCCACAACCTCTTTACGACTAAATGTACTTGGAGGCACTTCGCCATTACGCAACATTTCACGAACCTTAGTACCCGATAAAATGACATGCGCTGAGTTTTCATGTGGACAAGTTTTCGTCGTTGCCATGCCCTCACATTTGTTGCAATAGAAGCTATGGTCAAATTTTAATGGAATAATTCCTAATTCATCTTCCGTAAATTGTTCAAAGATTTTTTGTGCATCGTATGTACCATAGTAATCGCCAACACCTGCATGGTCACGCCCAACAATAAAGTGCGTACAGCCATAATTTTTTCGTACAAGTGCATGGAAAATAGCTTCCTTTGGTCCTGCATAACGCATCGCAGCTGGAAACACACCTAATTGCACACGATTTTCAGGATAATAATTTTTTAGTAAAACTTCGTAACTTTCCATGCGTATTGCGGCTGAAACATCGTCTGATTTCGTTTCTCCAACTAGTGGATTTAAAAATAACCCATCAATTGTTTCAAGTGCTGCCTTTTGAATGTATTCATGTGCTCGGTGCACAGGATTCCGTGTTTGGAAGCCAACAATTGTTTTCCAGCCCTTTTCTGCAAAAAGCTGGCGTGTTTCAAACGGATCAAATGAATAGGCTAGGAACTTTTGCTCTAGACGTTTTACTAATGTAATTTTTCCGCCCACATAAATACTTGGACGTTCATGCATCTTTTTAACACCAGGATGCTGTAAATCCTCCGTGCCGTAAATTAACAATGACTCTTTCCGTTTATTTGGCTCATAAATATCAGCAACTTCAATAACGCCATAAACAGCATCACCATATACTAATTTTGCCTCATCACCCTGCTGCAATGTTGCCGCTACATCCTTTGTTACAGGTAATGTAATCGGAATACTCCATACCACGCCTGACGCTAAACGTGTATGTTCAACTACTGATTCATAATCTTCCTGCGTTAAAAAGCCTTCAACCGGACTGTAACCACCGATAGCAATTAGCTCTAAATCACTAAGTGCAATGGCATCAAGCTCAATAACTTTATTTATATGCGTTACATCCTTCTCTGGATTAAAGGCTTGCACTAATAGTCCACCATGTGGTTGTAAACTCATCAAAATCTCCTCCTAATTTTTTTGAAATACTTAGTTTTATATTTAAGTTTATTTGCGCATTTTATTGATTTTTCATCTTAGGCAAATTGAGGCTTCTGCAATTGATCGGCTTCACTTCAAAAGTGATCGGGTTTACCTCTGATTTGATCAGCTCCCCTTCAAAATGTAATCCAGGTATTTAAATTCCTTCACCCGCATCGTATATTGAGCGCTCTTCTTCACGCATTGTTCGCATTAAGCTAATGACACCAAGTGTTCCAACAATAATACTGCCAATTAATACGATGGCATAGAAATCTTTCTCTAAAAATAGCTGTACTAAAAAATAGGAGATGGCTAATGAAAGGATTGGCGAGACAATCCAAATACGGATTATTTTTTTCACAATATGCTTATGGAAAATTTGTTTCCCGTCTTTGGCCATCCCCATTCCGATAATTGAAGAGGATGTTACTTGTGTTAAAGGCACGGGAAGCCCAAAGATAGAGCTTATACTGACTAGGAGTGCACCTGTACTCGATATTAGTATCCCTTCTGCCTTCTCAAAGCGTATAATTTTTTTACCGTTAGTTTCAAGCACTCGTTTTCCTAGCAGCATCGCGCCAAGCGCCACAAATGCCCCACCAAGCAATATTCCAGTTGTTACACTCATCATTCCTGCACCAACAAGAGGTCCAACTGCATTTGCTACGTTATTCATCCCTGCTGAAAATGCTTCGAAAAATCCAGCAAATACAAGAAGAATCGTTAATATTGGATGATCTTTTAACAAGCCCTTGACTCGTAATTTATACAGCCACTTCCCAAAGACAAATGCAATGACAAACGCTATGATTGGCACTATTACCCAAAATGATACGATGACAAGCAATGATTTAATATATAGCACTTTATAGGCAATCCCTACACCTACAACTGCTCCTACTGTCACTTCACTCGTCGATAATGGGATGCCTAAAAGATTAGCGATAAATAGTGAGCTTGTCGCAGAAATCAAAATAATAATGACAATCTTTACGGTAATGTACTCCTGTGGCATTATGCCGGAGCTAATTGTTTTTACAACCTCTCCACCTCCAAGAACTGCCCCGGTAAAAACACCCACTGAGCAAATGAGCAGTGCTTGCCAAGCTTTTTTGATGGCACCTGCTCCGTAAGCGACTCCCATTGAGGCTGCCGCCCCACTAGCACCAATATTCATCGCAAAAAATAAACTAATCGCTATTGCTACATATTCAAGCATGGCAAAACTCCTTTACTCATGTAATCCACACTCAGTTTTACCAGACCCCTGCCATCTGCCTGAACGTAAATCATCCATTGTAAATGCTGGTTTTGTACAATGCTCGCAGCCAATGCTTGGATAGCCTTTATCATGCAATGGATTGTACGGCAAATTATGCTTTGAAACATACCGCCAGACATCCTTCCATGTCCAATGAATGAGTGGACAAATTTTAATAGATTTAAATTTATCGTCAGGATTGATAAAGTTCATATTTTGTCGGGTTGGTGATTGTTCACGACGCAAGCCTGAAATCCAAGCCTTTGCTCCCGCTAACGCTTCATGTAACGGCACAATCTTGCGAATTTCACAGCATTTATTTGGATTGGAACTCCATAATTCATCGCCATATTGAGCTGCTTGTTGTTCGAGTGTAAGTGCTGGTTTTTGCATAATAATGTTCAGCTGCGGATATTTTTCTTTTACTTTATCAATCGTTTCATATGTTTCCTTAAAATGAACATCTGTATCTAAAAAGATAATCGTAGCATTAGGCTTCACCTTTGAAATAAGGTCAATTAAGACAATTCCCTCAATCCCAAAGCTACATGCATAGACGATATCCTCACCATATTCATCATAACTCCACTGTAAAACCTCTAGTGCAGCCTTATAAGTTTCGTCTACCTGAAAATTCAATGTTGGCTCATGCCAAGTTGCATATGTTAGCATATAATCCTCCTCATAACGAAAAAGAGGCGTTCTAACGAAAGACATATATATACATGTCTTTGCTAAAACGCCTCTAGTTTGACTAGCCAGCTTATTATTTAATGATTGTTCACTAGTATTGCCTACCTCGTTCTACAATCATTTTTCTTATTACCCAATATATACTAAAGTACACCTAGTAGTCAACTAGGTTTTTACAAAAAAATTCATTTCAATGAGTCCAGATTTTTATACTGTATTCTTGCAGATGATGATTTGGTAAAGAAACTTTATTTTTTAATTCCTTGTTGACTAATAGGAAATATATGTTTAATGTATAACTAAGCTTTGAAGCAAACCAATCTAAAACGCTGATCAGAGGATCTGAAGGCCATCTACTTATGACGATTATAAATCGTACTGGTAGGTGGCTTTTTGTATTCTCTAGACAAAAAAAGGAGTGATTTATTATGAAAAAAAGGAAACAACTTTTCCAATCGTTCGCACTTATATCTGCATTAACACTGACATTAACAGGTTGTGGTAGCAATTCTTCTGAAAAAGATACAGGTGCTCAGGATACCAAAAAACCTGTAGAGCTATTAAATGTATCTTATGATCCGACACGTGAGCTTTACGAGGAATTCAACAAAGATTTTATAAAAAAATGGAAGGATGAAACCGGTCAAGATGTAACCATAAAACAATCACATGGTGGCTCTGGTAAACAAGGTCGAGCTGTAATTGATGGTCTAGAGGCAGATGTTGTGACACTAGCACTAGCTTACGATATTGATGAAATTGCCCAAGCTCGAGGCCTATTAAATAAGGATTGGCAAACAAAATTTGAAAACAACTCTACACCTTATACATCGACTATTGTCTTTTTAGTACGCAAAGGTAATCCAAAGGGTATTAAAGACTGGAATGATTTAATTAAAGACGATGTATCTGTCATCACACCAAATCCTAAAACATCTGGTGGTGCACGTTGGAATTATTTAGCCGCTTGGGCTTATGCAGGGAAATTATATAAAAACGATGAGACAAAAATAAAAGAATTTATGAACGCTTTATATAGCAATGTAGAAGTGCTGGATTCTGGTGCACGCGGTGCTACCACAACATTTGTTGAGCGTAAAATCGGTGACGTCTTAATTACATGGGAAAATGAAGCCTATTTATCGCTCCATGAATTTGGTGATGAGTTTGATATCATTACACCTTCTTTAAGTATTTTAGCTGAGCCACCCGTGGCAATCGTTGACAAAATCGTAGATAAAAAAGGTACACGCGAAGTAGCAGAGGCTTATTTAAAGCATTTATATAGTAAGCGTGGGCAAGAAATTGCTGCGAAAAATTACTATCGACCACGAAATGAAAAAATTCTAGCAAAATATCAAGAGCAATTCCCTAAACTTGAACTTGTTTCAATCAATGATTTCGGTGGTTGGACAGAAGCACAAGCGAAGCATTTTAAAGATGATGGTACATTTGATGAAATTTATGTACCTCAATAAGGAGGCATGTCATGAGTAGTTTAACTGTTAATAAAAAAACACGACGCATTATGCCAGGTTTCCACATTTCTCTGGGCTTTACGATGTTATATGTTAGCTTGCTAGTCTTATTGCCACTATCGATGATTATTATTCATACAATGTCCTTAAGCTGGGCAGAGTTTGTTGATATTGTGACCGCTCCTCGCGCTGTTGCTTCCTATAAGGTAAGTTTCAGTACTGCACTCGCTGCTGGTTTACTAAATGTTATTTTTGGCACAATCATTGCTTGGGTACTTGTACGATACCACTTTCCGTTTAAACGAATCATTGATGGGCTTGTCGATTTACCATTTGCCTTACCTACCGCCGTAGCAGGCATTACCTTAACATCGCTCTATGCACCAAATGGTTGGATTGGTCAATTTTTCAATTTTAAAATTGTCTTTACACCCCTTGGTATCATTATTGCCCTAACATTTATAGGTCTACCGTTTGTCGTCCGTACTGTGCAGCCTGTCTTACAAAATATTAGCACTGAAGTTGAGGAGGCCTCTGCTAGTCTTGGAGCAACTCGTTTACAAACTTTCGGTAAAGTGATTTTGCCAGAGCTTGCCCCTGCTATTTTAACAGGTTTTTCATTAGCATTTGCACGTGCATTAGGAGAATATGGTTCTGTTGTTTTTATTGCTGGGAATATGCCGATGAAGACTGAAATTACGCCATTAATTATTATGACTAAGCTCGAGCAATATGACTATGCTGGTGCAACCGCTATTGCAGTAGTAATGCTTGTCACGTCCTTCATCCTATTATTTAGCATTAATTTCATACAATGGCTCACAAATCGTCGCTTTGTACATTAGGAGGTATTTATGGAACAGTCTACACTTATACAGCAAGTTGCACCTGAGAAAAATAATGCAGTGACAAAGTCTGTTGCCTTACAAGATCCACGCTTTGTCCGATATACGCTAACATTTATTGCATTAGCTTTTTTAGTGTTTTTTATTGTGCTTCCACTAGTATCAATTTTTTTCACTGCCTTTCAAAAAGGCGTAGACGTATATATTGCAGCTATCACACATCCAGATGCATTGGCAGCTATTAAGTTAACCTTAACAGTCGTAGCGATTGCAGTACCTTTAAACGCAATCTTTGGAGTTATGGCTGCTTGGGCTTTAACAAAATTCAACTTTAAAGGGAAAAACCTATTACTTACAATCGTTGATCTTCCTTTTGCAGTATCTCCTGTTATTGCAGGTTTAGTGTTTATTTTGTTATTTGGCTCACAGGGACTATTTGGGGATTGGCTATTTGAACATGACATTAAAATTGTTTTTGCGCTGCCTGGTATTGTTCTTGCTACTGTCTTTGTTACGTTGCCCTTTGTTGCACGGGAGCTAATTCCTCTTATGCAGACACAGGGTATTTCTGAAGAGGAGGCATCCATTTCACTTGGTGCCAATGGTTTTAAAACATTTTGGCATGTGACATTGCCAAATATCAAATGGGGCTTATTGTACGGCCTTATACTATGTAATGCTCGGGCAATCGGGGAATTTGGTGCCGTTTCTGTTGTATCAGGGCATATTCGAGGAATGACAAATACAATGCCCCTTCATATTGAAATTTTATACAATGAGTACCATTTTGCAGCAGCCTTCGCCGTTGCTTCATTGATGAGTGTGATTGCCATTATTACACTTATCGTTAAAGATATTGTTGCTTGGAAATCAAAATCATCTGTTTAAAGGAGGTATTGTCAACATGAGCATTCAAATTAATAATGTATCTAAAAAATTTGGTTCCTTTCAAGCTTTAGAAGATGTTTCACTTCATATTCAATCAGGGGAACTGGTTGCACTTCTCGGTCCATCTGGTTCTGGCAAAACTTCTTTACTACGCGTTATTGCTGGGCTTGAAACGTCAGATGTTGGCGAGATTTTATTTGACGGTCAATCGATGATAGACCGCCATCCAAAGGAGCGAAATGTAGGCTTTGTATTCCAGCATTATGCGCTTTTTCGCCATATGACAGTTTTTGAAAATGTCGCTTATGGTCTTAAAGTACGCCCCCGTAAAACAAGACCTTCTAAATTAGAAATAAAGGACAAAGTGATGGAGCTTTTACGACTCGTCAAACTTGAAAATTTTTCTGACCGTTACCCAACTCAGCTTTCAGGTGGGCAACGTCAGCGTGTTGCACTTGCTAGAGCCCTCGCCGTGGAGCCTAAGGTCCTTTTATTAGATGAACCTTTTGGAGCACTGGATGCTAAAGTGCGTAAAGAATTGCGTCGTTGGCTACGAAAGCTTCACAATGATTTTCATATTACAAGCATTTTTGTCACACACGATCAGGAAGAGGCACTTGATGTTGCAGACCAAATTGTCGTGATGAACAACGGCAAGATAGAGCAAATTGGTAGCCCAGACGACGTATACACAAACCCAAAGAGTCCTTTTGTTTATAATTTTTTAGGTAATGTGAATCTCTTTAAAGGACGGTTACATAATGGTAAGCTCATGCATGGTGAATTAGCGATTGATGTACCTGACGTACAGGAACATACAGAGGATCATGCAGTAGGCTATGTACGTCCCCATGATATTCATATTGAAAAAACTAACGTATCTGGCACCGTCCCCGTCAAAGTAAGCCATATTCACTTGCTCGGACCTATCGTGCAGCTTGAGCTACGTCGTGAAGATATAGATGAATTTTTAGAGGCAGAACTGACTAAAGAACAATTTACTAATCTTCAGCTTAAGGTTGGTGACCATGTATTTGTCAAACCAAAGCAATTAAAAGTCTTTACACCAGAAGATTTTTCCATTTAAAAAAGCCGTGTAGCAAATATCTTGCTACACGGCTCTTAGTTTATTTATGATGAAAATCTCGTCCGTCGTGAACAGCTATTACATAACCAGCACGAATAACAAAATCTCCGAAATGCTCGCCCTCTGAACGTTCCTTCGCGTAGTGCAGAAGGATTGGACGAAGCTCCGCTAAAATCTCCTCTTCACCTATATTTTCACGATAGATTTTATTGAGACGATCACCAGTAAAGCTTGCTCCTAAATACATATTATATTTCCCTGGACCTTTACCGATAAAGCCAATCTCAGCCATTGCTGCACGCGAGCAACCATTTGGACAGCCTGACATGCGAATAACGATTTCTGTATCGTTTAAGCCCGCTTCATCGATGATTGTTTCAATTTTTGTAATAAGAGAAGGCAAGTAACGCTCGGCTTCTGCCATAGCTAAACCACATGTTGGTAACGATACGCAAGCAATCGAATTACGACGCAATGCAGAATAGTGCGCTCCATCTGTAAGGTTATATTGCTCAATAATAGCAGCAATTTTTTTCTTCTTTTGCGGCGTTACATTACTAATCATTAAATTTTGGTTTGGCGTTAAGCGGAAATCACCCGTATGCACCTTCGCAATTTCACGTAATCCCGTTAGAAGCTCATAATTTTCAAAGTCCTTAATACGACCATTTTGAATAAATAATGTATAATGCCATTGGCCTTCTGTACCTTTAATCCAACCAAACTCATCACCTGTTCGATTAAAAGTAAATGGACGAGCCTCTTGAATATCCCAGCCTAGACGACGTGCTAGTTCTTCGTTAAACCATTCAAGTCCTCTTGCATCAATTGTATATTTAAAACGTGCATTTTTACGAACCGAACGATTCCCATAATCGCGCTGAATCGTAATAATTTTCTCCGCTGTTTCCAGTAGTTTGTCAGGTGTGATAAAGCCAATTATACGAGCAAGCTGTGGGTATGTTTCATGATCGCCATGTGTCATGCCCATTCCTCCACCAACAGCAACGTTAAAGCCTACTAGCTTACCCTCCTCAACAATTGCAATAAGTCCTATATCTTGTGAGAATACGTCCACATCATTACTTGGCGGAACAGCAATACCAATTTTAAATTTACGTGGCAAATATTGCGCACCGTATATAGGTTCAATTTCTTCATCCTGAGTGTCAACTACCTTTTCACCATCTAGCCATAGTTCATGGTAAGCTCGTGTTCTAGGTAGTAAATGCTCACTTAATTTGGCAGACCAATTATAGATTTCCTCATGTAATGCGGATTGGTTGGGATTCACATTACACATGACATTACGATTCACATCTCCGCAGGCAGCTAGAGAATCTAATAACACCTCATTAATTTCCTGCATATATTTTTTGACGTTCCATTTTAAAATGCCGTGCACTTGGAATGCCTGACGTGTCGTTAATTTTAAGGAGCCATTGCCATACTTTCTCGCCATTTCGTCCATTACTAGCCATTGAGTTGGTGTAGCTGCTCCGCCCGCTGTACGTACACGCACCATAAATTGATAGGCAGGCTCAAGCTTTTGACGCTGACGTTCATTACGAAGATCACGGTCGTCTTGTAAGTAACTACCATGAAACTTCATTAGACGGTTATCATCCTCTGGAATACCTGAGCTTAATGGATTATTCATCGTACGCTCTAATGTTCCTCGCAGATAATTGCTGTCGGTTTTAATACGCTCTACATCACTAGGTTTCCCTGGTTGCGGAGGTAAAATAATTTTCCCTGTCATTTGTTATCGCTCCTTTATTAATAGACGTCACGTTGATAGCGTTTCTGCTGTTTTAACTCATTGACAAAGGCTTTAGCTTCCTCTGGCGTTTTTTGTCCCTGTTGTTCAATAACGCGATGGATTATTGCATCAACATCAACCGCCATCGATTTTTTATCACCACAGACGTAAATGACAGCTCCTTGCTCTAGCCATTCATAAAAAGCAACAGCATTTTCCTCAATTTTATGTTGAACATATATTTTTCTATCTGTATCACGTGAGAAAGCGACATGCATTTGACTTAGTGTGCCTGAAGTAAGCCAACGCTGCAAATCTGTTTGATAAAGAAAGTCTGTGACAAAATGTTGATCACCAAAGATTAGCCAAGCTTTTCCTTCGACGCCTAGTTCCTCACGCTCCTCCAAAAATGCACGATACGGGGCAACACCTGTACCAGCACCAATCATAATAATCGGTGTGTCCTCATGCTCTGGTAATCTAAAGTTCGGATTTTTATGAACATATACCGGTAATGTTTCACCAATTTGAATACGCTCTGCAACGCTTCCGGAGCAAACGCCAAGACGTTGACGTCCATTCGTCTCATAGCTTACTTTCCCAATTGTTAAATGTACTTCTTCACTATTTGCCTTTTGACTACTAGCAATGGAATATAGACGTGCTGGAATTTTACGTAGTAAATCTACAAATTGCTGCGCATCCCATATAAATGGTGTGAAGTCTTCCACAACGTCAAGTAAATCTCTTCCTTTTACATAGTCCTTCCAGGATTCCGAGTCTGCAAGTAGCTTGGTAAATTCCTGATGGATCGTATAGGCACCAATTTTTTGTAACAATGGCTTAGACAACACTGTAATTTCTAGTTTTTTTTGCAATACATCCTTTAATGGCAGTGTTTCTTCAAAGACGTTTACCTCAGTTTGTGGATCAAACTGTAACGCTGTGATTAAAGCATCGACTAGCTTTTCATCATTTTCCGGTTGAATACCGATACTATCTCCTGGTTCGAAATCGAAACTTGCACCTTCGATGGATAATTCAATATGGCGTGTTTCCTTGTTTGATCCGCGGCCGTTTAAATTAATGTTTTCAAGTACTTCTGCATAAAACGGATTTTTACGAGAATATGTAGTGTCTCCTTGTGTTGTCTGATTTTGTGTAGTCGATGTAGCAGCTATATCCTTCTGTTGCAGCAACTCCTGCTGAACAGCTGAGAACCATTGTGCTGCAGTGTCATCATAATCTACATCACAATCCGTGCGAGGAATGATTAGAGTTGCCCCTAATTTTGCAAGTTGCTCATCAAAGTCCTTTCCTGTTTTACAGAAAAATTCATAAGAACTATCTCCTAAGGCTAGTACAGAATAATGAAGATGCTCTAACTTAGGAGCACGCTTACTATGCAAAAAATCATAGAACTGTATCGCTTGATCAGGCGGATCCCCTTCTCCATGTGTACTAACAATGAGCAAAAGATTCGTTACCTTTTTTAAATTATTTGGTTTAAACGTTGCTAACGATGAAATGGTCACATCCACATCCTTATCTTTCAAGGCTGAGGCATATTTTTCGGCTAATCCCTGGCTATTCCCTGTTTGTGAACCATATAAAATCGTCACTGTCTTGGTGCTTGTTATTGGCGTTACTTCTTCGACAACAGAATCAATAGTTGCTAGTGGTGCACTTAAATAGCCGTTTAACCACACCCTCTGTTCCCCTGTTAGTTTAGGAAGCAGCTCATTTAATAGCTTTACCTGCTCCTCATTAAATGGACTATTTACTACTTGCAGTTTCAATCTTGCCACCTCACGTATTCGTATCATTTTCTACTCTTGATAATTTGTCGGACTAAAACAATTGCTGAAAAAAGTTATCGAAGTCGTATTTTTTCCTTCTTTTCAATTTGGACCACATAGGAATTTTGAACTATCAATGTAATTGATCCGTGGTTCACAGTATTTAAAATTTGGCGAACATTATCTAATGCTAGATTTACATTTTCAGTCCTTTTATCTATCATTACAAAACACCTTCCTTAGTAAATCTTAATAATTGATAAATACGTTCCACTAAAACTTTCTTTACATTGTCGTCATAGCCTAAACTTTCACATAACATAACGTTCTTATTCTCATAATCTTGTAACCGCCTTGTTATGCTTTGGCGCAAAATCCCAGTAAACAACAAATACGGCACTATAAATACTTGATTGGTCCTATTCTTCTCTTGCTGTAACCATTCTTCAAACGTAGGACCCATTCCATATAAAAAGCATGTGTCTACAGCTTCATAAGCATATTTATCACGTAATCTTGCCGCAATTTTGGCTAAATCACTCTTTACCTCAGGATCGCTACTCCCACGACCTATAAGTAAAACACTTGCATTGCTAAAAGTTATCCTTGCCTCTAAAATTCTAGTCTGTATTGTATCAATTAATAGTTCATGGACACCAAGTGGCTCACCGTATGTAAATCGCACTTGTGGATGCTGTTTTTTTGCTTGATCAATCTCTCGTGGAATATCGTGCTTTGCATGCTGTGCAGCTAGCAATAAAATAGGCACGATGGCTATAGCTGTAGCCCCTCGGTTAATACAGCTTGCTATACCTTCAGCAATTGTTGGCGTCGCGAGTTCTAAAAAGCTAATTTCTTGAATCGGTATGTCAATCTCCTGTTGTACACTCTTTAGAAAGGTTATGGCTTGCTCTACTCCTGCCTTTACTCTACTTCCATGAGCGATATATAAAATAGCTTGCATGAACCCACATCCTTACACAGAAATTTCTGCTAACTGTGGCTGTGGAATGTTTTGCTCGAACCATTGAATTGTTTCCCTCAAAGTCACAACTTTCCCTACTACAATTACGCTTGGATTTTGAATATTTTCTCGCTGCACTAGTTCTTCAATATTATTTAAAGTACCTGTGACTGTTTTTTGTTGAGAAAATGTACCCCAATGAATGAGCGCTATTGGTGTTTCTTGATCACGCCCATACTTAAGCAGCTGCTGACGGATATAGGGAAGGTTACCAACCCCCATATAAATAGCAATCGTATCAATCCCCTTTGCTAGACTTTCCCATCGAATGGCATCATCCTTGCCCTCTCTCATATGTCCAGTGACCACTGCAAAACTTGAGCTTAAGTCACGATGTGTAACAGGAATCCCTGCATAAGCAGGCGCTGCTATCCCTGAAGTAATGCCAGGCACAATTTCAAATGGAATATTATGCTGAGCTAGCACCTCTGCTTCCTCAGCCCCCCTTCCAAAAACGAATGGATCGCCTCCCTTTAATCTCGTCACTATCAACCCTTGCTGTGCATAGCTGACAAGTGATTGATTAATTTGCTCTTGAATCATGGTGTGCTGCTGAGGTAGCTTACCGCAAAAGATGAGCTTAGCCTCTCGTTTAGCATAGGATAGTAGATTCTTATTAATGAGTCTGTCATACAGGATGACATCTGCACATTCGATACACCGCAATCCTTTTACCGTGATAAGATCCACATCGCCAGGACCAGCACCCACTATAAAAACTTTTCCCATTTGATTTCACTCCTTCTTGTCAGATAGAAAAAAAGACTCAAATTATTCATAGGCAGAGCAATGTCTGTGAATAATTTGAGCCTCTAGTTTGCTAGTCAGCTACGTATTTAATCCTTAGTAATATAATAAGAATAATATATAATATAGTATATTCTGTCAACAGTTTATTTAATGCCTAGAAAATGATTTTTCTTAAATTTACCCTATTAAAGGAAAAAACCAGGTGTCACTTGCTGACATCTGGTTTTTTTGAGATCTATTTTGTTTAAATTAAAATCTACGAGGACCTCTAAATGGGCCTCTAAATGGACCTCTAAATGGACCCGGTCTGAAAAACGGTGGTCCGAAAAACGGTGGTCCGTAAAACCCTGGTCCGTAAAACGGTGGGAATGGTCGGTAAAACGGCCCACCCCAAAAGCCTCCTGGATAACCTCCGAAAAATGTCATAAGCTTCCTCCCTTTTTTACTCTATCTTATGTAGGAGGATACATATATCACATGTCTATCGCCTATTCTATTTTTCTTCTCCTAAACGTTGCACAAAATTTGCTAGTGTACGTACCATTACACCTGTACCACCTTTTGGGCCTAAGTCATGTATAGCAATCGCATCTGACGTTCCTGCAATATCTAGGTGAATCCATGGTGTATCACCAACAAACTCACCAACAAAGCCTCCTCCAAAAATCATGTGTCCATCACGACCAGGAGAATTATTTAAATCGGCGACGTCGGATTTACGAATTCGTTTTTTATCATTTTCTGTTAAAGGCATGCGCCAAACAAATTCATCAGTCTCCTGAGCAGCTTCCATGAAAGCAGCAAAGAATTCATCGTCATTAGAAAGTGCACCTGTTTTATCCATACCAAGTGCTGTAATCACTCCACCTGTTAACGTTGCAACATCGATCAGGGAAGTAGCTCCTTGTTGTTTAGCATATGTAGTAGCATCTGCTAATACTAAACGTCCTTCTGCATCGGTATTTAAAACTTCTACCGTCTTACCACTATATGTCGTAATAACATCGTCCGGCTTAAATGCTGTGCCAGATACCATATTATCGGTAGAACCAATAACTGCTACGACATTTTTATTAGGACGTAATTCACCGATGATTTTCATGGCACCTAGCACTGCTGCCGCACCGCCCATATCACCCTTCATGCCTACCATTGCATCTTTTGGCTTTAAAGAATAACCACCTGTATCATACGTAACCCCCTTGCCGACAAGGCCAATTGGATCATCAAAATCTTCAGTCGCTTTATATTTTAATGTGATTAAACGAGGTTCTTCAAGGGAGCCTTGATTGACACATAAAATACCACCCATACCAAGCTCCTCTAATTGTGCTTTATCTAAAATTTCAACTTCAAAACCGTACTCGACTGCAAGAGACTCTGCGTAATTAGCTAAGTCTGTCGCTGTCAGTAAGTTTGGTGGTAAATTAATTAAGCTACGCGCTTCATTTACTGCATTTGCATAAATAGCGCCAACTTCAAAGCTTGCTACCACTTCATCTAAATCATCAGCAGTCGTCACAAGATGAACAGCGTCAATACGTTTATCTACTTCATTTGATGTTGTTTTGTAATGAGGAATTGAATAATAACCAAGACTTGTTCCTTCACCAGCTAAAAATGCAACATCTGTTACTGTAATCGACTCTGTCGTAAACGACTCAAGCCAAATTGAATATTCTTTAACCTTTAACGCTTTTAATTCCTTACCAACCAATCCAAATGCTGCACGAACATCGCCTTCTGTTAAGTTTTTACGTTCATCTAAACCAACAAATAAAATGCGTTTAAGACTTGCGTGTCCCTTCAAGAATGGCAATTTCGTAACATTTTTTAGCTCAGTAGATACATCCCCTGTACCAATCCACTCATCAAGGGATTCTCCGTAAAATGATGAAAAGCTTGCCCAATCCTGCATTTGCTCACGATGTTTAGAGACTCCTACTACTAACATTTCAGTAGAAATCGTTTCATATGTTTTTGCTTCTTTTACAATATGCATGTTAAATTCCTCCATTCAATATTCTATTATACCTAAGTTTCAGAAAACGCGTAATATTTGGCTTTTAGAAAATAATGAATGTTATAATAAAAGCAATTATAAGTGAAGGTTGTGATGATTATGAGTTTACTTCAAAATACCCCTTTACTCGTTGCCCTTTTTGCAGTTCTCTTTGCACAATTTGTAAAAATCCCTATTCATTTTTTAATGACAAAAAAGATTAACTGGGGATTATTTACTTCCACCGGGGGTATGCCGAGTTCACACTCCGCTTCCGTAACAGGACTAACAACCTCTATTGCCTATGAAACAGGATTAGATTCCCCAATTTTTGCCGTAGCCGCTATGTTTTCATTTATCGTCATGTATGATGCGAGTGGAGTACGCTATCAGGCAGGTCAACATGCAGCTGTATTAAATCAACTGCGTAAGGACTTTCAAACATTGCTTCATGATTTGAAAAAATGGCCACAATTGGATGGGCAAGAAAAAATGGAAGAGCTAAAAACATTGCTAGGCCATAAACGGAGCGAGGTATTTTTTGGAGCATTAACGGGAGTTTTTATCGCCATCATCACATACCAATTTATTTTGTGAAATATAGACACATCCTCATGTTGAGGCTGTGTTTTTTTATTTATCGGAACACTTTTGTGATTTATCGGAAACTTTTCACAGTTTATCGGAAACTTTTGTGATTTTATAGGAAACTTTTCAAGATTTATCGGAAAAATTCAAAAAAAAATCAGCAGATGTTTGGACACCCACTGAAATAAGATCAATTATGCCTCGGCATAATTGCGTCTGGAATCGGCTTTGTGCTAGCACAAAGCCGATTCCATGACATCCGCCGGAGGCTTTAGGCCAACACGATGTTGGTCACTCAGGCGTTTTCACAGGATGTGAAGTTCTTAGCCTGAGTTCCTCTATTTCAGCGGATGTTTACCTGCTGAAAAAAGTTAAAACATTCGATATCCACTTTTACGTAAATAAATCATGACAATTCCCGCAACTATTGAACCGGCAAAGCCACCAGATAAGATTGCAATATCTACAAATTGCAGCGCTTGTAACTTATCTAAAAGTGCTGGGAATGCGGAACCTGGCTTGAAAATATAATCTAAAAAGCTTACATCATCGACAATAAAGATAACAACAATTGGATACACTATCGCCATTAACCATGTCATTCGCAGAAGCATATTCAATAAAAATCCGATACCAAAGAACATGACGAAAAATAACACAATTGAAATGATTAACTGTACTAATGAAACTGGACCATCCATGTATGTATAACCTCCGTTTTCCTCTCATTAGTTTACATGATTACTACAACGCTTTCAATGAACATATCCGTGATTTCGCTTGTTCGTCATATTTAAGAAACGCAAATAAATAAAAAAAACTATTGAAAACTAGTATGGACTAATTTTCAATAGTTTCTTGCTTTTCATTATGAAACTGTTTGTGATAATAAAAACTTTGGTGACTTCCAAAGCTCTGCCCATTTTTTAATGGC
Source organism: Lysinibacillus sp. NPDC092081 (assembly GCF_044755845.1). Lineage (NCBI taxonomy): Bacteria > Bacillati > Bacillota > Bacilli > Caryophanales > Bacillaceae > Lysinibacillus > Lysinibacillus sp. NPDC092081. Next base: position 45,851 of record NZ_JBIVRU010000011.1, read on the forward strand.
AGCAATAACAATGATAAAGCCTAACATTAACATAATGACTGACAATACACCATTTAACACATTGTAACCAGCGGCTGCTGTATTCCAATAAACATTTTTAATCATCCAAAAGCCCGCTACATTTACTGTGACATATAAATAGGCTAATGGGATAAAGCATGTTAAGGCATAGATTCGCTTATCTGCAACTCTTAATACTATTGTTACACCACATACTAAACCGATTGTCGCCATTAACTGATTCGAAACGCCAAATAATACCCAAATCGAACTGATATCTCCTGAATACAATAAATAGCCCCACATAAAGCATGCAAGTGCACTTGCAAAGATTGTACCTGGAAGCCAATTTGTACGCTTCAACGGCTTGTATACATTGCCACCAAAATCTTGAATTAAGTAGCGCGCTACACGTGTCCCAGCATCAATAGCCGTTAAAATAAAGACCGCTTCAAACATGATAACGAATTGATAGAAATAAGAAGACAGTTCAGCAAACCAAGGAATCCCCGTGAAAATATCAGTCATTCCAACGGCTAGCGTTACAGCTCCACCTGTACGCCCTTCTAAATCCATCCCAATACTTTCAGCTAATGCATGTAAATGAACCGGCTCCATCCCTAATGTAGCAAAGACTGCTGGGGCTGAATTAATCGCAAAATAATCTGCTGGATGAAGGGCCGTTGCTGCAATTAAAGCCATTACCCCTACTAAAGATTCTACGAGCATGGCACCAAAACCAACTACACGAATATCTTCCCAACGATCAATCATTTTCGGCGTTGTCCCAGAGCCTACAAAAGCATGGAAGCCAGAAATAGCTCCACAAGCTATAGTGATGGAGACAAATGGCCATACTGGACCAGCAATTACTGGACCGCCACCATGAATAAACTCTGTAATTGGTGGGAATTGAATGATTGGGTTTACGAAAAAGACTCCGATGATTAACGCAATAAATACGCCAATTTTCATGAAACTACTTAAATAATCACGCGGCGCTAATAAGAGCCAAACAGGTAAAGCCGCCGCAAAGAATGCATAGATAGGTAGAATAATAGCTAAAGTATGACGGTCAAACGTTAAAAAATCACCAAATGCTGTCCCTTGAATCATCGGTCCAATAAACACACCAACCATTAACAAAATAAAGCCAACTGTCGATGTAACAAGTAAATTCCCTGTTTTACGATAGGCAATACCAACAAGCATTGCTATCGGAACAGTGATCCCTACCGCAAAAGTTCCCCATGGATTTCGCTCTAACGCACCAAGGACAACCATCGATAACCCGGCCATTGTAATTGTTATGATGAAAAGCATTGCAAGGCCTGTACAGAATCCTGCAACAGGACCTAATTCCTTTTTCATTACCTCTGATAACGACTTTCCACCATGACGCATAGAAGCGAATAACACAACTGCATCATGTACAGCACCACCGATTACTGCACCAATTAACAGCCAAAGGAGCCCTGGCAAATACCCAAATTGTGCAGCTAAAATAGGTCCAACTAACGGTCCAGCCGCTGCAATCGCTGCAAAATGATGCCCAAATGTCACCCATTTATTCGTCGGAACATAGTCTTTACCATCCTCCATAGCGTGTGCTGGGGTGGGCGTATCATCTTTTATCTTAAGTACCTTCTTTGTGAAAAATATGCCATACAAACGATAGCTAATCATCAGTACACAAATGGAACCTATTACAATTGTAATAGCATTCATGTTATCACTCCTTTTACGTTTTCCACATCATAGCAAATGAATTAAACGATTATTCGTAAAATTCACCGAAATGTCAGAATTTTAAGTTGAAAGGGTGTTTTCTACCGTTGAAATGCAGTTATTTTGATAGCTGAAAGATCTTCCGCACATCTTTCATATAAAGCCTACTGACAGGTATCGAATGTCTATTATGCAAAATCAAATTGTATTTAGCACTACTCCAAGGCTCCAGTTCTTCGATATGTTCTAAATTGACGATAAATGCCCGATGGACACGCACAAAACCTTTTAAAGTGAGTTTTTTCTCCAAAGTAGCTAACGACTCTGAAGCAAAATATCTCCCTTTCTCAGTGACAACAATCGTCTTACTATCTTCAGATGTACAATATAAAATTTCCTGTATATTAATAAGCAAGATTCGATCATTCACATAAACTGTAAATTTATCAAGCTTGTCCAATTGTAAATGCTTTAATTTCTCCATCGTTTTAGCTTGCGTCGCTCTTCTTTTGGTCACCAGCTTTTCAACTGCACTTTGTACACGCTCTTGCTCAAATGGTTTTAAAATATAATCAAAGGCGTTCACTTCGAATGCCTGCAATGCATACTCATCATAAGCAGTAGCAAAAATAATTTCAGGTTTAAGTATGTTTTGTTGCAGCTGTTTTGCTAATTCAAGGCCATTATTTACGCCTAACTGAATATCTAGAAACACACAATCAATCTGCTCAAACTTACGATCCTGCAGCATGTCCTCCAGATCCTCCGATTCTCCAATAATCTGGACTAACTTAGTTTGCTCCAATAAATATCGCAATTCAGCCCTTGCTAACGGTTCATCATCTACAATATAGACATTTAACATTTCTCTACTCCCATCTTGTGGCTTTTAACGGCAGTTGGATCATAATTTTCGTGCCAACATCCAACGTACTTGAAATGTGAAAATCTGCCTCTATTCCATAAATTTCATGAATACGCTGATAGATATTCCATAAAGCTGTCCCTGTTCCTTGCTCGGATTGCATGATCGTTTTGCCAAGCTGTTTAACCTGCTCTTTTCTCATCCCACAGCCATTATCCTCCGTTAACAACAATAACTTATTATTAATTCGCTGTACCTTAACATCAATTTTGCCTTCCTTACGATTTTTAAAGGCATGATAAATGGCATTTTCAACAAGTGGCTGTAAGGTAAATGGGGGAATTTGTACGTCAAAAAGTGATTCATCCAAGTGAAATTGTACATCATAGCGATTCGGAAACCTTGTTTGTTCAATCGACAAATAAGCCTCCACATGGTCAATTTCATTTTTTAACGGAATCAGCATTTGACGAGCGCCCTGCAAATTACTCCTAAAAAATGTACTAAGCTTTATCAATAATGCTCTAGCCTCATCAGCATCCGTTCGGATCAAACTTGAAATAGTATTAAGACTATTAAAAAAGAAATGAGGATGAACCTGTGCTTGTAGCGCTTTAATTTCGGCATCCTTTAATAGCTTTCTTTGTTGCTCAATTTCAGCATATTCAAGCTGCGAGGAAAATAGTCGACTGAGGCCCTCAGCAAGCTCCTTTTTGGCCCCTGTTAATGAAGAAACATTGATAAAATATAGCTTTAAGGTACCTACCGTTTTATGCTGTACTTTTAAAGGTAAGACAATCGCAGCTCTTAACGGACAATCTTCATGTGGACAACTGATTTCTATTGCGGACGTCGCTGTAATAACGCGTCCTTCTACTAATACCCGTTTCGTTAAAGCCGTCATTATCTCTTGATGAATGACATGATGGTTCTCGCCTACTCCTACATGTGCTAAAATCCCATTTGTATCTGTAATCGCGACTGCATCAACCTCAATCTCTCTTTTAATAATTTCCGCAACCGTTCGGCAGGATTCTTCGTTTAACCCTTTACGAAAATGGTCAATTGTTTGTTGGGCAATAGAAAAGGCCTGGTGTGTTTGTAATGCTTTTGTGCGCTCTTCCTCATCAATAAAAGTTTTGATAATAATGAAAAAAATTAAAATCCCAAAGGCATTCATAAAAATCATCGGTAGCGCTATTAAAGAAACTAATTGCAAAGCTTGCTCAAATGGTTTTGCCATTAGTAAAATAACAATCATTTGTAAAGTCTCTGCACAAATTCCGATGATAACAGCTTTTTTATAGGAGAAGGTTTGACGAATTTTCAATTGCTTACTTAAACTACCTGTAATGAATCCTGCTAGTATTGTCGAAACACCACAGGCAACCGCTGTAAAACCGCCAAGGGTAATACGATGAATCCCTGCAATAACCCCCACGCTAACACCAACAAGTGGCCCACCAAAAATACCAGCAATCGCTACGCCAATTAGCCTCGTATTCGCTATGGCTTCCTCTGCATTTATAGTGCTATGTATCATTTGATTTAAAGGGTTAATGGACCCACTTTCGATTTTTATTCCTGTATAGCTGCTAACTATACTTAAAGCACTAAAAATAATAATGAGCCAAACTTTTTCCTTAACCCCTTGATCCTGAAAGAGCACTCCCCGAAAGAGGCGCCATCTTGACATTAAAAAGGCAAACACAATGATTAGCCCCACTCGCTCTAACATAAATAAAAATAGCTCCATCATAGGTTTCCCCCTCTATCACTTTATTTTTTAAAGAACAATTTATAAGAAGAATAACCAAAGACATCTCCTGGATTAATCCCTTCAATCCCTTCTAATTGGTGCTTTTCAAATTGGTTAGATGCCATTTCCTTTAACATCACTGATGTCATTTCGTCTTGAGCGAGCTCCTTTGGATACATCCATTGCGCTTCTAATAATTCATTTTCCTGAATGCAAATCTTCTGCTGCTCATCTTTCATCCGACAATAAAATATCGCCATATTATCACTAATGTCACCACGAATCACACCCGTTCGAAAACCAATTAAGCCTGATACGTAGCAATCAATACCCGTTTCTTCCTTTAACTCGCGAACAACAGCTTCATCTACTGTTTCACCAGCATTGACAAAACCAGCTGGCAATGACCATCTTCCCTTTAATCCGCTATATGCCTTTTTGACAACTAGCCATTGTCCTAACTCATTTACTGTAACACCTGCAACACCTAACCAAACTTTTCCTCTGTCTTTTTTCATCATCTTCACCTCTATATCACTATTATAACGGCCAATTTTCCATATATAGAAGTATTAATTCAGAATTTTATGGTTACATTTCACTTTCAAACATAAAGTATGCACGTACTCCATTTTTTGGAAATATGTTACACTAATTTAAAATGTAGAATATTCACTCTATTTAAAGGAGGAAGTTTTATGTTAAACGAATTATCACCTAATGGGAAGCTTTTTATTTTTGCGATAGCGTTGCTTTTACTATCACCCATCATTGTTTTCATGTTGCCATTTACGATTTCCCAAACATTTTATTTTAGTAGAGATACTATCGTGCTGATCACTCCAATAAGCAACTTCACTATGCTTTTCCTAGCAATTACACTAATTATTTTAACGTTGATCATACTTGGGTTCAAAAGAAATAAATACACTTATTTGATTACGATTATAACAATCGTGAGCGGTCTGGTTTTAGGCTATTTTTCTCTTTTAAGTTATATCGCTATACAGAATACACAAATTGTTTTCAAAGAATATCTCCATAAAACTACATATGAATGGCAGGATATTAAGGAAGTCATTTATGAGTATGAAACAGGTACAGTAGGCACTTATTATTTCCAAACGAAAAATAACGAAAAGTTTGTTATTGAAGAAAACGGACAATTTGGCATGGAAGAAAAGAGTTCTATTTACAATTTAGCAAATGAAAATGGTGCTACATTTATAGAACGCGAGAAGGTAAAGTAACGATTATCAATTATGCCTCGGCATAATTACGTCCAGAATCGGCTGGAGGCTTTAACTTCTGCTGAAAGAAGTTAAAAAAGCCCCTTTCGAGTAAGTCGAAAGGAGCTAGTGAAATTTTCCTATGTAGCTTACATGCTAAGATGTACCCTACCTTTTCATATTATAAGCTGTGTTTTTCATGTGCACTGAACATTTTCCATACCTGAACAACGAATACTTACGCTTCCAGCTGCTCGATATCCCAATTAATTTTTAATATATTTTTTAATCTGATGACCTGATCTTCTCCAATTGTATTGACCAGCTGTTTTTCTATTTCTGCTTTACAACATTGATTTTTTTCAAAGCAATCTTCACCAAATTCAGTCATACGAATAGCTTTATGTTTTTTACTATGTTCGACACTCGTAACTGTCACCAACCCTTTAACTTCCAAACTCTTTATTATTTTATGGGTTGCTTGTCTTGAAAATTTAACATTTTTAGCTACATCTGAAATCGTAAGTTGTTTTTTATAAATTATACCCAAAATATACCATTCCGAATTTGATATATAAATATCGTTATGCTTATTCCACTTCTCTTCAGCAAGTCTTCGAAGTAGTTCGTGACGTTCGCTCAACAAATCAATGACATCTCGATTCTGCAATTCGTCCTTCAACTAGTTCACCTTCATTTCCTATTTTTCGTTATTAATATACAAAAAACAGCAGCAATCGTCAACTAAGTTGACAAAAACCTTTTAATTGCTTACAATAAATTTAGTCAACTAAGTTGACAATATAGTTTGTTGGAGGGAATATACATGTACAATGTTGGCGATGTAGTCATTTATTCATCACATGGACTTTGTTCTATTGAAGATATTTGTGAACAAACCTTTAACGACATTACTAAATCATATTACGTTTTACAACCACTAAATGAACCACAATTAGTCATTCGTACCCCTATTGACAATTCAAAAAAACAGCTTAGAAACATTATTAAAAAAGAAGAAGCACTCAATATTTTACATTCATTCACATCACCTGGCGTGGAATGGATTGAACAAAGCACTCATCGATTGAGATTTCATCTAGAAATAATTAAATCAGGTAATCGCCAAAAACAAGCAAATCTTTTAAACACATTGTTACGAAAAAAGCTCGAATATAGTGCGATTGAAAAAAAATTCCCTAACCAAGAAGAAAAATTACTGCAATCTTTACAAGATACTATCTTTTCAGAGTTTTCCATAGCTCTTAATAAATCTTCCGATGAAATTTATGATTATGTATTAACACAACTTCACTAATTGTGAATTGGTTGTACATTAATAAGCCACGATTAAAGAAATCGTGGCTTATCTCATATTTAAAAAGAAATATAAAAAGGTTCTGCTCCATTGTTTAAGCAACGTAATAACTCTTGTTTAAAGTATTCATTTTCTATTAAAAACAATGCCTCCCCAACATCAAAAAAACCGACCTCTAAACTTTCTCAGCTCGTTTGTAACTCACCGCCAATAGGAGTTCCTAACCACCACATATTACAAACACTATTTTTTATTTCTTGTGAAACGCCACACAATTTGATAATTTCGATTTCAATTCCAGTTTCCTCTTTTACTTCCCTGATAACTGTGTCTTTAAATGTTTCATGATTAATGACTGCCTGTTACGGTTATTAGACACGCTCGTATCGCTTCAGGGTACGGTCAATCTATCTCGTTATACTTTTTCCATTTTCCTACCAACTAAAACTCTACTATGGTATGATTTCTTTATGGATAGCATTTTAAGTTAGTTAAGAAAAGGCAGGTAGATTTGAGTTATGAATAGTTTAAATTCAGGAGATATAATATTTAGCTTTGTCTCGATTTTCGGATTGTTATTTTACATAGTTCCAATTATTTTTATAATTTGGTTTGCTATTACAACAACTAAGCAATTAAAAATGCAAAGAAAATTTAAATCAATAACAAGAGCTATTATCCCTAATTCAACAACGAGAGAATTGCCATCACACATCAATCAAGGGACTTGTGCATAAAATCACACGCAAGTCCTTTTTGCGCTCTCACAACGCCTCCCTGCTTTCTCAGCATAAAAGCCTATAGCCTGTTCTTTCTTAATCTTTGGATATTCCTTCCCCATTGCCATTTTATCAATTACCGTACGTTTCTTTTTTTCAAAACCATACAAAAAAGCCTCCTCAATTCGTTATGTTTTCGCAACATACAAATCAAAAAGGCTTGGTATCTATAACCCTAAATTGATGTATTTAGAGCTGTGTTCACTCATTCCAAGGATTGTGTGCACACCATTCTCTACTGTTATTTACAATCCCTTATCAACTTTCTTGCTGAAAGTCATTAATCACAAATCTCAGGTGTACCTTCACGTTTGGCCGTTTTGAAAGACGTGCCACAGCCGCATGATGCGATCGCATTTGGATTGTCGATCGTGAAGCCACCACCCATTAGCGATTGCTTATAGTCAATTTTTGTCCCCATCACAATCGGCGCATCTTCACGGGAAACAAGAATTGTTAAACCATGCTGTACATCTTCAAAATCATCTTCTTTTTTCTCTTTATCAAAATGCATACCGTATGATAGGCCACTGCATCCGCCACCATTAACAACTACACGTAGAAACGAACCTCGTTCTTCATTGTGCTCCATCATTTCATTAATATGAAAGACAGCCGCTTCAGTAACTTCAATTATTTTTTTACTTGTCATCCCAATCACCTTCCTTCTTATTTATTATCATATCAATTTTGACTATTGTATGACAAACATTCAGCTCCAAAAGGATTTTCAGTAAAAATTCTAATATTTTTCACATTTTTAGTATTTTTTATCCATGTTTATCAAATTCACATTGGTATAATAGTTATAATCAGTCGATGAAAGAGGTATAAAATATGGAGATTTCACCTTATTACGAAAAAAACATTCAATGTATTCATTGCAAAAAAGAATTTCCAACATTAAAAGTACGCTCTAAATTCATTAAAGTAGATCATACAGAAACAGATTTTCATCCTATTTATGCAGACGGTGTAAACGCCCTTTATTATAATGTATTTGTTTGTGAGCATTGCGGATTTTCATTTACTGAAGACTTTTCAAAATATTTTGCCCCTGGCACGCAAGATGAAATTCGCACGCAAATTACAGAAAAATGGGTACACCATGATTTTAAGGGAGAACGTACTGTATTCCAAGCAATACAAGCTTATAAATTAGCGTTCCTTTGCGGTACAATTAAAAAAGAAAAATTTGTCGCTATAGCTGGGCTTACATTACGTCTTGCATGGCTATATCGTTCACTAAAAAACGAAGGCCAAGAGCAACGTTTTATGACAATGGCCCGAGATTACTATATGGATTCTTATTCAGCTGGGGATTACAGCTCAACGCAAATGTCAGATATACGAATTATGTATATGATCGCTGAACTATCAAGAAGAATCGGAGATATTGAAAATGCAACACGCTTCTTTTCGAGGGTCATTGAAAAACAAAGTGCTGGTGAGGCAAAAATTATTGATATGGCTAAAGAACAGTGGGCTATTATTCGTGAAGAAAAAAAGAAAGTGCATAATGCGTACTAAAAAGGTTCTAGTCTAAAATAAAAAATACCCTATAGATTAGACAAAAATTCTATCTATAGGGTATTTCATTTGCACAAACGCATCCACTTACAAAACAACTTCAATAGTCTGGCTGTTTTAGTATCACCTTTTCAAATAGCATCCTTTTATGTTATTTCTTTGCTTTTTGAAGATACATTTGATAATCTGCTACCTTCAATAATTGCTTCGCTGTAGCCCCATCTTGTGGGAAAAGCGCACAGCCAATACTTGCTGAAATCACAATTTGCTGTTCCTCAATGATAAACGGCTCCCGTAATAACTCATTTATTTTGGCTATATACTGTTCAACTGCATTTGCCGTGGTTATATGTTCAACTAATAACACAAATTCATCTCCGCCAAGTCGTGCTAAAACTTCCTGCTTTTGAGTAAATTGCTTGAACCGTTCTGCAAACATTTGTAGTAATAGATCGCCCTGTAGATGTCCATGTTGGTCATTTACAGCTTTAAAGCCATTCAAATCTATAAAAAATAGTGAAAATACCTTATCCTTTTCTTCGGTTAAACGCTCTAAACGGTCCAATACAAATTTCCGATTTGGTAAATTCGTTAAACTATCATAATAAACAAAATGTTCCAATTTTTTTGAAAAATCAACAGAATTTTGTAAATTCTTATTTAAATTTTGAATGCGTTTATAATGATTAGATACATCATAAAGTTCTATCATTATATACGAGAAATTCTCTACTCGTATATGCTGAATTAAAATATTTTGACGAGGCAGCTTCATTTTCGAGTAATTACTTTCCACAAAATATTGATGCATCGCTGCTGAGCAAAAGCTTTTTTGTCCCTCTAACAATGCCTTCTCAAACATATCGGCATATATCTTTTTATCCAAACGTGGAACAACTGTTGTTATTGGTAAACCTCTAACCTCTTCTTCACTTTTATCTGTATGCTTGACTAACCATTTATTCCATAATTGAATGTTCAATTGTTCGTCCAATAAAATAATGCCATTATCTAGCTGATTGACGATAGCTACATATAAATTATTCATTCATATCCCTACTCATCTCATCCACTTTTCGAATTAATAATTTGATTGATTCTAATGAAAACTTAATTAAAATTACGCCTAGCACCTTTGAATCGTCAACATCAAAACTTACATAAAGTAATACTACATTGCTACCCTCTGTACTAGTAAGTGTTTTATAAAACTCTCCTGTATCATGTAACATCACCTGTGGCACATCATACTCTAGCTTCATCTCCATCAGGCTTCCTATACCACCCATAATGGAATTTAGAATAATATTACCTATTTCCTTTACAACATCAAAATCTTCATCATTAAATGAAGACTCTTCGTCCTCTGTATATTCTTCCCCTAAGCAAAGTGCAGATAAATATTTAATTTGCTCAGCTGGAAAAATAAAATCTGCTCTACCAGAGAAGACATTACCAAACTTTAAAGAGGTAGATAGTACTGTTCCATTTAATATAGGAGTCAGCCCTTCTTGCTTTAACTCATGCAACGCTAGCAGCTTTATATCTGGTACTGACAAAAAAATTCTTTTTTGAAGAATTTCCGATAATAAGTTAGCTGCCTCACCCACAAATATATTATACAGCTCTTTCAATATATCCTCTTGTGTTGTTGTCACCAACGAAATCACCCTTCTATCAATATTTCAATCTCTTTCAGTTTCTCAGCATTTATCGGCTTATTAATAAATGCTAACGCTCCAGCAGATAAAACCTCATCACGAACTGCCGATTGCACATCAGCTGACAGCACGATAATTTTAGACGTTGGGTATTTCTCTAGTATTTGTCTAATAGCCTCTTGTCCACTCATCTTAGGCATTAATAAATCCATAAATACAAGATCAGGTAGAAAGCTTGCAAATGCTTGAATACATTCAACACCATCATTTGCTGTTTCATAGACAGCATCCGGGTAAATAGATTTTAATGTTTTTTTCGTTGTTTTTTGAGAAAACACAGAATCATCTACAACAAGTATTTTCATAAAAAAATTAATCCTCCGCTTTTAGAAGCATATTTTCTTGAATATATCACAATATTCATCCGTTGGAAATAATCAAATTTACAGAATAAAAAGTTTTTATCGCAATTTCTCTTCCATCATCTCAGAAGTTTTTTGATAATTTTCTAAAAATAACCCACAAACGATGAAACGCTTAATTTTGGTGGAATACTTACCGACATATGAATATGATCAGGACATGCTGTTGCTTCAATAATTTCTACTCCTTTTCTTTCACATAACTGGCGAAAAATTCTACCTATATCTACTTTAATTTGTCCATAAATAATCTGCCTTCTATATTTTGGCGCAAAGACAATGTGATACTTACAATTCCATGTTGTGTGTGCTAAACTTTTATTATCCATTTGGATCCCCTTTCGTACGAAGTCGGTTGACCAGACCTGAATTTATTGTACGGCTGGGGTTTTTTTCTTGTCCATAGCTAGAAGCTCTTTAGAACCCCTCGCATAGCAAGGGTCTTTCAATAGATACAAAAAAGATACCGCCTGCAAAATACAGACAGCATCTTTTTCTTTTCATAGGTACACGTTATATTTAGCTAGACCTTTATTGTCCATTAGAATACTTGCTCTACTTCAATAATACCTGGTACTTCTTCTAATAATGCACGTTCGATACCAGCTTTAAGTGTGATTGTAGAACTTGGGCAACTACCACATGCACCTAATAAACGTAATTTTACAATGCCGTCTTCTACATCTACTAATTCACAGTCTCCACCGTCACGTAGTAAGAATGGGCGTAATTTATCTAATACCTCTTGAACTTGATCGTTAATTGTTACTTCAGCCATTTATCTCGACTCCTTTCCTTATAATGATTATAATGTTAGCAACAGAAAAAATCCAATATAGAATCACGAGGAGTGGAAATGAAATGGGACAAACGAAACCAAAGATTGAAATTTACGGAACAGCGGTAATCTGCGCGAGCTGTGTCAATGCGCCATCTTCAAAAGATACATATGAGTGGCTACAAGCAGCCATCGATCGAAAATATCCAAACCAAGGATATGATATTCGCTATATCGATATTGAAGGACCAATTGAGAATGAACGCGATCAAGATTATACTACACGCATTCAAGAAGATGAATTTTTTTATCCACTTGTCCTTATAAATGATGAAGTAGTGGGCGAAGGCTATGTGCAATTAAAGCCTGTATTTACTGCACTTGAAAAGCTAGGTTTCACACCAGACGAAACTGTTTAATAAAACTAAAAGGGATTGCCTCTAAATTTTATTTTGAAGCCATCCCTTTTTACAAGACTAATTAATCATTTTGACGTTTGTAGTACCATAATAATCCTGATTTCATCAAGCGTGCGATACGTCCTGTTACTGTTGTATCTGCTAAATATACAAAGCCTTGTTTTTTACCAAGAGCTCCCATGAAACCTTTCAATTTAATGTCAGGCATTTTCTCAGGTAAGTTTTCGCCTTTCCAACGCATGCGAAGTACTTTGACGATTTGTTCTGCTTGCTCCTCAGCTAACTGCGCAGTTGGAGGTAAGTCTGAAGCAGCACAGTCACCTACAACATATACATGCTCATCATCAAGAAGATTGAAATATTGTGTTACAAGCGGACGACCTTGTTTATCTTTCTCAACTTCCAAATCGCGAACAATTTTGACAGGCTGTACACCAGCAGTCCAAACTACAGTATCGAGTGCAATTTCTTCTTCGTGATTGTAAATTTTACCTTGTTCAATTTTTGTAATATTTGAATTGGCAATGACTTCAACATTATGTTTCACAAACCAATCTTTTACATATTTACTTAGCTTTTCTGGGAAGTCCTTCAAAATACGAGGACCACGGTCGAATAGCTTTATTTTTAAATCTGATCGGCTTTCACGTAACTCACTTGCAAGCTCAATACCACTTAAGCCAGCTCCTACAATTCCGACTGTAGAGCCTGCTGGTAAACCACAAAGTGCTTGGAATGTTGAACGTGATTTCGCCATTGTCTGAATGCTATATGTGTACTCCTCTGCACCTGGTACACCATGATATTTATCCTCACAGCCAAGACCAATTACTAAATCATCATATTCAATACGTTGTCCATCTTCTAGAATGACTACTTTTTCCTCGCGATCAATCTCAACAACTTCTCCATATACAGCCGATAAACGTTCATTCTCCGGGAAGCATACACGAATTTCTTTATCTGTTGCAGTCCCTGCTGCTAGTGCGTAAAATTCTGTTTTTAAACTATGGAAAGGGGCTCTGTCTACTAACACGATTTCTGTGTCTAATGGAACGTTTGGTAGTAATCGAAGCATAAGACGCATATTGCCGTAGCCGCCACCTAAAAGTACTAATTTTCCCATAATAGTCTCCTTTTATATCTCTTATATTAATTGTTCACAAAGTATCCACAAATGAGTATAACCGATTGTGAGAAGTTTCACAATATCATAATGCAATTTTGTGAAAGATTTCACAAAACGAATGATAACTCGCTTTTTTCGAACGATTTTTGAATCACTTGGCCTTCGATAAATTGTCGTTATTGTTCGAATTTTCCTTAAATATCGTTTTCTTCTCTTTACTTTTGTAAAAATAGTTAAAATCATTTTGCATGCTCCCTAAACTTAGTATCTGCTTTTATCTCATGATCAACTCAAATCATTGACGAATGTTTTAAAAGCTAGTAGCATTATTTTGGTGAGGTGACATGTATGAATCCAATGGTCGAATTTTGTATAAGTAATTTGGCAAATGGCTCTCAAAAAACTTATGAAATACTAGAGCGCGATCCGAACATCGACGTTTTGGAATATGGCTGTCTCAGTTACTGTACAAAATGTTCAGAATCATTTTATGCAGTCGTCAATGGTGAATTAGTTGAGGCAGATTCTCCTGAAGAGTTGACGAAAGCCATTTATCAATTTATCGAAGAAAATCCGTTATGGTAATGAAGGCGTAATAGCTCATTCATATAATGATAAACGCTTACTAATACTAAATTTGAACATATAAAAAGGATGTTATGCCAAAAAAATCGACATAAACATCCTTTTTTATATTTGAACTAGTCATTTATGCCTCGGCATAAATGAAGTTAAATTAAAGCTTCCACCACATAAGTAGGTTGCTGCTCCTTCTCAAGTACAACCTTTGTTGGTGTAACACCTGTATTTACATGGATTGTGTCACAGCCAAAACGAATCCCACACATAATGTCTGTGTCATAATTATCGCCAATCATCACCATTTCATCTTTTGTAAAGCCATGCTCTGTCGCAATGACTTCAAGCATTGCAGGTGATGGTTTACCGATATAGATTGGCTCAACGTTTGCAACCTCACCTACTAATCGGGCAAACGACCCATTACCTGGTAGAAATCCATGTTCTGTCGGGAATTTAATATCTTGATTCGTTGCTATAAACGTCGCACCATTTTGCACAGCAACTGTCGCTTTCGCAAGTGCCATATAATCTAGATTTCGATCGATCCCCATAACAAATACCTCTGGCTCATCCTCGGTAGGTTCAATGTTCTCATTAAATAACGCTTTACGAATACCATCAGAGCCTAACATGGCTACTTTTTTGCCAGGGAAATTCAGGGCTACATATTTCGCTGTAACTAATGCACTAGAGTAAATATGCTCTAAGGGTGCAATCACACCTATGGCGCTTAAAGCTTCCTGCAGCTGCTCTCTTGTCTTAGAAGAATTATTTGTTACGTAAAATGGCTCGATTCCTGCTTGTTGTAACCGATGAATAAAAGTAACCGCAGAAGGAATGCCTTCCTTTCCACGGTACACTGTACCATCTAGATCAAAGCAATATGCCTTGTAGGTTTTCATTGATGATCCTCTGGCAAAAATGCTGAAACAGGGCCAAGTTCATTTGTTAAATAACTATTCACAGCTGGTGAAAATTGCTTTAACGTTGGTAAAGTTGTTGTTAACACATTTACAACTTCCTGAACATCTACATCTGTAAATTCACGAACAAGCATTTTACGTAAGCCAACTACTGCTTTTAACGGTGCTTCCATTTCAGTAGATACGACTTTTTCATCGATTAAAATATCAATAATATCCTCATAGCTTCCTGGATCACGCATAATGAAGCCATCAATCATTAAATTTCCTACATCCATCATTGACTCCATCACATTGTGACCAATTCGCTCGATTGCTAATTTTTTAATATCATTTTCTAGCCAGCTATCATCCGACTCTAAAATAGCTAATAGTCCATCTAAGTACTGTAAATTTTTTGTGATTTTATTACGATCTACAAAATACACAAGGAAAGCCCCCATTCAAATCTTTAAAAGTTGATAGTCATTTCTCTTCTATAGTACCATATCTATAGGACTGGAAGGAGATTAAAAGATGGAACGTTTTTTTTTATATGATGATGTAGAAGATACGAAAACACGCTTTGTTAGTTTTGCCGGGGACAAGTTACGTTATGATTTAGCCATTTTGCAATCGGGTCGTTTCTTTGGAAAAGTGCTTGTCATGGATATCCAATTTGGACGCTTTGCTATAATTGGTCCAGATGATGTAGAAGAGCCTGGTTATCTTGAACACGTATACAATCGCACAGAGGAAGAGACAGTCGAGCTACGAGAATATTTACGTGAATTATTAAATTAATACCCAGAGTCTCACGATTAAAGTGTAACCACTTTATGCCCCTCCAAATTGGGTGTTTTTTTGTGTCTGTAATGATAACCATTAAGAATTTAATACAAAAAATTCCGCTTTTCTGCAGACATAGGCATATACTTTGCGTACTGTTCAACAGAAGGATGGCGGAATTTTTTTGTAAGTATCTTAAATTTGAATCTTACTTGAGGAGCATTATACCGTGGCCCCTATTTTTCATTATTTAAAGTAGCAGGATTATCCTTATTGTGAGGCTTGTCTTTGTTTTCATTGTCGTTTTGTTTTTTGGCTTGTTGATTTTGCCCAATTACTGCTAAGTCATCAACACTAATATCAAAACCAAATCCATATTCTTCTCGATCTAACGATTTTTTATTTTCTTTCGTCAAATTAATCACCTCCAATAAATAAATTATCCTTTTTCACATGATTTATACGCTTTGTCTTTCTACCCCAACAATATTAGTGTTATGTTGCATCTTTAATAATCCAATCAGTAGCACTAATTAAATCTGGAAAAACCGCATCTGCCAACGGATCTTTCTCACCTAAAAATACTCCCTTAGTTCCCGCTCGTTTTCCTGCTATGATATCTGTATCCGTATCTCCCACCATGTAGGATTTTGCCAAGTCTATATTATATTTTTCACCCAAATCAACGATTAATTTACTATTGGGTTTACGGCAGGCACAGCCCGACTTTGGTTTATGGGGACAATATACGACTTCGTGAATAGTAGCCCCTTCCTTCTTCAATTCTTTTACCATATGCTCATGTATTTTTTGTAGCTGCGTTTCTTTCATATACCCCAATCCAACGCCGCCTTGATTGGTTACTACAAATATATAGTCGAAGTATTTATTCAATTTTTTTATAGCTTTCGGAACATGCGGTAGGAAATAGAGCTCCTTTGGTTTATTTACAAATTTAACGCGATCCGTTAATACTTCATTAATGACCCCATCACGATCCAAAAATACAGCTTTTTTCATCTAAACAACACACACCTTTAATATAAAATAAGTAGGTTGGTATAATAGCCAAGAATAAAACAATTTTTTGCATTCATTTTTATTATTACCAATTTTTAAAAAACCTATCACTCCAAAGTAAAAACCTGATGCAAATCGCATCAGGTTTTAAAAGTTTATTCTGCTATTTGTTCATCCTCAACAAGCTTTGTCACTTCATGATCTTCATTTACTTCAGCTTCTAGCTGTTGAGTAGATTTACCGGCTTTGCGCAAGACAAAATATGCACAGCCAAAATTACAATACTCGTATAAGTAATCTTGTAGTGTACTAATCTTCGTATCGAAAGTGGCTTTCTGATTTTTATCGTCAAAAAAGCCTTTTAAGCGTAATTGATTATAGCCCCAGTCTCCCACAATATAATCATATCTGGCTAAAATATCTGAGTATCGTTCCTTGAATACTTCCTCTTGAAAAGCTTCTTTGTAATCTACAGTAAGCTCGTATTCATATCCTTCAATATTGATCAAAGTGACACCACCTTCCATTTCAACATTTACTTTTACAGTTCTGCTTGTAATTGACGTGTTTTTGTTGCTTCATTAACTTGTTCATCAGCATGATAACTACTACGTACAAGTGGTCCAGCTTCACAATGCTTAAATCCTTTTTCCATTGCGATTTTGCGCAGTTTACCAAACTCTATTGGAGAATAATACTTTTTAACAGATAAATGCTTTTTCGTTGGCTGTAGGTATTGACCAATTGTCATAATATCTACGTCATTTGCTCGTAAATCATCCATAACTTCTAAAATTTCTTCATGTGTTTCACCTAAGCCTATCATTAAAGATGACTTTGTAGGGATGTCTGGTTGCATTTCTTTCGCCAAACGAAGAAACTCTAATGAACGCTCATATTTTGCGCGCGCACGTACTCTCGGCGTTAAGCGACGTACTGTTTCAATATTATGATTTAAAATATCTGGCTTCGCATCCATTAAAATTTGAAGGTTCTCTTTTAAACCACCTAAATCGGACGGTAAAACTTCAATTGATGTAGACGGACTCTTACGACGAATCGCACGTACCGTTTCAGCTAATACTTGCGCACCGCCATCCTTTAAGTCATCACGCGCGACCATTGTAATAACAACGTGCTTCAAGTTCATAATTGCTACAGAATCTGCTACGCGTTCTGGCTCAGCTAAGTCTAATTCATTTGGTAAGCCTGTTTTAACAGCACAGAAACGGCAAGCACGTGTACAAACAGATCCAAGAATCATCATTGTTGCTGTACGTCGTTCACCCCAGCATTCATGAATATTAGGACAGCGTGCTTCCTCACATACTGTATGCAGATTTTTTTCACGCATGAGCTTCTTTAGCCCTTTATATTCATCATTTGTGTTTAATTTAATTTTTAGCCAATCTGGTTTTCTTAAATATTCTTCTTTTTCCTTACTTGTAGGTTTACAAGATGTCATACGGATATCGCCCCTATCAAATATGTGCATTTTTTATATTACTATCTTCACTGTTGTCAATGTAACATAATAAATGAACTCCAACAACTATCATAATCCATTTTGCCACGGCAAAATTGCGTCTGGAATAGGCTTTGTGCGTGCACAAAGAACTCCTTTTCGATTCCGTGACATCCGCCGGAGGCTTTACCTTCTTTCAGAGGGTGTTTGGAAACCCGCTGAAAGAAGGCAAACATTTCTACTTTTTAGGAGAGACAGGTATTTGAATTGAAGGTGCCTCTTCACTACCATTTGAATAGACATCTGGAACTGCCCCTCTTACTAAGCCCATTGCCACCGGAATATCCTGAGTAACTGTAGTAGTTTTACTAGCAAATGGGACAATAATTTGGACATTTACCTCTATATGAATCTCTACCGACATATATGCGCTATTAATACCATATTCCTTTATTGAAGAAGTAACTTCACTATGCACATTGCCAATGACATGAAAGCGTATCGGAATTTTAGGTCCTAAGTTCCCAATTAAAGGGATATTAGCCGCCTGACTCAATGGCATATAAAAAACTACCCCATTACCTTCATTAATCTTGTTATAATCATATTCAACATTATCAACATTTGGCAAATGTGATAACTCCCCTTGCTCTGCCTGCTCTAAATACAATTTTACTTGATTTACCGTTTCTGTTCGAACTCGATTAATCGTTTCTGTATTAATTTTCAAATCAGCATGGTTGCCAGGGGACACTTCTACAAGAATATCATTAACATCCATAACGCTTGAAGTACGAGAATCAATCGCTTTACTCACAACGGAGGATGCAATCTTACCCGTTTGTATTTCAGCATAATCTAAGTAGGTCGGCATAAGCTTCGCATTTAAATAATAAATAAATAAAAAGACACCGATAATAATGCAAACAACTAATAGGGTTAAACGATTCAATCGTTTTCCCTTTTTTCTATAGTTACCATAAGTACTATATGATCGTAATTTCATCCTTTTTCGAGGGAAAAACAAAAAAATCTCCTCCTGTTCCATAACGTATGAACAGGAGGAGATTTTTATTCGATTTTCGATGGTGCAACATAATCCGCTTCAACACTTTCAATTGTTGCGGTTGGGTAGTCCATTAAATTTATTTCATATGTAGCTGTTAATAGTTGATTTTGCTCCTCAAAGATACGAATCCACGGTAATGCTGCATTCAATGTATTTTGTCTTGATACAATACCTCGACGTCCATCCGATAATTTTAAAATAACACCGTTAGGATAATGTACAACAGACCTTTTCAATGCATTCACAATACGTGCATCATATAAAGTTCCAGAGCCTGCTTCTACGATTGCTAGGCCCTGAGAAGGTAGCATTTTTTCACGATAGACACGACTTGTAGTCACCGCATCAAAGACGTCTGCTACACCAATAATTTTTGCAAACGGGTGGATTTCAAAATCAACTAAGCCCCGTGGATAGCCACTCCCATCAATCCGTTCATGATGTTGGAAGGCACAATGTGCAACAATCAATGATATGGAATGTAAATTGCGTAACAAATCAAAACCATACCGAGTATGCTGCTTCATCGTTTCAAATTCCTCACACGTTAAGCGCCCAGGTTTTGTCAGGATCTCTTTTGGTACCATAAGTTTCCCTATGTCATGTAACAAAGCACCAATCCCAATTAAACGTAAATCCTCAGCTGAGTATCCAAGCTCTTTAGCAATTGCTATCGAATAAAGAGTAACTTGAAAGGAGTGTTGATATAAATATTCATCAAATAAATACGCATCTGTTAGTATTGTTAAAATTTCATCATTGCCACTAACTGCCGACAGTAACTCATCTACAATTGAGACAATTGCTTTTGATTGTTGGTCAAGCACATAAGAGGCATTTACTGGATTTAAACCATTGATTGATTGGAAGGAATCTTTAATGGTTGAAATTGCTTTATTTCGAATAACAGCTGGAACTGTTTCCTGTACTTCAATACCCTTAGAAATTTCATCGTCAATATATAAATAATGCGTATTTAATTGTTGAAGTCTTTGTATGATACGTTCATTAATGACAACATCTTTCTTTAAAAGAGGGTGTCCCGCCTCATTCCAAATGGTTCTTGCTAATACCATTCCTTCTTCTAATACATCGATTGAAATTAATCGCATGACCTTTTTCCCCAATCCGTTCTAAAAGCGTTTTATCTACTATTGCTGAAAGAATCTTTGCCCATAATCTATCATAATGTTTCGTAAAAATTCTGGTAGAATATATTTTTTCTTAGCATATTTAAAGCTTGGATAAAAATAACCGAACGTAAACAAATCAAGTGTTACTAATTTATAAATTCGATCGTAATCTGCAAGCTTCCCATTAATAAGTAATTGGCGATCTTCATTCATTGAAAAGCCATAAGTTAACATCTTCCCAAAGATAACGCCTCTAAACCCTAATCCCTTTAGCTCAATATAGGGCCATTCTTCATTTTTAGATTGCTGAAAAATTTCTTTCATTTCAGCAACTGATAATTCAATCGTACATAAATTTATAGGATGTGGGAAAATTCTATGCAAATCTAGTGCCGTCACTGTTCCCTTAGGTAAACCATCTAAAAAAATCCCCGCGTTAAATAACGCACAATCCGCTCCACTTTTCTCTAAAATGGCCCGCGCAAACAAATCAGATAATTGAGAATAATGGAACCATTCCTTGTTGTACGATTTTTTCGTAGCGAATACTGGAATATCAAGTAATTGTATGCCTTCTTTTTCTAAAGACTGAACAATTTCATTTTCATTTTTAACTGTAGGCAAATCTTTATTATGAATTAAAGTATCCTTTTTTTCAACAATTTTCCTAGACTTTTTATCATATTCTAACAAAAGATGGCCAGTATATTGTCCAAATTTTCCTCCACCTGTTAATAAAACGCCATTAATTAGCTTTCCATTTGGAAGAACATGGTGTGTATGTGAACCGAATATAACATCTATTTCTGGGCATTCCTCAGCTAAAAGCTCATCCTCTGTTATTCCTAAATGAGACAAACAAACAATAATGTCTACTTCTTTACGAAGCTGATATGCTAAGCGAATAAGCGTGCTTCGTGCCACATCTATCTCCCAGTTTAATTCCTTATAATAAATTTCAAACATAGCAGTTGCTGCAATAACCGCAACCTTTGTACCATAAGCAGTCGTTAACACAACATACGGTTTCATCCACGCTGGGTTTGTTCCATGTGAAGCATTTACATTGGCAACTACTACGTCAAAAGCTGCTTCATCATATAGATGGTACAGCTCCTCATGGGACAATGTTATTCCTTCATTATTACCAATTGTCACTACGTCGTAGCCAGCTTCATTCAATAATCTCACATTGCCCTTACCCACTGTTGCTTCTGTATAAATATTTGAACGATCTAAATGATCGCCGACATCAAATAAATAGCTTGTTTCTCCTATGGTTGTTAGCTTAGAACGCATTTCTTTCACATAGCTTTGCATTCGTGGCCAATACTTAAAATGACTGTGCAAATCATTCGTGTGAAAAATATGAATTTTTTCCAGCAATTAAGCCACCTCTTCTTTAAAATAGCTTCTATGTCTGTAGAAGACTTGCTATTAACTAATCAGAACGAATTAGACCTTAATATCAGTATAAAGTCGATTTATAGATACTTCCAATCAATATTGGCTCATCATCAAAAGTTGTGGATGACATTTATTAAAAGTATAACTTGTATATAAGTTGATTGGAGTGGAGGCTGGGCGACTCATCGAACGCCCCCAGGAAACTTTGCTCTGTGCGAAAGCGAAGCGTCAGCAACAATGTTTTATCTGCGCGAAAGCAAAGCGTCAGCGGCAAATGTTTTATCTGTGCGAAAGCGAAGCGTCAGCAACAAAGCGCCCAGTCGGAACGGAAATCAACCACACGTTTTGGTGAAGAGTCTCAATATTACAATAAACCTTCGATAATAGAACGAAGTCCTAATAATAATAAAATAACTCGAAGTGCTACTACAAGAGTATCTGATTTAATTCTTTTATTTAATGCTGCTCCCAACTTGGCTCCAATATAAGCTCCTGGAATAACAGGAATCGTATAGAGCCATGGCACGTGTCCTAAATAAATATGACTCGCTGAATTAACAATCGACGATAAAAATACCATGAACATCGATGTTGCCACTGCAACGTGTGGTGGGAATAAAAATAAAATAATCATAGCAGGCACGATCATCGAGCCTCCACCGATACCAAATAATCCAGAGGCAAAGCCAATAGCAAATGTTAATATAAAGGCAAACCAGATTGGATACCCATAGACAAAGGTATTTCCTTCTTTATCTTCGAATTCCTGTTGCATACCGTTTTTTACAAACCATTCTACAGGTTTCAATTTATCACGTACAAGTAATATCGTCGCCAAAACGATTAGTAAAATACCAAAATACAAATTAAATGATGGTAAATCTAGCCCCTTATTTACCCATGCGCCTAGCATTGTTCCAGGAATACTTCCTATAAAAAATATCCAACCACTCTTATAATCAACTGTTTTAGATTTCATATAGCTTAACGTAGAGGCAAGTCCAGTAAAAATCATCATGACAACAGATAAGCCAACCACTTTTTGAGGAGTGATATCAGGGATCATCCCTAAATTTAACCCAACGTATAATGTTGCTGGGACTAAGATAATTCCTCCACCAAGCCCAACTAATGAGCCAATTAATCCAGATAATAATGCAATAATAACTAAAACAAAAAATTCCATTATAGTTCCCCTTCAAACATGTTTAATTGTTTTGGTGCTAATCCTATATCTTTAATCGCTAAAATTCCTTGTAACTCCTTTGCGTTTTTAGCAGCATGAAGTCCTGAATTATTATTAAATAATACATACAGGTCCTGTACTTCTGATTGGAGATGTTTCAACTGCTGTCCAAGCTGCTGCAATTCTTCACGATTGTAATCATATAAAAAGCGAACCTTCCGCCAGTTTTCGGCATTACCAGTATTGCGCCACCCATGAATGTTACGTCCATGAATACGTACAAGTGCCTTAGCCGCAGTAACAGTAGGATAAAATGGTACAGAACCTACGCCAGCCTGTGGTTCATCACAAATTGTATGAATGAGTTGATGTTCTCGTAAAAAATCCATTGTTTGCTGCACTACATTGTCCGCGTACCATGTTCGATTGCGAAACTCAATCGCTACATCAAAGCTTTTAAGCTGCTGCCTAATATACAATAGATATTGTACATTTTTAGTCTGACAATCAAACCATGGTGGGAATTGTGCTAGTACCATTGCTAGCTTTCCATGACCCTTAAATTCATTGGCACATTCGATAAAGGCATTAAACATGTCATTCTTTGATTCAAACGGTATGTCGCCACGTAAATGACCAGTCATTCCCTGATAGGCCTTCACAACAAAACGAAAATTTTCGGGTGTATCCTCACACCATTTCCGTACATTTTCTTTAGAAGGTATGGCATAAAAAGAAGTATCTACTTCAACCGTTAAAAAATGACCTGTATAATCGAATAATTTGTCCTTTGAGGCAGTCACTTCACTATAAAGCGAAGGATGATCACCCCAACCAGTTAATCCAACTATAATCATGTGACCCCCTCCTCCATGTACATTTATCATAGCATACACTTTCTAATGAAATATGAACGTATCGTAAAAAAACATACCTTATAAATTAGGGCGGCAAAGATAGATATTACCATCATTTTCCCATATGATAAAGTAAAGGTTTTCATCATAGCGTGGGGTTGATTTCCGTTCCGGCTGGGCGCTTTGTTGCTGACGCTTCGCTTTCGCACAGATAAAACATTTGTTGCTGACGCTTCGCTTTCGCACAGATAAAACATTTGTTGCTGACGCTTCGCTTTCGCGCAGAGCAAAGCTTCCTGGGGGTGTCCGATGAGCCGCTTCACCTCCACTCCAATCAACCTAAGCACATGGTAAACGTTTTAATAAATGTCATTCCGAACTGTCGATGGAGTCAAAAAATCTGAAATTCAACGCAAAGGATAATGATGTATATGATTACAGAACTACAGAAAAATGAATTTTACAGGTGTAAAGGGTTACTAAATAAGCAAGGGCAATTAGAAGCGAAGGCAGTCGTAGAGGGAGTGAATCCTGGACGAATATTTGTTAATCAAATCGATACACCTCAATCAGCACTTATTTGGTTAGGCAACAACGATGGGTTTTTATTTATAGGGAATGAAGATAATGAACAATTTAATAATCAAATAAATGGTTTTGTAGATCGAGTAATTGTATCCGAAGCGAAGAAAGTGGGGTTACATTACTTCGAAGGCATTGGTAACCATCCGAAGTGGAATCAAACGATTGAAAAAATATTTAAACATCGTAAACTTGGTAGTTGGAAGCAAAGAGTATATAAGCTTCATAAAAATAACTTTATAGTAAATAATGAGCCCGATATTAAAGAAAGCTACACTGTTTTAAAAATCGATAACGCTCTGTTTGAAGATAACACCATTAAAAACTCCGCTTTTTTACAGTCTAAAATATTATCGTTTTGGTCTTCAGTTGAGTGTTTCTTGAATAAAGGGATTGGATACTGTGTCGTTTACGATCATCACATTGTTAGTCTTTGTTTTTCAGGCTTTGTTGTTGAAAATGTCCACTGTATAGATAGTGAAACATTAGAAGCTTACCAAGGAAATAAATTAGCTCAAAAGTTAGCTCACCATTTTGTAAAAGATTGTTTAGCACAAGATTCGATTCCATATTGGGATTGTATGGACTCAAACAAACCATCTATCGCTGTAGCAGAAAATATAGGATTTACTAATATTTTTAACTATGTAGGATACGAGTTTTCATTTAACTAATAAGGTGAAACCCCGTGAAGTGAATCATGTCCACTTAACGGGGTTTCATTGTAGTTAGATTTTAATTAATAAAACTTCACTACATCTTCAAAAGGTAAAGAAGTTTTTTCTCCTGGTTGTTCATTTGGTTCACCAAATGGCATTTGAGCTACTAGGCTCCATTCTGAAGGAATATTCCAAGTTTCTTTAACTTCCTCGTCAATAATAGGATTATAGTGCTGAAGAGATGCGCCAATTCCTTCAGTAGTTAAAGACATCCAAGTTGCGTACTGAAGCATTGCACTTCCTTGATGTGACCAGAATGGGAATTGCTCTTTATATGAAGGTGCGTTTTCTTGCATTTGTTTGATCGTTGCTTGGTTTTCAAAGAATAAGATTGTGCCTACACCCTCTTTAAATCCTTGTAAACGCTCTTCAGTCGCAGCAAAATTTTCTGCCGGAACACGTGCACGTAATGTTTCTTTGACAATGTCCCAAAACTTTTCATGTTCATTATCCATTAAAACTACTACACGTCCACTTTGCATATTAAATGATGATGGCGCATGTACACTAATTTTTAATAGCTCTTCAATTTTTTCTTTTGTAATTGCTGCGTTCTTTTTCACTTTACGGATTGAACGACGATTAATAATTGCTTCTTTTAAATTAGTTGTTGTTATTGACATTTGTATTTCCTCCAAATTTTAATTAGATTAATTTATCTACATAGATTTTTACAAGTAGCTGTATTTTATACACTACTGTTTAAATCTAAATTTACATTACCTATTTTTTTAATTGCTGATCGATAACTTGTGCTATTCTTTCTTTACTAGCTAATCCTTGGATCATTTCATCTCCAATAATTAATGTAGGAACGGCCGTAATATTCGCTTCTTCATAAGCATGCTTTAAAGCCTCTTGATGTGCTTCACGATATTTACCTGAAAGTAAGGCTTCTTGGAATTCTTCTTTAGGCAGACCTACCTCATTCGCTAATTGAGTTAACACTTCTACATCCTCAATATTTTGTTCCTCTTGGAAAAACGCTGTGAAAACTCTATGATGAAATTCATTTCCTTTTCCATATACTTTAGCGAATTGATATCCTTCAAAAGCTAAATTTGTATAAGGATGTGGAGATACACGCGGTAATCGCATATCAATGCCTAGCTTTTTGGCTGTAGGGAGAATATAGGAATCCCACGACCCTAATTTAACAGGCTCTTTCCAAGGATCAATTTTAGGATATGGTTTAGGCCTTAATTCAAACGGCATCCATTCTATTTCAATATCCTTTTCTTTTGCAATTTCATCTAATGGACCTTTCCCTAAAAAACAGAAAGGACAAATAAAATCCGAATATGCTTTTATTTTAAGAGTCACCCAATAAAACCTCCCTTTCTCTTTTTAGTTGTAACCATTTTAGTTACAACTAAGTCAAATAAAAAATGCATTCAGATCAATTATGCCGAGGCATAATTGCGTCCGGAATCGGCTTTGTGCTGGCACAAAGAACTCCTTTCCGATTTCCGTGACATCCGCCGGAGGCTTTAACTTCTTTCAGCGGATGTATGGTCATCCGCTGAAAGAAGTTAAAAGAATGCATTTATTGCGATTGTTGAATTTCATGGATTAAAGATGTAATCACTTGTTCCATAGTAATATTGGCTAATACTTGTTCCATAGCTTCTTGTGCTTGCACTAAAATTAGCTCTAACACAGCCTGTATATTTGCACCAATAGGACAATCAGGATTTGGATTTTCATGTAGATGAAATAACTTATCTTCTTCTACAACTTCTACTGAACGAAAAACCTCTAGCAAAGTGATAGCTTCTAAATCTTTGACTAAAGAAGCTCCACCTGTTCCCCTGCGCACTTGCACGATACCTGCCTTTTTAAGATAGGACACTATTTTCCTAATCACTACTGGATTTGTATTTACGCTTTGCGCCATAAATTCTGATGTGCAAATGGTCGATGGATTTTGTTTGATGATTGATAAAATATGAACAGCGATTGTAAAACGACTGCTAATTTTAATATTCATCACCTCCGGCTGTAACCATTATAGTTACAACGAGAAAATAAGTCAACCGTTTAATTTAAAAAATGACTTTGCACAATTCCCTATACACAAAGCATAAAATAAGTAGATGGTTAACAAAAGGAGGACAATGATGTATCCTAATCAATATTATTATCATTATGCTCGACAGTATAATGATAATTATCATATGCTAAACGACGCCCAACTTGTAAATGATATTCAGAAGGCAATTAATGCTGAGTATAGTACTATTGCTTGTTATGAGAAGTTAGCCCATATGGCTCCTACTGAGGATGAAAAGAATAGAATACTTGAGATACAAAAGGATGAAAAACGTCATTTCAAGGAATTTAGCAAAATATATACAAATTTAACAGGAAGAGAGCCATCTTATGAAATAATTGATGAGTGCCCGGATAACTATAGGGCAGGAATCGAATTTGCTTTTAAGAATGAACAAGAAACCGTTGATTTTTATTTAGAAATAGCAGATAAAGCAAATGATCCAATTATTAAAGAAAGATTTAGACGTGCAGCAGCGGACGAGCAAAATCACGCTGTGTGGTTTTTGTTTTTTTTTCAAAAAGCCCCGAGATAACACTTATAAATAGGGAAACTCAAAATTACAGTCATCAAGATACATTACATCCTTCTCTATTAACATCCCCTCAAATGTTGGGTGAATACTTAACCCAATCAATATTTGATAATTTTCTAGGACACTTTAACAATTTTAATAATACATTGGGGCATATAAATGCTTTTTTACCATTTTTCGGACATAATTGGGTACCGTTATCTAATGACGAATCGCAGTTATTCGTAACAAACTCAGAAAACAATAAAATAGCATATGTGGCTAGGAGTCAGATGGAAAAAGACAATATATCTCTGTACGAAACGTTTATAGCGTTTAATGTTCCTACTGATGATTTTCCAAGTGTTTTTCCTCAACTTTATAACGGCTCTTTGAACCATCAAAACAACATTAGGTACTTACCCTGAAGATCAAAAGAAGGAGACGATTTTCAAAGTTCGTCTCCTTCAATCTAAACGCTACGCAGATTTTTTACCTTTATATCAAAAAAATAAATTACATAAAATCTTTAAGAAAGTCCCTTTTATTAGGGCTTTTTTATTTAATTTCTTTCCATAAAGACAATGCGAATATCCAATTTGGATCTCCATATCCTTGATAGCTTTGAACAGCTTCATATTTTTTACCTTGGTGCTCTACTTTATCACCTTTTGTATACGCCTTATATGGACTCCATTGCTCATATGACGCCCCTTGCTCTTTTGTAGTCACAGTTAAAATGGAACTTTTAATAGATTCATTTCCAGCTGCATCAACAGCAGTAACTGCATACGTATATGTTGTATTTGATTGTAGATTCATGTCCATAAAGGATGTAGTTTTTGACGTTCCAACTACAGTCATTTGTCCTACTTGTATCCCTCGATATATAACATAATGGTCAATTGCTACATTATCCTCTGATGCCCCCCACATTAAGTCTACACTTGAGGCTGTTACGCCCATCGTGTGAAGTGAAGTTGGTTGCGTTGGTGCTTCCGTGTCTGGAACTGCATTCATTGTCTCTACAGCTATAGACTCACTTTCTTTTGAAACATTTCCAGCCGCATCGACTGCCTTTATTGTATATGTATATTTTGTATTCGCTTTTAAATTTTTATCTGTGAATGTTGTTCCCGGTACATTTCCAACTACTTTACCATCACGGAAAACTTGATATTCTTTTACACCCACATTGTCCGTAGAAGGATTCCATTTTAGCTCAGCACTGTTAGAAGTGACTTTCGTTGCTTGTAATCCATTTGGTTGAGATGGAGCTTCCTTATCTATATCCACATTATTCACCAAATTAACATCAATTACATTATAGAAAGCATTTGCAGTATTTGCGACATCCCAAACAGCTAAAATAACGTGGTAGCCACTACGATCAGTTGGTACGTTAATTGTATGAGTTAAATTAGTTGATGCTTCAGTACCGTTATGTTCAACAGTTCCAATTGGCTCAAGATCAGCACGGGTTAATGGTTTATTAGGATCCCATCCCTTTTTCGTAATATAATAGTGCCATTTGCTTGTTAAATGTGATGCAGTGTACTTCCATGTAAAAGTATTTGGTCCCCCTGTAATCGTATTCTTAAACCAGCGATTTACAGATTGTTGATCGAGGATGCCATCAAACTGACCTCCTGCAGATGCAATTTTACCATCAACTGGTCCACCTTGCGGAAATCCTTTTTTGGCCTCTAAGCTCTGTGGCTCATACATAACCCTTCCACAACTCAAGTTAAGCGCGCCATAACTTTGGCTACATAAAGCAGCACGGCTAGCTGGTTTTTCAACAAACCCATGTGCAGATGCATTTGGCGCCATTGCAATTCCCATAATTCCAGCTGCTAATATGGCAGCACTTATTCCCTTTTTACTTTTACTTAATTTTGTGAATTTAGTATTCATATAAGTAGTCTCCTTATCATTGAAAATGTATTTCTACTCGTATGATAGCTATGGATTAAAAATTAAGCAAACTATGGATGAATATGATAAAAGTCACATTATACTGTTATGTTTTTTCGCCAAAGATGTGTATTAATAGCTCTAAATATAACAAATATCTTATAATAATGTGCCTTTTCATTTAAAAGAACTATGTATTTTATTAAAGTGTTCATAAAATATTCAAATTAAAATTTGTCGATTTATGATCTTCTTCACAAGTTTTTATCCCGCGTAAAATAGGTCGGTAAGCTATGTAAACAACATCTGCATAAAAAAAACCGAGTGCAATGCACTCGATTTTTATAAAAGGAATTTGAGGGCAATAAAGGTTTTTGCACTAAGCGTAAAACCCTTATTTACCAACGATTTTCGGCGTATTATCCGATTGAACCTTCCATCTCGAATTTAATTAGACGGTTCATTTCTACTGCGTACTCCATTGGTAATTCTTTTGTGAATGGCTCGATGAAGCCCATTACGATCATTTCTGTCGCTTCTTCTTCAGAAATACCACGAGACATTAAGTAGAATAATTGTTCTTCTGATACTTTAGAAACTTTCGCTTCATGCTCTAAAGAAACGTTATCATTTAAGATTTCGTTGTATGGAATTGTATCTGAAGTAGATTGGTTGTCCATGATTAACGTATCACATTCGATGTTAGAACGTGCACCACTTGCTTTAGGGCCGAAACGAACTTGACCCATATATGTTACCTTACCACCTTGTTTAGCAATCGATTTAGAAACGATTGTTGAAGATGTGTTTGGTGCCATATGAATCATTTTCGCACCTGCGTGTTGGTGTTGGCCTTTACCTGCTAATGCGATTGATAATGTCATACCACGAGCGCCTTCACCTTTTAGAATACAAGCTGGGTACTTCATTGTTAACTTAGAACCGATGTTACCGTCGATCCATTCCATAGTACCATTTTCTTCAACAACTGTACGTTTTGTTACTAAGTTGTAAACGTTGTTCGCCCAGTTTTGAATCGTTGTATAACGGCAGTATGCATCTTTACGTACAACAATTTCTACTACTGCTGAGTGTAAAGAGTTTGTCGTATAAACAGGAGCTGTACAACCTTCAACGTAGTGTACGTGAGCGCCTTCATCTACAATAATTAACGTACGTTCGAATTGACCCATGTTTTCAGAGTTAATACGGAAGTATGCTTGTAATGGCGTTTCCACTTTTACACCTGGTGGTACATAGATGAATGATCCGCCTGACCAAACAGCTGAGTTTAGCGCAGCGAATTTGTTGTCAGTGTAAGGAATCACTTTGCCCCAGTATTGTTTGAAAATATCTTCGTTTTCACGTAAAGCTGAGTCAGTATCTTTGAACACAATACCAAGGTCTTCAAGGTCTTTTTTCATGTTGTGATAAACAACCTCAGATTCGTACTGAGCAGATACACCTGCAAGGTATTTTTGCTCTGCTTCTGGAATACCTAATTTATCAAAAGTAGCTTTAATTTCATCAGGTACTTCATCCCAAGATTTTTGTGTAGCTTCTGATGGTTTTACGTAATACGTAATTTCATCAAAATCTAAATCTCCTAGGTCGCCACCCCATTGCGGCATTGGTTTTGTATAGAAAGTTTCAAGTGCTTTTAAGCGGTATTCAAGCATCCACTCTGGCTCTTGTTTCATATTAGAAATTTCACGGACGATTTCTTCAGTTAAACCACGTTTTGAACGGAAAATTGATACGTCCTTGTCATGGAATCCGTATTTGTAATCGCCAATATCAGGCATTTTTTTAGCCATCGTTTCTCCTCCGTTCATGTATTATTGTTATTTTGTTTTAAGCTCGGATATCTTACTTTGAGTGAAAGCACATATAGTGACTTTCACTCAAAATTAGAATTTATTATTGATTTACACCTTTTTCCATCGCTTTCCAAGCTAATGTCGCACATTTAATACGTGCAGGAAATTGAGAAACACCTTGTAGTGCCTCGACATCCTCAAGGTCATATTTCTCGCTATAGTCTTCGCCCATCATCATTTTAGAGAAAATTTCAGCAAGCTCTAATGCTTCCTCAACTTTTTTCCCTTTAATGAGCTGCGTCATCATGGAAGCAGAAGACATCGAAATCGAACAGCCCTCACCGTCAAACTTCGCATCCTCTACAATACCGTCAGTCACTTTTAGCGTTAAGTGAATACGGTCCCCACAAGTTGGATTGTTCATATCGATCGTAACAGCATCATCTTCAATAGATCCTTTATTACGAGGATTTTTATAGTGATCCATAATGACTGAACGATATAGTTGATCTAAATTATTAAAAGACATCGCCAAAATACTCCTTCGCAGAACGTAACCCTGCCACTAGGCGGTCAATATCTTCCTCTGTGTTATACAGATAGAAGCTTGCACGCGCTGTCGCTACTTGTTGAAGACATTTCATTAGTGGCTGTGCGCAATGATGCCCTGCACGAACAGCAATACCATTCATATCAAGAACCGTTGCCACATCATGTGGATGTACATCGTCTAGGTTAAACGTTACAAGGCCACAACGTTTCATTGGGTCACGTGGGCCGAAAATTTTAAGTCCGTCAATTGTTTCAAGCTGATCCATCGCGTAGCCTGCAAGCTTATGCTCATGCTCCGCAATGTTATCTAGCCCAATTTCAGTTAAGAAATCAATAGCGGCTCCTAAACCTACTGCACCTGCAATAATAGGAGTTCCACCTTCAAATTTCCACGGTAGTTCTTTCCACGTTGAATCATAAAGTCCAACAAAGTCAATCATTTCGCCACCAAATTCAATTGGCTCCATCTTTTCAAGGTGTTCCTTTTTACCATATAGTACACCTATTCCAGTTGGTCCGCACATTTTATGACCTGAGAACCCTAAGAAATCTACATCCAAATCCTGTACATCAATTTTCATATGTGGTGCTGCTTGGGCACCATCCGCTACCATTACTGCACCGTTCGCATGCGCGATTTGAGCGATTTCTTTAATTGGGTTAATCGTTCCAAGGACGTTTGACGCCATTGACACCGACACAATTTTTGTTTTAGGTGTAATTGTCGCACGAACCTTTTCTAGATTAAGTGTGCCATCCGCTTCAAGCTCAATATATTTCAGTGTTGCATTTTTTTCCTTCGCTAGCTGTTGCCAAGGAATAATATTAGAGTGGTGCTCCATGTGAGTAATGACAATTTCATCACCTTCAGCAACATTAGCACGACCATAACTTGACGCTACTGTATTTAAAGCAGTTGTAGTACCGCGAGTAAAAATAATTTCTTGTGTTGATGTAGCATTAATAAAATTACGAACCTTTTCACGTGCACCCTCATATTTGTCAGTAGCACGATTTCCTAATGTATGCACACCACGGTGTACATTAGAATTATCGAATTCATAATAATTCTTCATCGCTTCAATCACTTGAATAGGTTTTTGAGAAGTTGCTGCGCTATCAAGGTAAACAAGCTTATGACCGTTTACTTCCTGATTTAAAATTGGGAAATAGCTTTTAATGTCTTTATTCATCATTAGCGAACTTTCCTTTCAATAACCTCCGTCAGTTGCTTTTGTACGCCTTCGATTGGTAATTGCGTAACAACTGGCGCAAGGAATCCATGGATAACAAGGCGCTCTGCTTCTGCTTTCGAGATACCACGACTCATTAAGTAGTAAAGTTGTAGTGGATCCACTCGACCAACAGATGCTGCGTGTCCTGCTGTTACATCGTCTTCATCGATTAATAGAATTGGGTTTGCATCGCCACGAGCTTTTTCAGAAAGCATTAACACACGTGATTCCTGTTGTGCATCCGCTTTTGTCGCACCGTGTTCGATGTAGCCAATACCGTTAAAAATTGATTGTGCTGCGTCTTTCATTACACCATGCTTTAAGATATGACCATTTGAGTTCTTACCCCAGTGACGAACTTCAGTAGTAAAGTTAAGTTTTTGTTCACCGCGACCAACAACTACTGTTTTTGTATCAGCATGAGAACCGTCACCGATTAGATGTGTAATGTTTTCAGAAATAGTGTCTGAGTCATTCATTAAGCCTAGAGCCCAATCTACTTTCGCATCACGAGCTAGTCGTGCGCGACGATTTACATAAGTAGTATATCCTTTCGCAAGCACATCAACCGCACCATAAGTAACTTGTGCATTGTCTTGAACTACTACTTCTGCAATAATATTTGCTTGACCTTTTGCTTCTTCAACTGTTGAAATATAAGTTTCAACATACGTTACAGATGAATTTGCTTCAGCTACGACTAACACGTGGTTATATAATGAAGCTTCTGCGTTATCGTTTAAGAATACTACTTGAAGCGGTTGTTCGATAATGACATTTTTAGGTACGTATACGAACACACCACCGTTAACAAGTGCCGCATGAAGTGCAGTTAATTTATGCTCATCAACTTTTACAGCTTCTGTCATAAAGTACTTTTTAACAAGATCGCCATGTTCACGAACCGCCGTTAAAATATCTGTAAAAATAACACCTTTATCAGCTAGTTCTTGAGATGTTTTAATGAAAGCTGGTGTGTTATTACGTTGAATATAAAGATTTTCTTGTGCCTCAAAATCAATTAAACCTTTTGCTTCTTCTGGTAATGCATCAAGTGAAGCGAATCCTTCACTGTCAACTGTGTGAGTTGGGAAATTCACGAAATCCCATTTTGTAATATTTGTTCTGTCTGGTTTTGGCAAATCTAAACCAGTTACTTTGTCTAGTGCTGCCGCGCGAAGTTCTGTAAACCAAACCGGTTCTCCATTTGCTTCTGAGAACGAGCGCACGTCCTGTACTGTTACAGGCAAGTTAAGTTCCACTGTCATGCTAGTTCGTCCTCCCTCTTATGCTTCTTGTTCTTCAGTTTCTTCTTCGATACCTAATTCTTTTTTAATCCAGTCATAGCCTTCCGCCTCTAAACGTTGTGCTAATTCTTCGCCACCTGATTTAACAACACGACCTTGCATCATTACGTGTACATGGTCTGGTGTAATGTAGTTAAGTAGACGTTGGTAGTGAGTGATCATTAAGCAGCCGAAGCCTTCTCCACGCATTGCATTGATTCCTTTTGAAACAACTTTAAGCGCGTCAATATCAAGACCAGAGTCAATTTCATCTAAAATTGCGAAAGCAGGTTTAATCATCATTAATTGAAGAATTTCGTTACGTTTTTTCTCACCGCCAGAGAAACCTTCATTTAAATAACGTTGTGCCATATCTTCGTGCATTTCAAGGAATTCCATGTTTTTATCTAATTCACGGATAAATTTCATTAGAGAAATTTCATCGCCCTCTTCACGGCGTGCATTGATAGCTGAACGTAAGAAATCAGCATTTGTTACACCAGCGATTTCAGATGGATATTGCATTGCTAGGAATAAACCTGCCTGAGCACGCTCGTCCACTTCCATTTCAAGTACATTTTCGCCATCAAGTTCTACTGTACCAGAAGTTACTTCATATTTAGGGTGACCCATGATTGCAGAAGCTAGTGTTGATTTACCAGTTCCGTTTGGTCCCATGATTGCGTGAATTTCATTTGTATTAATTGTAAGGTTTACGCCTTTTAAAATCTCTTTCCCGTCGATTGCAACGTGAAGATCTTTAATAACTAAAGTTGACATGAAAATACCTCCATAGTGTGTTCAGTGAATGGTGTACCATTCCTTAATTATCATCATTCTAATCTTAACTGAAAATCGTTCTCTATGCAAACCATTTCAATCACTTTCATTTTTCTCTGAAACAATCCTTAAAAATAAAGAGTTTGTAAGCATTTTCAGATTATTACTAATCGTTATTGACAATGAGAATCAACTTTCCTCATTTTCAATGAAATAAATCTAATTGAGAATGAATTTCATCTACCTACATAGTGAAAACCCCGCGGAAAGCGTTAATTGTAGCGGTTTTGTGACAGAAATGTATAAATAACAATACCAATACTATAACCTTTTTTATTAGAATAGAATCAAATAAAGGAAAGAAATTTCGAGAGTACTAGTTAGTAAAATTATGGCCTACTATCTTAACGTGAGGTTGATTTTCGTTCCTGGGTACATTCCTGGGGGCGTCGG
This sequence comes from Lysinibacillus sp. NPDC092081, assembly GCF_044755845.1. Classification (NCBI taxonomy): domain Bacteria; kingdom Bacillati; phylum Bacillota; class Bacilli; order Caryophanales; family Bacillaceae; genus Lysinibacillus; species Lysinibacillus sp. NPDC092081. Next base: position 81,789 of record NZ_JBIVRU010000011.1, read on the forward strand.
GCTAACTCGATATTAGTCACGAAGGCGTTTTCACAGGACGTGATACTTTTAGCCTTCGTTCCCCTACCCGCTTGGCTCCAGGGTCTCGAGCAAACAGATGTTTTTTGCGCGAAAGCGAAGCGGCAGCAGAGGGTTTTGTTTGTGCGAAAGCGTAGCGACAGCAACAGCACCGATGTTGGTCACGTATCACAGGATGTGATGGTCTTAGCCTTCGTTCCCCTATTGCTAATCTCCAAGGAGTCGCCCAGCCTCCACTCCAATCAACTTATTTGCATGATGTTTTAACAAAATGCCGTCCCAAATTTCAATGACGGATCAAAATTCATTGGAAATTCCAGCTCATCACAAACTTTTAATGATGAGCAAAAATTAATAAATGAAGATAAATGCAATTTTCTTTTAATCATTAAAGCTTGCTAGCTAACATTTATTTACCGTCATTTTCATCTTAAATAGTATATAATTGAGGTATAATCAATCGTATTTTTCGATTAATAGAGGTGAATATCTAGTGGAGTTACGTCAATTACGTTATTTTGTTGAAGTTGCTGAGCGGGAACACATTTCAGAAGCTGCCGAACATCTTCATGTTGCTCAATCTGCAATAAGCCGACAAATTGCTAATTTAGAAGATGAATTAGGCACACCACTTTTTGAACGTGTCGGACGAAATGTTAAATTGACACCGATTGGAAAAATATTTCTCGAGCACACAATTAATGCTTTAAAAGCCATTGATTTTGCCGCAAAGCAAGTTGAAGAATATTTAAATCCTGCTAAAGGTACGATAAAAATCGGTTTTCCAACGAGCTTGGCTAGCTATGTATTGCCAACTGTTATTTCAGCCTTTAAGCGTGAATATCCAGACTTGCAATTCCAGCTCCGTCAAGGCTCCTATCGTTTTTTAATTGATGCAGTCAAAAATCGCGAGTTAAATTTAGCTTTTTTAGGCCCTCTTCCACCGAAGGACGAATCGATCCATTCAACAATATTATTTACCGAAAATATCGCCGCATTACTGCCAGCAAAACATCCATTAGCCAAAAGGGAAAGTATTCAGCTTGCTGATTTACGTAACGATTTATTTGTGTTATTCCCAGATGGATACATATTACATAAAGTAGCTATGGATGCCTGCCGAGCTGCCGGCTTCTCGCCAAACGTTATCTCCGAGGGTGAAGACTTAGATGCACTAAAGGGTCTTGTCGCTGCAGGCATAGGGGTCAGCTTATTACCAGAAAGTTCACTGTATGATTCAGCTGCCCGCTTCACCGTAAAGGTACCGATTAAATCACCTACGATCCCAAGAACAGTCGGTATTATTTCTCCTGTAAACCGCGAGATTGCACCCTCAGAAAAAATATTTTTAGACTTCGTTACAAATTTCTTTTCACGTCTTTCTCAATTCCAATAAAAAAAATCGCCGTAGCTGGCGATTTTTTTGCTTAGGTGATTCCGTCACCTTGGCTCTTCTTTCCGTCGCTCCCGCCTTTCTATCCGCCACTTTAACGTTTCTATCCACGTTTTTGGCTGTTCTTTCCGTCACTCCTCTTATTTTTCGTTAATCCATTGTAACGTTTTTGAGCCTAGACCTCCAGCGCGCCATAAAACAACCTCATTGTAGCGTCTCTTTTGCACGTACGCTGTCCATTTTTCAAGTGTTTCCTGATCGGCGTACCAAACTTCATGCTTAACATTTTGTTCATCTAAATACGTGAAATATGCAGCACCACTTGCTTGATCGCGATATTTAACCGCTTTCGTTTTGTTTAGTAATTCCTCTGCCTCTACTTCCGTTAAAGCAACCGTTTTGCCTTGATTTACCCATTGAAATCCGCCAGTTGCAAAAGCAATCGCTAATTTTTGATTAGACTTCCTAATTTTTTTTATTAAGTCACTTAAAAATGAAAAGGTTGCCTTTGCACCTGGACCACTATGATATCCGTGCACATTATAAGCCATCACTGTATATTTAGGTCCATCTGGCAATTTAACATTAAACGGGAAGCTAGACTCTAGTACGACATGTAAGGAAATATCCTTTTTTGATAGTTGTTCATAAAGTTCCTCTAAGAAATGGACGTACTTAGGGAGATCCTCTTTAGCAATCTTTTCATAATCAATTTCGATACCATTCACATTGTATCGTTCAACAACCTGCATAATATTATCAATATGTCGCTGCCTTGATGACGCATCTTGAAACAATCGATGCAATAACGTACTATCCTTCTGAACTGATGGGGCGTTATCTGTAACATAGTCGTTAATTAACGTGAGTATAACATGATGTGATTCATTAAATTGTTGCTGTGTTTGTTTCAACATTTCTATCGTGTCTTCACTTAATAATAATTGGTCATTCTCATTAAAATAAGCACCAAAAACGCGAATGTCTTGTAAGCCCTGTTGTGAACTTTCCACATCCTCGATGGCAGATTTGTTTTGCCATTCAGGTAACCAAATAGACAATTGAAGCTTGGCTTTGTTCTTCAACCCTTCTCTAGCCTTAACAGGTGCTTCTATGCTATTGCTACAAGCTGTGATAATTAGTAGTGCTAGACAAATAAACAAAAAAATTTTTTTCACTTGAATTTAGTCCCCCCGTTGTTAGAAGGTTTCAATAAAGAAATCAACAACGTTATTAAATAAAGTCATTGTTTTGTGCTTTACTTTATCGAAATTCGTGTATTGGTTAGTAAAAAACGTATGATCGTTAACATCTGTAATCAAAATATCTTCGATGAATGTATCATAAATATCATCCGCATACTGTTCATGCGAAGTTTCTTTTTTGCTGAACAACGCACCAAATCCAATTTGAGACCCTTGAATGTCAGGATTTACTTGAATTGTCTTGGATAATACCTTATCTACATCTATCTTTATTTTATCTTTATTAACAGAAATGTTAAATATTCTTGTTTTTGTTAGGTTTCGTGGATACTCATCCTCGTTTATTCTAGACCCTTTTTGCGTATCCTGATAATCGTATACAGTAGCCTTATTAAATGCATACTCTTCTTCATTCCATTTTATTTCATTTAACGGGAAACGCTCCTTCTCAACTACGCTTGATTCTGGTGATTTTTCAGAAACAACAATCTCATTATCTATTAATGCCACCCGAATATAGCTATTATTTTTTTCATCATAGTTTAAATAAATAGATTGTTGTCCAACGACATTCCCTTTAAAGGCAAAGTTTATATTATATTGCTCTGGAAGAGTTTCCTTCAATATTACCCGGCCTTCACTAGAAGGTGCTGATGTTATAGTAATCACATTATTTTGAAATTCTGCTGCACCATTCATTACTGACCATTCTTTTGCCTGTTGATGATCTCCGACTTCAAATTCTATATTTTGCTTACTAGCTTGGCGGATTTTCATCATCACATGATTGGTAGACCAATAGGGCGATACTTGTAATCTGCTTAAATTGTAGAGATCAGCATCCGCATCATTATATGCCCCTAGTTCTAAATTGAAATGCATTTTAAATATATCTTTAACTTCTTTATTATTAGCACTTTCAACTAATGAGTCCATATTATTATAAAGTGAGTTGGCATGCATGATAGCATAGACCTTAGGAACTTCTCCTAATTCCTCCTTATAAATATCATGCATTAGCTTGTAATCTTTTCGGACACGTTTTTCCATTTCTTGTCGTGTTTCACTTGGAATCATATATTGATTGCGAATGAAGTCCATTAAATAATGATTATAATATTCGATAATCGTTTTATCCGGGACATTATTTTCATCTACTATACCTAACGACTGTCCTTTATTGTTATAAATATTAATATATGTCAGACGGTACCCATTAGAGCCCAACTCCCAAAAGCCACTTTTCTTCATGAGTAATAAGTCTTTCGGCTTTAAAAATTTGTTGTCTCGTGTATCCATTTTATTGGCATAGGTAAACATGGTAGCTTTATAATTTAGATCCTCCATGATGTTTTGAGCAAATATACTAGAATCTGTACGTCCATCTTCAAATGATAAATACAACGCCTTTTCTGGCAATGGTTTGTTTTTCTGATAAAAATCTAAAATATCCTGCTGAGTAATTGTTTTATAGCCTTGACTTTCAAGCAGTGCTAGTTGTTTTCTCAAACTCGCTTTAGATACATATTTAGGAGATTCACCCCTGCTCACACCAAAATATGATAATGCGATGAAACCATCTTTATTTACTAAAGGAACCGTTTCCTCTACCCTTTTATCAGTTAAAAATACCACACGTATTAAAATAACAGCTAAAAATATAACGATAATCGTTTGAACAATGGATCGTATTATTTTCCTTCGATTCTTTTTAGCTGAATTTAATACAACATTTTTTTCACTCATTCCTTCTCACCCATTTTTTCTAATTTTTAGAATCGAAATTCGGGATTTTCGTAATTTTTGTTTTTCTATTTTCTTTTCTTTGGCTATGACATCTTGAGGTGTTTCTCTCGTACCCCACGTTGATTTCCAAAATGTAACCCATGCAACAGGCATTTGCCACAGCAAAATAAATTCATAGAAAAGTACAAAGATAAAACCAAATGCCCACAATTTACTTTTTCTAAAGAAAAGATGGGCCAAGCTCATTAGCATTGCCATCAATAACAATCCCATTAAAAATGTAGTTGGAAAAATGCCATGCATAATTGGTACATAAACTAAATTGTAAACAACAACAACCGGGGCTGCTATTGGTACGATCAAACCGATGATGAAGAAAAGAAACATAAAAGGTTCCTTCTTCCACATAAATAAAAATGCTCGTAACGATTCGCGTAGCCATGATCGTTTCCATCTCATTTGTTGAGATAAAAAAACTTTCGTGTCTGATGGAACAATTGTAGAACATACAGCATTGTCCTGATATCCCGTTCGATGTGTTTGCAAAATATAGTTTGTCATACTACGGTCATCCCCGAATGTCGCAGGCTGTCCAAGAAATTTTTGGTTTAACCATGCTGTCTCGTTCTTCAAAATAAGCTCTTTTCGATAACATGCTAAAGGACCAGATAAACAAGTTACTGTATCGAACCAAGACTCAGCAGCTTTCATGATTCGAAAGGCTATATAATATCGAACTGTTTGCAATTTTGTCAGAGCATTTGTAAATTTATTTTCAACCTCTGTTCTTCCAGCCACACCGCCCATGTTAGGATCTTGGAAAGGCTGTACTAAATTTCGAATGGCATGAGGTTCTAAAAAACTATCAGAATCTACGAAAACAACTAAATCATGTGTAGCAAGATGTACCCCTGCCACTAAAGCCTCACGTTTCCCTCCATTTTGAGGTAGTTTATAAAAGCTCAAGCGATCCTCTGTTTTAAATCGCTCACCCTCGCTATGGATAAGTTCAATCATTTCTTTTGCTTTATCCTCCGTTCTATCTGTCGAACAATCATCCACTACAATAACCTCTAATTTGTCTACAGGATAATACTGATTAATACAGCTTAAAATTGTTCTATGAATCCATTGTTCTTCGTTAAACACTGGAATAATAATAGAAACGCCTGGTTCAAACTTTGGGTTTATCGGTACATTCCTATAGAAAATACCAAATAAATATCTACTTAAAAGAAATGTTGCAGCAATAATACTATATAGATATAAGAATTTATTGAATCTAAAATAAATGACACTTTCAGCCCGCATTAACATAACGATAAGAGAAACTACCAATAGAAATAAACTTGCCATAAAGATTGATATTCCCCAACGTTTTTTTGTCATATAGTCATTTAAAGGCTGTAAAAATTCACATGCATAATAATATCGAGTTTCTCCATCCACTTCTTTTATAAAGTGACGAACAATTTTCGCTTTTACCTTTACTCTAGATTCGTAGCCCTCCGGCATCGCACCACCAGGTATGGAAAATTTCATCGTTATAATTTCATCTATTAGTAAATTATTAGGACTATTTGAATAGACAAGGATACCTGTTACTGAAATATCCTCTGCGTAATGTTTTTCATTAACCTTTTGCCTAACACTTTTAATTTGTACTTCAAAATTGGTTTCATAGCGTAAACTTAACAGCTGTAAACGATATATTTCATTGACATCTGTAGGATCGATTTCCTCTTTTTGATACGAAGCACCTCGACGATTAACGAGACTTCGTACATTTTCTGGGTCAGGAATATTCGATAAAATGCGTCGATCAGAGCGTGGTATCGTTAAAATCTCTTTTTTCTTATTCATGATTATCAATTCACTTTCTTATTTGAATCTTCTTCAATCCAAGTCGACATTTTCGCAAAACTATACCCATCTTTTTGTAGCTTTTCAATGATTAATGGCAATGCTTCAACTGTTTTTGTACGATCTAAAATATGCATAACAATTACCTTTCCTGGAGCTACTCTAGTCATCACACGATTATAAATATCTCGAGGGGTATATTCTAATTTCCAATCGAACGACGCAATATCGTACATAGCAATCGATTTGACACCTGTAGCGGCAATAATTTTCGCTGATTCTTCATCAATTGTCCCTTTATAAGGTCTGAAATACAGCAAAGGTTCTTCCTGTAAGGCATATGTTAGAGCCCTATGTGCCATCACGACATCCTTTTGGAGTTCTTCCGGTGTCATTCCCGTAACATCAAGATGATTGTAGGAATGACTTGCGACCTCATGTCCTCTCTCAACAATTAATCGTGCTATTTGCGGATCCTTTTTCACACCTTTGCCAATTAAAAAGAATGTGGATTGAACATGATACTTATCGAGAACATCCAAAATTTCTTTAATTCTCTCCTCACTTGCCCAATCATCAAAAGTTAAAGCAACTTCTTTTTTGGAAGTATTTTTACGATAGAACACATTTGGTTTTACATTTTCATAATCCAGATTCATTTTAATAGCGTCATAGCCTTCAATTTCCTCTAAAGATTTCCCTAAATATTGTTCATCCAATACGTCTGTTAATGTAGTGAAAACATATCCTTTTTCTTTCCCTAATTGAGACAATAATGGTACAACATCAATAATCGCAGGATTAATGTACGTGTTTAAATGAATGACTGATCCACTATTGATAAAGCGATGAATATATTCCATTATTTCCTCAGCACTTTGCATATTTCGATCTTTAGGATTAATGGAAGATTCTACAACTCCCTTCATATTGAGCGTTTTAGTTGCTAAACGCATATTGTCAGTTGAATCACCAGAACGACTACGAACGAATTTTGGTGTATAACCTAAATGCTCTTCAAAAACTTGATTGGCTAAATAAATTTCTTTATATGTTTCTTCATAATTTAAATCAGTCATTTCAGGAAACGTTAACGTACCATTTTCTACTTCATGACCTTTAGCTAAAATGTCCTTCACTAACTCAGGATCTTGCGCCACTCGCGTACCTTCTACAAAAAAGGTAGCCTTCATGTTAAATTGTTCTAATACCTTTAGTAATTTCTGCATTGTTTCATTGTCTGCAAGTCCATTAAAGGTTAATGCTACCTTTGGACTAAGAATGCTTGAGTGACTATAAATTTCACTCATCGTTCCATCCGATTCCTTTATGTCAATTGCTGAATCAACTGGTTTAATCAGATTAGTTTGAGCGGACGATTGACATCCAGCTAGAAATAAAATGAATAATAGACTACATAATTTTAGTCGTCTTGTGTTCACAGAATCCTCCTCTATAATTTGTGATATTTTTCATTTTTAAACAAATAATGGGTATTACGTGTGTCAAAAATTAAAGCAGCATGTTGATCAATCAACGAATAATCAATAGTTGTATGATTCGTTAAAATGACTACAGCATCCGCTTTTTGAATTAATTCTTTTGTAAGTGAAACTGTGTTAAACATGTCATTACCAACTGTAAATGTTTCAATAAATGGATCAATAACTTTTAGACGGCACTGCTTTGCTTTTAATTTATCAATGACATGTAATGCTGGTGATTCCCGAAAATCATTAATATTTGGCTTATAGGAAACTCCTATGACTACAATTTCTGCCTCATTTATCTCTTTTTCATGTGCATTTAAATAATTTTCTAATCTTTCAACTACAAAGCTTGGCATAGAATCATTAATTTTATCTGCCGTCTCAATTAATGTTGCTGAAACACCATGCTGCTGGCCAGCCCATAATAAATATTTAGGGTCTACTGGTATACAATGACCACCTACCCCTGGTCCCGGTGTAAATGGCATAAAACCATAAGGCTTTGTCGAAGCCGCTTCAATAACTTCCCACACATCGATATTCATTTTATGGCAAACCTGACTTAATTCATTGACAAGGGCAATATTAATTTGTCGAAACGTATTTTCTAGTAACTTTTCCATTTCAGCAATCTTTGGATCTGTTACAGCAAACACATTTGTATTGATCACTGTTTCATAAAACAGCTTGGAAACTTCTAAACAAGTTGCTGATATTCCGCCAACTACTTTAGGCGTATTCGAAACTGAAAAATTTAAATTTCCAGGGTCCACACGTTCAGGAGAATATGCTAAAAATATATCTTGTCCAATAACGAAGTTACCTTTTTCTAGGATTGGTTGAACCACTTCTTCTGTTGTTCCGGGGTAAGTTGTACTTTCAAGAATAATTAAAGTATTCGAGGATATGTTCTGTTCGATTGCATTAGCTGCATCAACAATATATGAGATATTAGGTGTTCCATCTGCAGTCGTAGGCGTCGGTACACAAATAATAATGATATCTACATGTACAAGTTTAGAAAAATCACTTGTCGGCTCAAATTTCTGTTCATTAACTGCTTTCTCGATGATTGCATTAGACATACCAGCAATATAGCTATCACCACTTTTCAAGTTGGAAATTTTCCCATCATCTTTATCGAAACCAATTACTCCAAAACCTTTATTGACGATCTCCAAGGCTAGTGGGAGCCCCACATAACCAAGTCCAACAACTCCGATTGTGGCACTCCTTGTTTTAATTTTTTTTGATAAAGATAATATCGGTGACTCAATTTTTGTTTTTGTTCCCATAAGCAATTACTCCTTGTCTAAGTTATTTTAAATTCAAAGACTACTTCTACAATTGCTAATTCTTTTACGCTTTATTCTTTTGTATATGAATTCCCCTAATTCTCACACCATCCACAGTATTATAATCCCAAAATTTGAAATATCCTCTTCTCGTACACATATAGTACTAAATTAAACTAAACATTTTCTAAACAAATTCCATACAAAACGAAAAAACAACTATCTTATCGCATTTTTTTCTAACTAAATCTTTAATTCACTTCTTTAGAACTATATATTTCGATGATCCCCTCCATAAAAAACACGAAATTTTATTAAATTTTAGTAAGCACTGACTGTAATTATTTATAACAAAAAGTTACACTATTCTTTTTAAAACTATTTAATTAACTAGTTAATCCATAAGAAACGCTTTATTATCACAACTTGAAAAGTAGCACTCTCACATTAATTTTTAAGAGAACTCCAACATCTGTTCTTGTATAATCGGTTATCATTTAGCAACTACATCCTAAGCAAAAAAAAAAAATCGCCGTAGCAGGCGATTTTTTTTTTGCTTAGGTGATTCTATCCGTCTCTTTGACTCTTCTTTTCGTCGCTCTGATGATTCTTTCCGTCACTTAGGCTCTTCTTTCCGTCGCTCTGATTTCCATCCGTCATCTTGGCTCTTTTTTCCGTCGCTTTGATGATTCTTTCCGTCACTTAGGCTCTTCTTTCCGTCACTTTGATTTCCATCCGTCACCTTGGCTCTTCTTTCCGTCGCTTTGATGATTCTTTCGTCACTTCGGCTCTTCTTTCCGTCGCGCTCGCCGTTCTATCCGTCACTTTGACGTTTCTATCCACGACTTTGCCTGTATTAACTAGTTTTTCTGTTGAAACGATCGACAATCATAGATAATGCGCCATCTCCAGTTACATTTGTAGCTGTACCAAAGCTATCTTGTGCTAAGTATAGTGCTATCATTAGCGCAACCATTGTTTCATCGAAGCCGAGCATTGTTTTCAGTAAACCAATTGCTGCCATGACTGCTCCCCCTGGGACACCTGGTGCGGCAACCATCGTAATACCTAGCATAAAGATAAAGCCTATATATTGTGCAAAGCTTATATCCATACCGTTCATCAACATAACACCTAAAGAACAAGTAACTAATGTAATCGTACTACCCGATAAATGAATCGTGGCAAACAGTGGGACTGTGAAATTTGTTACTTTTTCAGAAGCTCCTGTTTTTTGTGCTTGTCGTAACGTAACAGGAATTGTAGCTGCTGAGGATTGTGTGCCCAGAGCTGTAAAATATGCAGGTAGCATAGTTCGAAGTAACATGAGTGGATTTTTCTTATTTAAAATTCCCGCAGTCGTGTACTGTACTAGTAATATTACCCAATGCATCACAATGATTAATGCGAAGACAATTGCAAAGACAGATAAGATTTTTGCTACTTGACCACCAAATGTCATGTTCAAGAAGATACCAAAAATATGGAATGGTAAAAGTGGAATAATAACAAATGAAATTAATTTTTCAATGATTACATTAAACTCTTCAAAACCACGTTTCATAACATCACTTTGAATGGCAGTCATGCCAATTCCTACGATAAATGCAAAAATTAATGCTGCCATAACACCCATTAATGGAGGCATTTCAACTTTAAAGAATGCCTGTGCTAAAAATTCCTCTGGGTTTTTCATGCTTTCCATAGCACCATTTGAAATGAAATTAGGCAACACATTTCGCGCTACAAAAAAGGCGAGTATACCTGCAATGATTGTTGAGAAATAGGCAAAGAATGTTGCCAAACCTAATAATTTCCCGGAGCCTTTTCCAAGCTGTGCAATGCCCGGAGCAATAAATGCAATAATAATAAGTGGTACAACAAAATTTAAAAAGTTACCGAATAAGCCATTAAATGTTGCAAATATACGTACAAATGACTCTGGCATAAAGCTTCCGAGTATTACCGCTAACAAAATCGCGACAATAATTTTTGCCAATAGACCAAATTTAAGCTTCATTATATTGTCCTCCTTAAAAATACAACTGTCTTTCTAGAATGTAATATTAGTAATTTAACATAAACAGTTGCGAGAATATACAGTTTGCTAAATAGACGGAATTGAAAAACTATTTTTTATTTTCTAACAAAAACAAAAAAACTTAGAATAGGCAAAAACTCACCTATCCTAAGCTTCCATTTAATACGCTTTAAATAATTTTTGTAAAATATAATATGATTGTTTTAAACGCTCTTCATACTTAGGAGTTTGCCATTTTTCCCAAGAATAAGCTGAAAGAGCAGGCAAAACATGGCCATTTGTCTCTGGTAGAGATTTTACAACCTTGCCCTCTTTATCTACAAAGACAGCACCAATATAAATATTATCGACTTTAGTCGAAATTTCCTTCCCATCCTTATATAAATCTCCCATAAACTCACGCTGACTTGGATCTTTCGCTTGGATTAGTAGCCAAGGAATTCGTAGCTCAATAACATTATCATCCGTCCATGTATAGTCTACTAACGAATTATAGTCTTTTGCTTTTGGATTGGCATTCCCTTGAAGCAACTTCCCTGTTTCATAAGAACTAAAGTCGGTCGTAATGTTTTGCTCTGGTAAGAATAGCTGTTTATTTAACACATAGTTAATCGGTGCAAATTTACCGCTGTTTTTTGTAGGAACTGCCATACGAGGCGGAATCATATTTAAATTATGACCGTAAAAATAATCATAGAAATCATAGTATTGATCTATGACAACTCGAGAGTCTCCACTTTTATTTAATTCAACAATAAAATCTACACCATTTGAAAACGTCATATATTTTATTGATGTTGCCGAAGTATTCCCTTGATTTGGTACTACATCAAGTAAAATACGAGGTGAAGCTTTTTCTAAAACATCACTTTTTAATTTGAAATACAAATATTTTTCATCATAATCGACAGCAAAATCTGTGGAAGCAGAAGGTGAGGTATTGTACATTTGTGTACCTTTCCACTCCTTTGTATCGCCGTCTACTTTTACTTTAAATCTATCAAAGCTTAGTACGCCAAATTGTTGTTCGTTCGTTTGTGCATTGGACCAAAACGGTCGACGATTTGGATCATCATAATCCATCGTATTCCACGTTCGCTTAAACCACTCGTCTTGCCATGTAAAAATAAGACCTCCTAGCAAGCCTTCATGCATAATATCTTCATATAAATGTTGAAGTGTTTCACCTTGCTGCTGTTCGGACATATGCCCCTGATTCCAGCCGTAAACATTTTCATGTGTCATACCACGCGCTGCAGGGATTCCAAATTCCGCAATAAGAACAGGCATACGATGAGCTTGGTGTAAGTCTTTTAAATAGCCTGCATAACTATTTTTATTGCCCCGGAAATCTTTATAATTTAAATATTTTTGGTCGAAGTTAAAGAAGTCAGGGTAATATGGATACACATGATAGGAAGCAAATTGGCCTGGTGCCTGCATCTCACCTTTCGTATAGATGACATTTGGATTAACTCCTACCAAATCTTCATCCTCAGAAGGTTCAGATGGATGGTCTAGTAAGTCGGTTGTTACCCAGTTTGTGAAACTCATTGGACGGATCCAATTGTATTTATCCTTCTCATAAACAGTAATAAGATCCATTTGCTCCGCTAACCAATGTTCAAATGGTGCAGCATTTTCCGTTTCAAAATACGTCCCATTGTATTCGCCTATATTAGCGTGTTTTTCGTTCGTTCCGACAACCATATGCGGATACCATTCGATTCCAAGCACCCAGCCAATAACATATTTTGAAACGTCAACATCATATAATCCTGAGGCATGTCCGGCTACTGGTTTCACATAAGTATTACCGTGGATGACGTCTACCATGCGCTTTATTTCACTTTGGAAATCCTTTAAAGTAGCTTCATCATAGGCGTCTAGTGAATCAGCCAAGCCTTCCTCATTAATCCATACACCATGCAATACATACAGTGGTTTATCTGGGTTTTCTTCATTGTATTTAGCAAGTGCCCGATAAAAACCTGGCGGGTGTAATGTATAGACACGAATCGTATTGGCATTCATCTCAGCAATTTGACGGAACCATCGATAGTACTCTTCTTCCGTAATAGCAGCTTCACCCGGGAATGCTCCCGGTTTTCCCATACCGATATTAACGCCCTTAAATACTATTGGCTCCCATTTTCCATCGCGTAAGACTTCAAATGACTCTCCTTGAATACGTGCATTATAATTTAATTTTTCATGATTAACGGTTTCTTGAACCTTTTTTTGCTCAAACGTTTCAAAAATTTTATGCATGGCTGGTATATAAATCGACCAGTAAAATGAACTATCGGCATACTTCTCAGCGTATTTATAAATGGTCGGTAATCCCTTTATTTTGTAAAGGGACGGTACCCGTGACATATCGTTAAAGTCTCCAGCAAAATAATAGCTTGTCGTGTAGCGTTTATCCTGTGAAACAATAGCCGCAAATTGCTGTGGAATATCATTGTCATCTAGTAGTTTTTCCCCGTCTTTCGTTAAATCCCATTTATAATTAGCAAGAGCATCCTCCGCATATTTAGGCGTGATTATATCAAACCAATAGCCATACTCTGCACTAGCAGAGGTATTAAAGAATTTTTGCCCTTCTTCAGTAAATTGCACCTGAATGCCTTCTGTTTTTACATGCTTGTCCATTTCTAGCACAATGAGCTTTTCTGTCATTTCATTAAATAGAAGAAAGCCACCGCCCTTGTATGGCCAATTATCACCATGTTCATCTATGACCCATTGTGGAATTTCTGAGTTTTTATGATAATCAAGCTCATCAAAATAACGCCCAATCCATCCAGACCATGAAATTCCTAAATAATCCTGTAACTCTTTTCTAACTTCCACTGATGTTGGAGACGCAAATGTATTGTATTCAGCGATCAACATACTTTTCTTGTTGCTTGCTAGTCGAGCTACTATAGACTGCCATTCATCCATTTCCAAGCCGCCAACAATTTTTTCTGAGCGTTTACCTAGGCGCTTTTTTTCATTTAAATCATCCTTATAAACACCATACGTATCTGCCAAATAAATAACATCATAATTACTATAGTCAGTCGGAAACTTTTTTTCTGACACTTTCTTCGTTTGATCATTCGGAATCGTACCATAGTAATTTTTTTGTACATCATACGGATGATCATCGATTGTGTATTTATAATGGTTTAAAAACCAGTTCACACCTAAATGCTCTCGATAGGTTTCATTCGGAACCGTTTTATCTAGAATCGCAACGTTGAGCGGTTTTTCATCGCTGAAATACCACCATGCTATAGGTGTGATAATGAGAATTAGAACGACTATAATTCCTATATATATACGCTTCATACACTTTTCTCCTTTTCACCGATGCCGACACGCTTCATATTACCCCAATCGCTTCTTCTTAGCACAAACCGAATTAATCCCTCGCAGCGCCAAAAAAGAGTGAGTGGTCGATACCAGAAAATTTCAGTAAACGCTAAAAGTATCATGCGTATTAGCTCTCTCGGTCTCGGATAAGTATTCAAGGTCCACGCTTCGAATAATATAGAGGCTATTGAAAAAATTACTCCATAAATGACGAAAAGCAGTAACAGGATAATGGCTACTTCATAATAAATTTTCCCTAAGAAAAATGCTACAACGATATAAATATAACCACCTAGCTCAACTAGTGGTCCTAGGCATTCTACTAGCCAAAAATATGGAAATGAAAGCAAACCTATTAAGCCATATTTAGGATTCAACGTCATCGCTTTATGTCTCCAAAGACTTTCAACTAATCCTTGATGCCAACGTCTACGCTGATTTCGCAATACCCCTAACGTCTGAGGTGCTTCAGTCCAGCACACAGGATCTGGAACAAATTCTATACGTTTCTTTTCTTTTTTCTTTCTTATCAAACGGTGAATATTCACGACAAGCTCCATGTCTTCTCCAATAATATTCGTTGAATAACCGCCCGCTTCTACAGCCCATTCCTTCGAAAATACACTAAATGCTCCCGAAATAATGAGCACAAGATTGTATTTACTTAAAGCGATTCGCCCCATTAAAAAGGCTCGCGCATATTCTATTATTTGCATGATGACTAAGTAATTATTTGGTAAGTGTGTTTCAGTAACGGAACCAAGTTGCATTTTCGCTCCATTGGCTATTCGGATATTTCCTCCTGCCGCAATCACTTCGCCATCTGATAAAATAATCGGCTTCATCACACGAAGCAATGACTTTTCATCTAAGATCGAATCACCATCAATAGAGCAGAAATATGGATATTGAGATACATTAATACCAACATTCAATGCATCTGCCTTACCACCATTTTCTTTATCTACTAAAATACAATTTTTATAGATTTCAGATTCATAAATTTGTTTCACTTGTTTTGTAGGGATATGTGTACGAACAATTTTATCAACGGGCTTCATTCGGAAATGCTCGATTACGGTTTGTAGTGTAGCGTCAGTTGACCCGTCGTTAATAATGATAATTTCTGTTTGTGGATATCGTAAATTCAACAATGAATAGACTGTGTCTACAACCCCAATCTCTTCATTGTAAGCAGGGACTAATAAGGATACTGGTTTTGAGTAAAAGGCATCTGTATGCGCATCATCATACTCTGAGGGATCTAATTTATAGCGTTTTCGCATAACTAGCATGGCAATAACAAACATTGCGCAATATGAAACAATAACAAATAACATATAAAACAGAATAAATCCACCAAAGAACCACATACAAAAATCTAAAAATACTTTCATTTGTTCCCCTGCTTTCTGACGACTGTTTCCTGCGCCATTTCAATTGCATATTGGTCGTTTGAGGACTCCATAAATTGCTGTAATTTTGCAATTCCTTCTCTATTTTCTGCAATTGTTTTAGCTGCCTGCGAGCGTACCCACCAATTTTCATCTTCAAGTAGTTGTTCTAAATAAGCATAGGTATAGTTTAGTGGCACATGCTTAAAGATTTTTGCAATCATTAATCTTACTTCCCACATCTCTGATGTCACAAATGGAACATAAGGATCGATTTCATCAATTACACCAATTTCGTAAAGACCCTTTAATGCTCTTATTGTTATTTCTTGTACCTCATGTGTTAATAGCTGTTTTAATTTATCAATATATTGCATATTTCTTTTTACAGCTGCAGTATCAATTGCAGCAAATTGGATATTTTCCGTCCAGCTATCAAAGTCTTCAAATAATCGAATAAATACGTCATCGTCTAACAATACAAATAATCTTCTATATTCGCTTTCAGAATAGTTAATGCTCGATTCTTTAATTCTTTCGATAAACAATTCTGGTTGGAAGAGAGAGTATATTTTTAACAGCTGAAAATATTCTTCTTCCGAAATTTTGGTTTTCTCGAATTGTTGACAAGTATCAAATAAATCCTCTATCTGCAAATCAGCAATACGATATAAAGCATTCATCCTAATGCTCCAACGTTTACTTGCTAAATCCTTTTCATAAAACTGTTTTAAATAGAGATTAGAAAACTCTTTTATTTTATGTTCAACTTTGTCATTCATTATATTTTTCAAATACGATGAAAAGATTATTTCAATAGCTGCTACTTGAGCTCTTTCGCGGGGTACAAGCACCATAGAGAAAATTTCATCATTGATTAAATAGTTGTACCAATGCTGTGAATAGTTTTGTAAAAAAGTGTCACGCTTTTCTGCAAAGCGAATCTCTCGCTTGCGCTGAACAAGTATATAGATCGTAAATAAAAATAAAACTACTAATAAAACACCGATGACTGTTAAAAGAAAAGAAATCGACAGCTTTATCATAGCCAAAATCTCGCAAAAGTTCGCTTAATTTTTGCTTCTAACAAACGTAAATTAAATGGTTTTACGATATATTCATCGACGCCACCTTCATAAGCATTCAGTGTCGCCCCTTCAGAGTTTCGTTCTGACATCATATAAATGATGAACTTTTTCTCATTCGGCATTTCTCGCAAAATGTGCAAAATTTCTAAGCCATTTTTACGTGGTAAAATATCGTTCATGACAACTAAATGCATATGGCCTGTTTTATAGCTATCGGACTGTAAAAAACTATAGCCATCTTCATAGGTAGCCACGTCTAAAGTAAAATGAGGAATGTCTAAGTGATTGATTGTTGTTTCTAGCACTTTTCTAAAGATTGCATTTTGTTCAATAATGCTTACCTTTACTTGCTCCATAGGTTGTACACTATAATCTGAAACCTGTTCTATTGACCAAGTCGGCTGTTCGCCATCTGCTAGTTTTTGCTTATTTTTTTCTAACAACGTTTCAAAGTTAACGTTATTATTTCTTATTTCAGTAATGGAGGCTTTTAAGCCAATTTGCTGAAATTCCCTTTCTTGCTTTAGAATTGCAAAAATCCGTTTTAAAAACGCCTTTACCTCTACTTCACTACTTTGTAGAAAAAATATTCCCCAATGCACGCCATCTGCTAATTGGAAAAGTAAATCTGTTTTTCGTATTTTTGATTTTAAGAAGGATGAGATTTGATGACGTTCTATATCAGTTCTTTGTGAGGAATTAGCTAATTTAAAAAAGACTGCTGTCATTGTTAAACGCGAGCGAATAACACTCTCACGCAAAATTTCAAAATAACCCTTCACCTCATGCTCCTGCATGAGATCTTCTGCAATGATTAATTTATTCATTAGTGTTCACTCCAGTTGATGTAAGGAGTATTTCATTCTCCTTCATTATTGTTCTATCATTCTCTTGATTTATACACACAACAACTATAGTAATAAAGATAACTTAACAATTGCTATACAAAATTTATGGTAAATCGATTACTTTTTAAATATTATTATATTTTTGCTGTAAACTACAGAATAATAACTCTTTTGATAAAAAAATGTATTTTTCTGAAAAAAGATAGGGCAAGAAAAAAAGGGAACGCAAGCTTTCATACTTACATTCCCTTTCAGACTGTAGACAAACTACTCTGTTTACAAATGGTAATTTTATCGACAGACACCTCCACCATTTAGCATTTTTGTAAGGAGCATCGAAACTTTCTTGTTTTACTCCAGGAGTATATGTGGAGAGGCTTACCTTATATAGTATTTTTAATCATTGCTATAATTCCATTTTGCTCTAACTTGTCGACTCATCCCGTGATGAGGAATTGTTGATTTTCACGGAGAGTGGCGACTCCTGCGGGATGAGCTTGCGCTGAAAGCCCCGCAGGAACGTAGTGACGAGGAGATTGAAGCCAAGCCCGCGGAAAGCGCCAACTCGGAGTGTAAATCAACCTTTGTTTATCGATTCAAATTATTTATATTTTCTTTTGATGACAAGATAAAAGAGTATGTAAGCTTTCATACTTACATACCCTTTTGATGAATTTTAATTATTTAACTGGTACAACTGAGCCTTTCCATTCTTCAATAATGAAGTCTTGGATTTCTTTAGATTTTAATACTTTTATTAATTTTTTAATTTCTGGTTTTGTTTCATCACCAGCACGTACAGCGACAATGTTTACATACGGAGATTCTTTATCTTCAAGAGAAATTGCATCTTTCAATGGATTTATGCCGTTATCGATTGCAAAGTTCGAGTTAATTAGAACCGCATCTCCTTCATTATTTTCATACATTTGTACAAGCATTTCAGGCGCTGTATTTGCATCGAATTTGAAGTTTTTAGGGTTTTCAGCGATATCTTTTATTTCTGCTGCTGTTTTATCAACACCATCTTTTAATTTAATTAAGCCCTTAGCTTCTAATAATGAAAGCATACGACCGTGGTCTGAAACTGAGCTAGAAAGTAAAATTGTTGCACCCTCTGGAAGATCCTCAAGAGATTTATATTTTTTAGAGTAAATTCCGATTGGTTCAATGTGAATAGCGCCAGCATTTACAAAGTCATAGCCATTTTCTTTCATGCTAAGCTCTAAAAACGGTAGATGTTGGAAATAGTTTGCATCAAGGTCACCAGATTCTAAATGTTGGTTTGGTAATACATAGTCTTGATACGTTTCAATTTTAAGATCGATACCTTCTTTAGCTAAAATAGGTTTTGCTTTTTCCAAAATAACCGCATGAGGCGTATTAGAAGCGCCTATTGTTAATGTTACATTTTCTTTATTGTCTGATTTATCACCAGATGATGCGTTTGAGCTTGTATCTTCTTTTTTACCAGCACCACAAGCGGCTAAAGCTAGTACTAATACTGATAAAAATAATCCTGCTAATAACTTCTTCATTTTATTACTCTCCCTTTTTTCTTATTTAAATATGTTAGCGGTATAAAACCGAAGTAACCTCTTTGATGTTCGTAGCGAGATGCGCTTTTTTTGTATTAGCGCCTTTTTAGCGTTTATCTGTTTTGACCGTAATCATGTCGCCAATCCATTGAATAATAAATACTACTATTAAGATTAATATAGTCGCCATTAAAGTTACATCTTGGCGATTACGTTGGAAACCATCTAAGAATGCTAAGTTTCCTAGACCGCCTGCACCGATAATACCTGCCATCGCAGTATAGCCAACAAGTGCTACAGCCGTTACAGTAAGACCAGAAATAAGCGCTGGTAACGATTCTGGAATTAATACTTTCCAAATAATCGTTGACGTTTTGGCACCCATTGAACGAGCTGCTTCAATAACACCTTTATCAATTTCACGTAAGGAAATTAATACCATTCGTGCATAGAATGGTGCAGCTCCAATAATTAGTGCTGGTAAAGCCGCATCTGCGCCACGAATTGTGCCGAGTAAAAATTTCGTAAATGGAATTAATAAAATAATCAATACGATAAATGGAATCGAACGGAAAATGTTAACGATTGAGCCTGTTAAAAAGTTCACAAGCTTATTGGCCCATAATTGGTTGGGACTTGATAAAAACAATAAGATTCCAATTACTAATCCAAGTATAAATGTGATAACCGTAGAAATCGTTGTCATGTACAATGTTTCATACGTAGCGTCCCACATTTTTTCCCAGTCGACATTCGGAAAAAGACTAGTTAGCATTTGCAATCACCTCCGTTTGTACTTCGACTGTATTTAAGTAGCTAAGTGCAGCAGCAACATTTGCTTCTGAGCCAACAATTTGTACAACAAGTGTACCGTACGCGCCATTTTTCGTTTGCGAAATATTACCATGTACTATACTTACTTCTACATCAAACTGTTTCACAAGATGTGAAATGACAGGCTGCTCTGTTTTTTCTCCTACAAAGATTAGCTTAACAAGTTGTCCATTAGGGTAATTTGCTTTAATTTGTGCCACAGTTTCCTGTGTTTCCTTCGTATCTGTAATTTGAGAAACGAATTTTTTCGTAATGGCTGCTTGTGGAGCTTGGAATACTTGTAATACTTCACCTCGTTCTACAATTTCTCCAGCTTCCATAACTGCTACACGATGGCAAATTTTGCGAATAACGTGCATTTCATGTGTGATTAACACAATCGTTAAACCTAATCGTTCGTTAATATCGACAAGGAGATCAAGGATAGCATCTGTTGTCTCCGGATCGAGTGCGGATGTTGCCTCATCACATAACAATACCTCTGGATTATTAGCAAGCGCACGAGCGATACCTACACGTTGCTTTTGTCCCCCTGATAGTTGTGATGGATATGCTTTAGCGCGCCCTTCTAAGCCAACTAAAGTTATCAATTCTTTCACACGTGCTTCACGTTTTGCCTTTGGAACACCTGCGATTTCTAGTGGAAAAGCGATGTTTTCTTCAACAGTTCTAGACCAAAGTAAATTGAAATGTTGGAAAATCATACTAACCTTTTGTCTAGCATCTCTGAGCTTTTGCCCCTTTATGGATGAAAATTCTTGATTGTTAACCGTCACCGTACCAGATGTAGGCTTTTCTAAACCGTTTAACAAGCGAATCATTGTACTTTTACCAGCGCCACTATAGCCGATAATGCCAAAAATTTCACCTTTATTGATAGAAAGGTTGACGTCTTTAACTGCAGTTAATTCGCCATTCGCGGTTTTGTATTTCTTCGTAATATTTTGAAGCTGGATCATAGCGAATTCTCCTTTTCTTCTTATATCAATTATGCCTCGGCATAATTGCGTCCGGAATCGGCTTTGTGCTTAGGCCTGCACGAGGGCCGACACGATGTCGGTCATTTCGGTAATGCCACAGGACGTGGCGTTTTTACCGAGGGCCGACACGATGTTGGTCATTTCGGTAATGCCACAGGACGTGGCGTTTTTACCGAGGGCCAACACGATGTTGGTCATTTCGGTAATGCCACAGGACGTGGCGTTTTTACCGAGGGCCAACACGATGTTGGTCATTTCGGTAATGCCACAGGACGTGGCGTTTTTACCGATGCAGGTCAGTTAGCCGTTATCGCATGGATGCGATGATTTTAGGCTAACATCCTTTAAGAACTCCTTTCCGATTCCATGACATCCGCCGGAGGCTTTAGGCCAACACGAAGTTGGTCACTCAGTCGTTGCCACAGGACGTGGCGTTCTTAGACTGAGTTCCTATATTTCAGCGGGTGTTTGGACACCCGCTGAAAGAAGTTAAAAAAACCCCTTCACTCATAGACAAGTAGAAGGGGTCACGTAACTTATACGCTAAACCGTTCTCTCATCTGTCAAAGATAAATCTTTGGGTGATTTGGCACCTTTTCACTTTGTGATGGTTGCCGGGCTTCATAGGGCACTTCCCTCCGCCGCTCTTTATAAGAGTTCGATATATTTATTGTTTTTTTAATATATTTGTTACTTTACCACGCGATTAATATTCAGTCAATTAGTTTTTTAACAATTCGTATAAATATGGTACGGATTGAAAGGCATAAACCTTTTCTGTCACTTCTCCGCCTTCACATACGAGTAAACATGGTACACTTTCGATTTTATGAGCATAAGCTATTTGCTCTATAAAATTAATATTTGCTTTACCGACCTGTAGCTGTGGCAGCAATTGCTCAACAACCGTCATCATTTTCGATGCAACTGCACACGTTCCACACATAGGCGTATATAAATAAAAGGCAGCCTTTTCACCTGTCTGGACAACTGCGTCCCACTGCTCTTTTGACCATTCTTCCATCATTTTTCACGCAACCTTACAAAATATATTCATTATGGATTGAGAAGTGTGCACGAAGCAATATCGCTGCTAACACCTTCCTCGGAGTTGTCTCAACTTCCTTATATGTTGGCATCGTACGTAAATGCTCAGCCTCTGGATAATGTCTGTCCATTAATGCTCGTAGTTTATCACCCGATGTATCTGCATCAAAAAACGTATAAAGCTCACAACCCTCGAATGGATCTAGTAGCTCTTCTAATTGATGCACACCAATTGTACCATTCGTACAAAGTATTTTAACATCTTCATTTAAAATAGGTTCGATTTGAAGCTTATCCGATCGGCCTTCTACAATTAAGCATTTTCCCTCGACCATCACGCCACCCCCATCTAGACATATCCCTTATCGTTCATTATATCAATAAACATTGTCGTTGATACAGTTAGACACCTCTTGATAAAGGAATATACTTACATTCCCCTCACTTGGCAGGATGAATGAAGATAATAAAAAACGTCGGTAGTTTCCGACGTTTTTCATTTACAGGGTTGTCTTATTCTGCAATCATTTCATCGTATTGCTCAGCTGTCATAAGCTTTTCAATTTCTGATGCATCAGCTGGCTCTACAACGATCATCCATGCTTTTTCATATGGTGATTCATTAACGAATTCTGGGCTATCTTCTAAATCTGCATTTACTTCAACTACTGTACCTGAGATTGGTGCGTATAATTCAGAAACTGTTTTTACAGATTCTACGCTACCGAATGGATCATCAGTTTTGATTTCGTCGCCAACTTGTGGAAGCTCAACGAAAACGATATCTCCAAGTTCAGATTGTGCGAAATGAGAAATACCGATACGTACTTTTCCATCTTCTACTTTAACCCATTCGTGCTCTTCAGAGTAACGTAAGTCTTTAGGTGTGTTCATGCAAAAACCCCTCCATAAATATGTAATATATTCATTTTCAGTGTGCCATACTTCTTCCGTAAAAACAAGAATCAATTATGCCTCGGCATAATTGCGTCCGGAATCGGCTTTGTGCTTAGGCCTGCATGAGGGCCGACACGATGTCGGTCATTTCGGTAATGCCACAGGACGTGGCGTTTTTACCGAGGGCCAACACGATGTTGGTCATTTCGGTAATGCCACAGGACGTGGCGTTTTTACCGATGCAGGTCAGTTAGCCGTTATCGCATGGATGCGATGTTTTTAGGCTAACATCCTATATTGAACTCCTTTCCGATTCTGTGACATCCACCGGAGGCTTTAACTTCTTTCAGCGGATGTTTGGATACCCGCTGTAAAGTGACTTAAATCCGCATTTATCTTAACACCTATAGAGGTGGGAGACTTCTGCTGAAACAAGTTAAAAGCGGTTATTTCCAAGCTTGCTCAAAATCTGATTCTTTAAACCCTAAAGTAACTTTTTTTCCATCGGTTACAATCGGACGTTTAATCAACATACCATCTGATGCAAGCATTTCAAGCTGCTCTTCTTCAGTCATTTCAGCAAGTTTATCCTTCAAGCCCAGCTCTCGATATTTCATACCAGAAGTATTAAAAAATTTCTTTAACGGTTGTCCACTAGCTTGCCATAGGTTTGATAATTCGTCCTTTGTAGGTGGTTGTTCGACAATGTGTACCTCTTCGTATGAAACCCCATTGTCATTTAGCCATTTTTGAGCTTTTTTACAAGTAGTACATTTCGGATAATGAATAAATTGAATCGTCATTTATAGGCTCCTCTACTATCATTATTAAGACACTACATTTTCAGTGTCTCACTCATTTTCTGTAGTATACCATCATAACCGTTACGAACCAAAATGAAACAATTAATGTTCATTACTGCATAGTGTGGGGGTTGATTTCCGTTCCAGGCTACTCGCTTTCCTGTGGGCGAGCGTCGAGTAGCCTGGAACGGAAATCAGCAATAGTATAGAACTTTTATTAAATTTATGCATTTCAAAAGTGAATGCTCCGGCAACGCACCCTAATTGAATAGATCATAACAGTGACGTAATTGTACATTCGTTGTTACCCTTCGCTTTCGCACAGACAAAACCCTTTTGCTATAAAACGACATATCAGAGGATACATGCTATGTGAATTAGTTGTTTTACGTTCCGACTGGGCGACACAATAAAGTTAAAGGATTCACACACAGTTTTGTGTATGAATCCTTTTTTGCTCTTTGTAAGGTGGATGTCGATAAAATTCAAAAGTTGGGCGATAAAACACAAAAGTTAGATGACATTTTGTTAAAACATTTGTCATGTGGATAAGTTGATTGGAGTGGAGGCTGGGCGACTCCTTGGGGATCAGCGATAGAGGAACGAAGGCTAAAAACATCACATCCTGTAATAACGCCTTCGTGACCAACATCGTGTTGGCCCGAGACCTTGGAGCGAGCAACGCGAGTGAAGCGGCTCATCGGACGCCCCCAGGAAAGCGCCCAGTCGGAACGGATATCAACCCCTCATTTTGCCGAGGAACTATACTTTTACGTTCACTTTTATTTCCAACAAAAAAAACCTAGCTATCACATCTCGGATAGCTAGGGTTATTTTGCATATTAAACTACATATTTTTCTGCTTCAATTAATTTAACAGAAGCTTCACGTTTCTTCGCGATTAAGTTGTATGGGTTGTTGCGAGTTAACTTACGTAGTGCAGACAATGTCATGCGTGCAGCATCGCCGTCTGCTGAAGCAAGAATCGTATCTTTTGCTTCTTTTTCAATTTCTGCAAATGCTTCTTGGCAGAAGATTTGAGTGTACAGTAATTTTTGATGAGCTTTTTCAGCACCGTCACGAGCAATCGCTTTTTCTGTACGCAATACAGCCGATTCCATAGCGAATAATTGGTTTGCGATATTAGCAATATTCACCAATACTTCTTGCTCTTGATCAAGCTTCGCGCCGTAACGTTGTGCAGCTAAACCTGCTGCTAATACAGCAATTTTCTTCGCATTTTTCACAAGATATTTTTCCTGTGCTAGCGGCTCTGTTCCTACATCCTCAGGCATTAGCATAAGAAGCTCTTGTTGTAAGTTTTGAGCAACTTGTAGCAATGGCAATTCACCTTTTAATGCCTTCTTCATAAATGTACCTGGTACAATCATGCGGTTAATTTCATTTGTACCTTCAAAAATACGGTTAATACGAGAATCACGATAAATACGCTCTACTTCGTATTCAGCCATAAAGCCGTAACCACCATGTAATTGAACCGCTTCATCGGCAATGTAATCTAAAGTCTCAGAACCAAATACTTTAGCAATAGAACATTCAATAGCATACTCAGCAATTGCACCAGCAATCACTTTCCCTTGCTTTTGCTCTTCTGGGCTTAGCTGACTTAAACGGTCTTCAAATAAACCTACTGTACGATAGTTTAATGACTCAGACGCATATAATTGTGAAGCCATTGTCGATAATTTTTCTTTAGTTAGATTGAAATCAGACAGCTTCGTTTTAAATTGCTGACGTTGGTTTGTATATTGAATGGCTAACTCTAATGCACGCTTCGAGCCACCAATTGTTCCAACTCCTAATTTATAGCGACCGATATTTAAAATATTAAAGGCAATAACGTGTCCGCGTCCTACTTCACCTAAAAGGTTTTCTACAGGTACTTCTGCATCTTCAAGGATTAATGTACGTGTCGATGAAGATTTGATCCCCATTTTTTTCTCTTCTGCGCCAACCGAAACACCATTGAATGCACGTTCTACGATAAATGCTGAGAAATTATCGCCATCGATTTTTGCATAAACAACAAATACATCTGCAAAGCCTGCGTTTGTAATCCATTGCTTTTCACCATTTAAAATATAATGTGTCCCTGCATCATTTAACTTCGCAGTTGTTTTTGCACCTAATGCATCAGAACCTGAACCTGGCTCAGTTAATGCGTAAGCCGCAATTAATTCACCTGACGCAAGCTTTGGTAAATACTTTTGCTTTTGCTCTTCATTTCCGAAAAGTACGATTGGTAAAGAACCAATACCTACATGTGCACCATGCGTAATAGAGAAACCACCAGCAACTGACATTTTTTCTGCGATTAATGCAGAAGAAACTTTGTCTAATCCTAGACCTTCATATTCTTCAGGTACATCTGCGCTTAGTAAGCCGAGCTCACCTGCACTTTTTAGTAGACGAACCGAATGCTCAAATTCATGGTGTTCTAAATTTTCAACGACTGGTAACACTTCATTTGCTACATACTCTTCAGTTGTTTTAGCAATCATTTTATGCTCATCTGTGAAATCTTCTGGTGTAAATACACGATCTAATTCCACATCTTCAATAATAAACCCGCCGCCTTTAATGAAATCCGTTGTTTTTTCTGTCATTCTAAATTCCTCCCTATATATCTATTTTTAATAGTTTTAATCCCCAATATATAGACAAGCTTGAAGCACTGTGTTCGGAGGCAACCGAAAACGCTGCACTCCAAGCTGATCTAGCAAAAATCATAGAATTTCAAATACTCCTGCAGCACCCATTCCGCCGCCAATACACATTGTCACGACACCATATTTCTTACCTTGGCGCTTCAATTCATGGATAAGCTTTAATGTTAAAATAGCTCCAGTTGCACCGAGTGGATGACCAACGGCAATTGCTCCACCATTGACATTTACTTTGTTTTGATCGATGCCTAAATGACGTACGACTTGTAAGGATTGTGAAGCAAATGCTTCGTTAATTTCCCATAAATCAATGTCATCAATTGCTAGCCCTGCAATTTCAAGTGCTTTAGGTACTGCCACGATTGGACCAATACCCATCACCTCAGGAGGTACACCGCCAACTGCAAAGCCTAAAAACTTCGCCATTGGTGTAAGCCCTTGCTTTTCTGCTTCCTCACGATCCATCACAAGTACTGCTGCTGCACCATCAGAAGTTTGAGAAGCATTACCAGCTGTTACACTACCCTTTACATGGAAGGCTGGACGAAGCTTCGCTAAACCTTCTACAGATGTACCTGGACGTACACCTTCATCCATGCTAAATGTGAACTTTTTCACCTGAGGTTTGTTGTTATCATCTACATAATGCTGCTCCACTTCGATTGGTACGATTTCATCATTGAACTTACCTTCTTTAATCGCTTTTTCTGCAAGCTCATGTGAACGCACAGCAAATGCATCCTGATCTTCTCTACTTACATTGTATTGACGTGCCACTTCCTCTGCTGTGTGGCCCATCCCCATATAATATTGGGGAGCAGTTTCTGCTAAAGCTGGATTTAAGCGAGGTGTATTGCCTACCATTGGCACCATACTCATCGACTCGACGCCACCAGCAAGAATTGCCTTAGAATGTCCTAGCATAATACGCTCTGCTGCAAAAGCGATTGCCTGTAAACCTGATGAACAGAATCTATTAATTGTCAGCGCTGGTGTTGTATCTGGTAATCCAGCAAGCGCTCCAATATTACGTGCTACGTTCATGCCTTGCTCAGCTTCAGGCATTGCACATCCTAAAATTAAATCGTCAATCGGACCTTCATAGCCCGCTCTTTTTAATGTTTCTTTGACAACAACCGCTCCATAATCATCTGGTCTAACTGTTGCTAAAGAACCCTTCTTCGCTTTTCCAATCGGAGTTCGTGCTCCTGCTACAATAACGGCTTCACGCATCGTATTAATCCCCCTTTGTTTCATGTGCAAGTATGGTTAATTCAGTCTTAACGTTAGTTACGCAGTGGTTTTCCCTTTAAAAGCATGTGCTGCATTCTTTGTTGAGACAACGGTTCTGCAACTAAGCTTAGGAACGCCTCACGCTCAAGGTTTAATAGGTACTGTTCATCTACTAATGTGCCATATGGAACTTTACCACCAGCAATGACATACGCTAATTTTTTAGCAATTTTTAAATCGTGTTCACTAATATAGCCTGATTCAAACAATCCTTGCGCACCGATTAGTAGCGTACCGTAGCCTGATGCACCGACTACAGGAACTTTCGTAGGTACAGGTGCTTGATAGCCTGCCTCATAAAGCGCTAGTGCAGCTTGTTTTGCATCATATAGTTGGTGATCTGGGTTAACAGAAATCCCGTCAGCAAAGTTTAAGAAGTTATTTTCTCTTGCTTCTTCGCCAGATGTCGAAACTTTTGCCATCGCAACTGTTTCAAATACTTTATTAGCAATATGTTGATAGTCTACCTCAACGCCATTTGGTAGCCCTTTAAGGAATTTTTGGTATAGTGCCTTATTACCGCCGCCGCCAGGAATTAATCCTACGCCGACTTCTACTAAGCCCATATACGTTTCCATTGTTGCTTGAATATGTGCAGCTGGTAAGCACACCTCTGCTCCTCCACCAAGTGTCATAGCGAAAGGTGCTGCCACAACAGGCTTGCGAGAATATTTAATTTTTTGCATCGCATCTTGGAATGCTTTAATAACGAAATCTAGCTCAAAAATATTATCATCCTGTGCTTCTACTAAAATCATTCCTAGATTTGCACCAACACAGAAGTTTTTCCCTTGGTTACCGATGACTAAGCCTTTATAGTTAGCTTCTACTTCATCGATTGCAAAGTTAATCATTTGAATAATGTCTAAGCCAATTGCATTTGATTGGGAATGGAATTCAAGTAATGCAACTCCATCGCCTAAATCTATTAAGCTAGCACCTGTATTTGATTTAATAACACCGTGCTTTTTCTTATAACGTTTTAAGTTAATTTCTTTTTCATTAACTGGTACTTTTACGTATTCAGAGCCATTATAATACGCTAGGTCACCGTCAATTTCCGAATAGAAAGTGTCAAAGCCGCTTGCTAACATATCTTTTACAAATGCCGGCACTTCACGACCCTCAGCCTCCATTTTAGCTACAGACTCTTTCACACCAATTGCATCCCATATTTCAAATGGACCTTGTTGCCAACCGAAGCCCCATTTCATAGCATTGTCAATGGCAACAATATCATCAGCAATTTCACCGTGTAGCTGTGCCGAGTAAATTAGCGTCGGAGCGAAGATACCCCATAATAACTCTCCTGTACGATCCTTCGCATATGTTAGTGTTTTTACTTTATTTGCTAATCCACGAGTTTGTTTTGCCATTTCAATAGAAGGTGTTTTTAATTTTTTTGCTGGGCTATATTCTAGTGTGTCTGGATCAATTTCAAGGATTTCTTTACCTTGCTTTAAGAAGAATCCTTGACCTGATTTTGCTCCTAGCCAGCCGTTTGTAACCATTTTCTGTAGGAATTCTGGTACTGCAAATACTTGCTGCTCTTCACCAGTTGTTTGATCATAAACGTTTTTCGCTACATGGATAAATGTATCTAAACCAACAACATCCAACGTTCGGAATGTTGCAGATTTTGGACGACCGATTAGTGGACCTGTTACAGAATCCACCTCGCCAACTGAATAGCTACCCTTCATCATTTCTTGTAAAGTAATTAGTAAGCCATACGTTCCGATACGGTTGGCAATGAAGTTTGGTGTATCCTTAGCAAGTACAACTCCTTTTCCAAGTACATCTTCGCCAAATGTTTTCATAAAGCTTACAACCTCTGGCGCTGTTGTATTTGCCGGAATGACTTCAAGTAATTTTAAATAGCGTGGCGGGTTGAAAAAGTGAGTTCCAAGGAAATGCTTTTTAAAATCTTCTGAACGTCCTTCTGCCATTGCATCAATACTTATGCCAGATGTGTTTGAACTAATAATTGTGCCCGGCTTACGTACAGCATCAACTTTTTCATATAGGTTTTGTTTAATTGCTAAATTTTCTACGACAACTTCAATAACCCAATCTACATCTTTTAATTTCTCTAAATCGTCCTCAAAGTTACCAACCGTTAGTAGTGATAAATTTTTCTTAGAAGTAAGTGGTGCTGGCTTTTGCTTTAATAACTTTTGAAGAGCTCCGTTGACGATACGATTTCTTACTGCAGAATGCTCTAAGGAAAGACCCTTCGCTTCTTCCTCTTTTGTTAGTTCCTTCGGCGCAATGTCTAATAATAATGTTGGAATACCGATGTTTGCTAAATGTGCTGCAATCCCAGAGCCCATTACCCCAGAACCTAGAACAGCTGCTTTTTTAATGTTGTAAGTCACAAGCAATTCCCCCTTATTCTCCCATTGAATGAATAGCCATTCATTTTTTGATCAAAAAAATATCAAGTTTGCCTTAGCGTATTTTTGTCCAGATAATTTTAGGCGTAATCTGTGACATACGACTGAGGCTTATCTCCGTCCAGCTACCATTGTCGTTTTTGAGGTAAATATTTTCCGCTGAATGAAGATAAAACTACTTTTTCTGTTTTTAGTGTAGATTATTTTGTTTAATTTAGCAATCATTTTTCTCCAATTATTTTTGCAATATACAACTTTTTTCGTTTTTTACGAGCGAAAACAAGACAATAAGTAGATATCGATTATTCCAAACAGAAAACTTTCAGGTTGCGAGAAAAATGTGTAGAATGGAAAGCAAGGAGAGTGAAATACTAATGAAAACAATTACAACTGCTGAACAATTTAATGAACTGATCTCTGGTGATCAAAAAGTTCTAGTGAAATTTTATGCTGGATGGTGCCCAGATTGCACACGTATGAATATGTTCATCGATCCAATTATCGAAGAGTACAACCAATATGACTGGTATGAACTTAATCGCGATGAGCTTCCAGAAATTGCTGACAAATATGATGTAATGGGTATTCCAAGCCTACTAATTTTCCAAAACGGTGAAAAATTAGCACACTTACATAGTGCTAATGCTAAATCACCTCAGCAAGTTACTGAATTCTTATCCGCTCAACAATAATCGAAAAAAGAGCTGCATTTCTTTTTGAAATGCGGCTCTTTTTAGAAGGGAGATTATGATGCGCCAGCAATTGTCGCTACTCGGAAAATCACAATATGATGCATCCATTGCACCAAACTATCGTAATTCTGCATGTGGCCCTACAACTGTACACGTAATCTTAAACTATTTTGAAGATCAAGCTCCTTCGGTAAATGAACTTTATAAACTTCTCGGTGGCACGAAAATTGGGTTATTTAAATGGCGCCTAATTCGCAATCTTCGCCGTCTCCGTCCAACATGGGATATTCGTGATTGTACTTTAAAGGAAGCCATGCAGGAAATCGATGCAGGCCGCCCTGTCGCCATACGCTTTGACCGATATTTCAGCCTAAATTGGTGCGATAAAAAATCTGCCTTCGTCTATCATTGGGTGCCACTCATCGGCTATGAAATTCGAAATGATGAGTTATTGTTAATGGTCCATGATAATGGTGGTCCTAATCGTGAAAGTAAAATTCGAACGGCTCCTTTTAAAGGTAATGAAAAAGTATTGAGCTTCGTGAAAATTACACCGAACTAAGTGAAAGCGTGCCTTAATGTTAGACACGCTCTTTTTTCATCAATAATTCAAGGCTTATTTACTGTTCTCAATAATAACTTTTAGAACTTCTGCAAATACATCCATTGTTCTATACGTTTCTTCCAACGTATTATCTATACCTCCAACTTCTAATAATACTGAATTATCATGGAGATCTTGATTATAGGTATTTTGGGGTTCGATTCCTTTTTCTATTACACCTATTGATAGGCCCGGATATAATTCTTCTAGTTGTTCATGAAGCTGAGTGGCAAATGTTTTATTCGTTTCAAAGTTTCCACTCGTTTTTGATACGACAAATTTAATTCTTGCGTAATCCTGTCCTTTAATTTCAATTGTGGAATCTCGTCTTTTTATAGAATCTCGATGTATATCAAAAACCATGTGAATACTGTCATTTTCAGCTAAAACTTTTTGTAAATTTTCCCGTGACACTTTATATGAATCCGGAAAATATAAACCTCTTCTTGCTAAGATTCCGGCTATATCAGTCTCATCATGTATTGAATTAATTTGCATTTCCTTTAATGCTCTACTTAACTCTTTACCTACCAATGTTACATTTTTAGAATCACTATACGGCGGCTGCTCTCTATACGCCTGCAGTTCAGGAAGCTCCGGGAAAAATGATTCCCTGTTATGTGATTGATAAATATATACTACAGGTTCCTTTTCGTCCATTGCATAAGACGATGACGTCCCACCAACACTATGGACTGCCTCTGAAACTGTGCGACTTCCATTTAAGGAGATTAACCACGAAAAAATAAATGCACAAACTAAAACACCACTTGTAATCACCGAGAATTTTGTGAGGATTCTTTTTTTACCCATGCTTCGCGCTCGTTGTCTAAGAGTATTTTCAGTTGCAGAAACAAATTCCTTCCTAGGATGTTGAGGGTACATTTCTTTCAACATATCAAATAAGTCTTTTTCATTTTGCATTTGTCAAAACCCCCTCTATTTCAATATTCAGTTTTCTTTTAAGCTCTTTTAGGGCTCTGTGATAATCAACTTTTACTTTCGCCGCACTACATTGAAGAATTTCCGAAGTCTCGTTTATGGAAAATTCATTAATACCTCGAAGAATGACTACTGCTCTGTAATTAGGTTTTAATTTTGCAATAGCTTCATGAATAAATTGTTTTAATTCTGTTACCTCAAATTCCTCATCAGGCTTCTTGTCATTCGATGATAAATGATTAAAAAAACCATCCTTAAATAGCGAGGCAAACCTTTTCTTTCTGTAGTGATCTATTGCCACATGTTTTGCGATTGAAAAAATCCATGTTTTTAAATGATAGTTGCCATTAAAATTCGATAAACCTTTTAAGATACGAATGAATACTTCTTGGGTCAAATCTTCAGCATCATTTTGATTTCCCGTAAAACAAACAAGAAATCTATAAACGTCTAAGTAATACAAATTGTAGATTTCAATTATTCTTGATTCTAAGTTAATTGAATCAATCAAGCTTTCCCCTCCTTTTACTTATTTGCTTATAATTCGTTTGAGGTTAGGAAAAGGTTACAAAATTTTGTATAAAAAAGGCTCATCTCCATAAAGTGTGGTTGATTTCCGTTCCGGCGGGGCGCTTTGTTGTTGCTGTCGCTACGCTTTCGCACAGATAAAACAATTGCTGACGCTTCGCTTTCGCACAGAGCAAAGCTTCCTGAGGGCGTCGGGGCAACAGGATGTTGGTCACGAAGGCGTTATCACAGGATGTGATGCTCTTAGCCTTCGTTCCCCTATCGCTGATCCCCAAGGAGTCGCCTAGCCTCCACTCCAATCAACCTATGTACATGGCATATGTTTTACCAAATATCTGCCTCAACATTTGGTGATAAGCCATAAAAAAAGCAGAGCATATTTCTATACTCTGCGTTGATTACCTTGATGTTTGTTTTTAAATAAGTGAATACAGTGAGCGTGCCTGCTTGGCGATTAATGTGTAGCCATGTTCTTCTATTTCTTTGAACGTTTGAGGCTCGTAATTAGGTAATACTAAACTCGCTAATTCTGTCTCTATTGGTACGTTCGTTTGAATGGTTGCAAGCTCGTGTGACAATTTTAGCATGTCTAGATTCTCTTTAATTTTCGTGCGTTGACCAGGCTTTAATTCGTCTAATGACGTAAGAACTTTTTCAATAGAACCATATGTTTGAATTAACGTAAGTGCCTGCTTTGGTCCAATTCCCTTAACACCTGGGTAACCGTCACTCGAATCTCCCATAAAAGCTTTGACCTGTGCAAATTGAATAGGTTCGATGCCATACTCCTCTTGAAAGCGTGTATGCGTATAAACGTCATATTCTGTGTAGCCTTTTTTCGTAAAAGCAATCTCCGTTGATGGTCTTAAAAGCTGCAGTAAATCCTTGTCTCCACTAATTACCGTAATGTCAGCCTCATCCTGAAATTTTGTAATCATTGAGCCAATTAAATCATCTGCCTCCATCCCTTTAACACCGAAGTTTTGCCAGCCGATTTGTTGAGATAAATTTTTCGCCATATCAAATTGTGGTAGCATTTCCTCTGGTGGTGATGGACGATTAGCCTTATAGCCATCAAATAATTCGTTACGGAATGTATGGGAACCCATGTCCCAACAAACAGCAAGATGGGTCGGCTTCATAATAGATTGTGCGGTTAATACATGACGCACAAATCCTTGGGCACCGTTTGAAGGAGTCCCATCCGCGAGGCGAATATAATGCCCCATCGCAGCCGACGCAAAAAATGAACGGAATAATAGCGCCATGCCATCAACAATTAATAGTTTTGGTTTTGTTGTCATGATAAATAGTCCTCTCTATAACAATACAAAAATGTATTCATTCATAATATATTAAGCATTGTTCTATTATAGCAAACTATCATCAAACTTCATTGTAAATATATACAAGCCATCATTCCACGTCTCATTTTATAATTATCTACTTATGGCGTTACTTTTCTTTGAGATACGATTGCGGTAATCCAGTCGAATACCTGTTAACCATTGCAAAAATGCTGTCACGCCCATCTTTACTGTTTCCGGACGTAGGTCCACCCCTTTTGGATCTGCAAAGACAAAGTCAATATGGCGGACCCCTTCATTTTCTCCAATGAGCTTTAGCATATCAAATAATTCATAGGCCGTTAATCCACCAGGTGTTGCTGCAGGTACATCTGGGGCAAATGTAATATCGAGTGCATCCAAATCTACAGAAACATAAATACGATCCACCTCATACATAAGCTGACGGAGCATTTCGCGAATTGTTAATTGAATGCCATCACGACGCATTTGCTTTAACGTAATCATATGTATCCCTTGTTCTTTCGCGTAGTGAATCATTTCTGGTGAATTAAAAAAGCCATGTAATCCGACATTATAAACATGTTTCCCCTTTACAACGCCTGCTGCAATGAGCTTCTGTATTGGAGAATCCATGGCTAAACCAATTTCCTCCTGATTCCGGGCATCCAAATGCGTATCAATTTGAATAATCCCTATACGATCCTTTGGAAAAGCATTCTTTATCCCTCTTAGGGAGCAAGCTGTAATCGCGTGATCTCCACCTATAAGACAGGTGAAACTTTTAGAATATGCGGTACTTAAGCTTTCTGCCGCAGCTTCTATAGCTGACTCTGAAAGCATTCTATCCGTCTCGTGGATGGCTACATCACCCACATCAACGACTGCCAACGAGCGCAAATCTACTTGCTCATCTAAGTTATAGGATTGAAAGCTTGGCCAAGCCTTTCGAAATGCTGTTGGATACAACGCTTTTTCGGAGGGTTTACTAGCATACGATAATAAAGCACCGTACAAAATAATATCTACATCACTTGGAAGTGGATTTTCTTTTTGCTTAATCCATTGATGCATAGCTGAACCATTTTCTTGCTTATACTGCCATTCTGGTTGAATAAACATGTTAACCGACCACCTTTACGTCATTTTTCTATAACTATCATAACGTGGGGTTGATTTCCATTCCGACTGGGCGCTTTCCTGGGGGCGTCCAATCTTCATTCCAATCAACTTATTCACATGACATACGTTTTGTCATCCCCGATTTTTGGTGATGAGCTAAATTGTAGTCAATTGCCCTATATAATTTATTGTACCCTTAAATACACAAAAGGAACTATCTTCCATACTAATTTTACCATTAGTACATACAATTTCGTCAAAGTTCGGTATTTTCCCTCTTAATTTCCGAAAAATTCTCCATATGTGGCTTTAAAAGAAAGATATGTACCGTTTACAAAAGACATTTGTAGCTGACGCTTCGCTTTCGCTACCAAAAACATTTGCTGAAAGAAGTTAAACTTTATTACACAGCAACAATGTCATACTCCATTTACCCTTATAACACAAAAAGTAGTAAACTAGGCAATTTTCTAGTTTGCTACTTTTTATGTTTGAATCAGGGGGATTTTGTTCACCCCACTGATTAATAGTCTTCACCAATTGGGCTTTTGCGGGATAGAGTTTTGCAAAGCACTGCTACCTCGTGCATCGTATAGCTTTGAAAATTATATTGATTACGTAATTCCTGATAATACTGTAAAAGTTCCTCAAGCATAGCTAAATTTTTTTCAATGTTCTTGCCAAAATTATGAGGATGCCACCATAAATGATAAAAAGCTTTAGACCTTGCAGCTGCATGCATTCCCTCTTTAATACGTTTGATCTTTAAGCCTTCAAAAAATCGTAATGGACTACAATAGGGTCTTAAAAATGCACTTGAACGAATGTTAATAAAGGAATCCATTTGCATTTCTTCAAGCGTTACAAGATGATTTCCTGTTACATTAACATAGGTATCCAGCCATTTTTTTGCACCTAATAGCCGACCTTTTTTCGTGAATTTTTGAGGAACGTACAACGGATGTTTTTCATTTCCTCGATAACATACAAATCCTACGTCCTGACATGCTGAGAAATATGCTTCGTTCACTTGATTACGCGGAAAGACAATCGATTTCATCGGTGCGATATTTTCTTCACAAATCATGGCAGTAGCATGTAAATCTGCACGAAAATTTTCTTCTGTTTGTCCATTTTCTAAACAGTAAAAATGTGAAAACGTATGACTTCCTATTTCTTGATGTGGCGTACATTTAATCTTCTCAATTAAGGATTTGCCGAAATGTAAGACGTCTTCCTGTTCATTCTCTCCTACTTTTGCAAGTTGTGTATGTGCTGCATAGCGCATGTTGTTATATTTTATTGGGATACCTCTTAAATAGTGAGCCATTTCTGCTTTTGTATCTGCAAACAATAGACCCACTGTGGCCCAAGTCGCATGAATGCCATATTGTTCAAACAACTCTAGTATTTTAGGCAATGCTTCACGTACGCCATATAAATTTTTATTGTATCGTCCATACTTAAATACATCGTGGACACCCCAATTTAGCTCAAAATCCAATGATATGACAAGACCTCCACGATTTACTTCAATTACTACTTCCTCCATTTTTGCACGCCCAGTAACAGTGCACGTATTTTTGATTGGGTAATGTAGCCGGAATATACATCGACGACTTGTCCACCGAAGCCTAGCTTAAATGCACGAACATTTTGATCATCTGTCAGCTTCCCCATATCATATAAAGCAAAGCCTTGCTCTTTTAAATGCAATAAATTGTGCCATAGTAAGAAACGATTTGCATAACGAACTGGTCTTTTTAAATGCTCTGGCATCGATTGTGAATGACAAGTCGCTACATAATAGGACATCGCTTTTTTAGCGTATACAATATCAAGTCTATAGCATAGGGTTTGTCCACAAATACTGCGAATCTCAGACAACCATAGTGCTCCTTTATTTTTTAAGAGCGTAATAGCTTCCATTTGAGACTTACTAATTAGCTCGAGTTTTTTCCTTTTTGCGAAGTTATTATAAAACTGATGAAAGGCTCGTAAATTTTCATCTGATGGTTCTTTATAAATAAAAACTTGATAGGACTCTTTTTGTGCACGACGAAGTATTTTTCGATTACTTTCTGAAAGAGCAAGATACAATGATGATTCACTATCTGTAAGGTGAATATGAACCGTTTCACTTTTAACAAGCTTACGGCTCGGTACAAGTGAATTTGTATATCCAACAACCTTCATTGATTTTCTAACATTGGCTGGCTTCTCTACAAAATAAAAATGCTGCATTGCGATATTCCATCGCTTACTTTTAATGGACAGAATGAACATCGCCCCCACTCTCTGTGTATTTTTCTACATGATTTCGCTCATATCGAGCACATTTAAAATGTTTCATTCGAGAAATACGTTTATAGCCTAGCTGCAATAATCGTTTACGCTTTCGCCATTGCCAAAAGCTTGCAGTAACCCAAAGTGTTTGTGCAGGTTTCATTTTTTGGAAAAAGGCTGTGATAATATCGATATTTTTATAAGCATCATAGGTTAAAAAATATGTCTGCTTCGGCAATGCTTCAACAATTTGCAATTCATCTACACGCCAGTTCATCGCATGTAACGCAAACGCAGGCTTATTCGTTTCTGCAAAAGAATCTTTATAAATGGTGTATCCCTTATAAAATAAAGAAATAACCTCTTCCTCATCGAGTTGCATTGCCTCCTGTATCGACAACTCCTCAAACAAATCTCCTACAGGTCGATGCGGTGTAACACTATCTGACGGGGATAATTCATACAAATCCACTTGCTTAAAACGAATAAATTTTTCTACGAATAGTTGTCCATATTCTAGCCAATCTTTTACTTTTCCATACTTTACTAAGTAACGAAATTGACCTAGCGTATTGCGTTTCCATTCAACAACACGATGATTGCCCTTAAAAAATTCCTTTAGTCGTTCCTTCAGTGTAAAACAACTCGCCAATAGCTTTGCACGCTTCGTTCCACTGCTTACGAGCATACGTCTTGTAAAATCAATATTAGAGCGCCAATCGAACTTATACGACTCATAGCCAATACTCATATCGAACAAGTGATAGTTTTCAGAATAAGTTCTCTTTATCGTTTCCTGATTCACTAATCTACCAGGCCCAAATATATTAAATGTCGGCTCATGTGCCAGTGCGTAAGTTACATAACGTCCACGACAGCAAATTCCGTAGGTGAAGGCAATCCATTGGTCTTCAAAAATAAGTGCATCTACCTCTACTTGTAATGCCTCCCCTTTAAGGAGCGTTAACCGTTCGAAAAAATCCTTTTTCTTACCTTTCATAAAATCACTTGTGTCCATCTTTTTTGCCCATCGTCGATCAAATAATCTAAACATTTGCCAAAGCTCGTCCTGCGAAGGGATTTTCCTCGTTAATGAGCCTAATTTACGTAGCTTCCGTTCACTACTATCCACACCATGCATTTTTTTACGTTGATTGAAATAGTTAGAAAAATCTACTTCGTGAAAGGCAAGATACGGAGTCACCACACGAAAAATACTAGGCCTTAACTGCCTTTCCACAAAATATTGCTCTATGACCTTTGTAGAGTCTTTGCTTTCCAATAATCCGTGAAACGAAAATAGTAGATGCTTATACTTTTCAATGAGCTGCTCAAACACAAAGGTTGTAGCGGGCAACAGCCATTCTTTTTTCGCTACAACACCTGAATAATTCGCCATATGATCTCCCGCAAAGGCATAAATTCGTACTCCCCATCGAAGTCGAACTAAGAAGGGAAAAAAGGCAATGATCGTACCATTTTCTTCAACAGCATAGAGTTCAACACGCTCTCTTCGCCCAACAATTTGCCACCAGTTATAAAACCATACAAATTCTATAAATGGATTATCATTGACCTCCGCTGCTAAAATTTCATCCCAAATATCCTTGTACCACATAAGCTCATCATCAGTTCGAATGCGAATTAATTGCAAATTAATCACCTTTCTTAGCCGACTTTACTACAGCCAGTTCGTAGACAAATAGAGTTTTCTGATACATCGATGTGACATCTAATTGATTGCCCAAAAATGAGACACGCTCCGTTAAGCCTTTATCGGCAACGAATTTTTCTAAACTAGGACGAAGTGAGCCATCACCTATCAATTGCAGGCGCCAAGGTGTATCAGAAAGCTCCGCTAATACCTCTAGCAATACATCCTGTCTTTTTGGCACTTCAAAACGAGCAACCATCACAATTAATGGATGCTCCTCATTTTCTTTAAATAGATGCTCCTTGCTTCTCTATCTGGTTGTTGCCATTATGAATCGTCAACATTTTTAGACTTTTGCGCTCCGTCAATCTTAACTATACGTGTAATAAGCTGAGCGATCTTCAGTACCTAACACTCCTTAATTTTTAATAAGCACCTGTTCTCGCTAACACTACGTAAAGTGTTTTGATGATAATTTTAAAATCCATCCAAAAGGAATGATTATCAACGTATTCTAGGTCATATGAAATTTTTTGTCCGTGAGAAATATTAGAGCGGCCGTTAATTTGAGCAAGCCCTGTTAAACCTGGCTTTACTTCTAAACGTCGTGCCTGTAAAGTGTTATAAGCATTTGTGATGGTTGGAACTTCTGGTCGTGGTCCAACAATACTCATATCTCCTTTTAAGACATTAATGAGCTGTGGAATTTCATCAATACTTAACTTCCGAAGAACGGCCCCAACCTTCGTGATTCGTACATCCTGTTCAGTTTTAAAAAAATAATCATCCGGAATTCCATCTGCACACATAGTAGGCATATTCACTGGAACTGCCTGTATGGTCATTGTCCGTAGCTTCCAAATAACAAAGCGCTGATGATCCTGTCCAGTACGGATTTGTTTAAAAAAAACAGGGCGGCCTGTGCCGATAAGAAGAATGAGGAATACTACCAACAAAAGAGGAATGGTTATGAAAAGTAATAGGAGTGCCCCCGCAATATCAAAAATTCTTTTTCCGTACTGACTATAAAATTTAATAGTCTGAGCTGACTGCTCGTGCAATACATCATCCTTTGCATTTTTTTAGCACTTAATTTTATATATTCATTTGGGACATTTATAGAACTACTTTTAAGAAGTATTCCACTATAAAAAATATAAAAAAGGAGTTATTCAAAATCATTTTTGAATAACTCCTATCTTTATAATATATTCAGCCATTAATGGACATGTTCCTTTTTATCCTTGTACAATTTGCACATCGCATGTAATTTGAACATTTCCTTTTAATGCCTTACTAATCATACACGTTTGTTCTGCCTTCTCAGCTAGTCGATCGATTCTTTTTTGTTCTCGCTCAGATAAATTTTGCACAACAATTCTTGGCTTATGTACGATTTTCTCATAAGTAAAAATACCATTCGTGACATCAACAAAACCTTCAGCTTGCATAGACAAATCCAACACAGCAATCTTCGAATTTTCAAGTAACGTAGCTAGTGAAATTAAATAGCAGGTTGCTGCTGCTCCAAGCAGCATTTCATCAGGATTTGTCCCAATCCCTGGTCCATTCATTTCTCGGGGAATAGAAATTTTCGTACTTAGATTGTCCGCAACAATATTCCCCGTCCCATTTCTACCCTCCGACCATTGTAAATTCACACTAAATAAATGTTGAACCATAATTAAATCCTCCTTTTTATTATGTGGTTATGAGTTAGAGTAGTTCTACTCTCTACCCGACACTCAGTCGGAACGGAAATCAACCCCACGTTATGGCGATGAGGCATTTACCATGAAAAACAATTAGTACTTACAAAATTAAATAATACTTTAATTTTACCATTTTGAAATGAAGAGATTGATATGTTTATATAGTAAAAAAACACCTTTCTTCCCACAGCATAAAGTAGGATCAGGGCAATAATGAAACAATAAATATTTAAGAAAAACAGGAAAACTGATTTTATGGTAGAATAGAAAAAACAATTCTTTAGGAGATTTTAAAAATGATTTTAACAAAGCAACAAGCAATACAAGCACTTAAAAAGAACAAATTTATCGGTTTTACTATTAAAACAGGAAATATTATTATAAAAAAAATGAATAAAACCGATTATAATATTTTCGTA
This sequence comes from Lysinibacillus sp. NPDC092081, assembly GCF_044755845.1. Taxonomy (NCBI): domain Bacteria; kingdom Bacillati; phylum Bacillota; class Bacilli; order Caryophanales; family Bacillaceae; genus Lysinibacillus; species Lysinibacillus sp. NPDC092081. Next base: position 123,274 of record NZ_JBIVRU010000011.1, read on the forward strand.
TTTGAAGAGGGCAAAGATAAACCAGTGCGCTATGTAGGTTCTATTATGAACGTGATGTCGACAATGAGCGACAAAGCTTCTAATAAGGATTTTGTCATTGTGGAGACTCTAAATAAAGAAGAGGCTAAATCTGTAGAGAAAGATGAAGTCAAAGAAGTAGCTGAGTCTGTAGAGAAAAATGAAGTCAAAGAAGTAGCTGAGTCTGTAGAGAAAAATGAAATGAAAGAAGCTGCTAAGCCTGTAGAAAAAGATGAAGTCAAAGAAGCAAAGAAAGAAAAAGCAGAAAAAACAGCTGACTTCGATGAAGAAAGACGTGCCATTTCAGGTTACGATGGCTTATATGATGTTACAGCAAGCGGTCGAATCATTACAGTGCGTGAAAATCGCCCATTAGCTCGATGCAACGATGAATATGGTTTCCATATTGTTCGACTAACAAAAGAAGGTACTGCTTCAAGTCACAATGTATTTGAACTTTGGAAACAGGCATACCCAGAACTTGAACAAACTAACTTTAAAGGTGCCTTAAAAGCGAAATATGGTACAGGCTGCAAGCTAACTGATAAACCAGGTGTACACTTTTAACTTCTTTCCGCAGATGTCTTTTGTAGCGAAAGCAAAGCGTCAGCTACAGATGTTTTTTGTAGCGAAAGCAAAGCGTCAGCTACAGATGTTTTTTGTAGCGAAAGCAAAGCGTCAGCTACAGGTGTCACGGAATTTTACAGAGGCATAATTGATTTATAAGAATCCTCAGCGTCGTTGCATGGACGCTGGGGATTTTTTAATAAACAAAAGTTAGGGCGCTAATTAGATGTTCAATATTTTTCCCTTGTGATTGAAGATATCCATGTTATGAGCTTGTCATTATTCGTTAATTGACTTTCAACTCTATCTCGCAAAACCATTCAAAAATACTCTTTATACATTTAGTAAGGTTGATTCTTCCTTATTTACTACATTTTCCATATGCGTTGTAGCAATATAGCTTAATGTCATACCAGGTCCTAATGTTGCACCTGGTCCTGGATAGGTTTCGCCCATTATAGAGGCTGAACAATTCCCCGATGCATACAACCCTTCAATTGCCGTACCGTCTGCCTTCACAACACGAGCATGCTCATCCACCACTAAGCCCCCCTTAGTCCCGATATCTCCTGGATATAAACGAAGTGCATAAAATGGTGCATTATTAAGCTCTGCTAAGTTCGGATTCTTCAATGTAGGATCTCCATAATAATTATCATAGGCACTATCTCCTCGGTGGAAATCTCCATCACGACCATTACGAGCAAAGGCATTGAAGCGCTTTACAGTTTCCACTAAGTTTTCTGGGGAAACATTCATTTGCTCTGCAAGCTCTTCAAGTGTTTTTGCACTTTTCACTATGCCGTTATCAAACCAGCTTTTTGGAAAAGCTTGCCCTGGGAATAGTCCTGTGAAAATGTAACGACTTTTTGCCGTTGCATCGATCAATATCCAAGAAGGTATAGCATTGTTTGTTTTTTGATAGTGAATATGCATATTGTCTACAAATTCATGATAAGGTGCCGCTTCATTTAAATAACGTTTCCCAGCACTATCCACAACCAACATATTAGGAACTCCGCGGTCTGCAACAAGGAAGAAAGGCTGCTCTTGTGGATCAATAACAGAAGGTGCCCCCCATACTTTATCCATTAAATCTAGTGTCGCCCCTATTTTCACGCTTGGCTCGATAATATCTCCTGTTTGTCCTTCTGGTGTAGAAGTCCATTTTGCGTTTGTTGGTGCTGGCAAATATTTTTCACGATATGCTTGATTATGAGAAAAACCACCTGAAGAAAGGACTACCCCACGCTTTGCCTCGATACGCATTTCCTGTCCATCTCGTTCAACAACGATACCCGTAACCCGATTATTTTCAACGATAAAATTTTTAAATGCAGTTGAGATCCACAGCTCTCCATTCGCTTCTGCAAGTGACATCCGTAAACGAGCTATTAGTGCTTCCCCTAATGCAACAGGCAGACTTCCTGTAACTTTCGACTTCACAAATCGTACGCCTAATTTTAACGCAGTTGTTTTCCCCTTTGTTGTACGTCTAACCATATTTACCTTATGAAATTCAAAGCTATTCATCGTAAAGCCTTTAGTAGACAATGTTGAACGACGCATCGTATCTGCTAATGAGCCCATTTTCTTTAAATCAAAAATAAGCGGTTCAATTGACCGTCCTTGAGGTAAGCCACCAGGTTTTTCAGGATAATAATCTGAATAACCTTTAGCATACTGGAAACGCATATGCCTAGTATGATTATTTAAAAACTTTAACATTTCTGGTCCTCGTTTAATATAAGCTTCCTTTAAAGCCTCTGGTACACGATCACCAATAGTTGAATCTAAGTATAAACGCGCTAGTTTATGTGTATCAGGAACACCCTCACCTTTAATCACATGATTATTTGGAATCCATAGTGCTCCACCGGACAAGGCAGATGCCCCACCATAACGCTCTGTCTTTTCAATGACTAATGATTTCATACCCTGTAGCTTTGCTGTCAGACCTGCTGTTAACCCTGCTGCCCCTGAACCTACTACTACCACATCATAACTCGCATCCCATTTCATACTTACATTCCTCACCTTCATTAGTAGTTACTAAATCAATGAATCTGGTATTACTACTAAAAAGTATAGAATTTAACCAATATTCAGTCAATTCATTCCAACCATACCGCAAATTTCGATCATAAAACCTCTAAAAATAGATTTATCGATAAAATAAACTTTTACTTTTTAGTAATTAATACAATGGACTTTTTTCTAAAACTTACGATTATCATATTCGTTTCTACTTAGCATATATTTTTTAAAACGGCTTAAAGAATATATAGGGTGGAGGAATTTTGCAGTTGAGTGCAATGATACTTGGTGGTTTTCTTTTTTTAAGTGCTAGCATAGGAGGGGCCCTAGCTTGGGTATTCTCTAAGCTATTTCAGCATACAACCCATGGATTATCATTATTATGTGGTGGATTTTTAGTTGGCTTACTTGTAGTAGACGTCATTCCTTCTTCTTTTCAAATATACAAATCATTTGGCCTTTTACTTGGAATTTTGATGGGCTATTTAATGTTTGAAATACTCAATAGTTTATTTCACGCTTCCCATACACAAAATCCCTCTGTATCACTACTCGCAATCGCTATCATTATCCACACTATTCCGATGAGTCTTACTGTCGGACAGCTACTAGGGAACGCCACATTAAGTATTGCAATAACAGCTTCCATTATTCTACATCATCTTCCAGAAGGCTTTGCCCTTTCAACAGCATTATTATCGCAAGGAGAAAGGCTATGGAGACTCTTTGTTTATTTTATAGCTTTTTCGATTTTCTTTAGTATCTTTATACAGATCGGCCAATATTGGGAGTTATCTGATAAGGCACAAGGAGTACTAATGGGCTTATCGATTGGGTTAATCGCAACCGCAAGCATTTCAGAATTTATTTTGCATCATATTCGTTCAGTATCACGAAAATCCTTTATAGCCTATATTTTATTAGGTTATTTATTAAGTCACGCATTTCATATGCTGGTCGAATAAAAAAGCAATCCACCCAATGTGGATTGCTTCTTTTTTAATTACTTATCGTCATGAACTGACAATATTGTTAGTGTTAGTATTTTAGAGAACTGTGCACGTGTAAGATTACCTTTTGGATTAAATTGACCGTTTGCTCCATCAATAACACCCAATTGCTTTAATAATCCGATTGCTTCAACAGTTTCCTGACGCATTTGGTTTTTGTCAGTAAATGGGTTATTTTTGCTAACCTTACTTACATCAAAGTTCATTCCTTCTAAGTATCTTGCTGTTACATATGCCATTTCCTCACGTGTAATAGGTTTATTTGGCTCAAAATTAACACCATCAAAAATATCGATTAAGCCATATTCCTCTAAAATTGCTACTTCCTTTGCACCCGGGAAATTTGCTAAATCTTTATATGTAGCAGGACCTTCATAATCTTCATTTACATCTAAACCAGAAGCACGGAAAATCATAGAAACTAATTGTCCGCGTGTTACTTGTCCATTTGGATTAAATGTTGTAGCAGATGTACCATTTATAATGTCACCTTGGAAAAGGAATTGGATATAGCTCTCAGCCCAATGCCCGATAGTATCAGTGAAGTAACCACCTGGTTTTAAGTCTACAGCTTCTTCGCTAAGTCCTGCTATAAAAGAATTCATATCTTTATTACTAAAAGATCTCCATTTTCCTTCAGAAAAAACCTCTGCTTTGAATGAATTTCCAGATGGCATAAATTTTATTTGCATAGCGTCACCGAAAAGCTCTTTAAATTCTTTTTGGTCCTGTGCACTCACTTCAGAAAATTGCATTAGTCCTTTTAAGGTTATCTTTACTGTAATACTATCTTTTGTTGTTACTAATGTCATATCTTTATCTTCATATGCTAACTTAGCAAGTAAAAACGATTTGTAAACATCTTGGTAGGTCATTAATTTCACTTGATCAGTCGCTGCAACTACCTGTTTTGGATGGATAAATCTATCAAGTTCTATATTTTCTTGTGCATTTGCTTGTAACCCAAAACCTCCTGTAAAACATGCAATACTAAGTGCGCTAGCTAAAAGTGTCTTTTTCATTATACTTGCCCCTTTCAATTCATAAATTTAGTGTACTAAAATAACCGTTAGTAAATCTATAAAAATATGGAAGTTATTCAAAATTATAAAAAAGTCCTATTTTTCACAACGTAAAAAATTACTAAATCCTCATAGAAAATCAGGAAGTATATTACATAATTTCTACAATGTATTAGGTTGTTTTTTCAATAAATTCAACGAAATGTACGATTATCTCTTATTTTGTATAAATTTCGTATTATACATATGCTTTATACCTCTTTTTATTTATGTCGAAAAAATAGTAAATTTGTTTTTTCTTTAGTAGGTATAAAGTAGATAGTAGCCAACACCAATTCATGCTCTTTAAGTTGAAATAATCAAGGGATTTTCTTTGTGCGGAAAAAAATTCAATGCCGATTGTAGTTCTATATATTAATATATTTGATATATAGAAGATTTCTATCTAAAGAAAGGAGTTTCAGTACTTGGTAAATACACTTGTAAATATATTCGTCCTTATAACTCTATTCAGTATAGTAATGGCAGTTATTTTTCTTCTTCTGGCAGTGTTCAATTTCATAAAGATGGATCGAATTAAAGCACTAAAAATGCTAAAATTAACTGCGATCCCCATTCTCATTATGATTTTTTGCATGATAGGCTATTGGGATATTTCACCTAAAGATAAATCAAATAAAGCAGATGTGGATATTACACATGAAGAAAAACCGGTCGCTAAAGTTGAGTCAACAGAAGACGTAACTTGGCAGGAGAAAGTAAAAGTGGTTGCTTCTCTTGATAGCCCTTCTCCTAAAAAGTTTGATACAATTGAAGCCTTCGCTAAAAAGTATCCAGCTACAAAGGCTGAAATCAAAGAATTCGAGGATTACATCATAGCCGAATATAAAAATAAAAAATATTTAGCAGACGTACAAAATGATGAATATATGTTAGGAAATATTTTTAAGGCATATGTAGTGAATAGATACTATGGAGAAGAAGAAACACCTATCAACGATTTTGTCTTTGGGTTTTATCAAAATTCTACTTATACTTTTAAGGGACTCGAATCCACTAATAGTAATGCAATAAAATATAATGAACGCCAAATGGATAAAGCATTAACAGCCATTGAAAATTAAATGTCACTCTCTCGGGTGACGTTTTTTTATGTTATACGTCCATACTTGAATGAAGTTATGCTTTTGGAGAAATTGAATTCAGTGCAGAACTCTTTATATCATTATAATAATTGAGGCTTTCATTTGATTTTCTAATATCGAAAGAAGTAGTATGGAGTTGTAATAAGGGATGCATTACATATCCAAACAATTATATTAATGTAATAATTTCAAAGGAGGAATTTAGGATGAATTATCAAAATATTACGGTTGCAGGTAGCGGTGTTCTAGGTAGTCAAATTGCTTATCAATCAGCTTTTAAAGGATTTAACGTAACGGTATACGATATTAATGATGAGGCATTAACAAATGCACAAGATCGTATCACAAATTTAAAACCGTTATACCAACAAGATTTAGGCGCGACTCAAGAAGAAGTTGATGCTGCATATGCACGTTTATCATTTAAAAGTGATTTATCAGAAGCGGTTGCAAATGCTGATCTTGTGATTGAGGCGATTCCTGAAGTTGTTAAAATTAAAACAGAATTTTACACAAATCTTGGCAAAGTTGCCCCTGCTAAAACAATCTTTGCTACAAACTCATCAACGTTATTGCCAAGCCAATTTGCAGAAGCAACTGGTCGTCCAGAGAAATTTATAGCGCTTCACTTTGCAAATACGATTTGGAAAAACAACACAGCCGAAATTATGAAACACCCAGGCACTGATATGAAAGTGTTCGATGAAGTCGTAGAATTTGCACGTGCAATCGGCATGGTTCCACTGCCATTATATAAAGAACAACCAGGCTACATTTTAAATTCATTATTAGTTCCATTTTTAGATGCTGCTGAATCACTATTAGTAAAGGAAGTAGCAGACCCAGAAACGATCGACAAAACATGGATGATCGGCACAGGCGCACCACTAGGCCCATTCGCCATCCTTGACATTGTCGGTATTAATACTGCTTTCAACATTGTAGAGGCAAAAGCCGCTGCTACTGGTGATGAAAACTTGAATAAACTAGCCAACCTCTTACAAACAGAGTATATCGAAAAAGGCAAACTAGGCCGCGCAACAGGCGAAGGCTTCTATAAATATCCAAACCCAAATTTCGCAAAGCCTGATTTCCTAAAAGGCTAATTAATCAATAAAACGATGTACATAGTGTCTTCACTATGTGCATCGTTTTTTATTTTTTCAAGGTGTCGACATTAGGTTGCAATTTGAAGTGATCGGGTAGTTACTCAATCTGATCGGGTATGACGTGAAAATGATTAGGTTTCCAACTCGAGCCACCCAGGTATACAGTTCACGAGAAAAAGTCCCAAAAACTAGGTGCATCCTGAAACTTTACTGTTGCAAGCTTTTCTATAATTTTTAGTTTAATTTCTTGTTCCAAGTCTTCCCTTTCTTGATAATCTGTATTGTGTAAACAATGTTTAATTTTAGGTATGAAATTCTCTATAATTATTAGAGTTTCTTCGTTATGTTGATTTTCGAAATTTGCCATTAGTCATTCCCCCTTTTTTTGAGTGTATTATTGAGTTTATTTAAAGCCTTCCTGTGAAGGTTTGATATATTTTGGGATGTTGTGTGTAGTGTTTGAGCGATTTCTTTTATAGAAAACTCTTTTACATAAATCATCTCTAAAATTTGAAGCTGTTTAACCGTTAGTTTTTGTAGGGACTTTAAAAGCTGTTCATCTTCAATGTTGTCCAATAACCCTTCCCCAACCATATTATCAAGCTCCATTTCATTGCTTGCATCTTCTATGAGCTCTTTTGCAGTCTTGCCATCCTTTTCTGATAAGCCCTTATCTAATATTAATAAAGAGCGATTTTGCAGCCGTCTTCTTTTTTTATCAAAATCTAAGCTAAAAAAATAAATTAAATTACTGACGTATTTAGTCTTCCTAACATTTTTATAGTGAGATTGAAAAGATTCATCCACGAGTTTCTTATTAATATCAGTTGGATATAAAATTGCTTTTTGCACCAAATAAAGATTTTGGGAATCCGACAAAAAGCTTTTTATAATTGGATTGTTAACCTGCTCATTATTTCTATAGAAGAATTCCTCTATTTTTTGATTATCTTTCTCCATTTAATAATCCCTCCTATATCCGCCCTCTTTCTATATAAAGTGAATGAAGTATCTATATTATAAACCAAAACAAGAACAGATGTTCTTGTTTAGAAATAAAAAATCACCTTTATATACAAAAAGGTGATTTAACTTAGCTTTATTGGTATTAAATGGACGAATAAAACAGCGGTTTTTCCTGCTTTTTAGTAACGAAACCATTACAAAACAATATTTTTAACTGTAAGGTTGTTTTTCCTAAGGGTGAATTCTCTTTTCATATTACAGTATATAGCCAAGGCAAATTGATCCCCGATTCGAATCTGAGGAGCACCTTATATACTATTTTGGAGTAAGAAGGAGTGTGATTTACATCATGACACTGGAAAATGTGCCAATGTGGATAAGCTTAATAGGAAATTTTGGGTTCCCAATTGCTATAACAGTCTATCTGTTCATTCGATTTGAAAGGAAAATAGATAAATTAGAAGCTATCATCATGGAGTTATCTGAAATGATAAAATATCAGAAATACAAAAAAGGAGGGTGATCCATATGTTGTTACTGTAAAGCAAGAGAAATCCAATTATTTTACACCCGCTGAAAAAAGTTAAATTTCATTGTAACCTGGATGTAATTTATTGCTAAAAAGTTTATCTTTTTTGTATGATTGTAATTAATAGGAGGGGAGATTTATGATAGCCTACAAGAGAATTGCTGTACTATATTTTCTTATTATGTTCCTTAGTATTTTTATTGCTACACAGGTGAACAGTATATTAGCTGGTGTGTTGGTTCTTGCTTTTTTGTATTGGTTGTTTATTGGTTTTCCTTATTTATTACAAGAAAAGGCGAAGTTTTTCGAGATATGTTGGAGTTGGTTAACGAAAGGTGGAAGAATAGGTCCTAGAAACTAAAGATTTATCCACAAAATTCACTGAATATTCAAACTAACCGTGGATAATGGTATCAAATCCGGGAAGCTTAATTCTTTATCAGATTTTTATTTCAAGCATACTATACATCAATAAAAGGATCGATTGGAGGCAATTATGATTAGCAACAATAAAATTGCAACGACCAATATTGTGCTGGCAATTTTACTTGTTTTAGGTATCACCTATAATTATTTTTACAATCAATCACCAATTCAAATTGAACACTTAGGAAATTTAGGATTTTGGCTAGTATTCCCATTATCAATCATCAATATAGTACTGAGCTTAAAGCTACTGAAAAATAAAACGGGTAACGCTAGTAGCTACGTCACCTTTATGATTGCTGTAATTATTTTAATCATTGCTTTAATTTCATTATTTCATTGGGGATCGCCATAAAAACAACAAACTCCAAAGGCTAAAAAGCTATTGGAGTTTTTATTAATCAATTATGTTATGCCTCGGCATAATTACGTCCGAAGGCTTAACTTATTTCAGTGGATGTTCAAACGTCCATCGAAATAAGTTACAAGAACAAAACCATATAATCCTCATCAAAATATTCCTGACCTATTTTCATCGCCTTCTTCTCCGTTCCAAAAACCTCAAACCCTAAAGAAGAATACAGTCTTTTTGCTGAAGCATTCGTTGACACAACCGTTAAAGTAAGCTGTTCAACTCCCTTTAACTCCCTCGCCTTATTAATTGCATCAACCATTAAACGTTTACCAATGCCAAGCCCTCGCTTATCTGATGAAACATAAACAGCAAAGATACTCGCTTTATGTTTTAACTTAAGCTTACTTTCCTGCACTAACGTAGCAACGCCCACTAATTCTTCATGATCAAATACCCCTAGCGTATAAGAACCCTGTGATTCTAATCTGTCGGCAAAATGCTCGATCGGATAATCCTTCGCCTCCTCAAAGCTAGAACCAAATGCCTCGGGATTATTTTGTAGCCCTTCTAATCTTAAATTCCGATAGGCTTCAGCATCTGCAGCTGTTAAAAGTCTACTATTCATTCGTTCCCCTCCTACATACTTTTCATTTTTATCGTCAATTATAAATAATGTTTCATGTACTTTCATCACAAAGTTTCCTAAAATGGTAATAACAGCATAAAGGAGAATCTAAAATATGAAATCTAACAGTATGGCGCATCATTTTCATACATTACAGGAGCAGCGATTTCACTACCTACCTTGTATTCAGTCACTCTCGCAGGAACAACTATGGCATCGTGAAAAAGAAGGAAAGTGGTCTATCGGCGAACACTTCTATCACCTTTATCTAATCCTAAAAATGCTTAAAACAGCAACAAAGTTTTCCTTACTACTGACGCCTTACGCGAAAGTGCGAAGAAACAAACCATTCGCCATTGAAATACATGATATTTACGAGGAATATAAAAATAAAAAAGGACGAGGCATGCGAGCTCCAGGAATATTAGTGCCTCCCTCAAAAATACGTTTTACGCTGAGTAGTGACGAAATCGAACAATTACTAGTGAACGAAACGAGCGCAATGCAAGAACTAGTAAAAAATATTGAGGAGGATATTGCCGGGCATATTGTCTTCCCAGATCCTATCGCTCACTATCCTAACCTTATTCAATCTATCCAGCTACTTGCCATCCATGAAAAGCATCATTTTAGAATGATGGAGGAGCAATCTAATCGATTGATTGCATCTAGCGAAGTTTTAATCTAAGCATTGTGAAATGAAAAAACTATGATCCATTTAAGTAGATTTTATTTTATGAAAAGAGGTTTGAAATATGAAGATCCTAGGAAATGTTATTGATGATCAAGGAAGATGTAAACACTATTCTAATAAGCAAGATACTATTTCAATTAAATTTAAATGTTGTGGAGCGTATTATCCTTGCTATAAATGTCATGAAGAAAATGCAAATCATAAAATTCAGCCATGGGAGAAAGAGGATTTTGATGAAAAGGCAATATTTTGTGGCGTATGTCAAAAGGAATTAACGATTCATGAATATATGAATAGCACAAACTGTAAGCATTGTAATACTCTTTTTAATCCAAATTGCAGTAAGCATTTTCACATATACTTTGAGGCGGATAATAATAATCCTACATGTACTTAAATACTTATTGCTTTCAACATCTGATACAATTCTCAGTAAAATGTTTTCCACAGGGGACCTTCTCCCTACCTCATTCCAAGGAGTTATAGAATTTTACAAAGAGTTACGGTTTAGTAGTGTTTACTTTCTTCTAAAAAATTATTGATTATAAAATATTTCATAAATCTAAAAAAGTTAGAAAATGAAGATAATAAAAGTAATATTCTTTTTTATCATAACTGTATTATCTCTTGTGATTTCAGAACAAGGAATCATATATTTTTTATATCAACTTCAAAACCTGACCAGTAAATCCATAGAATTATCACCATTTGTACGCCATGGTATTGCAGCGGTTATTGTGCTAGTGACACTTTGGATTACAAATAAAATAATGCATTCACAGAAACGAAATTCATGGAAAACCCTACTTAGCCTTTGAAGTTTACCTTCAAGGCTTTTTCTCTTTATAGTGGTAATTTGTTAGTCTCAACGAACATCTATCTCTAATTCCATTTCCAAATAATTGATAGTCTATCAATTATCAATATAAATAAATTTTATCAGATAAAATAATAAGAAATCTCCTTAATATCAGTGGTTAAACCTTCAGAACAAGTAATTCTCACAAAACGAATAACCTACTTAAAACAGAAAAAAATAACAATTGTCAGCAAATTCCGACAATTATTATTGACACAGTGTCATTTTTATTTTAGTATATGCTTATATTCACAAGATTTATAGGAATGATAGAAAGAAGTTGATCTATGAAAGGTAATATCTACACAAAGGGGCTGGGAGAATGGTTAATAACAATCATAGTATGGAAGACATTATGGAGCGGGAAAAAGGCCTAAATAAGGGGTTAAAAACGAAGCAAATTACGATGATTGCCATTGGAGGAGCAATCGGAACTGGTTTATTTTTAGGAAGTAGTTTAGCAATTGGTATTGCTGGTCCAAGCGTTATTTTGAGTTACGTAATAGGTGCTGTTATTGCGCTATTATTGATGGGCTGTCTCGCTGAAATGACGGTCGCTCATCCTACATCTGGATCCTTCGGTGCTTATGCTGAAAAATACGTAAATTCATGGGCAGGCTTCACCATCCGATATTCTTATTGGTTTGGGTTAATATGTTCGATTGGTACAGAGGTTACGGCCGTTGCACTTTATATGAACTACTGGTTCCCAAGCGTCCCAAATGTAGTTTGGATTGTATTGTTTGCTGCTGTACTGCTTTATGTAAACGCTACCACGGTTAAATTATTTGGCGCAGTAGAATATTGGTTCTCCGTTGTTAAAATCGTTGCGATTGTCGGCTTTATCATTTTAGCTACTTTCATAATTTTCGGTGCAGATGCCTCTTCAAATATTGGCATCCAAAACTATGTCAATGATGGCGGCTTTTTCCCGCATGGCTTCGGAGGTATGTGGATGGGGATCTTTGTTTCTCTATTTAGTTATTTAAGCATTGAGATGATTGCAGTTAGTGCCGGAGAGGCTGAGGAACCAAAGAAAGCTATTCCAATTGCATTAAAATCAGCTGTTTTGCGTCTGATTTTATTCTATATTCTTACGCTTGCACTGATGCTAATGATCGTTCCTTGGGGAATGGCTGGTACAGACAAGAGCCCATTCGTGAAAGTAATGGAATTTTTAAATATTCCAGGCGCAGCATCCGTGATGAACTTTGTCGTCTTAATCGCCGCACTTTCAGCTATGAATAGTCAGCTTTACATCTCAACACGCATGATGTTCTCGCTTTCACGTGGTAGCTTTGCACCAAAGAAACTAGGTGAGCTGAACAGAAGACAAGTACCAACAAAGGCATTGTTTGCATCGATTATCGGTATTGTCATCGCCACTGCTTTTTCGATTTTCAAGCCTGAATCAGCTTTGTCACTAATGATTTCTATATCAAGCTTTGGCGCTATGTTCGCATGGTTCATGATTTTTATTACACATCTTTTTTTCCGTAAAAAATATAAGGCACCAGATGGCGAAAAACTGCCTGTACGGATGATTGGGTATCCATATTTAACAATCCTAGGTGCCGTTCTGTTAGCTTCTGTTGTATTATCAACATGGTTCTCACCAGATTTTAAGGCAACATTGGTCATTGGCTTCCCATGGCTTATCTTCATTTCTATCTGCTATTTTGTTTGGAAAAAAGTGAACGGAGCAAGAAGCATTACAATGACAAATGAGCTTGAGGAAGAAAAAGAAGAAATTACTTATCAAAAAACTCACTAGCTTTTTGTTTGACTGATGTAACTAAAAAATAAAAAACCTTCAAGTTTGAAAACGGATATAAAATCCTATCAAACTTGGAGGTTTTTTTATGGAAGGCAGTTTTCTCAAATATTATTGTTTTTTTGGGGTAAAGATTTAATAATGTATTTTTCTGATAGAAGAGTCGTATAAATTGATAATAAGGAGGGATACCGATTCTTTTTGTCATTTTACTTTTCATTGCATTGGGTTTTATTTATGATTTGCTTAGTAGTTCTTACAAAAACTCAAAGAAACAAACAGAGCTATTGGAGCAACTAAAAGCACAAAATGACGAAATAATAAATTTATTGGATAAAGAAAATGAAAGTTAGCCTTTTCTTTGACCTCTTAAAAATAGAGAGGTCTTTTAATATTTCTACTGTTTTATAATTAGATTTTTGACACGATGAAATAAGCACTTGCTCAACTTGATTTTCAAATTCCGAGTTTTTACCAAGTCGTGCTGAACATGATCAATTCCTTTTTTTATACGTTGTTTCTGTCGCTCGTTAACTGTTACATGTTTTTCCCTTCATTTTGGTAAACTCTCCTCTCCCCCTAACTAGCAAAGACTACCTGTTTTAACGCTGCTATGGACATCCTTATCCCACTAGAAAAGGCATGAGCCCAGTATTACCGGACTCATACCTAAAGTTTTATTCTATAAATAACTACAGCTTACTTTCTAACTTCTTCTTTTACTATTACACGACTTGACCTTTTAATAAGTCCTCCGCGCTTTCATATGGTAATTGTAATGCTTCTGCAACCTTGACCATCGTAATTTTACCTTGGTAAACATTCAGACCTTTACGTAACGGTTCACTTAGTAATAGCGCATCTTTGTAGCCCTTCGATGCAATTTGTAGTGCATAAGGTAATGTTACATTCGTTAATGCCATCGACGATGTCTTTGGTACTGCACCTGGCATATTGCCGACTGCATAATGTACGACACCATGTTTTTTAAACGTTGGATTTTCATGCGTTGTCACATGATCCGCAGTTTCCACGATACCACCTTGGTCAATGGCCACATCAACAATAACAGAGGCAGGCTGCATATCCTTAACCATATCCTCCGTCACAAGTCTAGGAGCCTTGGCACCTGGAATAAGTACCGCACCGATAACTAAATCAGCTTTTTTCAGTTGTTCCGAGATGTTGAAGCTATTAGATATCAACGTTTGAATACTGTCACCGAAGATTTCCTCAAGCTGACGGAGACGTGCTGGATTGACATCTAAAATTGACACGTTCGCACCTAATCCTACAGCGATTTTTGCTGCACTATAGCCTACAACCCCGCCGCCTATAACGGTCACATTGCCCTTTGCAACACCTGGTACACCGCTTAGTAAAATACCTTTACCGCCATTTGTTTGTTCTAGATAATGTGCCCCAATTTGCGCCGCCATGCGACCAGCAACTTCTGACATTGGTGCAAGGAGTGGCAGGCTTCCGTCCGCAAGTTGGACCGTTTCATAAGCAATTGCCACGACTTCTTTCTCCAATAACGCCTTTGTTAATGCTTTATCTGCTGCTAAATGTAAATAAGTAAATAAAATTTGCCCTTTATAGAAATAGTCATATTCTGAAGCGATTGGTTCTTTTACTTTCATAACCATTTCCGCAGTCCAGGCATCCTTCGCTGTTGGAACAATTGTTGCACCAGCCTCCACATATTGCTCATCTGTAAAATTTGAACCAAGACCCGCGTTTGTTTCAACGAGCACTGAATGACCTGCACCTACTAAAACACTAGCACTTGCAGGCGTTACAGCAACGCGATTTTCCATTACTTTAATTTCCTTTGGTACACCAATAATCATATATAATTCCCACCTTTCTCGTTATGCTACAATTTCACGTTCGTTTTTGAAATACTCATACAATTTTTCATCCATAATCGTTTTTATAATTTGAACGACCTCAAATACTTCCTCAAATGTATTGTAAAGCGCTACAGGTGCAATACGAATGCCGTTTGGCGCTCTAAAATCAGGAATAACTCCCTTCTCCTTTAATGCCTTACAAATACGAGCCGAATCCGCATGTGTCATAAAGACATGACCGCCGCGCAGCTCATTGTTCACTGGGCAGCTTAATTCAAAGTCGTATTCGCTTAAATAATGATTATAAAGTTGAATGAAGTACTCTGTTAGTTGAACCGATTTCTCACGAATGCGTTGAATCCCCGCTTCATTAAAGACTTCAAGTGCACCTAGGAGCGGTGCAAGGCTTAATAAATGCGGTGTACCCATTTGATAAGCACTTACATCATTTGCCTGCACAAGGCTTGTTTCCATATCAAATTGCTTCTCTTTATCAGAGCTGAACCATCCTGCTAGCCCTGGCTTCGTACCAGAATGCTTCTCGTGCACGAATAAGCCGGCAACAGCACCTGGGCCACCGTTTAAGTGCTTATAGTTGCACCAAAAGGCAAAGTCTACATCCCAATCATGTAGCGAATGCTCAACAGAACCAACTGAGTGACAAAGGTCAAAGCCGATGATAATACCACGCTTATGCGCCTCTGTTGTGAGCGCTTTCAAATCAAGTATTTGACCGCTGCGATAAAGCACACCTGGCAGGATGATTAATGCCACATCATCTGTCATCGCTGCAACAATATCTTCGTAAGTATAATAGTGCCCGTCCTGACTACGTACATATTGAATATGATCCTCGATATTTTCATAGTGCACACCTAGTTGACTTTGTACTGCATATAAGTCTGTTGGAAAATTCAATTCATCTATTACTATTTTCGTTTTTTTGCTTGTTGGCTTATAAAATGTTGCAATCATTTGATGTAGATTCACAGTAGTTGAGCCTGTAGCAATGACCTCCTCTGGCTTCGCACCAACGATCTTTGAAAGCTGTACACCTACCTGCTCTGATAAGTAGAACCAAGGATTCTCCCCTTGTGTCCATCCATCAATGCCGTGCTGCTTCCAAGAATCTAAAAGTGTCAGCAGGCTTGCCTCCGCCCTCTTCGATAAAAGCCCTAATGAGTTACCATCAAAATAAATCTTCTCTGGCTGAATATAAAATTGCTCTCTAAATTGTTTTAAATCATCATTTTTGTCTAAAAAAGCTGCGTATTCTCTTGTTGGATTAAATTCCATTATAAACACCTCTCTTTTGAAATGATGGTAGCATCGTAATCTATAACCACCTTATACTCATCTTATCAAAAAGTGACACTGTGTCAATATTTTTCAAAGAAGAATTTTCATGTCCAAAGTATATTTTTGAATGCATAAAGCAGAAAAACCTCCAACAAGGGAGGTTAATCTGTATAAAGACCTTCTATATAAAAATGAACGATTAATTCTATATTCTGTTCAATGGCAATGTCCGGGTCTTGCAGGCAACGCCATAGTAAATTTTCATTAATGTGATACCACATATGTGCAATATCCTTGGCATTAAGATGGGGTTTCGCAATATTATTATTTTGCACATATAAAATATCCTTCTCAATATGATCAATAAAATGCTGCTGAACAAGAGACCATTTTTGTTGAATCTCCGCTGAAACACCAATTGCCTCAAGCACTAACCTCATAAGCTTTTCATTTTCAATGCCCTGCTGCAAGAACGACTTTACCTGATATGTAATTTGCTCCTTAGCTTCAGTCTTTGATTTCGGGACAAAACTTAGCTTCGCAATACTGTACATTTTTTCAAGCAGTGTATCGATGATTTCAATTAAAAGCGCATCCTTATTCGAAAAATAAACATAGGCCGTGCCATGCCCAACACCCGCCTCTTTAACAATTTGCTTCATCGTCGATTTCTGAAAGCCCTGCTCAAAAAATACCTTCTTCCCCGCCTCTATCAATGTATTGCGTGTTTCATGAGCACGTTCCTGCTTAATTTGTCTACGGTTCTTCATAATTCACCAACTTCCAAATTCTATCTACATCTATTATACAAAAATAACAAGGAGTTGGGCATTTTGTAGAAGAAATTGAATGTATACTATGAACGCCCTATTACATCTATGTAGATGATCGCATAAAATTAAAGTGCCTTTGACCACTTACAAGGGATGTGAGGGAATAATAGATTTTTCACACTCGTTTTACGCTACTGCGCTTCCTTATTTTCCTATTTACATTTAGTGTTAAATCTTCAAATTACTTTAATCTTATCTGTCTTCAATTTCGGAAAACCCTTCTAGCCACGCTGTCATTCTACTCTTAGCATAATCCTGTTCAAATTGATACCAATGATTTTCGATGCCTAATTCATTAATTTTTTCCTTAAAAAATCGAAAAGGCTTATTTCCGTTAAGTACGTTGATTAAATGAATCGTAATCGAATCCGGTTGTTTTTTAGCAAAACTGACCATGACATTATACATTTCAGACGATGAAACGTTTGGAATCATCACTAAATCCGCAGCCACTTCCTCATCATCCCAATCAATCTCAGGCTCGTCAGTAATAACTTCTGGCGCATCCAAAAGAACTTCACCCGTTCGACGATTTAACACATACGACATTTCATTATCATTTCCACTTAAAAATATATCCACAAGTTCATCTAGTAGTTTCAATTTCGTCACCTCATTTTAGTTCTACACGCACAAATCACACTTAATATTACAAAAAACGCCCGCAACCATCAATCGTGACTACGGGCTGTTCACTATTTCATTGAACAAATTGAGAAAGTGTCATGCTTTTGAGGGATGGCATGCTTCAGCTCAGTCAAAAACTGCATAAAAAAGAACCGAAAAGATTCGATTCGGCATTTATTCATACATCCCTATACTGAGCTCCCTACAAAATGATTCTATCGTGTCACGCTCTTCTTTTGGCAAAGCTTCGTACTCAACCAGATATTGTGCTGAAAGATCTTCTAGCTCCTTATAGCTGACTTCTCTTGTCAGGACGATTCCTTTGATCTCATTAGCCAATTCGTTTGCTGCCACAATATCCGTAAACGCAAAGGCCTGTTCTTCATCATCTGTGAATGTATGAAGGTCTACTTCCTCCTGGTAATAGCGGTCATCTACTTGCACTACGTAATATCTAATTGAATCCATTATACACCTCCCCAATTCATGATTTTCATTATTTCCTTAATTAACTGATGAATACCCATACAAAAATGCTCAAAATGTTATAAAAACTTTTAGAATTCTAAAGTAGCATTCGTAAAAACTTTTCAAAATTCACGCCTGCTTCGCACGGAATTTGCTCCTTTGATGTAGCTTCAATTGAAGCGGCTAAAAACGCCTCGGCAAGTTTCATCGATTCAACTAAATCTTGCCCGCGCATCATGCCACCCATAATGACAGATGCAAACAAATCCCCTGTGCCTGAATAGCTCTCGCCGTTGTATTCTCGGATGCTAGAAAATGAACGATGTGCATCGACATACATATTGCCTACATAGCGCTTGTTCGCATCTGCTGGCGGCGGATTCAAACCGGTAATAATAACGTTCGCCCCAGTTTCCTGCTGTAGCTGATGGCCCGCTTCCTCTACCGCCTGAATATAATCTGAATCGTCTTGATAGCTCTTTAGCTTCTCATATGACAAACCCGTAAGCAAGCAGCATTCTGTAATATTTGGTGTAATAATATCTGCACTCTTCACTAGCGCTTTCATACGATCTAGCAACTCACCTGTATACATTTTATACACCTCGCCCAAATCGCCCATTACCGGATCAACAAGCAGCGTCGTTTCACTCGAGTGAAAGACGTTTAAAAAACGAAAGATGTTATCAATTTGCTCCTTACCTGTCACAAAGCCTGTATGAATACCATCAAAGGTCGCACCAAGCTTGCTCCACTCATCCACAAAATGGTCCATCTTTGATGTTAAATCCTCACAATAAAAGCTCGAATACCCTGTTTGCGCCGTTAAAATTGCAGTTGGAAACGGCACCGCCTGAACACCCATCACTGACAGCACAGGCATCGCAGCCGTTAACGAGCACTTCCCAAAGGATGACATGTCCTGAATTACAGCAACTTTTTTCATCATACTCTCCACCTAACTAATCCTGCTTATAGTCTCTTCATCGTATCATAATTAGATAGATGCGAAAATGCACGCACTGATAGAAAATCAAACTGACCTTTAATATTTTTATCAAATTGGCACTTTTACGATAGTCAGTCCTTTGCTAAAGTTAAAATTATCGAAAAATTCATCATAGCGAGGATATGCACATGCAAAATATACAAGGTCAATCCTATACAAAATCACGCACGAAAACATTTGATTTAGTCATTACATCAATTTTAGCGGCACTTGTTTTCGTCGCAACAATGTTCATTAATCTTAAGTTACCATTCGGGCAAGGTGGACTTATTCACTTAGGGACATCCATGCTTTTGATCACGTCGATTTTATTCGGCCCTAAAAAGGGAGCACTTGCTGGAGCAATCGGAATGGGCTTATTCGATATCGTAGGTGGTTGGTTAATTTGGGCGCCAACCACAATTATCTCCCGCGCATTACAAGGCGCCATTGTTGGGAAAATCGCTTGGTCTAAAGGACATAGGGGCGACAACATTCGGTTAAACATTTTCGCAGCAGTTGTTTCAATGCCTGTGATGATGGCGGTCTACTATATCGGGCAAGCGATTATGTTCAAAAGCTGGGTTGCCCCTATGGTATCCATTCCAGGAGACGTAATCCAAAACGTTGTCGGTTTAATAATCGCGATACCAGTATGTATCGTGATGAAAAAAACACCGTATTTCAAAAAGAATTTTTAATACTGCAAAAAAATAAACACGCCATCTTGTTGTTTAGCCGACAGCTTAGATGGCGTGTTTTTTCGATATTAGAACCATTATGTTTAGGGTTGTCGTTACGTTTAGAATTATAAATGACAATAATGAAGGCTTTTTTTCATACTATATGGTGGAGGTGAAAAAATGCCAAGAGTAAAATATATAGATTCTGACATTGGCTTAGTGGCAAGGATGATGAGAGCGGAAGCGGAAGGTGAAGGAAACCAGGGAATGCTATATGTTGGCAACGTCATTGTGAATCGTCTTGTAGCAGAATGTCCAGACTTTAAAGATTTAAGAACAATTAATGATGTCATTTATCAGGTACAGGGAGGAAATTATTCTTTTGAAGCTGTTCAAAAAGGGAATATGTTTTACCAAAGAGCGCGACCTAATGAAAAAAGATTAGCAAAACTGACGCTGGATTATTGGCGAGAACATCCGGCAAAATTTGCGCTTTGGTACTTCAATCCATACGCACCATGTCCTCCAACATGGTACGGTCAACCTTTTACTGGTCAATTTAAAAATCATTGCTTCTATGAACCAGCACCTGATACATGTGAAAGTGTTTATAATGGATAGGTAGTCATTTCGCGTTTTGATGCTGCGAATACTACATTTTTATTCGCAGGTACTTTAGACAACAATATTCATTCTTCGTAGATAACAGTTATCGATTGGAAATATCTCAAAACCCTAAAAACACCTTTTTTAAATGTTATTTTGATATTCTGCTACCCTATAATATAAAGAGGGAACTTCCTGTATAACAGGTGTTCCCTTTAAAGCAGATGTTAGACCAAATCGCTTCGCATATTTTTATATACCGCATACACAAGTCACAAGATAGTTAATCTTGAAAACTTGTTAAAATGCCATCATCAAAATAAAGATATTGACCATTTCCATAAACCCATTGTTCATGAGTCCCGTATTGTGTTACTGTTCTATTAACATCAACAGGTTCACCCCACAGTGATACTTTTACTTCATCGTATGTCATTCCAAGTGTAGGATTCTTACCTCTAGCACTTTCAATTCTCTCTTTTCTTTCTTTTTCTCCAATAGCTATTCTCTCCATATTAGCCAAATTTTGTCGATACTCATTTTCTATGTAGTTCCAATCATCCATAGTTATAGGTCCGAACGTTTTTGGATTCTTATATGAGGTATTCGTTACACCTGCTACAATTTCATCCCTCATTCTTCCATGATAGTTAGGATCAACAGCAAGCGCTAAAGCCCCTGACGCTTTGTAAGAATTCCGGTCCGTTTGTAAATATAGAGCATAATTATACATAGCAGAAATTTCATCATCTTCTTTTAGTGATTTTCCATTCTCATATATTTCTTTAACCCTTTGGAAATCATTACTTCTAACCGCTTGTTCCATTTCATCCAATATTATTTTTTCACCTTGCTCAACAAACTTTTCCATTTTACTCCAATTATCACGACTGACAATTAATCTCATTCTGTTATATTTTGAACCTAAAAATTCAATATTTTTTTCTTTTAGTAATTGGTCTACAAATTTTGTACCTACCGTCGCTTTTACTTTATCCGTTTCTGATTCTGGTAAATGTAAAGTTTCCATTTTCACTAAAAGGTCTTCATATTTCTTTTCTTTCAAAAGTGTTTCTAATGCTTGAATTTCTGATTCAGCACTAATTTCAGTATTTTCTTTAACACCTTCTTTACTACTACAACCTGATAACAGCAAACTCAATACTACCCCTATTATTAAATGTTTAACCTTAATCATCATCAACTACTCCTTTATTTTGTACTGCATTAAAATTTCTTTTTTGCTACCCTTCTGTACGAATCCGTTGGAAAAATCCAAAGCCCATCTCAAATTCCAAAAACGGAAATCAATAACAAAAAACTAAAATTTATATTTATTTTATATTTTTAAACAATTTCAATCAATACTATTAGTAAAATTACCCTATGACAAAAACACTAAAAAATATAACAGATTCAGATAATTCATAAGTGAATCAATAAACATAGGATATTAAGACAAATAAAGTTGTTTCGGAATCAAAAGATAATATTAATTAATAATGAACAGAATAAGAAAGCAAGAATATTTCGTACTATTACATAGCACTTATATTTACGAAGCAATGTTAGGTTACTTACTATCAAAGGTGTTGTAATAGTACTATGACTTTCATCATATAAGACCAATAGCATGTGGGGAAACTAACGAACGGCGCGTTAAAAACCCACACATTTAACTGTGCTAAAGTCACAGAAATGTGTGGTCTGGTCATACACTATTCAAATAAATCCATTGGTACGGTTTTCAAAAAGTCTCTCACTTCTCGTATGCAAGGGAGTTTACTCTCGACAAGCTCCACCCCGACAATTTTTGCTAGTGGCTGAAGAATCGGTCTTAACTCTTTAGAGACAAATACTTTACTTGGTCTTACCTCTAAGCCTTGTAAAAATGCCCATAACACGCCTTGTGCAATTGATGGCGTTTTAGGCATAGAGAGCATTTCGTGTTCAATAACCAAATTGCTTCCTCGTTCAACAAGCATACCAGCAATCGGATAAACAGTGCGGTTCGTTTCTTCCGTTTCTACGCCAAAAGGCATGTAAAATAAATCATATTCTAGTTGTAACGCGCTTTTAGGCTTTTTCTTATATTTTGCTTTTTCAAACATCGAAGTTTCCTCGTAGCACTCATACGTTGGCTTTGGCATATTTATTTGCAAAATATAGATTTCTTGTAACTCACCATCCATTTGCACTTTAAACGTTGGGTATTTATGTGCAGCTAGCTGTGGATATTCCCAGCCATCCTTCCGAGCTTCTGTAATTTTAGGATTTCCATTTAAATGGATCCAGTATAAAGGATCAGAAGATGTATCGATTCTTCAAATAATAGATTTAGGGATTAATAATTTATTTTTTGATTTTACTTTATTAGGCTTAAATACTTTAATAATCTATTTAGTGTTTTCTAAATTACTAAAAATTAGAGAATAATTATATTGTTTTATTGCCTTACTCATTCCACAGAGTCATTGTATCTCCTTGGTGAAACTATTCGAAATAAGGTGATTCAGTATGTCTATTGAATTAGTTTTAACATCTTTAAATAAACGATTAGATAAAGAGAAGACCATAATTCTACAAAGAGAGAATGGGGAAATCTTAAATGTTACATGTGGTTGGAACAAACCAGTAACTGACCAAGAGCTAAAAGAATTTTCTTTAAAAACTAATCATATTTTGCCGAAAGACTTTTGTGCATTTTTAAAATTATGTATGGCGGAAAATTATTTTCAGATGGAGCGGATTACTTTGAACTATTCAGTATAAAAGGAATACTAAATTATTTAAATGAATATGATACAAATTTAAATTATAAAAGTGCGTATGATAATAATTGGTATATGATCGGATATTATAAAGGATATGGTGACTATATGTTCATTGATTCAGAAAAAGTTGGATCACGACTATCTAATATATGTTCAAGTTGGAGATATTCAAAGATTATCAATGAATTTTGAAACATGGCTTGATCGATTCATCGTCGCACAAGGATCCAGATATTGGTTATGGTGATCAGTTTTATTTATTGTATTAACAAACAATCAACATGGTGAAATTCACTGAAACAAAAAGCTCAATAGTATATGGTCATCCCTACCATACTTATTGAGCTTTTTAAATATGTCTCATAAACCCATATAGTTTTACTTTATATATTTTCCTTATAATCAATTCTATACATAACATTATGTCCCAAATCATATACAATTATCGTAAAATAAAAATATAGACTTTAAAATTAATATAAAGGCGTGACTTACTTGCAAATACCTACTTATGAACAATTTATGTTTCCTTTTTTAGACTATCTAAAAGATGAAAATGAGCATACATTAAAAGAATTATATGAATTTTTACCTCAACATTTCAATTTATCAGAAGAAAAAGTAGAAGAACTTCTCCCTAGTGGAAATCAAACAATTGTCGTTAATCGAATAGGTTGGGCACGTACTTATCTAAAAAATGCTGGTCTAATCAGCAGTCCAAAACGCGCTGTATTTAAAATTACTCCAGAAGGCTTAAAACTTCTTCAAGATTCGTCTATTAAAGAAATCAATCTGAAAGTATTAGAACGTTACCCCCAATTTTTAGAATTTAAAAATCGTACAAAACCTTCCACAGATTCTGATAAACAAACAGTTATTTCTGAGGATTCCAGAACCCCCTTAGAAATTATGAATGAAAACTATCTAATCTTAAAGCAGTCATTGCAAACTGAACTATTAGAAAAGATTATGGAATGCTCACCCCAATTCTTTGAGCAATTAATTGTAAACTTAATCGTAGCAATGGGTTACGGAGGATCGATTTCAGATGCTGGGAAAGCAGTAGGAAAATCTGGTGATGGCGGAATCGATGGCATTGTGAAAGAAGACGTCCTAGGATTAGATAAAATCTACTTACAGGGAAAACGTTGGGCAAATCCAGTTTCAAGACCTGATATCCAAGCATTTGTGGGAAGCTTGGTAGGCTTTAAAGCTAACAAAGGCATTTTCATCACTACATCTCGTTTCACAAAAGAGGCAATGGAATATTCCGAGAGTATTGATAAATCGTTAATTTTAATTGATGGAATGAAACTTACTGAGTTAATGTTTTTATACAATGTAGGTGTGTCGAATGTTCAAACCTTTACAATAAAGCGGATGGATTTAGATTTTTTTGAGGAGAGTTGATAATTCAAAAGAAAATGCAGCGAGCTTCATTTGAAGATTGCTGCATTTTTAAGGTATATGAGTTGAACCCTCAACCAGAATCTCTACATTGGGTCATAGTGTTAGTTATTAACTCTGCATTTTGTTATCTAATAAACTGATAACTTTCATATCAATCAATAGTCTATCGAGAGTTGGATTCCCAAATAATATTGAACTTCCGATTGAAATACCACGCGTATGATTATCCATTCAAATATCCCAATCAACATCAAGATTCTCAATTACAGTTGAGAAATTGTAAAATAATTCGGATTCTATAATTTATCTTTATCATTTATTTCACTTAAGTCTCCAACACTCTTTAGTAATTTTTCTTCCTCTTCATCTCTGTTGTTTTTATCTTTTAGTATACTTTCAATTTCTTTTAACTCACTCTTAATTGTTCTATGTTAGTCGATTCAATTACATTATTCATTATAAAAGTTGCTTCGACTTTGCATTATTTCATAAATTTATGACTTGTATAAACAGGGGAAATAATAAAGGGAAAAACCCGAAGCAATTAGTTCACTTCAAGTTTAACTTTCACTCCTCTACCAAATAATGATAAATATCATAATTCACAGGTTGCTCTAGTACTAAATTCATCGTAACGACTGATAGATGATTTCCTTTTCCATCAGACATTTTTTCGTTTTTTGCACTACCATCTGCAATGTCTGCTTGGCCCAGGTAGTAGAAATCTGTGCCTTCACCGTCATCTTTTTTCGTAAATAGATGAATTTCCATCCCTGACTCTTTATAAGTTAAGATGTTCTTTACTTCAACGGAATCCAGCGTTAAACGATTACGGGTGAACCATCTAAATAGTTCGGGTGCTAAAAATTCATCACCATAAGCTTGGCTTGTTTCGACTTCATCCTTTTTATGATACGTAACGAAGATTGGACAAGTGTTATGCTTTGAACGGTAACCGTAAATAGTTGATGAATCATCATGCGGCCAGTTCAATAATCGGCAAGCATCTCTACGGGAATATTTCTCAAATAACGTCATTGCTTTTGTTTTATCATACTTTTGATTTTTAACATAAGCACATTTTACAATATCCTCAATATATCCTTTAAAATTTGAATCTCTCACACTCTCTTGAATTTCCTTATTAAATTGATATTGTCCATCAACGATTTCAATAATAGGCTTAAATTTATACTTTTTCACATCATTTTGAACATGGAATTTTAGTGAGAACATGTTTTCAACGGATTGAATTGTTGCATCATTTGCATATGTTCCAAATTCTTTTAATCTTTGAATGAAAGACTCTCTGGAAATTGATTCTTCAGAAAGTAACGTTTCAATTAAAAGAATTTCGTGTACTCGTTTTCCATTCAAAAACTCTTTTGAAAACATTCCTAAAACAGAAAGTTCATATTCAGTGAGAGAAGGCATTGACTCCTTCATTTTCAATAAGAAATTATAGTAGTTATCGGAATAACCTACAATAACCTCAGGGTCGATTGAGTTTTGCTCAATAAAATCAATGAGGAAAGGGATTCGACCCAAACGATTTTTCGTTTCTGTATAAGCATCCCGTAATGTTTTTAATGTCGATAAATTTGTATTGTTAATAGCATCAAAAATCTTCTTTTTGGCAATTTCTTCAAAGTTTATCGTTGACACGCCTGTTATATAGTCTGTATTAACCGTTTTTCGGCGGATGTTATCTTTGTTCATGGTTTGGTCCCCAGAGAGGGCAATCGGAATCAGATAGTTATTTTTATAGTTTCCGATAAAATCAATAATTGTTACATAATCTTTAGAATCGTGTTTACGTAGACCACGACCAAGCTGTTGTATAAATATAATGCTCGATTGTGTTTGGCGAAGCATTACTATTTGATTTAAGAATGGGATATCAATTCCTTCGTTAAAAATATCAACCGTTAAAATGTATTCGAGTTCTCCATTATTCAATTTTTGAATTGCTTCTTCGCGCTCATTCTGTGAATTGTCACCAGTTAACCCAATCGTTTTTAAACCTTCATGGTTTAAAGCAGTAGAAAGTTCACGAACTTCCTCCTTGGAACTACAAAACATTAATCCACGAATACGATCACCAGAATAGCCATAATAATTAATCTTCTCAACAATGTGTTTTACACGTTCAGAAGATACTAAATTTTGAAGTTTTGTTGCATCATCAATAGTTAAGCCATCTTTTTCATAGTCCAATACACCAAAATAATGGAAAGGGCAGAGCATTTCTTCTTCAAGAGCTGATTGCAGACGGATTTCATAGGCGATGTTGTAATCAAACAACTCATAAATGTTGAATCTATCAGTTCGTTCAGGTGTTGCAGTCATACCGAGTAAAAAGTTCGGAGTAAAATAATTGATAATTTTTAAATAGGACTCAGCACCTGCTTTATGTACTTCATCTATCAACACATAATCAAATTGATCTTTTGCAAATTGTTGAAAGTAGCCATCTCTTGAAATTGTTTGGATCGTTGCAAATAAGTATTTAGCATGGACATCTTTTGAGGTACCGGAAAGAATGCCATAATCATCTTCATGTCCACCGAGAATTTTCCGATAATCTTGCATCGCTTTCTTTAAGATTTGCTCACGGTGTACAATAAATAGCATTTTTTTAGGAGAAAAGCTTCGAACATCGAAAGCAGATAAATACGTTTTACCCGTACCTGTTGCAGAGATAATTAATCCTTTTTTAGCACCAGTTGCACGAAGAGCATTTAATTGTTCCAGCGCAGCTGTCTGCATTTTATTTGGTTGAATTGCTAAGCTTTCAGCAAGCGCATTTGTTAAATATTTAGAATTTAGTTCTAATGTTTTCGAAGTAGTATATTTAACAAAAGGTTGTAGCTCGTAATATTGTTTGTAATCAGCTATCCATTCTTCCCTTAAAGGAATCGCTTCATCCCATGCATCTTCAAATTGGTTTTTAAAATGATTAATAATTTCTCCACTTTCTAATGAAGTTAAAAATACATTCCACTCATAGTTTGCTTTTAAAGCACTGTCAGTCAAATTGGAGCTCCCGACAATTAAAGAGTAGTAGTCTTGATGTTCAAAAATATAGCCTTTTGAATGGAAACCTTTTTCATTAGTTACACGCACTTCAACGTTACCAAGTTTAAGAAGCTCTTTAAACATTTTCGGCTGGTTAAAGTTGAGAAACGTGGACGTTAAAATACGTCCATTTATCCCTTCTTGTTTTAAGTCGTAAAGCATTGTTTTTAAAGTTGCTAAACCACCTTCAGTAATAAAGGCGACAGAAAAAATAAATGTTTTACATGTTTTTAATTCTTGAAGTATTGTCGATAAGACAGTTTCATGATGCTTGTTTGTTAAAAGTTTTGGTTTAAATTGTGCTGAAACTGTCTTGTTTTGATCGATAAATCCTTTGTAAAGGGAGTTTTCGATTTTTTGAATCAGTTGCTGTTGCTCCACTTAAGTTCACATCATTTCATTTATTTTTATTTTTCTTCCTTTGAAATCTTCTCTACTGCTGGGACATCCGCAGGGGCGAAATTCAGTTGTGTAAGTTTATCTCGCGTAACCCATTTCGTGGCAGCATGTTCTAATGCGTTCGGTTGTCCATCTATTAATTTCGCTTTGTATGTTTCAAGTCGTACAATTACTCTTTCATATTCATATGTTGTATCTTCTACTTTTGCACCTACTTGAACCGTACAAGTAAATTCCTCTTGAATTTCTCGTTTTAACGCTTGTTCAGGTGTTTCTCCAACTTCAATTTTACCTCCTGGAAATTCCCAATAATTTGCCAAACTCATTTCTGGACTTCTTAACGCACAGAATATTTCATTTTTTTCGTTTTCGATAATTGCACCAACGACATGGACTGTTTTTTTCATAACGGATCACCTTTATTATATTTTTTAATTTAAGTTTAGCTTATTTTAGTAAAGGAGTTAAGTAAGGAGTTTAGTGAGAGATTTCGAAGTATCAATATAAAAGAAAATGTAAGTAGTATAAAACCTCATTTAGGCGATGTATGAAGGGCGTTATGGCTATCACCGTATTCGTAACCAGCTAGTGAATCGTGGGCAAAAAGTGAATCATAAAAAAAGTGCAACGTATCATGAATGAGCTGGGGTTATAGTGTGTTGTACGTATGAAAAAATATAAATCCTTTAAAGGAAACGTTGGCATAATTGCGTCTAACATTTTAGACTGTCATTTTACGGCTAAGGCACCTAATGAGAAATAGGTAACGGATATCACAGAGTTTAAATTATTGGAGAAAAGCTATATTTACCGCCCGTATTAGATTTATTTAATGGAGAAATTATCAAAGTCTAGATTATCGATTACACATATTGACAGCCCCTCGAAAAATGTTTTATCGACCCACTATATTTAATGGGTCCCTTACAGTAAAATTGCCTATAAAAAAACACGCAGCATCCATTTATAGATACTACATACTTTCCAAAACCTTATTTAACTTTTCTCCTTTGAAGTGACCCCTAAAAGTTAGACACGGTTATTTCATTAGGCAGCTCGGGTAAAATGAGTTCGGTATTGCACCGGACTCATTTTTAATTTTGCCT
>NZ_JBIVRU010000012.1:0-129806 GCF_044755845.1 Lysinibacillus sp. NPDC092081
GCAGAGGAACGAGTAAAAATATTTCGTTTAGCTTGGGATCTAACGATGAGTTCATTTGGAACAAGACAAACCCAGTATGAGCGATACTTTTTTGGAGACCCGATTCGATTATCCAGCGATTTATATAAGAAATATCCAAAAAATGAATATGTAAAGGTAATTAGTAATTTCTTGAATCTTAAAAAAGAAGAGTAATAGAAATTCAATTATTGCCTTAAGTGAATACAGGTTAAATAATTCCTTTTTAGGATCAAAATACTACGCTCAATCTTTTTATACATTGAGCGTCCTGCTATTTTTGCAATGATTCCATGCTATTTTAACGATATTTTAGCTTTCTTTAAATCCTCTAAAACAACATTAAATGCAATATGTTTTTATGAAACGTGGTAAGGGATTTCTGATCCTTCCCTACCTATAACCAATCCAACTCTCTTCTTCTTTAATTCAATAAAGCTGCTCTATTATCTTTCATAAAGTATAAGACCTAATTTTTTATAAAACTCTATTAATACTTGTAAATTTCCTAGTAATAAAAAACTTTCATCTCACGCAAAGGTCTAATATTATTTAATTTTGTTCTTCTATTCTAATCCTTCTTCAACTAACCTGCGCCGTTAGTTTAAGTACATTTCTTCACAATCTTTATAGTTACATTAACATAAATATCCAACAAAAAATCATCTAATCTCTAAGAAATCTACAGAGGAGAGATGATTTTAATCAAACTTTATTACAAATTATCGATCTTTATTATAAATAATCAATCTTTATTACAAAGCACACAAGGTCCCCCCTCAAAATTCAGCGAATTGAGAGATTAACTGCCCGTAAAAGCCCGATTGGTGAAGACCCCAAAGGATTAACGTTTCACTTTATTTAATCTGCTTGAGATGAAAATCGCACTTGAGAAAATAAAGATACCTGTACATAGCCACATCGTAATTCCATTCCATTGACCATTTAATAATGTGATGTTCGTGAGGATGATAATTGCATGAAACAAGTTGCTATATAAAGAGCTAAGGGATAGTTCATGTAACCACCTCCATTTCGAAGTATTCCATTTATTATATGATTCAACAACTATTTTAAAAATCCTTTATATAGAGAACAAAAGTACTGCAATGACTTTTTGCAGTACTTTTAAATCGAGTGGATTAGCTTCCAAATGCAAAAATAAGCTCTGTCTCACAAGCTATTTCTCCGTCAACTGTTGCAATTCCACGGCCTTTACCAATAGCACCCTTTAAGCGTGTAATTTCCACTTCAAGACGCAATTGATCACCAGGTTTAACTTGTTTTTTAAAGCGACAACTATCAATACCTGCCAGTAATCCAAGTCGCCCTTGATTTCCTTCTTTTGTGAGCATAATAATTGCACTTACTTGAGCTAACGCTTCAACAATTAACACACCTGGCATCACTGGATAATTAGGAAAATGTCCATTAAAAAATTCTTCATTGATCGTTACATTTTTAATGGCTACCGCTCTCTTCCCTTCTTCTAATTCCAATACTCTATCCACTAACAGAAAAGGATAACGATGTCTAATAACTTCTTGTATTTGTTGAATATCTAGCATCAAAAAAACCTCCAAAAATATTATCACCTAATTCTATCATTAAATATTAGTAGTTGGTACTATTTTTACGTCGAATTACAAAATATAAGCCACATCAGCTTACATGCGACTAAAATAAATCTTATAATAGAAACAAAAAACTTTCGGATTTCAAGCATTCTACCGTTTATTCACCAAAACCTTCACCAAATTTTATGGAATGTGGTTGTCCTCTAGTTGCCCAATTGTCTCGATCGTTTTCATCAAATATGACCGTAACCCATTCTTCCTTAGTATTTAATGTTCTGACTGCCTCATTAGTCACTGCCTCAACAAATTGTTGTTTTTGTTCACTAGTTCTTCCCTTTGCTAACTTTACAGTAATCACAGGCATAAAAATCCTCCTATCTTAATCCGTTCACTATAATTCAATAACATACAACATTATACAAATATCACCAAATCGTTTTCTAAATTATATAAATAGTTATTTTCGCTTCTTTTCAGTAATTCATTATCGACAGGTATATAGAAGATAGAATATAATATTTCTTGCATTCATTAAGTCAATTTTATTATTCTCTTAACTGAATGATTAGTTTATTAGAATAGGATGAGTAAACATGTTATCTTTTATTGCAATAGTTCTTCTTTTATTTTTAATTCCTGGTCCTGCTGTGATCATTACCATTACGCAAACGCTGAAAGGTGGTAAAAAGAACGGTATTTTCACTGCATTAGGCATTGGACTTGGTGACTTAGTTCATACGTCAGCAGCTGTATTAGGATTATCAGCAATTTTAATGAAATCTGCCACTGCGTTTGAAGTAGTAAAATATATTGGTGTTGCATACCTTGTTTATTTAGGTATTCAAATGCTACTAACGAAGCCACAAAAAATAGAAAAACCAACTGTTGAACAAAGTCCGGCAAGTACTTCGTTCCGCCAAGGTTTTTTAGCGGAAATTTTAAATCCAAAAACAGCATTATTTTTCTTAGCGTTTTTACCGCAGTTTGTTCAACATAATGGCCAATCAATAACTGTACAATTATTGATTTTAGGAATAACTTTTGTTGTGATGAGCGCTTTATATACTATTTTGTTAGCTATTATTACAAGCTTTATTGGTGAAAAAATCTTTACGAAAACATCAAACAACGGTTCACGTTGGCTTGAAAAGGCTGTCGGTTTCGTTTATATTGGTCTAGGCGTTAAATTAGCACTTCAAACTCAAAGTAGATAATAGATAGTTTCTTAGGAGAACACGATAATAACGTGCTCTCCTTTTATATTTCAATCCTCACCCCTATTTCTGCTGCTCGCTTTTTGACCAAAGCCATGAATTTACTCCCAATCCCTTTAAACAGTTTAGTTTTGTGTTGACAATCCACATATTATAAAATACTCATATAGAAATATTACTTATTAATTAAAGAAGGTGTAAATGGATGTATGATATTACAGTTATCGGTTCAGGTGTAAGTAGTGTTTTTTTAGCATATACCTTATCTCGAAGTAATCAAAAGATATTAATTCTTGAAAAAGGAAAATCTCTAGAGGAGAGAAATTGTCCTTTAGATCGAGGCAAAACATGCGATTGTAATATATGCGAGAAATATTTTGGTTTTGCTGGTTTGGGTAAATCAGAAGGAAAGTTCAATTATACAAGTGATTTTGGCGGCGAATTAGAGCAAAAAATAGGTAGAGAGAATCTTCTACAATTAATGGATGAAGTGGACGAAATTTTATGCCGTTTTGGTGGAGACTCGGTTATAAAATATTCCACAGCTAATACAGAACTCTCAAAAAGAGCTCAATTATGTAACTTACAGATGTTAACTACTGAGGTGAGGCACCTAGGTACGTCACTTTCAACAAAAATTTTTCAACAAATTTATAAAGTTTTATCAAGCAAGATAGATATTCAATTTGAGGTAGATGTGCAAGATATAAAAAAAGATAACAATTCTTTTACTTTAATAACAAATAAAGGTGATATCCAATCTCAGCAAGTAGTTTTTGCAACAGGTCGATCCGGAACTGATTGGTTAAAAAAACATTGTTCTAGTCTTGGAGTTAAGCAAGGCAAAACTCGTTTAGATTTGGGTATTAGAGTTGAAATGGCAGAACAACAGCTACGTTCAATTTTGGAAGATACTTTTGAAACAAAACTTGCTTATGCACATGGAGATATCATTTCAAATACTTATTGCATGAACCCTAACGGAAGAATCATTCGTAAATATCAAGAAGGTTTAGTCATGCCAGATGGTCAAAACTTTCGAGAGCAAAAGAATGGAACTTCTAACTTGAATTTTACTTTGTTCACTCCAACGTATTTCCCTACTCTTAAAGAAGCAAATACGTATGCACATAAGGTTATCGGTAAAATAAATAAAGGGACCGATCGTATTGTAGTACAACGATTTGGAGACTTAAGGGAGGGACAGTCTACAACAAAAGAAAATATGGATAATAATCGAATTCAGCCTTCGTTAAAAGCTGAATTTGGGGATTTAACTAAAGAAATTCCTTTGCTATATATTCAAATCTTGCAGGGATTTTTTAACCATTTGGAAAAATTTATTGGTGAAGAAATTGATGAGGATACATTGCTTTATGGTATGGACGGAAAGTTTTATTCGCCATCAATAGAAACTGATGGAAATTTCCAAACAAATATTCAAGGATTATATGTAATTGGAGATTGTTCAGGAGTTACACATTCATTATCACAAGCAGCAGCTAGTGGTATTTTCGTAGGTAAATATTTAGCTAGTAATTGTTAATTTTAAGAATTACTTACTTTATTGCAAAATCGTAAAATTTTTTATGTACATGCTTATAGACCAAAAAGTCTATAAGCTTGATGTTGCCTATTTTTATTTACTGTTTTGGTGTATTTGCGGTAAGTGGATTACTGTTTGCAACTAATTGTACTGGTGTCGTGCCTTGCTGAGCAGACTGTGTCATTTGTTGTGCATTGTTCATTAGCCCAAAGCGTTTCAGTACACCAAAAATAGCCGCGCCGCCTATAATCCCCCATGCTAAAAATCTCACTGATGAAAACCTCCTTTCTCATGCTATATATTTTAAAACAGATTTAGTATTGGGAATCCTATACGGTTTATACTGTGTTAGCTATACAAGCTTTTATTAAATTTACATATTATTTGTAAAAATTGCATCATACAGCGGAATTAAATGGTATGGAATTCGAATGGAGGTAGAACTATGATTATTAAAATTGCATCATTTGAAAATATTGGCGCTATTCACTTGTATGACAAACATGGATTTAATGAAACGAGTCGTTCTATGCGCTTAGAACTTTAAAAATAAGTACGATATTAGAGCCTGCATTAAAATACAGCAGGCTCTTTTATATTAGGTCGAATGTTAACATTTCGCTTGTTAATATTAGCTTGTAACCTTCAATATTAAATAAAATCGTTCCACGTAAAATCAATACTTAAAATACCAATTGGAAGCTCATTAGCTATATA
Organism: Lysinibacillus sp. NPDC092081; assembly: GCF_044755845.1. NCBI lineage: Bacteria > Bacillati > Bacillota > Bacilli > Caryophanales > Bacillaceae > Lysinibacillus > Lysinibacillus sp. NPDC092081. The sequence continues at coordinate 5,073 of NZ_JBIVRU010000012.1, forward strand.
GTTTTTTCCAAAGGCCACTTTTGGTTTTCGAAAACACACAAGATTATTATGATAACCAAAAGCTCGGCAAATAGACGGACGTGCTGAATGGATTCCACACTGGTCATTTATTTCGTCATAAAAAATACAGGTTCCATATAAACGTTGTTGATTTTTTAATTCTAAGCTCATTTTTTTAGGCATCGCTATGATTTTCTTTTTTATTTTCTTTAACTCTTTTTCTGTAATCGGAACAGGCCCACAACACATTCCTCTGCAGCCTTTACATGGTAAATCTTCCATAAAATCATCATCTCCTAGAAAAAAGCAAGTGTTAAATTCGTTTATTGATTTGGATTCTCTAGTTCAGTAACTCAATTAAAGCAAAAAAATAGGACTCTCCTGGCCAGGAGAATCCTATTTTACACTTTAAATTAATAAATGTAAATTATAGCATAAATAAAATATTTTGTCAAATAAAACACGCTCAATCTCTTCTTTATTAATTATATTTGTTCCAAAATAATCTTTCCCTTTAATCAAATAAAAATAGAAAATGGACACAAAGTATTTTATTAAAGAGGAACTATTAAACATTGTTCATGAAAAATTAGCAACACGATTTGAACTACAAACTAAAATGACAATAAACATTTTTATGAATTTTCAAAGGTTATAGATAATTTTTTATATAGTTGGTATTTAGACTACTCAAATTAAATGAGTAGTCTCCTTCCGCTTGTATGCTTGGGAAGCGACTGTTATAGTAAGCCCCCTACCAATTTTTTACATTCTCTAATTTAATTATATATAAAGGTGCGTATATTACAATAAAGCAAGGTTAAAACATCAAAATGAGGGCTAGAATGACCTACTTGTAAGTTATTTCAAACGAACTGTTCCATAAAACTAATCTATGCAACAGTTCTTCTTCAACTAAACCCCTCTATAAACATTGATGCATCAATGGTTTCCAGCACTTCGTGATGAAGAAAAAATAATTTTTCACTTCATTTACAAACAGTGTTTTGAATTTATTGTTTTAATTTACCAGTTAGGTATACGCTTCGCTAAAACTAATGGAAATCATCGGAAATTAGCTCTCTTCTAACAGGTGACCTTGCTGCTAGATTAGTTATATGTAGCCAAGTTATGGGTATTATTCGCATCGTTATAGAACTTTCTATAATATAACTTTATTAATGCGATTTGATATACCAATTCGTATGAAAATTGTTAAAAAGACGCTTTATATCAATAAAAAAGGATATCCAAATCATTTCGATGGTAGTGACCCCTTAAAGTTAGAGTTTTTATTATGCAGCTAATTGGCTGGCATAGGTTCGGTATTTTACTGGACTCATGCCAGCCAGTTTTTGTTTAATATGTTCATTGTTATAGTAGTCGATATACCGTTTGATTTTCTTCTTCAATTCTTCATAGGTGATTAATACTTCATCGTAATACATCTCTTGGTTGAGTATGCTAAAGAAGTTTCTCATCGCCGCATTGTCTGCACACGTCGCTTTGTGAGACATGCTTTGGAAAATATTGTATTGTCTTATTATTTTCACCCATGAATTATGTTGATAATGCCAGCCTTGGTCCGAATGAATCGTTGCACGATATGTAGCTTGGTTCTGAATGATTGGCAGAACTGGATGTAGCGATTCTAATACGAAATCCAATGTTGGGCGTTTGGACATACTAAACCCAATAATTTCTCCGTTATAGAGATTTATAATTGGACTTAAATAAAGTTTTTCATTTTCTGTACACTTGAATTCTGTTACGTCTGTCACCCGTTTTTGTAAAGGTTTGGCGTGTCGAAACGGCGATTCAATCGATTCTTTGCGACTTTACCCTCCTTGCCCTTGTATGATTTATTACGAGATTTACGAACGAATTTCACACACTTTAAACCCAATTCCTTCATGATTCGCTGTACTTTCTTGTGATTGATGACGTATCCCAGCGATTTTAATTCTGCATGGATTCGGCGATAACCATATCTACCTTCATGCTTCTCAAATAGCGCCAAAATCAATGTTTTCCATTCTTGATTAGGATCTTCATTCTTTGATGATGAATATGGTAATGATACGTTGCTTCAGGGATTTCAACGATTTTCAAAAACCCCGTTCTAAATTTAGAACGGGGTTAAAATATAGTTGTTTAATTTTCGATATAAGATACTTCACTATAAATAAAAATATAACAATAAAGTCGTTTGAAAATCTAAGATTTATTCAACAATGGCGCCCGATTGTTGAAGTATGGGCTTAGGAAAGATTTATGAATACACGAGGAGCAGCAGTTATTCGTGGCTTTTCTACATCAATTTTGAAATAAACATTGTTGCAATGCCAAAGTAAATAAGTAAGGATAGTATATCATTTAGTGTTGTAATTAATGGACCAGAGGCCACTGCTGGATCGATGTTGAATTTATATAATAGTAGAGGTATAATGGTCCCAGCTAAGGTCCCAATAATTAGAGTCACAACTAATGAACTTCCAACCACTAATCCTAGAACAGGATTTCCTTGCCAAACAAAAGCTATAATGGAAATTAATATTCCACAGGTAATGCCTATTATCAATCCAACTTTAAGTTCTCGAATAATAAGTCTGAAAATAACTCCTTTATCAATATCATTAGTAATTAGACCTCTTACAACAACAGCTAAAGATTGAGTACCTGTATTTCCAGTCATCCCTGCAATCATCGGCATAAAGAAGGCAAGTGCAACAACTTTGGACAACGTTTCTTCAAAACCACTAATAATAGTTCCAGACACTAATCCGATAAATAAAAGTAAAATAAGCCAAGGGAGTCGGCGATATGCAGCCACATGTGCCTTCGTGTCAAAATCAATTGCTTTACCAGATGCCGAAAGTTTTTCAATATCTTCATTTGCTTCCTTGATCACAACGTCAATAATATCGTCAACTGTTACAATTCCTACTAATTCATTATTTTTTTCAACAACAGGAATTGATAAAAAATCATAACGCTCAATAACACGAGCTACTTCTTCTTGGTCCACATCAGCAGTAACAGAGATCACTCTGCTATACATAATATCTTGAATTTTTTCAAATTCCTCACTTATTATTAAATCACGATATGATACAACACCTACTAATTTTTTATCATCATCAATTACATACAGATAGTTAATCGTTTCCGAGAACTCTGCAAATATTTTAAGTTTATCAACTGATTCACTAACCGTATAATGTTGAGGAATCCACACAAAACGGTTTGTCATTATTCGTCCTGCCGTTTCAGGAGGATAGTTCATGATATTTTGAACAATTTTAGATTCTTCTTGTTTCATACCTGAAAGAAGTTCTTCAATTTTTTCAGGAGATAGGTTCTCTAACAATGAAGCTAAATCATCATTATGCATTAGATTCATTATCTGACCAGATTTTTCGATTCCTAATTTATTTAGAACTTTTAATTGATGTTCTTTTTCAAGTTCTTGAATCAGTTCAGCGATTTGTTCAGGAATAAGAAACAATAAGAAACGTGTATGATGTTTTTCTGGTAGCCCCTCAAAAATTCGTGCAATATCATAAGGTTGGAGTTCCTTTAATATTGCTTGGAACTCTTTCTGTTTTCCTTCTTTTAACGCCTTAATAATTTGAAGCGTTATTTGGTCTTCTGGCATGTTTTTAATCATTTTTAACACCACTACTCCTTCATTGAGGAACAAAAAATATTCCACCAACGATAAAACATTCGTTTCGTTATGAAAGATAATTTAAAATTCCTCATGGATATTCTGTGTATTTAGTTCATTTTTATAATACTTCGAGTCTGGTTCTGAATAGTTATCCATTTTCCTCACCTCACAAAAAAATAAAACACCTTCATAACGAATGAAGGTGTTTACACGGTACTATATACGTACATTGATTGCACAACAAATAAATTGTAGCAAATCTACTCCTCCATTCGTAGAGCTTTAGCACTGTGTGGCATAGGACAAAGCCAGCTACATTAAAAACCACCTTATGTCGATGGTTTCTGTTGACCCATTGGCGTCTTTCGACATTTCTGGGCAGTAGCATATCTCCTACACAGGAGCCTCACCTAACGAGGATATTTAATTTACAAATTCACTCTAAAAGAAAACCTTTTAGAAGTCAATGTTTTTATTTGAATTTTATATTGACACCCTAGCACCTCATTCTCGATTAACCTGCTTAATTAATTGCATTTGGATTCACTTTTTTATAATTCTTTCTCCTATATGGCCCGTTTATTGATCAAGAAAAAATCCTTATAGGTGTCCTTTCTTTTTAACAAAATTTATATGTTCAAATACAAAGCCTGGAAAACTTTACTGTTCGTAAAATTTTCCGGGCTTCTTACTATATTTTACTTTTAATCGAGGTTTTGTCCCAGCCTCGTTCTTTTTTACATTAAAATAGTTTAGTTTTTTATGTCCGTGTTTCATCTCTTGGCTTTAAAAATTTTGGACGTTTACTGTATCCTTCTGATGAAAGAAGCAAAAAGGATTTTTCGAAATTGTGCCAACTCAAATTTGCACCCACACTTAAATATGGATAGCCGTATAACCTAAAGAGTGTTATGCTATCATCAAATCAATATTATTTTTTTTCCCCAAAACTAAACAAACAAAATTAAAAAATCTTTTCTCTGCATATTCGAGTACTAAAGTGGCATTGCAGATTTGTTGGATTTTCATATTTACAACTCCTTTTCTTTAAACTACATTTAGTTTATACTATGTCCAATAGTAATTACATAGATCAAATCAAGTCTTTTAGCGATTTGACTTGAATAATGAAAGAAGTTTCTACATGTTAGATAGTACGGATCTGCGTATTAAAGATGAACTTTCCAAGAACAGTCGTATTACGATGAAGGAATTGGGTGAAAAGGTACATTTGACTGGGCAAGCGGCGTCATCGAGAGTGGCAAGACTTGAAGATAATGGTGTTATTGAGAGCTATACTATTAATGTGAATCCAATAAAATTAGGCAGCAATGTCCATGCATTTATAAATATTTATACAAAAAGTCCTTACCATGAACCTTATCTGTCATTTATAAAAACGCAGCAGCAATTTATTCTTAATAACTTTAAAATCAGTGGAGATAGTTGCTATCTTCTTGAATGCAGATTTTCAATTTTCAACTTTTACATAAACGCTACCGAATAACTTCCCATCAATATAGGCATCCAACTTCCACATGCCGGCTTTTGGGAAAGTCATATTGGTTGGGGCATGGTTATCTGCTCCACTGTTCGGCCCAAGTAACTTAACATCTGTAACCAATTCAACTTCTTTTTGTGTTAACTGTACCCTTTACGCTAAGGTAATCTCCTGTTTTGACGCTCTCTCCCCAAAAGTGCCAGGCGTATTTTCCTGTTTTGCTAACAACTATTTTCCCTTCTTTACTATGCGTAAATCCTAATAATTTTGATTCACCAATGAAGCTTAAATTTTCAGATGTAAAGTACTCGCTTTCTTTCCACTCATTTTCCTTCGCTAGTACCTCTCCAACAATACTCGAACCATTATGCTGTTGGATTCTTTATGTGAGCAACCTACTAATACCCATCCGCAAATTGTGACGAAACCTATAATTCTTTTCACAACCATTTCCCCTTTTTATATGTTTACGATTATTTATCATTTTTCGTTATAAAATTTATCATTGTCATTTCCGTTATATTCTAAGTGTAATTGCACAATCTAAACTGTAACTAAACAATAACGGAGGTTATAGCAATGAAAAAATTCTTATATATCGGTGCAATGTCAGCATTCCTATTAACTGCTTGTTCTTCTCATGACGAAGCTCCAGCTAGTGAACAAGCAGAAGCAAAAGAAAAAACCGTCAATGCTGAAACAAAAGAAAATCTTGAGAAAAGTTTTCTATATGAATCGGAAGATCCGTTTACAAAGTGATTGAAGAAGACAGATAACTAATTAAGGTTATCTGTTCTTTATTGTGATTTTCTAAATACATTCTAATAGAATGAAATTGGCGATTTTTAACACACAATTTAGAAAAGATGACCGAAGAGCGGTCTAAATGAACGGCTCTAGAACAAACTAAAATGCTCCAAAGGATATCTGTTCAAGATTACGATATCGTCTACGTAGTCACTGAAATCTCCTCGTTTCTAAATGATACGTCATGGTTAGACGTTTTTAGAGACTTACTATTGATTCAAGAACCTGACAAAAACAATCAATCTTATCATATGGATTTTGATCAGTCATATGCGTATTTTATGCTCTTTATGGATGGAAACTGGATAGATCTTCGTTTTCGTAGTATTGAAACATTTATGCAGGCGTTCCTATCAATGATGATCAAACTTTTGTATAAAATTGCACCGGACAATTTAAAAACTGCACCTCCAAAAATGGGGTGCAGCTCAATATGAATATACTTATTTCACCATCAATTCACACTTAAATTGCTTTGATTTTTCTTTTTAAGAACAACAAACGATATTGCGGTTCCTTGATTTGGTTTACTATTAATTTGAAGTCCCTCACCGTAATGTTGTTTTAAGCGAAGATCTGTATTAAGCAATCCAATTCCCGTTGATGTCTCCAATTTTCTTACAAGTAAACGTTCCATCGTCGCTTCATCCATGCCAATACCATCATCCGACACAGTGATCTCAATGTACATGTCGTAATTTACAATGCGAAGATGAATATTCCCGCCATTTTCACGCGGCAAAATACCATGTTTCAAAGCATTTTCAATCAATGGTTGAATGGTCAGTGATGGTATCATGACGTCTGTAGAAACTTCCACATCCCACGTTACATTTATCCGCTCCCCAAAACGTTCCTTATGAATATATAGATAGGATCGAACAAGATTTAACTCATCCTCCATTGGAACAAGCTCATCAATATTTTGGAACTTAAATGACTCCCTTAAAAAATCACTCAGTGCTTCAAGTAGCTTACTTGTACGCTCGATATCAATTTCACTTAATGTAATGATTGCATTTAATGTATTGAATAGAAAATGCGGTTGTATTTGAGCCTGAAGCCAAGCTGCCTCCATTCGAAGCCTTTCTTGTGCAGATTGTTTAACGTCGGTAAGTGCTTTTACTCTTGACCTTAACTCCAGAGCATCAACAGGCTTTGTGACGTAATCGTTGGCACCAGATAAAAATCCATTTTCAATGTCTTGAGACTGACTTCTTGCCGTAAGAAGTAACACGGGAAGTTCTGTTATTGAAAATTGCTGACGAATTGTACGTACTAATTCGTAGCCAGACATATTCGGCATCATTACGTCTGAAATGACCAAATCCCACTCTTGAGACATTAGTATATCGAGAGCCTTGCTACCACTTGTAACCATTTCTAAGTCATATTTTTCTATTGAAAGTATTGTTTCGATCACTCTTAAGTTAATTGGATCATCATCGACGACCAAAACTCTAGGTCGATTTGCTTCAATGATTGGATGGTTTTCAGTTTTATCATCGTATGAAGTCGCTACTGTTGATTCTTCCTTCGAGTGCAAAGACTCATTTTCTGTAGCATCTTCCTCATCAGGTAAGTTTGATATTGGTAAGGTAAAATTAAATTCAGACCCTTTCCCTACAACTGAATTTGCCTGTAATGTTCCCCCATGTAGTTCAACTAATCGTTTACTAATATTAAGGCCTAGTCCAAATCCACCTTCAATCATTGCCTTACTAAGGGCACCTTGCTCATAAGGTTCAAATATACGTTGAATGGCGTCCTCATCAATACCAATACCAGTATCCGAAATAACAATTTCCGCCATATCATTTTTCACATGACCTGATATTGTCACTTCACCTTCATTCGTGTATTTCACTGCATTATGAAGTAAATTGAAAACAATTTGAATAACCCTATTTTCATCTGCAACTACTTTTGGGAAATTTTCAGGGATATGATTAATTAACTGAATCTGCTTTCCTTCTTTCATAACATAGTGCATATCTAACACACCCGATACAATCGAGTGAATCGAAAAAGTTTTAAGCTTCAGTTTGGGGTTACTGTCTTTTAAGCTCATAACATCTAGTAAATCATTTAACATTAGTGACATACGACGTCCTACAGAGAGTACTGTTTCTAAATCCTTGACACTTTTGTCACTAAGTACACGTTCTTCTCTTTCCAGAACAGCTTTTGAAATGTTAAGGATTCCATGAAGTGGATTTCGTAATTCATGAGACGTATTGGCAAGAAATTCATTCTTTAACTTATCTGTCTTTTGAAGCTTAATAGCAAGTTCTTTCGTATCCGAATGGACTTTAGCATAACCTTTAAACCATAAAATAGCCAAACAAGCCACTGTCATAATAATATCAAACGGATACATGATCATTTTGATTCCAAAAATGAGAAGTAGTCCATCCCAAATAAGATTATTACCAAATGCTAAAATGGCAAGAAGTAAAAAAATATTACTTTTAATCTCTTTAATAGATTCTCGCATTACAGTTAGAATCGTTATAACAATCGGGATTCCTAAAATCATAATGTTAATACCTTGATTGGTTACTACATAGCGAGTAGGAAGTACGATGGTCAACAATGATGCTATACCACAGAAAATACTAAACAAGCGAATATATTTTCTCACATGTTGAGGTAACCAATGTTTTATGCATTGAAGCAGTGAAAAGCCTATGCCGACCATAGAAAGATGAACTAATTTAAAGGCCCAGTCGTAATTAATCGGAAACCAATAAGATAATAATTTGTCATCGCTTCCTAATAGGAAATAAACCATACTGCTAATCGATAATAGAGAAAAGTAAAGTAATCTTTTTTCTTCCTTGTTTCCTACAAAAAATAAAATAATGGAATAGATAGCATGTAGTAAAAAAACCACTGCTACTAGTTGTTGCATATTTATCGACAATTGAGTTTCCCGAGCTAATATATCTTCTTTTCCTAATTTAATGGAGCGAACAATTCCACCGTCGCGAGGGTCCTTAAAGTTAGAAGCCTGAACAATAATTTCAATCTCTTTGTGACCGTTGGCTTCAAAAGAAGCAGTATATGGAACATTATAGGCAACTGTTTTTTCTGCACTTTCCCCTATTGCACCTGATTTTGCCAGCCGCCTGCCATTTACATATATTTCTGAGGAACTCCGAACACTCGGAACTCGAATACTGTAGGTTATGTTGTCTTCAGGATTGACGAGTAATTTTAAGCGATAAGTACCGTAACCATAAGGGCTTCTCTCTCCCTGTTGTAAAGCAGAACTCCACCCTTTAGGAACCTGTATATATTTAGCATTTTTCGCGGATTCTAAATGCTTTTCTTCACTAATCAACCAATTATAAGGATAAAACTCCCACTCTCCATCTAATGTAATAGCATGACCATCATTAAAATTCCAATTTCTTAAATCCATTTGACCTTTTATAGCATGTGGTTGATCTGTATTAATAAATACCTTCAGCCATAAAATTCGTGAGCCTGTTAGAAATATAATAAACAAGCTAATGATGAGAGCAATTTTTCTCTTTTTCATTAAAAATAATTGTCAAAAGGAAGTTTGTGTTTTTCTGTTTTTAACACAAGTCCCTTAGGCCAAACTACACCTCCTACGATATAATATCCTATCATGGTTATAATTACTTTTAAATCTAATTATCTATACAAGACCCAAATTTTACATTGTGCAACATTTAATTTTCCAAAAATATACTTATTCTCTTGAAATTCAAAGTACCCCTTTACAAAAATCACTAAGGCTCAATTTGAGGACCTGATGATTTCAAACTATAGACAAACGCTACTTTGTTTTCATAAAACTGTAGGTTACGGACACCGACATTTGCATTTTGTAAGGAGCGCCGAAACTGTCACGCTTTCAGTTTATGTGAGAGGCTAGTTTGTAGTGAATATTTTAATCATAGCTATAATGCTAGTCTAGTTACTTCCTCATCTTGGGGTAACTTTATTAGAGAATAATTGACAAAAAGGCCAGGTTCTCAATTATTTTGAATACCTGGACCTGCTGTGTGTATGTAACTTACTTACATATAATCAGTAATCTCGGAACAATTTCTGAAAAATACTTCCTACTGTCCCAAGAAGACAATTAAACGATGATCTTTAGTGTTTAATTAGAGAAAAAATATTAGTGTCATACGCAACACCGTTTTGGTGCATATAATTTTTTAATATTCCTTCTTTTTCAAAACCTAACTTTGTTAATAGCATGTTTGAAGCTTCATTTTCGGTAAAAACAATTGCTCCTATACGCATTAAATCCATTTCTTGAAAGCCAAATGATAGTACTCTATTTACGGCCTCCTTTGCATACCCTTTTCCCCAGCTCTCAGGAAAAAGTGCATAGCTGATGTCAGCTCTTTTATGCTCAGTGGACCACTCTTGAAAACCAATAGTACCGATAATACCTTCTTGCCCTTTTAATGTAATTCCCCATTTAATTCCACGTTTTTCATCATAATTCTTTGAAAAATTTTTAATTATTTGTTTAACCTGCTCTATACTTGTTAATGGATTCTGCCCATAATGGCGTAATACATCTGCATTAGAAAAGCAATTTAAAATATCTTGGGCGTCATATTCAGTAAGTTCTCTTAACACTAATCGTTCAGTATCTAAAATAGGAAACAACTTCTTCACTCCACTTCCAAATTAGGTATATGTTAGATTCTATATTAAAAGCGTGTGAGTTACATCACTTATTTTTTTATTATTGGAAACAAAAAGTTTATTCAACACATTAAATAGAGAATGGTAGACTAGCTTCATCACGTTAATAGTCTTATTTCAAACTTTTAGACGGTATATTTTGTAATATAATGGTCTTCATTCCAAACAGCTTATCTATATGACATACGTTTTAACAAAATGTCATCCCAACTTGCAGTGATGAAACAATTTATCATAAATTCAGGATTTAATCCCTCCATACATAAGGTAATTGGCCCTGAGTTCTTTACTTAGTACAACATACTATAAAGATAAAAAGGAAGTTTCATGTGTTTGTGTTTGTGGTTGTGGTTGTAATATTAATTTGCCACAACCATTGTTCCAATAGCACCTTATTCTCTATTTCATCAATGATCTAGTGCGCACCTGAAGGCAGGTCTTAAAAAAATTGTAGCTATCAGTCATTACTTGTGGCGCTTGATTATATGGGACTTGTCGAAGTGGGAAATACCGCATTCGAACGTTTAGAAATTAATTTCAAATGTTCGAAAAGGAAAACTATGTAGAAATAGATGCCTGTAAATGTGAACCACACTTTGAAATAACATTAGAAAATCGACATTAATCCCGTCTTCTCATTGCCCATAGCTGTATTTTATCAATAAAAAGGAAATGTATTATAAAGGATGTGGCATATTGTAACAACCTTTAGTAAAATGTATTACTTTTCCTTTCTTCAAATAATCCTGCTATAAATTTTTATAAGGAGGGGATTGTTTTGAGTTATCCATCTAATGGACTAAATACACCAGGTACAAATTTTGCCTTTGCTATTGTTTTATTCGTTCTATTGATTATTGCCGGTCTTGGCTTGTTTTATTTATTAAGAACTTTAGTATGGACCGGTGTGTAGTAATATCCTAAATGCTCAGAATATAGTCTGTTGAACTACTTATTAACTTGTTTTTGGAAAACAAATTGGTCACCTTAATTTAAGTAGTGTAGTATAGTTTTAATTAATCAAAGCATTAAAACGGGCTGAATTTGACGCTATGTTTGGCTCCATTCTAGGGCTTGCGTAGTATATTAACGGAAGTCCTTTTTTCATGTTTTTACATACTCATATTCACTCTTAAATCCGAAGTATGTTTTTTACTTTTCCCTGATATTATCCTAACTATATAAATGGTTTTATGACAATCCAATAAATATCCTCATACTTAATCGCCTTTTAATTAGTTTATTTAACGATCTACTCAAATAATTATTTAAAATTGATACCCCTTAAATATCTAATTTCATTTTTCTACTTACGCTTTTCATATCAAAATGTTTATAAAAATCAACTGCTTTCTTATTAAATTCCCAAACATTTAATTCGACTGTGTCGACTTCCTTTTCTTTAGACCAAGTTATACAAGCATTAAATAGCATTTTTCCAATTCCTTTTCTTTGTAAATCTGCTTTTACACCAAAATCGTGTATGTAAGCATATTTCCGTTGAACAAGCGACTCAAAAGGTGGAGTAGCCTCAACACTTATGACTGCGAAACCCACTACAATTTCATCTTCCTTCGCAATTAGAACCTCACTCTCTTCGTTGTTCAATAATTCTTTATAATAGGATTCGGGCATTACAGACTCCACACTTTTAAATATCGTTGGTTCCTCCATCACATGCTCTTCATGCCCTTCTTTTACAATCTCATTTACAACAAAATAATCTTCCTCTGCTGCGATAAAAATCTCGATTGTCATCATTTTAACCTCCTCACGCTAATCGCCTATTTTTATGCTTACTAAATATCAGGATATTCTCCCCCATATTATACAAACAAATAAGAGGTTGTGGAATAATACACCAATTTTGTATTATCTTTCTAAGAATCTTATTATTCATGAATATAGTTGTTCTATAGATCTGCTTTTCAACAAAAAATTGGACAAGTAAAGGTCATAAAAACGTGATAGTACAAGGGAAAATGGAATTTTTAGCGAATTAATCTTATATTTACTAATATTCATATTTGGAGGTAGAATTTATGAATCCTATAAAGTCGGAACAATTTTTATTCCTGTTAGTAGTATTGAAAAATCACGAAATTGGTACTGTGACATATTAGGGTTACCAGCAGATGGTGAGATATTATTTGGTCATTTATTTATAATACCTATGAATGGAACGGGAATTGTATTAGATAGCAAGATTTATTCAGAGGAAAATAAATTCAAAACCCCAAAGCGGACTATTAATAATATTAAACAACGAATTAACATTATTGATTTTTTAAATAAAAAATTTTAATTTTCATTATTTACATTTCCGATTCCTCATTATATAATCGAATCAACTAAAAGGAAGGGATTTCATTATGGCTTATAAAGTAATCACAAATTGTCCTGTCTGCAGTAAAACATTAAAAATTACAAAGTTACAGTGCTCTCATTGTCACACTACGATTGAAAATGAGTTTGAATTATCTAAGATAGCATCCTTATCAAAGGATCAGCTTCATTTTGTGGAAGTATTTTTAACATGTAGAGGGAATATCAAAGAAGTTGAAAAAGAACTAGGGATTTCGTATCCAACGGTTCGAGGCAAGCTAACAGACATCATTTCATCCCTTGGCTATGTGCAGAAGAAGAAAAATGAAGTAGACGAGAAAAATGTTGTCACCATGTTGGAAAATGGCGAAATTACACCAGAAGAAGCGATTAAGCTCTTAAAAGAGGAATAGGGAGGAATTTATCATGAAAGAGGAAATTTCAAGAGTGTTAACAATGGTTCAAGAAGGAAAGATTGATGCTGAAAAGGCATCAGAGCTGATTCAAGTATTAAAAGAGAAAGAAGAAACAGCTAAAAAGCTTTCTGAAGAGCCGACTAAATATTTAGATAAAACATTAAAAATTCGTGTTGTCTCAGCTGAAAATGATAACGTCACGGTCAATTTGCCTTTAAAACTTGTCAAGGTAGTATTAATGGCTGGACACAGCATCGCAGCGAGTATTCCTCAATCGGAAAAATACGTTAAAGATATAGACATAAACCTTATTATTGAAGCAATCGAAAACGAATTAGATGGCCAAATTGTTGATATTAAATCGGCAAACGGGGATACCGTTTCGGTCATCATTGAATAGTGATTCGCTTATGATGCATGTAAAAGTGAAAGCAAAAGACGTTCGGTTTACAATCCCAATTCCATATGCTTTTTTAAACATCGCTATTTCAATTTTGTCTTCAAATTTTTTACAGAAACATGTAAACAAATGGACAAAAGAGCAGTTCGAAAGAAAAAATCTGGACTTTACTTTTCTGCTAATAGAGAAAAAAACGCTAAAGCCTATTGTCAAGGAACTGAGAAATTATAAGGGCATCGTGCTAGTAGATGTCAAAGCTAAGGACGGCACTGAGGTTAAGGTTAGACTATAGCTGATGATAGAATACACCGACCGCTAACTGATATTTTGTAGAAAAAGCCTAATTTCCAACTTGCAATAACTAGAAAATTAATAGAAGCTCAAACAAGCATAACCCCGTTCTAAATTAGGACGGGGTTAAAAATATGATGAAAAATGAATCCTAGTATTAGCTAACACCTACTTACTTACCCACGACCAGCTTGGAATTCAGGATATAAAGTCATTCCACCATCCGCAAATAGAGTAATTCCTGTCACATAACTAGCCTGTGATGAAGCTAGCCATACTGCGACTGCGGCAATTTCCTCTGGTTTTCCGATATACCCCATCGGGACCATGCTTTCCACATCTGCACGTTTTGCTGGATCTGCAAATTTCTCAGCATTTATAGGCGTATTGATCGCTCCAGGTCCGATGTTATTAACACGAATTCCTTTTGGAGCATATTCTAACGCTAATGTTTCTGTCATTAACTTAATGCCCCCTTTACTAGCGGCATAATGCACGAATAAAGGCCAAGGAATTTTCTCATGAACACTGGACATATTGATAACAGTACCTTTAATATCGTTCTCCACGAAGTATTTAATCGCTTCTCGACTTCCTAAAAACGCACCTGTTAAATTTGTATTGATGACTCTATTCCAATCGCTTAACGGCATTTCATGAGAAGCTACTGGATTTTCTATACCCGCATTATTAATCATTACATCGAGTGTCCCAAACTCTTTTATAGCTGTTTGAACGAGATTGATGACATCCGCTTCAACTGTAACATCACCTTGTACAGCAATGGCCTCCCCACCGGCTTTTTTAACCTCTTCCACTACAGCATTTACATCCGCTTCATTGGAACGATAATTTATCACTACTTTCGCTTTTTCTGCTGCGAAACGCATGCCCATTGCTTTACCTAGTCCAGTTGCAGCACCTGTAATTACAACAACTTTTCCTTCTAAATCCGGATACATACAAGGCCCTCCTTTTTATCTTTTCGCAATCCCTAACATAATCCCAGCAGCTACTATAAAAACAATCCCAATGATAATTGCTATGAATTGCTTTTTTGTTTTTTTCTCACCTAATATAAAAATTCCACCTAAAGTAGCAATGACTATCCCCATTTGGGAAAGAGAAAAACTCGTTGCGACCCCTACACGAGGCTGAGATATAAATAAAAACATGTTTCCGGCAGCCCAGATTAAACCCGGTATAATATTACGAATCGCATATTTATTAAATGGTTTATGCTTAAACGTTAATAAAACCCCACCTATTACCATCCCGATTGCTTGTGGCAATAATGCAGACCATCCACTTACATTAAATAAGCGTATAATAACCACATATACTAAATATCCAAAAGTAGAAACAAGTAAAATTAAAATTCCTTTTTTCAAATTGCTTCCGTGTTCTTCTTGTTTCTCTTCTGGATTAGGTAGTGATGTGAGAACAATACCAATGATGATACTAATAAGTGCAAGAACACCTAATATAACCGACATTGTTGTCGACCATTCATGAAACACGATCACGCCAAATAAAGTTGTTGATACCAATTGTAGCCCTGTCGAAATGGGCATTGTTTTGGAAACCCCTATTAAATCAATACTTTTCAATTGGTTTACCTGACCTAATGCCCAAAAAAGACCTGATACAATTCCGACTCCAAACACTATAGGAGATAACTCGGGCTTTACAAAAAAGTAAATACCTATAGAGAAAATAAGTGCACCAAATGTTGTTCCCAGTACTTGGCTGTAGGGTCCACCACCGAGCTTGACGTTAAATAATACAATACTTCCCCAAAAGAGAGCTGGTAATAACGCTAGGATGATATCCATTTTTTAAACCTTTCACCTCTCTAAATGCTTTATCTGATTCTAATTAGTCACTCGATACAAAACATCCATAATACTTTTTTATGATGCACTAAAGGAAATTTTTTATACTTTTAGTTTAAAATCACTTTTTGAATTTCTTATGTAGAACTTTCACTTTCGTAACACAAAAAAATAACCAAGACGGCATTTAAGCTATCTTGGTCCTTCCTATTTTAAATCACCGATTGAAGGTGAACTATTTATAATTTTAAATTCTTTACTAAGACATTCCACTCTACAAAAGTAGTAATCTCTTCATAATATATATTAAGCTAATCTTTTAGCTACACCGCCTTGAATTGTTACTA
This sequence comes from Lysinibacillus sp. NPDC092081, assembly GCF_044755845.1. Taxonomy (NCBI): domain Bacteria; kingdom Bacillati; phylum Bacillota; class Bacilli; order Caryophanales; family Bacillaceae; genus Lysinibacillus; species Lysinibacillus sp. NPDC092081. Next base: position 21,369 of record NZ_JBIVRU010000012.1, read on the forward strand.
AGGGTCACTTCCATACGGTGGCCCTTTTTTATTTCTCTAAGTACGTTAAGGTATTAATTATATTCCAAAATTTCTAATTCTAAGGTACTTTTTGTTGGATAAATACCTTTCCCACTTTCTATAACGATACATATTATAGGTATAGAAAGGAGGAATATTTCATGGGATGCTTCGGAAATGTAGGCAATTACAACAACAATTGTTGCTACGGAGGTTATAGCTATGGAGGTGGCAATAACGGTTCAACATTTGTTCTAATTGTTGTTCTGTTCATTCTTTTAATTATTGTCGGCGCTACTTTCATAAAATACTAATAAACAGGGTGAAATATTTTAGCCTAACACCTGTTCATTCAAGGTCACTTCCACAGAGTGACCTTTTTCAACTCTATTTATTACATAGCCCTTTAAAAAATGACTTTGCCCTATAATCTAGCCTCTTTAAATTTTCCAACAAAACATCCAATGAAAGCTTATCATAAACTAGTGCTAACAAATATTCATTCTCTATATTTTATTTATAAATATTGTCGGCACTAGCCTCATGCTATTCATACATAATATTCAATACCACACTTTGAGGCTCATTTATAGGGTAAACTAAGTTATCCCTACCTCCAAAAATTATTAGCAAGGATCATTTTCCTCCTATGACCCCTTCTATATATAAGCCTTCATGAACAATAGTCGCTTCTGGATATTGTAAGTTTTAATTTAGTCATCTTTTTACACTTTTATAAGATAAAGCATGCCATTTGTTCCCGGTTATAATAATTATTTATATGAACTGGAACGACCGACTTTTATAAAGACATTGTCGTTTCTTTTTTAAAGGTATATTAGTAATAGCGTGGGTTCGTATGTTGGTGATGGTGGTGGTGCGGATGGCGATGATGTGATGGATGTGATGGATATGATGTATGTGTTGGGTAGTAATGCATTGGGTAGTAATGATGGGTTGGATAGTGATGGGTTGGATAGTGTTGAGTCGGATAAAAATGAGTTGGAGAAGTTACCGGGTAATATGGATGTCTCCCACCTTGTTGTCCTCCATGGCCACCATGCCCGTAATCGTATCGCATAATTTTTCCTCCTTTCGATTTCGATATAGGTTATGCTATAAAAGCAATAACAGTCTACGCAAATGCCCATAAGCTAGTCAAATTGCCCCCTCTTCACACCTACAAACAAAAGAACAATCACCATTCCAACTATTTTTCCTTTGTTCAATCTAATACGTATAAATTGAGCAGGTTTATTTCATTGTTTAAGTTTGTTATAAAACATAATGGATGTTTTATTAGTTCCTGAAATTGGAAATAAAGGAATTTGGCACATTAACTTCGAATATTAAAGATGTACAAGTCTTTGTGAAAAACATCTGACAGATAAACAAATTCAACTGACAAAATTGAGTTTTTGATTTAGTAAAAGGGAGATTTTAATGAATATAGTGATCAAAAGAACCAGTGAAATTGAAGCTCCAATTCTTTTAGAAATACAGAAAGAAGCATTTGAAGATGATTTTAGAAAGTATGAAGACCACGATACAAGTCCAGTAAATGAACCGATTGAACGATTACTTTGAAAAATTGAACTCTTTATACACTATACCATATGGCACAATAATGAGATTATTGGGGGTATAGATGTGCGTGATTTAAAAGATAACAAATATCGAATCAATGATGCCTCGGCATAATTGCGTCCGGAATCGGCTTTGTGCTTGCACAAAGAACTCCTTTCCGATTCCTGTGACATCCGCCGGAGGCTTTAACTTCTTTCAGCGGATGTTTGAACACCCGCTGAAAGAAGTTAAACAGAATATTCATATCAAAAAAATATCAAAACAAAGGACTTGGTAGCCAGATAATGAAATTGGTAGAAGGAGAATTTCCTTTAGCAGTTGAATGGGTTTTAGATACACCACATTTAAATAGTAGAAATCATCACTTCTACGAAAAAATTGGCTATAAAAAAATCGGTCAACATCAAATAAACGAAAAGCTTATTTTAATTGATTATACAAAAAAGATTAAATAATATTAGATTATGTAAAAATAGTAAATGCGCTATTTAATATTAAAACGACTGTCTGTAATTCAGTTTATGATAGTGAGAGTATATAACAAACAAAAATGACTACTCATCACAGAGTAGTCCATTTTTGTTTGTTTTTTAAAATTGTAAATTCGCATTTTCCTGACGCTTCATCATATTAGATTTTCGTTGTATAAACCATTCTGCAACGATTAAATTGGGTACCCAACATAACCAGGCGATTATAGAGTAGCTAAGATTAAAATGTTCAAATCCAAATAGTACAGTAAACAAAACTAGCCAAATTCTTAATGTGACAGCTGCAAAGGTTAAAGAATAATTTCTTATCATCCACTTTTGATGATCAAGAACTTTTTTATATTTAATTTTAGCAAGAGCTTGAAATGCGGTTATCAGCCAAAATATAGATAAGAAACCAAACCCCAACTGAGACACCAATCCTCCAGTAGCATAAAAGGCTAAATAAAGCCCTGAAACACTGCCTAATAAAATACCTATCATATAGATTTTCCCCATTATACGATGACGTTTAATATTTTTTTCTCTAAACCTCGAAAATAATGTAAAGGGACCAATGACTAAAGCCACTATACCAAATAGGATATGCAAATAAAGCATTATGTACCAAAACGAACTCAATGTTGAATTTAACATAAGCTTCAATTTAACAAACCCTGCTTGATGCGCATCCATGAAAAAATATTGAACAACGGAATAACCAGATATTAAAATAGCTAAACAAATCAATATAAGCCAAGTTTTTTTATGCACCTTTCTACCTCCTAAATTTTATTGTCGGATTTTACTTTCTTCTTACATAAAAGAATCCCCATACTACTTCTAAACCTATATGCTGTTTGATTTGTGCTTATTTGTTTTTTATGATTTCTTTCCTGTTCATACTGTAACATTTAATTTCACGACTTCTCCTTTCCATCTAATAAGTGGTAAAAAAATGTGTGTAAGAGGTTTTATATTTTTAATGAAATTTGAACCATATAGAATCTTTTGATATTTCTTAGATTTGCCATACCTTCTCCCCCCTACAATACCATAAATTGGGTCGGTTTATTGTTCTAACTTTCATTGAAAGAATGATCATAAGTAGAATACAAAAATTGTAAAGTTGATATATATTTCGAATTTTAGTATAATTCAATTAATTATTTAAGAACGTGGAAGTAGTTTGAAAGGAGGTATAAGGCAGTGGATAAATTACGTTTACACTCTTCAAAATAAAATTTTGAGGAGGAAGTAAAATGACAATTGTATTTAAAGAAGAAAAGTATATTGATATGAACGATTTAAAAGCACTATATGAGGATGTAGAATGGTATGCCTATACAAAGGATTTAGACCAATTACAGCAAGCATTGTTAAACTCTATCTATGTATTATCTGCATGGGAAAATGATCAATTAATTGGTTTAACAAGAGTTGTAGGTGATGGTCTTACAATCCTTTATATACAGGATATTTTAGTATTGAATAGCCATCAAAATCGAGGCATCGCGACTGATATGATGAATCATATTTTAGAAAAATATAAAGATGTTCGTCAAAAGGTTCTTTTAACAGAAGAAGCACCTGATGTCCGTCATTTTTATGAAAAGAATGGTTTCCAATCTTGTGACAAAGGAACACTTGTAGCTTTTGCAAAAATGAATTAATGATGTGCGAATGATACACTTTTAATCCGACGAAACAATAAATGAATTTTGATATATCCAATATTCTAGAGGCTGGGACAAAAGTGTTTCAGCCAACAAAAATACCGAACTATCCAATGAAACGCTCATGAAGTGTTTCGGAATAGTTCGGTTTTTCTATTTATCGTGTTTTGTTAATTTAGAGATTATTCGGCTTTATGAAGGAACCATTTAGTTATGTCCCAGCCTCTTTGTTATCTACCACATGTTCATAGGGACGCCCCATTTGTACATAGCTTTGTATCCCTCTGAAAAGCCAATACTTGAAGACCGAAAGAGCAAACACTAGAATGATTTTGCTTATCAATATCGCTTACCTGTTATCACCTGTCATGGCTTCTATCACATTTTTGCTTCTTACTTGCTGTCTATAGGAAACACCTACCCACGAACAAAAGGCTCAGGTCAGTAACATTACATAGTACTATTATATTACTCAACTAATTCAACAGTAAGTGTAGTAATTACCATTGGTGCTGTATATTGGACTGTTCCATCATAACCGACTTTTACCTTATCACCAACCTTAAATGTTTCGTCGGGATTCTTCGCTAGATTTACATAAATAATTCCGTAAACCGCATCATTTTCAGCTTTAGTTACATAAACAAAAGCTGCCCGATCGTTTATCACCTCTTCAATCACACCTACAAAAGTTGCTTTAACTTCACTTTTACACATAAACAATAAACAACAGCATATAAGAACTATAAATAGCAAACTAAATGCCTTCTTCAAAATATAATCCCCCTAAATCTTACGTTTGTCCTTCAGATCCATAATACCTCATTCCATTCAAATATTTCCATTTACACATGGCATATAGAGCCAATGGAAGGAAACTGGACGTGCCTGTTAGCTTTGTTCTCCACAGAAGATGCAGATAACAAATACAAAAACCACCCATTTCTGAGCGGTCTACTGTAATCTGATTTAATTTGTACCCATTGTTTTGAATCACGTTTGTTTAATTCTACGGGGAATTCTAAATCCTAAAGCTATAGCTGCACCTATACAGCTAGATAGACATCCTATTATCAAATAAATTGAAAGCGGTGATTCTCCAATTAGAACAGAGGCTAAACCTCCAATTACCGGAAATAAAGCGACCATGTACCCGCTTTTGGCAGCACCTATTCTTTCAACAAGCTTTAAATAAAATAGCCATGCTAGGAAAGAGGCTATCAATGTTAAGTACAATAAAGCTGTTATGTATGTTATGGATGTAGGAATGACAATCTTTTGTCCTTGTAACAAGACAATGATTGACATTAAAATACTTCCTACAGTAAAACCAATAGCATTAGAATAAATAGGGTCAATCTTTACTCTGGCGTTCCTTGCAGAACTTGCATCACCAATTGCTGTAAGCACTGTACCTAAAAGAGCAATCATTATGCCTTTTAAAACAGAAAAGCTAGAAAAATTACTTAAAGAAGGATAAATGAGAACACAAACACCAAACACCCCTAGAAGTCCGCCCAATAATACACGAGGATGTAGTTGCTCTTTTAAGAATATACGAAGAGCTAGCGGCGTCAATATCACTTTTAATGAAAAGATTAATGTGACAATTGCTGCTGAGCTTAATATCGTTGCGTAATATAGGCATAAATAACTTAAAGCAAAGTTACATACACCAAACACAATGATAAACGGTATATCTTTCCTTATAGGTACTCCTTTTGGCTTAAGAAACAATACTAGGGCAATAAATAAAAATGCAGTAATAACTAGCCGATAAGTCAAGGATAATTCTAAGCTTACTGGCGTTCCTTGAATTTTCACTGCAATAAAATTAAGCCCCCACACTATTAAACAAAACACATACATTAGATTAGTCACTGTATTTACTATACCTTCTGTCGTTCTTTAATTAACGAAAGATCTAAAGAGAATATTCATTAGTTCTAGGAAAGAATTCTCTCCACTTGCAATCATCGCCTAATACATAATATCATCGCCTATCAAGTTTGTAAAAAGGTTTTTCCATAACCTGCCTTAACTTTGTAGATTTCTGAAAGCAATAAAATCTAGCCATTTTATGTTCTTATTCATTTTCCAAAGTCATTTAAAATCTCTTCATTACTAAAAACTTGTCCCCTACTTTGTAGATTGCAATACTCTAAACCTGTTCAAGTGAAAAACACTGATCCATTCAAATTATTGAATAGATCAGTGTTTTGTGCGTAATCGACACATCCTATTTTTCAGAAAAAAATCTTAAAGAAACCATGTATTGAACAAATACCTATTTACAAAATTAAACAATCATTGTACAGTTGGTTACACAAGTATACAACCATACAATCAACATGAGCAAAACTGAGGCAAAGAAAGGAGTGTTCTTGTTGAAGCCAATATTAGATGATTCACTACCCATCTTTCAGCAAATTGCACAAATCGTAATAAACGACATTGTTGAAGGACACTTAAAAGAAGGAGAAAAAGTTCCATCTGAAAATGAACTATCAAATTTTTATAACATCAACAGGGCAACTGTAAGAAAAGGACTACAGACTTTGGTCGATGAAGAAATCATATATAAAAAACGTGGGATTGGGATGTTTGTTATGGAAGGAGCTAAAACAAAATTATTAGACGAAAGGAAAAAACAGTATCGAAATGAATATATATTGCCACTCCTAGAAGAAGCAAAGCGATTGGGAATGAGTGTTGTGACAGTAGTGAAATTAATAAAAGAGGAGGAGAAAAATTGATTCGAGTTGAGAATGTAACCTATGGATACGGTGAGGAATCAATACTTAAGGATATTTCTTTCAAAGAAAAGGAAAATGGGATTACCGCAGTTTGGGGGCGAAATGGAGCTGGAAAAACGACACTTATGAAACTTCTTGCTGGGCATGACAAGCCAAAGAAAGGAATTGTTGAGATCATGGGAACGGCCCCCTATAATCGCGCAGAGGTTGTTCAATCTGTATGTTATATGCAAGAGGATCATCCATTTAGTTCCATCTGGAATGTAAAGGATTCTTTGCGATTTGGACAGTATTATTATTCTAATTGGAATATGGATATGGCTAATCGACTCTTAAAGATCTTTAGGCTGGATGAAAAGAAGAAAATATCAAAGTTATCAAAAGGGATGAAATCTGCTTTACAGTTTATCATTGGAATTTCTAGCAATGCGAAAATCACGATTCTGGATGAACCTAGTAATGGATTAGACGCAAATATGCGGAAGAAAATGTATAAAATTATACGAGAAAGTCAGGAACAGCATCCAAGATTGTTTTTAGTGTCTACCCATCATATTGAAGAAATTCAACAGATCTGTGATTCAATTCTTGTTATTCATGATAAAGAAGTATTCATACATGAACCGATAGATGAAATTAGAGAATGCGGAATCTGGTTGGTAGGTGACAAAAATAAGATCGAAAAAGTGACGGATGGACAATATGTAATAGAAGCAAGTGAATTAGGATCTAGGTTAAAAGTGATGGTTGATGTACCTTTTAACGAAAAATGGAAAGAAATTGCATCTTTACATGGACTATCAATCGAAAAAGTAAAATTACAAGATTATTTGTTAAATAAGACTGAGGAGGCCGAATAAGGATGAATTCTTTATATGGAACATTTCGTTTAGTCTCAGAGGAGGCCTTATTTTATTTAGGTAAATTAATGTTTCTCTACATTACTATTCCGTTGACGGTGTTGTGGGTCCTTATTGGCTATATATTTGGGCTTGGAGATGATGTAGTTGCCTCAATTTCAGGTCCCGCTTATGTCTTCATTGCATTATTTGGAATAAATGGATATAGATCAATGTATCCAGTTGCGGTTGGGATGGGAAGTACGAGGGTACAATTGCTCAAAGTCTATTATGGTGTGGGTATTTTAGCAGTTGTTATAAGCATTATATTGCTAAATGTATTGCAATATATTTTAAAAACTTTATATCTTCACTGGGAAATCGGAGCGAACATTTTACATCCTGGATTATTTTTAATAGATGGATATCATTTCTTTGCTTATTTATGGATTGATCTTATGTTTGGACTCTTTTTGTTCGGGGTGTCTTTTCTACTATATAGCATTAACTTTCGTTTAGGAATGCAGAAAAGTATCATTATTCTTATGTTGTTGTCAGTTATTTTCATGGTTTTATATTATGGTAACTATTTAAGCGTTAGTATGGAATGGTTTTCAGGATTAGATTTAGATGCTTCGGGAATGACATTGATGACTTTATTAGGCTTATGTAGTGTTGGAGCATTATTATTATCATATCCTATTATGCGAAATGCTCCGTTAAAACCAAAGTCTAGAAAGGATTAAACTGGTAATGTTAATTTCAATATTTGCTCACTTAAGAAATGATAAAAACAGCCTGCAAATCACATGATAGATGCACACTATTGATAGACTGCAAAAAGATAAGGCGAGTGACCTTTTCGATGACCTATGAAAATCACTTTGGTCTCTTTTGGTCTCTCGCCTTATTTTGACAAAGCCTTGATACCCTTACTCTTGGATTGCTGCTTCTAACGCTACAACGATCATATCATTGAATGTAGTTTGACGTTCTTCTGATGTTGTTACTTCACCAGTTAGAATGTGGTCACTTACTGTTAGGATAGAAAGTGCTTTACGACCGTATTTTGCAGCTAATGTGTAAAGTGCTGCAGATTCCATTTCTACAGCAAGTACGCCGTATTGAGCTAATTTTTCGTTTTGGTGCTCATCAGAATAGAACAAATCTGCTGTGAAGATATTACCTACTTGTAAGTTTAAATCAGCATCTTTACCTGCATTGTATGCTTTTAATAATAAATCAAAGTCAGAGATTGGTGCGAAGTCGATAGCGCCACCCCAAATGATTTGGTTCATACGTGTATCAGATGTTGCTGCTTGCGCTAAAATTACGTCACGAACTTTTACATCTTTTTGAATTGCACCACAAGTACCTACGCGGATTAATTTTTGAACATCATATTCTTGCATTAATTCTGTAGCGTAAATCGAGATTGAAGGCACGCCCATACCAGTACCTTGTACAGAAATACGTTTACCTTTGTACGTACCTGTATAACCAAACATATTACGGACTTCGTTATAGCAAGTAACATCTTCTAAAAACGTTTCAGCAATATACTTTGCACGTAATGGATCTCCTGGAAGTAAAATTGTGTCAGCGATTTCGCCTTTTTTTGCATTAATATGAATACTCATACTGCAATCCCTCTTTTCTGTCAGTTATCACTATAAATAATACTGTGTTTCTCATATTTTCGCAATGCTAGACGTCTAGCAACTTAAAATAAATTATCTTGTTTCAACTTATATCATGCTTGATCTACATATAATGCCCACAACTCATCAAATACTTCTATTTTCAAGTTGTCAGTAGCATATGATTCAACATATGAAGAAAGCTCATCAAAGTCTGTGCTCTGCTTCGGAAAATTATGTTCGTGGAACATTCCCTCCGCAAATCGCACCTTCGAGTCTGACCAATCCCCGCCTCTGAATGTTAGTACATACAAATAAAAGCTCTTTTTCATTCTTGAAATCCCCTCTTTATTCTTCTGCTTTCCGCTAGTTTATCAAAAAATACCTTCTTCGTCACAAAAATATCTATTAAGCATTTTCTCCTACTTTTATTAATAGAACAATTTTCGTGAGTTCCTTAGACTTTCGTCACAGAAAAATAATATGCACGTTTTGTCTGAAAAATGAAAATTATTAGAAAAAACGATAGAAATACCTAGAAAATTAAGGTAAAATTTAAATCAACTATTCAAAAATAGGAAGGTGATGGCGATGAAAAACTCTCATAAATCCAGGAACTCCGTACAGAAACGCCCGTCTCTCTTTAAAACTAGCTTTTCAAAAAAGAAAGCAAATAAAGTACAAGACGATAGGCATAATCTCCCTCCTACTAAAGAAAAACGACAACGTTTTTACCATTTAATTCGAGGCAAAGTGCTTATTATATTTTCTCTCATTATTGTTATTAATGGCACAATGGGTTTATTATCGTATATCAATATACAGAACCTGCAAAGACAAATGAAGGATTTTACTGAGAAAAACGTTCAGGAACAATTAACTGTCAACCAACTTGCGTATGAAATTGCGAGGCTCACTAATTTAGAACAAGCCTATTTAATTACCGGGAACGGGAGCTTTGCTACTTCATATAATATGAAAATTGATTCCATCGATAAAAAAATAAAATCCTTAGAAGAACAGTTTACAAAAAGAGAACTAGAATTAGGTCATATACTGGCGATCGATCAATATTATAAAAATTACCTTGAATACTCTAAAAAGGTCATGACAATGCGTGATGAACTTGGTCTCGAACAAGCTCGTAAACTCGTGATTGGCGGTACTGGAGAAACAATGAAGGTGTATATTGATAAAAATATCGAGTCCATTAATTCGGTTATGGATGATGCTAACAAAGCAAAATTAGATAAGCTTAACAAGCAAGTAACACTATCTATTACTTCTTTCTTCTTCATTTCAATACTTGGATTTATTGCAATTATTATTTTTGGTTATATGTTATTTAAATCACTAAGAAACAATACAAAGGCTATTAACCATTCCATTCTCGATATTGCACAGGCTGGTGGCGATTTGACCCGACGTGTTCAAGTTCGTAATCATGATGAATTCTCAACTATTGCCGCTTCAACCAATACGCTTATTGATTCTATATCTAATTTGATTAAACGTGTCAGTAATCTGGCGGACCATGTTTCAAGCAGTAGCCAGGAGCTAATGTCATTAGCCGATGAAAATGCCCATACAATACAGAATATTGCAGATGCTACAGCAGATATCGCGAGTGATAGTGAGAATACCATTTCCAGTATGACTAGCGCGCAACAAAAAATGAGTGATCTTGAGCATTCTGTACACCAGTTAAATGAGCAAGCAAATGCTGTTCAGCGTGCATCATTGGCTATGCAGCAAGCGGCTGATGAAGGCAGTCGCTCCGTTCAACAATCTTCAATAGTCATACAATCTATAGAAGAAACGATGGCCTCTACGACTACCACAGTCGAAGCACTTGGTCGAAAATCCGCCGACATCACATCTATTATCGGCACAATTACTGCTATTTCAGAGCAAACAAATTTACTGGCCCTAAATGCGGCAATTGAGGCAGCACGCGCTGGTGATCACGGACGAGGCTTTGCGGTTGTCGCTGATGAAGTTCGAAAGCTTGCTGTGCAATCACAAAATGCCGCAAACGAAGTAACATCCATTGTAACGTCCATTCAAGACGAAGTAACATCCATCATCTCTCAAAACCACGAGGGTGTATCGTCCGTTATTCGTGGCGTTGAAGTAACGAATGAAACAAATCAATCTTTAACCAATATTTTAACGCATACGAAAGAAACGACGACAATTATCGCGACTATGGTGGAGAAAATTGCTTTAACACTTGATTATAGCAATGCTGTAGCGAATGATTTTGTCCATGTGAATGCCTATGCTGAACAATCAGCTACCAACACAGTCACTTCTGCTGCTGCGGCAACTCAAGGATCTGCATCCATGCAGGAAATTAATGCCGCTGCCACAGAGCTTGCTCAACAAGCCGATAGTCTGCGAAATCTTGTCAGTGAATTTAAAGTTTAAAGTGTCTCAGAATCACTACTAGTGTAGTTTAAAAAATAATAAAATCTTTTAAAAGATGTTCATTATTAATGGAGCAGATACATGATCTGGCGTCAAAGAATGAGCATTTTAAAATAATTCATTCATGGCGATCGTAGTGTTTAAAAACAATAGGTTCAGATTTGGAGAGGACAATGTTAACGAATTTAAATCATTACTTAAAAGAATTAATGGTGTATATTCCTGAAGGAGAAATTCGCCTACGAGATTTTCGAAACGAGCAAAAATGGATTAGTTCAAACTATAAATTTGGAATGCCGGGTATAAGAAAAAATTTAAAGGAAGTTAATTGGAATGTTGAGATACAGCCATTTTATCTTGCCAAATATACTGTGACAGAAGAACTTTATGCGATGATTATGGGGAAGGAATTTTTAACAACAATAAATGATCGAAAACCAATTGTTAATGTTTCATGGATAGAGGCAGTAAATTTTTGTAATTCATTGTCTGACGCTCTCGGCTATGACAAGTTTTATGATTGTGATCAGAAAAGTAAATCAGTTGTCTGCAATCATAGTTCAAATGGATTTCGATTACCGACAGATGCTGAATGGCAATATGCATGTCAAGCAAAATCAAATGGATATCGGTATGGCGAAATTGATGAAATCGCTTGGTATAAAGACAATTCTAACGAACATGTACACAATGTTGGAGCAAAAATGCCTAATGAATGGGGCTTGCACGACATGATAGGAAATGTTTGGGAGTGGTGCTGGGACTTATACGATGAAGAGATATTTGGCAATTACCGAATAATTCGAGGAGGAAGTTGGGCAGAGGAAGAACGTGGATGTGGAGCTACCTGTCGCCGTAAGAGTATGCCTGGTTTCTTTATTGATGATATCGGATTTAGAATTGCTAGGTCGATCATTTAATATTTATTAAATTGTGATGGATATAGGTCGTATTTTAACAGATTAAATTAAATGGCTTTATTGTTTCTAGACCATTTTGATGGGACTATCCGTCGTTTTGATTGTCTTATCCGTCACTTCGAAGAGTCTATCCGTCGCTTGATAGTTGATCCATCTCTTTAAAATAAATTTTGATTAAATTAAAGCCAATAAGCTTGATATACGACTAAATAGAAAGAGCTTGTTTTGAAAAAAGTTTGATCAAAACATATACTAATTTAATGCAATTAACGAGCTTCTTATAAAATAGATCGATCATTTTTGTGATTCTTCTTCAACTAGGGGTGATGGATTGATAAAAACAGACACTAGAAAAATCTAGTGTCTGTTTAAATATTTATATTTAGATTTCAAACAAAAATAACGAGTAATCAGTTTGACAACCTGAATACCCTAATTGTCTAAGCATTGCTGTAAGGTTACCTCTATGATAAGTTCCATGGTTTACAATGTGATTAACAATGTCAATATAAGAGAACTTAGCATAACCAAAATGAACATTTACCTCACCATCTAGATTATCAATGTTTTCAATTTCATCTAGAATTTCTAAATGTAAGGAATGATATAGCTCTCGTAATTCCTTAAGACTCTTACCATTTGTAGTATCCGCGAGGTTTTTCACTTTTTTTGCCAGTTCCTCTATATCTTTGTCTTCTTGACCTTTAATAGCATCAAGCCAGCCAAGGTCTGTTACATAGATGTGTACTAAAACATCTTTTAAAGTAGGAAAAACACTCATAATTTCCTTAGTAAGAACTGAGGATGGCAAAGAACTTAAATGTTCAAAAACCTTATTATTGCTCCATCCATTATATTCAAACATCTTTATTCTCGAATCTCTCATGTTAAAAACTCCTCTTTGTTATTTAAGAGAAGAATTCATAGTTTTTGGGTCAATAGATGGTCCTTCTCTTAAAATTAAAACTTTACGACCCCTTTTTTTAGTGTACTCATGTTAAACTCCTCCTTTTCAATAATTAATTATATACCAAATTCCCTAAATTAGTCAGATTATTTTCAAAATATTCTTTCAAGCATTAGAAGTTAAACTGAAATCCAGTGCAATAAAAGGTTCATCTTTTTTACAAACGGTTAAACTTTTTTCAAAACGGTACGACTTTTTAAAAACAGTACAACTTTATTTTATAACAACATTGATCCATCTCTTCGATGGCTCTATCCGTCGCTACCGATTCAAAAAAACATTTTAAAACCATAAAAAAACTCCTAGCACGATCTATCCTGCTAGGAGTTGTTGTTATTTAAATAATGAAAGGTATTCTGCATAGCCTTCTTTTTCTAAATCCTCTTTTGGTACAAAGCGGAGTGCTGCGGAGTTAATACAATAGCGTAAGCCTCCAAGTTCACTTGGTCCATCTGGGAAGACATGTCCTAAATGGGAATCAGCCTCTTTGCTTCGAACCTCTACGCGCCGCATCCCGTGAGATGTATCGAAATGCTCAGCTACTTCTTCCTTTTCAATTGGCTTTGCAAATGCTGGCCAGCCACAGCCTGAATCGAATTTATCTAATGAGCTAAATAACGGCTTACCTGAAACGATATCTACATAAATACCCTCTTCAAAATGCTTATCAAATTCATTGCGGAACGGTGGCTCTGTTCCACTTTCCTGTGTTACATAATATTGCATGTCCGTTAACTCTTTTAAACGTTGTTCTTTATTCATTTTTCAGCCCCCCAGTTTGTCTCCTGAAATGCTTTACGACCAGACCCGACCGCATAACGCTCGTAGTGCATTGGATTTTTCTTATAATAATATTGATGATAGTCTTCAGCTGAATAAAACGAACTTGCCGATAAAATTTTCACTGCGATTGGCTTATCGAATTTACCAGATGCTTGTAAATCTGCCTTAGAACGTTCAGCCAAATCACGCTGCTCATCATTGTGGTAAAAAATCGCGGTTGTGTAGGACTCTCCACGATCATAAAATTGTCCTCCAGCGTCAGTTGGATCTATTAAAGTCCAAAATGTCGCGAGTAATTGCTCGTAAGAATATATCTCATCATCAAACGTAATTTGAACCGCTTCAACATGCCCTGTCGTTTCAGAGCATACTTGTTCATATGTTGGATTGACAACATGTCCACCCGTATAGCCGGAAATTACTGATTCAATGCCAGGTGTTTCGTCAAAAGGCTTGACCATACACCAAAAACAACCACCTGCAAATGTTGCATATTGCTTTGCCATTTATCTCACTCCTTATGCACCAGGAACAATAACTTCCAGTAAAATCTTATCCTTTGGTAAGTCTAATTCTTTTGCTTTGATACGAGATCCTGAAGCAATGTTAATGCGCGATAAATCAATATAGATTTCTGCCTTATTTGGATCGATTGAAATCCAAGAAGGGAAGTCCACCGTGTCTCGCATAATTTTCATCGTTGTCTCAGGCGGAATATTCAACAGCCCAACATTCATTCCTGTCTGTTTTAAAATAATATTCCCTTTCTCATCGACTATCGGTTCGAAGTTCATAGAAATATCGATTTCTGTATAGAAAACCTTTAAAGTACTTTTCAATTGAATATCGTCACCGATCGTAAAGTCCAACGGTAATGGTGACCCCGCATCCTTTAAATACTTCTTCGATATAGATTCCAATTCCTTTCTTGTTGTTTGCACAACAAGTACATTTCCTTTTACTTCATTTTCACCTTTTGAACTCTCCGCAAAATTTACTCCATCTACTGGTCTAGTTGCTAAAAAAACGACGAGGAGGATTGCAAAAAGCACTGTGCCTGCTAAGGCAAAAAATGCAAATTTCCATTTATTCATTTCGTCACTCCTCGAAGCCTATTTCCTTGTTAATCTTTTGTTCCATGTTACATTTCTCCATTGCTTTTAAAATTCGATTTGTCATTTTGTCATAGCCTTTTGCATTTGGGTGGAAGAAATCCGTATGATAAACGAGCTCTTTATTTGAATCAAACAAGTCCTCCACTGATACATAGCACGCATTAGTATCTTTCTTTGCTATGTCTTCAATGACTTTATTCC
Source organism: Lysinibacillus sp. NPDC092081 (assembly GCF_044755845.1). Classification (NCBI taxonomy): domain Bacteria; kingdom Bacillati; phylum Bacillota; class Bacilli; order Caryophanales; family Bacillaceae; genus Lysinibacillus; species Lysinibacillus sp. NPDC092081. Next base: position 36,753 of record NZ_JBIVRU010000012.1, read on the forward strand.
ACTCGGTAATAATTGTATCAAATTCATTCGCTTCATTTGTCACGATTGAAAATGGGTTGTAAAAACCGATAAGTAATAAAGGCACTGTTGGATTTTTTGCTCGTATACCTTCAATAATTTTACTATAGCGTTTCTTATATGCCCGCAATTCTTTATCAAAAGCATCGCGTTTCAAATTAAACAGATCGTGTTTAACAATCTTCATGACATCATTTCCACCCATAGTAATTGAAATGAGCTGTGCTTTTTGCAACTCTTCATCATAATGCCCTTTTTCCACTAATTTTAATAGCTGATCACTACGTCTTCCTCTTTTTCCTCGATTATCGACTTCAACATCTGAAATCGAGGGCCAAGCTCCCAATGAATCTGTTAATCTTCCAACAAAACCGTCTTTACTATACTCATCACCAACACCGGCTGTTAAAGAATCTCCGAGTGCTAAGTATTGTAGTTGCTTTGCGTTTTTATCATCAATTTTCCGTAAATCCTCTGGTGATGGCTCAAAAAAATGTTCAAAAATTTGCGTCAATACATTCTTTGAGGTTTTTTCCTCATTTTCTGTTTGTTGCTCATCCTGTTTCATATCTTGCTCCGTCCCTGCGTGCTCCCCTTCTGGTTCGGCTTGCGGATTCGGTTCATCTATTGATATTGCACAACCACTTAGTACTATGACGGTCAAACATGACAAAACTATCATTCGCCAAATGCTCATTTGACCACCTTCCATCATTTGCTTACTTCTATTATAGAATAGTTCGTACTGCAATGAAAAGTGGCTATACCTAGGTATTCTTTAAAAAGTGGAGTTTACAACATTTTTCTGATTGTATAAATAGGTATTTACCTTTCAATAATAAAAAGCCACTACAATTATTTATGTAGTAGCTCTCATATATTATTCTGCAAAATAAATAAAACCGATTGCACCTGGGCCCGTATGTGTCGAGATGATTGGTGAAGTAAAGGCAATTTCTACTTCATTAAAACCTGTTCCCTCAATTAATTCTTTTAATGGTCCACCCATCGTTGTTAGTCCCTCAGCGTGAGAAATTCCAACTGCCTTTACTGTTTTTCCAGCAGTATCCGCTTGGAATTGTTTAAATAAGTAGTTCACAACCTGTTTATGACTACGTACTTTAGATACAGGATTGTAAGCGCCACCTTCTAAGTTTGCAATGACCTTTATGTTCAGCAATGAACCGATAAAACCTGTACCTTTCCCAATTCGTCCGCCTTTAATTAAGTTTTCAAGTGTGTCGACAACAACATACAAATACGTATTTTCGCGAACCTTGTCCAGACGTGCAATAATCTCTTCGACAGTAGCACCTGCATCACGCATTTTAATTGCCTCACGTAATTGAAAAGCTAGACCAAAGGCGATAAAACGTGAATCAATAACAGTTACATCTGCATCCGCCATTTGCGCTGCTTGACGAGCCGATTCAACTGTTCCACTCATACCACCAGTCATATGAATCGAAATAATTTGATCTCCGTCTTTACCTAGCTCATCGTATAATTCTTTAAATTTCCCCGGTGCAGGTTGTGAGCTTTTCGGTAAATTTTCGGCATTTTTCATTGTCCCTAAAAAAGATTGTGGCTCTATATCAACACCATCTGTATATGTTTTTCCATCAATTTGAATCGTTAAAGGCACAATATGTATACCGTGCTGTGCTATTTCTTCCTTTGTTAAATCACAAGTTGAGTCCGTTACTATATGAATTCGTCCCACTTCGACACATCCTTTTACTTCATTAAAATTTATTATATAGACTAATGAATCATTATGTAAACATGACATTTGTCATTAGATTTCACTCGTTTCAGTCCATTTGTATTCGCTCCTTGGATACTATAGCGCTTTGTCGATTCCTTGTCTAACAAAGTCCCTCAAGCATTTCAACATTTATATGACACTTTTGATGTTGAAAACATGACAAATGTAAATACCAGGATGAAAATTATTGGGGTATAGTAAACATATGCACGAAAGGAGTGTTCGATATGATAGATTCTTTTGACTACAAAACATGGAAGGAAGAATTGTGGAATGCCATTACACATGGCATTGGATTTATCGCAAGTATACCAGCGTTAGTTGTTCTAATTTTAGCAGCTGTACAAACCGGAAGTGCGCTCCAAATTACTACGTTTTCTATTTTTGGTGCCTCTGTGATCATTTTATTTTTAATGTCAACATTGCTACATAGTATGCCAGAAAAATATAAGCACTTTTTCGCTATTCTTGACCATTCCTCTATTTACATTTTAATTGCAGGAACGTATACACCTTTTCTATTAATCGCAATTGGTGGCACGCTGGGCATTACTTTATTATGTATAATTTGGTCACTTGCGATACTAGGCGTTATTTTTAAATGCTTTTTTATTAATCGATTTGAGAAACTTTCTTTAATTTTTTACATCGGTATGGGCTGGCTGATTATTTTTGCTGTAAAACCTGTCTATCTTTTCTTAGGTTTTCATGGTTTTGCTTTACTGTTAGCGGGCGGGCTTTTCTATACGATTGGAGCTCTCTTTTATGCATGGCGCTCACTTCCCTACAATCATACAATTTGGCATTTGTTTGTGTTAGCTGGTTGTGGTGCGATGTATGCTTGTGTTTATTTTTACTTATAAAAATTAAACAAAAAAAATCGCCCTACACATACCTAGGAGCGATTTTTTTGTTATTGGGTGTTACCTCTTAGTTCCTCCGCTAATGCCTTTATTGCCCACATCATTTCTTGCTTATTTTCTTCATTATTCATGTTATTCCTCGCATGAAGTAGAACGGGTCGAATCGATTCTACTGAACGTCCAAATTCGTACATCCATTCGTAGCGCGGCACCATCCACGTATGAAAATGGTGTGTCGTATCTTCATTATAAAAATAATAAACATACTCTATCCCCAAAACGTCCCTTTGAGCCTTTCTGATTTTTGATAAAAGGTTTATATAATCTATTTTTTCCTCATCGTTTAGTTCGTCAAAGTATTTAATATGGCGCTTAGAAGCCAAGATGATTAATCCTTTTATCGGATAAGCAACATCTTGATGGGCATGAAAATAATCCGTTTCAATGACTACGCCCCCATCCAGTTCAATGCGTCCACTCGTTATTGCACAGCTCAAACATTCAACTTCTATCGTTTCTCCATTTGATAAGGTTATTTTTCTCACAGATGCTCCCCTTCTCATATTTTATCCGTCGCTACGGGCGGTCTTTCCGTCGCTTTGGTGGCTCTTTCCGTCACTTTGACGTTTCTTTCCATCAACTGCGATGGACTTATCGAATTTTACGTGCCCAATCAGAACGTAAATCAACCCCACGTTATGCTGATGAGCCTTACAATCATTTATTCTACAAATATTTCCAAACACCTTTATTTAGTAACAAAAAAAGCACAGTCATTCTTAACCGTGCTTCTACCTATTTTCTTTAGTTCTTACGTTCAAAAATCTCATATTGGAATGTGTAACCCTCTGGTGCTGTTTCTGGTGCATCTGAGGATACTTGTACATAATCCTGCTCATATTTCGGGAAGTATGTATCCCCATTAAACGAATGATTGATTTTTGTAATGTACAAGCGATCTGCTATATCCATGCATAAGCGGAAAATTTGCTCGCCGCCAATAATCATAATTTCTGGAACATCCCCAGCAAGGGCGAGGGCACCCTCTAAGCTTGTCACTACTTCAATCCCATCCGCATGGTAACTATCGTCGCGAGTAATCACAATATTACGTCGACCAGGAAGCGGTCTACCGATGGATTCGAATGTTTTACGCCCCATAATCATTGGCTTCCCCATCGTTTTCTCCTTAAAATATTTTAAATCCCCAGGCAAATGCCACGGCATGCCATTTTCATAGCCAATCACATAATTATTATCATGTGCCACAATTAAAGAAATCATATTGTCCCTCCAAATACTATCGTTCATTATATTATAAACATAATTTTACTTTACAATCAGATTATTTCTGCTTAGAAATTAAATTATTTTCTTTTCTGATTCTAAATCCTAGTATTTTTATAAGAATAGTTTATAATAAGGTTAACAAAAGAAATTTAAAGGATTGATGAAGATGACAAAATTAAGAGATGAAGCGATCCATTATATAAAAGCAAGTGAATCTTCTAAACAGTACTATGAATTAACACCACAAGAAGCGAGAGCCGTTCGAATAGTGCCAAAATGTACGTTACCAAATAGCCCGCAGCTCGCGGCAATTGACAATAGAAAAATAACAGTTCGAGATGGTGCACAAATTAATGTGCGTATTTATAGACCTACTTTAGACGAAAAACTTCCAGTCATTGTTTATTATCATGGAGGCGGTTGGGTATTTGGAAATATAGACTCTACGGATGCAGGCTGTCAGCTATTAGCAGAAAAAGCGCAAGCAATCGTTGTATCGGTTGATTATCGCCTAGCACCAGAATATCCATTCCCTACCCCGCTCTACGATGCTTATGACAGTTTCGTATGGGTTTACGAAAACATCGGAAATTTCGGTGGAGATACCGCAAATCTTACAGTCGCTGGTGATAGCGCAGGCGGAAACTTAGCAACAGTTGTCGCCTACTTAGCTGCGACATTAAATGGACCTGCGATTAAAGCACAGGCACTTATTTATCCTGTAGTCAATGTTGATTTTACAACGACTTCTTACAATGCTTACGGGGAACACTTCGGCTTAGACAAACAAGGGATGCAGTGGTTTGCAGGTCATTACACAGATCAACCAAACTATATGGATCCTCTTGTTTCCCCACTTCAGATTGAGGATTTAAGTGTTTTACCGAAAACGATCATTATTGCTGCAGAGGCAGATGTCCTTTACGATGAAGGTCTTGCATACGCACAAAAGCTTACGGATGCCGGAGTGACTGTTGAGCATGTAAATATGACTGGTTTAATCCATAGCTACTTTAGTAAAATGAATTTTTTCGAACAAGCAACGATCGAAACAGCTGAAAAAATTGCTAATTTCGTGAAATAAGTTTGTCTATCAGCATAAAATAGTGCGATAATAGAGCAAAATGTTTTTTAAAGGATGACAACATGACACAAACTACTGCTTTACAAATTAACAATCCCTTTTCTGATCAATTAAAAAAAGGCTATCCTCTCATTTCAAAAGATGCAGTTGATGCACGCCATCTTCCTAAAGAAGAAGGTGCACTTCTAAGACTTATGGACAATCATAACCGTTTTATTGGCACAGGATACTATGGCTTACAAAACAAAGGTATTGGTTGGGTGCTAACAAACGATGCGAACGAAAAAATAGACAAAGCCTTTTTTATGAAAAAATTTAAAAAGGCCATTCAAAATCGAGAAGCATTTTTCAACGATTCTCAAACAACAGCCTTTCGAATCTTTAATGGCGAAGGTGATGGCATAGGCGGTATGACAATCGACTTTTTCGATTCTTACTATATGATAAGCTGGTATAGCGCAGGCATTTACTCATTTAAAGAAAAGGTATATGAAGCACTAGCAGAGACAGTAGATTACAAAGCCATTTATGAGAAAAAACGTTTCGATACTAAAGGACAGTATATGGAACAGGACGATTTCGTCATGGGAACACCCGGCGAATTTCCGATTATCGTAACGGAAAATAGTATGAAATACGCTGTCAATTTAAATGATGGAGCCATGACAGGTATTTTCCTTGATCAACGAGAAGTGAGACTTGCCATTCGTGATCGTTATTCGGACGGTAAAAATATGCTAAATACGTTCTCTTATACGGGAGCATTTTCTGTCGCAGCGGCACTTGGAGGAGCAATAAAAACAACTAGTGTAGATGTAGCCAAGCGTAGTTTAGCTAAAACAATTGAGCAATTTAGCGTCAACAGTATTGACTACGAATCACAGGATATTAAAGTAATGGATGTCTTCAACTATTTTAAATATGCTCAGCGCCATAATTTAAAATTTGACCTTGTCGTTTTAGATCCACCTAGCTTTGCACGTACGAAGGAAAGAACGTTCTCAACTGCGAAAGATTATCCTAAATTACTCGTAGATACAATCGCCATTACGGAGAAAAACGGTGTCATTGTTGCTTCAACGAACAATGCAAGCTTTGGGATGAAAAAGTTCAAGAGCTTTATTGACCAAGCATTTAAAGAAACTAAAACAGCCTATAAAATTGTTGAAGAATTTAGCTTACCAAAGGATTTCCGTGCCCCACGTGAATACCCAGAATTCAATTACTTAAAGGTTGTTTTTATTCAAAAACTCAACTAATTGAACTAGACAGAATCACTTCCAGGTGATTCTGTCTTTTTGTTTGGGAAGAATAAACAGAAAAACTCTTTCATGTATTGTTAGAATTTTCTGTATGCCATATAATGTAATTTATAATTATAGTCCTATCACCATAACGTAGGGTTGATTTCCGTTCCGTTTGGGCGCTTTGCCGCTTCGCTTCGCTGCAGGGTCTCGGGCCAACACGATGTTGGTCACGAAGGCGTTATCACAGGATGTGATGGTTTTAGCCTTCGTTCCTCTATCGCTGATCCCCAAGGAGTCGCCCAGTCGAAACGAAGATCAACTTATCTCATGGCATACGTTTTAACATTTGGCATTCTTAATTTTGGTGATTTTCATTTTATAAAATATTGATAAATGGAGATGATTGAATGAGATATGTTCGTGAAAAGTTAATGATTACTACAGAAAGACTCGTTCTTAGACTATTTCAAAAATCCGATGCAGAAACGGTTACAAAGCTTTGCAATAATTATAATATTTATAAAAGCACCATGTACCTACCTTATCCCTATAGCTTAAATGATGCATTATCATGGATAGAACATCATTACGATTATTTTATGGAGGATATTTCGTACGAGTTTGCTGTTACAGATAAGGAAACTGGCGAATTATATGGTGCCATTGCGTTATCGAATAATAAACATTTTAATCAAGGTGAAATAGCCTATTGGATTGGCGAGGAGTATTGGGGAAAAGGCTATGCCACGGAGGCAGCGCAATCGATTGTACAATTTGCTTTTGAAGAAAAGAAACTGCATAAAGTGTTTGCTCGATATTTTTCTACGAACCCTGCTTCAGGAAAAGTAATGGAGAAGATTGGCATGAAACAAGAAGGAATTTTAAAGGAACATATTATTAAAGACGGTAAATACGAGGATTTAGTATATTATGGAATAATTAATAAATAGCCTAGTTTCTCAAAAAGATGTTTCCGACTATTTAGTTCCTTTACCTTAATTCTTCTTTTGATAAGGCTGTTTTCTAAAAGATTGTTGTTGAAATGATTCGGTAGGCTTTACCCGGACCTAATACAGGAATATTACCACAAGTATGAAAAAATTAAAAAGATGTTCAAAAAGGAGAGCCTTTTTGAACATCTTTACTTTATTTCAATGGAATATTCAGTTCAATATTTTTTCCAATAGGATTGAAGTAATAGCTAATATATAATTTTGCTTTGCCATCATAATTTTCAAAGTTCTCCGTTGCATATAGGTACTGCTCATCATCTGAGTAAGAGCCACCTGTAAATTCTAACGGTGTGCCATCTGCTTTTACAGCACTATTTAGAAACGAATGTCGCACTCTATCATCCCATTTCTTTGCAGCAACGGATACACCTTGCTGCAAAGAAATATCCCAATCCAAATATTCGGGCTTCGTGAGTACTTCTTTTGTGCCAAAATCAACTTCGATAAAATCCTCGCCCTTTGGAACGGCATGAACAGCTCCAATTAATATTTTGAGTGAATCTGAATCATGGAAATAGTTACTTTGTAAATTTAGTGTGAATTTGCCGTCGCGAATATTTCGGCTTATATACATGGCATTTTTAACGACCGCTTCTCTTCGCTCCCCATTTTCCGTCTCGACCGCAATATCATCAAGCGCTAAAATTTGCATCGTATTCGCTTCATCTAATTCAATATCGATTGCCGTTCTTAGTGGAGAACGGCGAATTTGTGTAATCGTAAATTTCTGACCACCTACGTCTACAATACGATTCGCAGTAATAATTTTTTCCTTTGCGATTTCGTTTTGTAGTGAAAACGGTATCGTCATTTCAATGTTCCCCTTATCTTTATCATAAAAACGAAAAACCGCTTTAAAATCCTTTGATGTATAAGCGAAAGGCTCTGAAAAACTATAATCTACCGAAGAAGAGATGCGTGTTTGATGTGATGAATTGCTTGTAAATGAACCCCCTTTAATTTCTTCGTTCCCTTGAAACAAATGAACTTCCTCCAAGTGTAATTCCGAAATATCAAATGAGGCATCGGCGTCATAGTAAAGTACTAATCCTGAATTATCTGCAATCACGCCTTGCAATGTAAGCGATAGTCCATTTTTAGACTGCGTCGCATTGATTTCTTCATAGTAGTCATTGTCCACAATATCTTTTATCCCTTTATCTCTTACAACCGCAGATACAATTGCTTGAAAGCCAGGTATTTTTGCAACATGGCTAGCAATAGTAGGAGAAACACGAATTGAAAATAAAAAGCTTAAGCAAAACAAAAAGGCTATTGAAACCGAAACAATGCGCTTCTTTGCTCTTTTTTCTCGTTGAACTTTACGAAACATATCCATCCGTACTTGTTGAAGTTTCTCTTTTGGAACGTTAATCGGTAGTTTACTCATAGCCAGTCCTCCTTTTCTCCAGCGAAGTTTCTAAGCTTTTTTAGTATGTGATGAAGCTTAGACTTTACAGTACCCTCCGGAATTTGATTTAACTCGGCAATTTCTTTGTTTTTTAGTTGCTGAAAATATTTCATATAGACGAGTTGCTGCTCCGACAAGGATAAGTGTTCCAATAACCTCTCCATATCAGAGTAGATGACCCATTCAACTTGGTGATGTTCCTGAATTGAAACGGTTGGTTGACGTTTTCGTAAATGGTCTTTACAACAATTGATTAAGACGCGCACGAGCCATGTTCTGGCATATTCTTGCTGTTTAACGGTATGCATTTTTTTCAGTGCCTTGTAAACTAGGTCCTGCATCACGTCTAAAGCGTCTTCCTCATTTTTCAGATATGTAAAAGCCATGCGATATAAAATATCTTCATCCATTTCAATAAGTGAAAGTATCGCTTGATGATCCCCACGAATAGCACGCTGCACGATTTCAAATTCCATCCTTTTCGCCTCCTTCCTCCATTAGACGGAGCGATGCTTCATTTCGTTCAAAAATTTTAAAATTATTTAGGAAACCGTCTATGGATTTGCCTTTACTCTTTGCGTCAAAGATGTTCCTTTGAAGATATTTTTATTTCCTTCTTCAACGAACCTGCGCCGTTAGTTGAAGAGTAGCAATCTTTACGAAAACAGCTTTTGTTAAACAAGGCATGTAAAAATAATAGGTGGCAAAAGGAGTATTTTCACTTCTTTTGCCACCTATATTTATTTTATAGATATTTCACAAACCAATCCCTAATATATTCTAGTCTATTGATTCGTAACGTTGGTTTTCCGCTTCTAGAAAGTTCGTGATTGGATTCAGGGAAGCGAACAAATTTAGTTTCTTTTTTACGATGTTTTAAGGCAATAAATAATTGCTCTGCTTGTTCAATCGGACAGCGATAGTCTTTTTCGCTGTGTAAAATCAACAGTGGCGTCTCCACATTGTCTACATATTTAAGTGGCGAATGATTCCATAGCTTCTCTATATCGTCAAGTCCCGCTTGGATTTGCCAGTCATTGAAGTAATAGCCGATATCACTTACGCCGTAAAAGCTAATCCAGTTAGAAATGCAACGTTGCGTAACAGCAGCTTTAAAGCGATTTGTATGACCGACAATCCAGTTTGTCATGAAGCCCCCATAGCTCCCACCTGTCACCCCGAGACGGTTTTTGTCAATGAAATCATAATGCTCCAATGCATAGTCAACAGCGGCCATTAGATCATTATAATCATTGCCGCCATAATCACCACGAACCGCATCCACAAATTTTTGACCGTAGCCATGGCTTCCGCGAGGATTCGTAAAGAGAACCGCATAACCTTGTGCAGCAAGAATTTGGAATTCGTTAAAATATGAATTGGCATACATAGCGTGAGGTCCACCATGGATTTCAAGAATAAGTGGGTACTTTTCTCCTTCTTCATAGCCAATAGGCTTCATCATCCAACCGCTTACTTTCCAGCCATCTGCCCCTTCATATTCAATTGCTTCTGGAACAGATAATTCTTTCGTCTTTAAAAATTCTTCATTAACTGTAGTAAGCTGTTCCTTTTCACCGGTATTTAAATTTACGTAAAATAGATCACCAGGGTTTGTAGTCGTGCTGATTGCGACTACTGCTTTATCATTTTTATGATCAAGCGTAAAACCATAGACATACTGATCATCATGAATAGCTGGATATAATTCTCCAGATAGATTGCCAAAATAAATCGCTGTATTTCCATGATCCGTCACTTGGAAGTAAAAGCTTTTGTTATCATCCAACCATTGGATACGCGGAGCAACGACACCTTGCAGGAAATCACCGACGACAAAATCACCGACTGACGCGTCAAATTCACTCGTTACACATGTCGTATTGTTATTTTCCAAATCATAAATCCATAGCTTTGCTTGTGTCGCATTTTCAAATTCTCTTTCACTTCCAATATAAGCTACGTAACGGCTATTCGGTGACCATGATGTTTGGTAAAACACCCCTGTTCCTTCCGTTAACTTGCGACCATGTTTCGTTTCTAAATCCAATAAGTAAATATCACACACGAATGAAAAATCTTGATCCTCTGTTAAGTCAGCAATGTAAGAAAGATATTTTCCGTTTGGAGACCATGTACCAAGTTGTAAATTATGTTTTCCTTCCGTAACTAGCTCTAATTCTCCAGATTCCAGATTGACGATGGCAATTTGAGAAAATTGCTCCATATCAATAAACCCAGCAGCATCTGACTTATATTTCATCTTTTCTATTTCAAGTGGTTTAAGTTCTTTATCCTCTTTCTTATCTTTTTCAGCTTTATCATAAACGCTTTCATTTTTACCTAAATTTGCCGAGAATGCTATATTCTTACCACACGGAGACCAAACAGGCGATGTCGCACCATTTTTACAATTAGTAACTTGTTTCGCTTCCCCACCTGCTTTAGAAAGCACAAAAATCTGTGGTTTGCCATTTCTCGTTGATACAAACGCTATTTTACTGCCATCAGGAGACCAAACAGGTGAATTCGTTTTATCTTCACCAAATGTCCATTGTTGAGGCTTTTTTTCATGCAAGTTTATGTAAAACAAATTAGACACGTAGTCCTTTTTCTTCTCATCAATATGCGTCTCTACATACACAACTTCTGTTCCGTCAGGTGATACTTGTGGATCTGCCACAGATTTTAATTGATATAGATCTTCTGGTTGAATCCCTTGTTTCAAAGTCATATTTTAAATCCCCTTTGTGTTGAATTTTCATTACTTAGTAGAATATTTCGACGCCCTAAGTATTATTCCTGCTTTTAAGGAGAAATTGTTTTTTTATCCCAGAGAGGATTTTACAGTGGTGAGAATTCCAACGGGTGACCCGAATATTATTGAGCAAGACATCTATATTGTTCACCGTATTGAACTAGGAATTAATTATAGTTGATTAACAACCAAATAAAATTTCTTGCTTTCATAATTCGATTAAGTCTTACTTTTTAACATCTTCCAATAATCAGCAGATTTTGTTCTGCTATAAAATTTATAAAAAGGTTCATTTGGACGTGCATGTTCCTTATAGAGACTGATGATTTGCTTTAAAAAATCTTCAATATGCTCCACGCCTACCCTTTTTGCAAATAGAGCTCCGGCTTGTGCATTCGCCCCCATTGGTACTGCTCCTAAATAGACGTCAAAGCTATCCTTTTGATAGACAAGCCCAATATCATCATACACCGCATTATAACAGGCAGAGGCACAGCCATTGACGTTTACACGTAATCTTGTAGGGACCGTTATTCCTTCTAATGAATGATATAGCTGTTCAGTAATCGGTGCTGCCTCCATCTTATCCCCATCACAAAAATCACAGGCCTTCATCGCCACAATCGGTCCTTGCTTTGCCACATACAGACCAGCATCTTCTAGATCCTCAATCGTATTTGCTACATCTATTGTTGGAATAGATAATAATATGCTGTAAGAGGCTGAATATTTGATAGCACCAGTTTCCCCTACAACCTTAGCTATTGTTTTAAATTGTACAGGAGTATAATGCTTATTAATAATGCCGGGACTTACGGCAAGACGAGTAAAATCTCCATTACTGTTTAGCTTTTCAAAGGTTTTATCCGGTATATTTGTACGGAATGCACTCATTTATTCCTCTCCTTATAAAAAAAGAGCTAGCAAAACGCTAGCCCAGATTTTTTCTAGTTTTTAAAGCTTTCAGGATAGAAGCCTTTTGCTAATACTTGAATAGCTTCTGCAGCACGAACTCCTTCTGACGCAGCAGAAAGCGGTAAGATCACAAAGCGTTCATTTTTTACTGCTTCCGTTTCTTTTAGGGCTGGATCATTTTTTAAGAAATTTATTTTTTCTTCCGCTGTAGTTTCTCCGTAATCAACGACTACAACAACTTCTGGATTTCGTTCTACTACATCCTCTTTTGATACCGTAGTCCATCCTGATTCTACATCACCAAAAATATTTTTACCGCCAGCCATAGTGACTAGCTCATTCATAAAGTTCTGTCCAGCAGTAAAGACATCTTTATCTCCACTATCAAACACTAAAACGCGCATTTCTTTCCCATCTTGCGGTAATTTTGCTCGAACTGCCTCGACATCCTTTGTCATTTTCTCAATTAAAGCTTCTCCACGATCCTCAACGCGGAAAATTTTTGCGATATTTCGAATATCTGTGAAAATATCGTCTAAAGTAGGTTTCGTCATGTTTGAGGCAGTATGTAAATAGGTGTGAATCCCCAATGTCTCAAGCTCCTCCTGCGTACCAACACCTTTCTCTCCAAAGGCACTTTTCCAACCACCGTATAAAAAGTCTGCTTCAGCATTAATAACCTGCTCCTTTGAAGGATACTGTTCAGCTAACACAGGCACTTTATCGTAGGCAGCTTGCAGGGGCTCGTAAATTTTATCATCTAAGTATGCCGTCCCTACCATGGAATCTTCTAAACCTAAAGCCAGCATAATTTCTGTCACGTGCTGATTTAAGCTAATCGCTTTTTTGGGTGCTTCCTTATATACTTGTGTTGTTCCATTATTTTCAATGGTTACTTCTGTCGTTTCAGCTTGTGAAGGCTCTATTTTCTCACCCTTCGCTGCAGATTCTGGTTTGTCCTTTGCGTTACACGCGCCCAATATAGCGATCAATGCTATTGCAAAGACAAGCCATAATTGTTTCCATTTCTTCATGTCCTCTTCTCCTTTGATGTTAAATATATAGAAAGAAATCATTAGACTTCTTTGCTACCAAGTTCGTATTACAAGAAGTTAAAAAGGGCATAAAAAAATCCCCTTGTTTCCAAGAGGTTAGCATAGCGAAAGAAAGGTTCTTCAACCTGTTCACTATCTCCATCCTCGTGGTTTAAGTAAAAAATATATATTGGCAGGTATCCTGGCTTAGGTTCATCATCTATACGCCTTCCCATAGCGTGGCTACAGTGGCATCTCGTATAGACTCCCCATTTACAGTTGCGGGACAGCATCGGATTTGCACCGATTTCCCTTTTAAGCAAATGACAAAATCATTTGCACCAATACGTCGTTTTTATTTTGTTGTAAATAATCAGATACACAATCTTACAAATAAATCATAATCATAAATATATTAACACTATTGCGACATAAACTCTACACGAAATATTTTTTCACCCATTTCTGTTACAATGTTGATATGAATTAATAGAAACGAGGATTTTTTATGAATGTAACAATTGGAGTACTTGCTCACGTTGATGCAGGAAAAACAACATTTTCTGAGCAGTTACTATTTCATACAAACAGTATTCAAGCCCGTGGTCGAGTAGATCACCAGGACACATTTCTAGATAATCATGAGCTAGAGCGTCAGCGAGGCATTACGATTTTTGCAGAGCAAGGTCGCATGACGATTGGAAATGATACATATACGTTAATCGATACACCTGGACACGTCGATTTCTCGCCAGAGATGGAGCGTGCAATTCGGGTTATGGATTATGCCATTATTATTGTTAGTGCGGTTGAAGGACTACAAGGTCATACGGAAACAGTGTGGCAACTTTTACGCCAATATCACGTTCCAACCTTTTTCTTTATCAACAAAATTGACCGTGAAGGAGCGGATGTTGGAGCCGTAATGGCACAGCTTCAAAAGGACTGCTCTCAGGATGTACTATTAGTAGATGAACCGCTCCGTTCGGACTATGTTTCAACTCACATGATGGAGTGGCTTGCTGAACGTGATGAGCAGCTTCTCGATGCTTTTCTTAATGAGACATTGGATAGCTCTAGCTGCCTTACTCACTTACAAACGATGGTTAAACAGGAAAAGGCCTTTCTATGTTTTTCTGGCTCTGCCTTGAAAGATATTGGGATAAAGGAATTCCTAGCACAGCTTCCCCTACTTACAGAAACACATTTAAATAACAATGCCCCGTTCCAAGGTGAAGTGTTTAAAATTCGTCATGATGGGCATCAACGCTTAACTTTTTTAAAGGCACAACAAGGAACGTTACATGTGCGTGATGAATTTTCCTTTGGAGATGTAACAGAAAAAGTGACTGAGATTCGACTATACAATGGCAGTCGTTATGTAACAGTTCAAGAGGTCGAGGCCGGGGAGATTTTCGCTGTTAAAGGAATTAGTCAAGCAAACATCGGAGATATCATTGGTAATTCAGGTAACCCGCAGCCTTATGAATTAGTACCGACATTACAGGCGAAAGTACAATATGAAGGCGATCAACATATAAAGGATGTATTAAAAATTTTCCGCACACTCGAAGCGGAAGAACCATCATTACGTGTGCTGTGGCATGAAAAATTTCAAGAAATTCATGTACATATTATGGGTGTCATCCAACTCGAGGTTCTTGTCGACGTGCTTAATAAACGCTTCTCACTAGACATTTCATTTAGCGAACCCCAGATTTTATATATGGAAACGATCGCAACAACGGTGACAGGCTATGGTCATTTTGAGCCATTAAAGCATTATGCAGAAGTACATTTATTGATGGAGCCAAATACACGCGGTACTGGTAATACATTTGTCAATGCATGTCATGCGGATGATTTATCGGTAGGGCATCAACGACTCATTGAAAAACATTTATTCGAGCGCGCTCATCATGGGCTGTTAACAGGATTCCCTGTGACAGATGTTCGCTTCACTCTTTTAACGGGACGCGCACATATTAAACATACTGATGGTGGCGACTTCCGTGAGGCATCATTTCGAGCATTACGGCAAGGGCTAGAGCAAGCAGAAAATGTATTACTAGAGCCGTATTATCGCTTTAAGCTAAAAGCTCCTAGTGATTTTATCGGCCGCATGATGACCGATATTCAACAAGCTGCTGGTACATTTGAAGCGCCAATCTTAACTGAACATGATGCGATTTTAACCGGTCGAGCCCCTGTCGCAACATTTATGAGCTACAGTACAACCTTTGCTGCCTATACTAATGGTAAGGGCGTACTTTCTCTACAATTTGATGGTTATGATGTGTGTCACAATACGGAAGACATCATTGCACAAATTGGCTACGATAAAAACGCCGACCCCGAGTATACATCCTCTAGTATTTTTTGTACAAAAGGCAAGGGCTACTCCGTTCCTTGGCAAGAAGCAGAAGCAGCTATGCATTGTATTGACTGAATTCATAAAAACAGGACATGATTTTATATCATCGTCCTGTTTATTATGTTTCGTGGGGATTTACTATGCTATTGCGGGTAATCTTGCTTTGCGCGAGTACTTGCTCTCCTTTCGCGGGTATTTACTGTGCATCCGCGGGTATTCTGCCTTTGCGCGGGTATTTACCTTGCTTCCGCGGGTATTTACCCTGCTTTCGCGGGTATTCTTCTTCACCCAGCACGACTATTTTTATAAAGCTTGTACTGTTTTCTATGCTTGTTTAAAAATGCGATATGAAGGTTCCACAACGTGGCTATGGGAAGTAGAAAAATCGATTAAAATCTTGCCAGGTCGGCTTCTCAAAAGTTGCAAATTATCAATTAATTCTAGCAATAGTTCATGACCGTTACCACGTGGATGCCAGTTTAAATGATAATCATTAAGTTCCTTCACAGCTTCTAAAAATTGATGATACTCTCGCTCTACAAAATTAATCAGTTTTTTGTCTTTATGAGCTACCTGTGATAGATCCTCGAAATATGTTTCATAAAAGCGCATTACGATCGAGCACAATAAATCATTGACCCGAGCAGCACTTAATATTGGATTAGGATCTTGGGAAAGTCGCTCTAAATTTGGTTTTGCACGCGTCGAATCTATGCGTGTAATTAAATGATAATGCTCACCATTCACCTCATACACAATTGGATTTGTCGGCATATACATCATAAAACTATTTGTTTTTGTTTTAAGCTGATCTGTTATATCCGCCTTTGCAAAAAGGTGCCCTTTAATATTTTCATTTTGAATCCAAATAATATCTTTGTTATATAAAATTTGCTCAAATAATCGTTCATTACTAATAAGATTGCTAGCTATTAATTGATCAACAAGTGATTCTACAACCATTCTTGTTGTAGCTTTCTTAGTAACTTCAGTGCGTGGCTGCTTACAAATTTTCATATCTAAAGATTGTGGTTGCTGTGCTGTATATACATGAATATTCGTCATACTGCATCCTCTTTTCGTACATATTTTCAAAACGGAAGTCATCAGTAAAAAAAGGATTTCCTATTAACGCGAGGAAATCCTTCATTCTATCTTTTTCGTTCATCATATAATGTCAAACAATGCCCAAATATGAAAGAATTAGCTCGACAGCAAATACCTTCTTTTATCTTGGGCGTTTGACGTACAGTGACGAACAGAGCATTCTGTTTTGTCAACATGCCACCTCCTATTCCTCGTAGGGTTATGGTGTGTACTCATAATAGGCAGGTATCCTGACTCATGATCATCACTACTTTTCCCCTTCCCGTCGTTAAACAGTGGTCTATGAAAAGTCGCTCACATTTACAGTTGCGGGACAGTGTCGGATTTGCACCGACTTCCCATTTAAGTAAATCGCACGCAATTTACACCTATTACTCCACGCTATTCAGTTGTAAAGAAATTGGAAAATACCAGATTTCTTACTATTAATAGTAAAGTACTGTATTTTTAAAGTCAATTGAGGCAGTTAGATATTTTAAAACTACTCACTCAACTTCGGAGCTTTTCGTAATTTAGTTGCTTGCTCAAATGAAAATGCGAGTTTTATTAGAACATCTTCACTAAATGCAGTTCCTGCGAAAGTTATACCAAACGGTCTCCCATTTTCCATATACCCTGCTGGGACGGCAATAGACGGATATCCAGCTTTCGCACTTATTGTCGAACCTATATATGATGGAAAAATAATCGCATCTAATTCATATTTTTTTAATGTATAGTCGATTCCTTGTTCTTGAGAAAAATACAAATCCTCTAGTTTTGCATGTAAATAGTCAGAATCTCTTAACGTGTTCGATAATTTCTCTCTCGATTCCAATTTATCCTGCCCATATTTCAACGACTTTCCTTTTGAACGTTTATTAAATTGAATTAACTCAGAGATAGAATGGACAGGCATGTGAGAAGGTAGATTAACAAGGAAATTATTTAAACTATGCTTTAATTCATATTGCGGTACTCCCCATTTCCAGTCTCTATGAAAAGAAGGGATTTCGATTCCTTCTATAATTTCGGCTCCTTGCTCTCTTAAAACCTGAATGGCATTATTAAAAAGTGTTTCATCATATTCCCCTGAGTCATAATAAGCTTTTGAGGCATTATTATAAACACCAATTCTAGCACCATTTAATCCCGTTACATCTAAAAACTTGGTGTAATCCTTATATAATCTTCTTTCACTTTTATATGTAGCGACGTCGTCTTGATCTACTCCTGTTAATACGCCCAATAAAATAGCTGCATCTGTTACTGTTCTAGCCATTGGCCCTGCTGTGTCTTGAGAGTATGTAAACGGAATAATGCCTTGTCGACTAATGAGCCCAACAGTCGGTTTTATGCCGACTACTGAATTTTGAATAGCAGGACTTAAAATCGAGGCGTCTGTCTCAGTTCCAATTGATAAAACAGAAAAATTCGATGCTACCGCTACTGCTGACCCCGAACTAGATCCTCCCACAAAAAGTTCTGGATCACCATAAGGATTAAGTGTTTGACCACCTCGAGAACTATAACCTGCCCACATCGTACTCGACATACCATTTGCTAATTCAGTCATATTTGT
Source organism: Lysinibacillus sp. NPDC092081 (assembly GCF_044755845.1). Taxonomy (NCBI): domain Bacteria; kingdom Bacillati; phylum Bacillota; class Bacilli; order Caryophanales; family Bacillaceae; genus Lysinibacillus; species Lysinibacillus sp. NPDC092081. The sequence goes on from NZ_JBIVRU010000012.1 coordinate 55,196, forward strand.
TTTCCCTAAAATAACTGCCCCTGCTTCACGGAGCTTTTTTACTAGAAATGCATCCTGCTTAGCTAAATAATTTTCTAATGCAATTACGCCTGCACTAGTGTGCATAAAATCTTTCGTTTCGATATTATCTTTTAAAACTACCGGAATTCCGTGTAGAGGCCCTCTAGCCCCTTTTGTTAGTCTTTCCTCATCTAATGCTTCGGCAATAAATATCGCTTCTGGATTAATTTCAAGCATAGAATTAATCTTCTGTCCACCTTGATCATACTTAGCAATTCTGTGTAAATAATACATAGTTATTTCTTTTGATGTTATATCACCTTGTACCATAGCTGTCTGAATATCGATTACTGACAATTCTTCTTTAAAAAAGCTATTAAAATTTATCCCCATTCATACCCCCTACCTTTCTTTCAATATTATACCAATAAAATCAAATAATACCTAAATCATAATTTCATCTTTTAGTGTTTTTAAATAAATTTCAAAGTCTCCCCATGCTCCCGCACTCGAATACTCGTGTATGCATATAACCGGTACTTCCGTTTGTCGTACACTCTCCAATTAATTACCAAATAATGATCTGCTGTGCTACACTCTCTATACAGATAAAATTTTCAGTTAGTTTAGAAAAGGGTGGGATTCGGGATCATATGAAGAAGCTTAGAGGCATTTGGGTGTCACAATGTGCATATATGGCGCGTCTTTATATATCAAATATTTTCAAAAAGTCAGTGAAGGGTGGAATATAACTCTTCATGTTTTATCAGGAAGTTTATGTATTATAGAAATTAAATAATCTAGAGTTACTACCTCTTTCGTTTAGTTAAGAAAAGATCAGGTTGTGAGGTGAATGAAATTGAATAATATTAATATCGAATTTGGAACACTAATGCTTTTTCTAATTGTGCTTGTTTTAGTAATTAGTACTTTTGAATTTGTCATTAGAAGGCTGTTAGGTGTCGAAAGAAAGAAATGGTTTTCTTATAATCACATTAACGAAAGACATAAAAAACTAGATTGGTCTGTACGAATAATTTTTATGATTCTATTTTTAATTAGTTCGTATCAAACAATTCACTATGATAAAGTTGGAATTTTTCGGTATTCAGAACCGTGGTTTATCATGATTGTCTTTTTAATAGCATCTGAAATGTTACGAGCATTTATGGAATGGAGATATGCGGAAAATAAAAGAGATTTTGTTGCTACTCTCGCAGAAATGTTGTTTATGATTAGCATAGTATTTTTGACGATAAAAACGGATTTTTTCGGCTTATTTAATATTTTATTTCGAAGCTATTAAGTAAAGGAATCGGCTCTACGCTATCACTAGTAACAAAGATTAATCAATCCGCCTCATATAAAATAAAAAAGGTTATTTCGCAGAAAAAATTTATTCCTGCAAAATAGCCTTTTTTAATGAATACTATATTTCTTTCAATTAGTGTCTACTAAATCTCTGTGTCAGCTTTTGTAAATTTTCAGCCTGTGCACATAAGTCTTGTGACACTACCATGTTGACTGCTTGCATGGAGGCACTTTGCTCATCAACTGACTGCAGAACGACCTCTGTAGAATTAGACAAACTATCCATTCCATTAGCGATTGTCGATACTAATTTTGTCACCTCATTCGCACTACTTGAAAGTTCTTCAGCCGTTGCGGATATATCCTCTAGCTGGTTCGTCATTTTGCTAACATGCTGAGAGATCGTACCAAACGACTTTGTAGCCTCATCAATAACATAGACGCCCTGTTGAACATTTTTCAAGTCCTCTTCGACAGAAGTAGCTACTTGTTTTGTATCACTTTCAATGCCCACTACTAGCTCGACAATTTGAATAGCCGAATGCTTAGATTGCTCAGCCAATTTTCGAACTTCCTCTGCTACTACTGCAAAGCCTTTACCATGCTCTCCAGCACGAGCCGCTTCAATCGCTGCATTTAATGCAAGCAAATTCGTTTGATCCGTAATAGCCGTAATCATGTCTGTCATAGATTTGATATCCGTCATTTTTCCAGATAATTGCTGCATTAATTCACTTGTTTTTTCAGTAGAAGTCGAAATAAATTCCATCTGATTTTTAGCCACATGTAAAATTTCCGCACCGTTGCCTGCAATGTCATTTGCTTCTTTTGCATGATCAAATACATCTTGCGTTGCCACGGTAATACGTTCAATGCCATCAGCAGTTTCTTGCATAGCAATAGCACTTTCATTTGCAGACTGTGCTGCTTTCTTAAGACCCTCAGTCGTATTCTCCATTTGTGAATCAACTTCGTTAACTGCATTTGTAATTTCATTTGTACTTGCTGATAACTCCTCTATGCTCGCTGATAAATCTGTAGAACTACTGGCAATTTTTTGTGTCATCGTATGTAATTGTTCTTTCATCTCTATAAACGCTTTAGCTAAGTCTGAAATCTCATCATTGGAATTTATTTCAATCGGAGCAGTATGCAAATCTCCATCAGCGATTGCTTGAGCGGATTCTGCTAATTGATTAATAGGCTTAATAATTTTAAATTTCACATAGAAAATACAAGATAATGTCATAGTAATCCCAATTACCGTTAATAAAGTGGATAGCCATTTTAATGAAGTTAAATTTGCTAGGTCTATAATTAAAATGATACCCATGAGAACATTTAAAGTAGAAAAGCAAATTATACTTTTTTTACGTAAACTCATACTAAATTCCCCCAACTATTATATTATTCCAATGTAGTCATTATAGTTTAATTCTCCTGAAATTCATAGAAAAAAGACCAACTTTTGTAAGGAAAATGATTTACAAATGAGAAAGTACTTTCGTAATATCAAAAACCATTGTTTCAATGAAGATGTGATATAAAAGTATGACTCCTAAAATTTATTGACATAATAGTTTTTAAAAACAAAAAAGCACTTTGCCTTAGACAAAGTGCTTTCATAATAAATTATTTTAATTTCATAATACTTGATCCGGCAATACCAGGATGTGTCATCTCATATGGATCTAGAATTAAATCTAATTGCTCTTTCGTTAGTACACCTTCTTCAATGCAAAGCTCACGAATTGAACGACCAGATAAAATTGCTTCACGCGCAATTCGTGCAGCTACCTCATAGCCAATATGTGGGTTCACTGCTGTTAACACACCAACGCTTTTTTCCACATATTCTTTCATGCGGTCTTCGTTTGCTTCAATATCCTTCAAGCAATTTTGTGTAAATGCTCGGAACACGTTATTCATAATGCTAATAGATTGAATTAAGTTAAAGACAAGAACAGGCTCCATAACGTTTAATTCTAATTGTCCTGCTTCAGAAGCTAAAGAAATCGTATGGTCATTACCAATTACTTGGAATGCCACTTGGTTAAGAACCTCTGGCATAACAGGATTTACTTTCCCTGGCATAATAGAAGATCCAGGTTGACGAGCTGGTAAAACGATTTCCCCTAATCCAGCACGTGGACCAGATGCCATTAAACGAAGGTCATTAGCAATTTTCGATATATTAATCATACAAATTTTTAATGCGCCTGATACTTCTGTATAAGCATCAGTATTTTGTGTTGCATCCACCAGGTGTGTAGCGCCTTTAAGTGGCAATCCTGAAATTTCAGCAAGATGAACATCAACTGATTGAATATAGTCAGGAAATGCATTTAAACCTGTACCAACAGCTGTTGCTCCCATATTTACATCATATAAATTTGGGCGAGATTGGCGAATACGCGCAATATCACGTGTGATTACACGGCAATATGCTTCAAATTCTTGCCCTAATCGAATCGGTACAGCGTCTTGTAAATGTGTACGACCCATTTTAATAACATGCGCGAATTGCTCCGCTTTTTGGTGGAACACCGCTTGCATGTTTTCCATTGTAAGAAGTAGTTCATCTATCAAATTTAACACAGCAATATGAATTGCTGTTGGGAAAGCATCGTTTGTTGATTGTGACATATTAACATGGCTGTTTGGGCTAATTGTTTTGTAGTCGCCTTTTTCTTTGCCTAAAATCTCTAAGGCACGGTTAGCAATAACCTCGTTGGCATTCATATTAATAGATGTGCCAGCTCCACCTTGGATTGGGTCAACGATAAATTCAGCATCCCACTCGCCGTCAATAACTTCTTGTGCAGCCTCGACAATTGCATCTCCGATATCTGTTGAAAGTAGGTGTACCTCCATATTACTTAAAGCAGCTGCTTTTTTTACAATACCCATTGCTTTAATAAGAGCAGGGTGAATTGTATATCCTGTAATCGGGAAATTTTCAGTTGCACGAAGCGTCTGAATTCCGTAATAAGCATTGCTTGGTAAGGCACGTTCACCTAAAAAGTCTTTTTCTATTCGTTGTGTGGACATAATTGTCGTCTCCTTTTATGTAATCCTCACACTTGATAGTAGCTAATTAATGCCGTATTGTAAACAGTCATTTGTCTGTAAAATGAAAATTTCCTTGAAAAGATATTGTTATTCTCTAAAAACCGAGCACTACGCTGAAACCATTAAGATATAAGGTCACCACTTTTTTACTTTGGTTAGTCATTTTACTCGTTATTATTAAAGGGTTAGAAGCAAGAATACCCTTAGATCAACAGGAAATTAATTCAAGCTGATTATAAAAACATAAAGTGAAACTTTAAGCTGTGGGTTCATCCTTCACTGATTATTAATCTTCACCAATCGAACTATTACAATGCGAGATAAATTTTCCCAATCGTTCAGTAATCACAATATAAAAAAAGCTGAACTAATTGTTTGTATTAGTTCAGCTAATGTACACCATATTCCAAGAACACTTTGACTTATAAATATATTTTATATGTTCCGTTCTAAATCAATATTTATTAGAAGAAACTGTAAAACGGCTGTTAACATGCTTTGGATTTTCAATTTCATCTAACACTGCAACGGCATAATCTGCATAGCTCACATAACTTTCTCCAGCAGCATTTACTAATAAATGATCTTCTCCAGTAGTATAATTAGCTGTACGTGAACCTTCTGGATCAAAGAAAGCAGATGGGCTTAAGAATGTCCAAGTAATAGTTGATTGTTGTAAGTCACGTAAATTCTCACCTTGGTTTTTAGCTGTCGCGTAAAACATTTCTGGAAAATCCGGTGTATCCATTACGCGTACAGTTTTTTCTGGGTCTACAAACAGACTACCTGCACCACCGACAACAAATAATTTTGTATGAATACCAGTGAAAATTTCAATTAAATGACGGCCAGCTTTCACATGTAATTCCTCCTGACCAAAAGGAGCACCAAATGCATTTACGACTACGTCAAAACCTTTCACATCTTCTTGAGATAATTCATAGACATCCTTTTCAATTACTTGAATATTTGACGTTACTTTTGAAGATGAACGTACAATCGCAGTTACATCATAACCACGTTGCAGTGCCTCCCCTACAATTTTTTGTCCTGCTTTCCCTGTTGCACCAATTACCGCTATTTTCATATTAATAATTCCTCCTATTCTCATGTGTAACCATTCTAGTTACAGGTTGGATACAAAAGACCGACTTCGTTGATGTTAACGAAGTTGATCTAGCACATCCTGTAAAGTTTGTGCTTGTAGTTGTTCTTCCATTGCATGCCAGACAGATGTATAAACACCTTCCAATGTCCGTTGGATTTCTCGACCAACCGTACATGCTGGATTTGGCTCATCATGAATCGCAAATAGCTGCTCTGGCCCATCAATCGCATGGTAAATAGCTAATAGCGTTAAATCTTTCGGCTCCACTAATAAGTCATAGCCTGCAATACCTGATTGCGATGTTAGTAAGCCCGCTTTTTTTAACACACCGATCATTCGTCGCACGACAACTGGATTTGTATTCACACTTCCTGCGATATACTCAGACGTCAGCTGGCTTTTATCAGATGTTGTTGCAATGAGAGAAAGTATATGGATCGCTACCGAAAATCGACTGTTCACCATATGTATCACCACCTGTTGTAACTATTATAGTTACAGGTTTAAATAAAAGCAATTAAATTGCTCTACTTGCACCTGTATTTATTTTTTCTTTTTTACGGAGTATTATACGATGGTTATATTTTCTTTACGTAAATGACTAATTCTTGTCGTATTTCTCCATCTTGCTCATAAAAGTCTAAGTTATGAAATTCATACTTAAAATGGCCAACTGGAAACGTCACACTTTCGCCCTGCACCGCTGCTAATATGCCTGCTACATCATGTGACACCATTTGTAAAAGCTCTGTACCTGAAATCGCTTCTATAAAAATCACGTTCATTAAAAACACCTCCTCAGCTATTATAGCTTAGAAGGCGCTTACATTTATAGTCTTTCTTTATAACGTTTCAGGCGAATTTCCTCAATGACTTGCATCATATTATGTATTTGCTCCTGTGTTAGTTTTGTAGAGATGTGTGGTAGCTCAGATCCCTCTTTTGGTTGAGGAGTATTCATAAGCAATTTCGTCCTTAAACGTTGCTCACGTTCTCTTCCGTCTATTTGAAAAATCAATGATCTCCTCACATCATTCACCTCTAAATTTTTTATAGGACTTCCAGATTAAAACTTATATCGGAAAAATTTCATAAATTTAAACATCCTTCATATGATTGCTAGAGAAATTCGGCTATAAATTAGCCAATATGGCTCTTCCTGTTGCTTTGGCGGTTCTATTCGTCGCTTTGACTCTTCTTTCAGTCGCTTCGGCATTTCTATCCGTCCCTCTGCTGGTTCTTTCCGTCGCTTCGGCTTAACTATCCGACCCTCTGTCTTCTTTACATTATTTTGCCGGTTCTATCCATCCCTTTGCCTCTTCTATCCTTCGCTCTAACAAACCTATCCGCCACGTCAGCCATTCTACCCGACGATTCGCAAATAGTTCGCTAAAAAAAACAGCAGCCAAGACGGCTGCTGTTTCTGTTTAAACGGCAATTGGTGCTTTAATTGTTGGGTGTGGATCATAGCCATCAATAGAGAGATCTTCGAGCTCTATGTCGAAAATCGACGTTTTATTTGGATTAATTTTCAAGGTTGGCAGGTCCTTAGGCTCACGTGAAAGCTGTTCTTTTACTTGGTCCACGTGATTTACATATATATGAGCATCCCCAATGCTATGAATAAATTCGCCAACTTCTAAACCACATTCATGTGCAATTAAATGTGTCAGTAATGCATATGAGGCAATATTAAATGGACAGCCTAGTAATGTATCAAGGCTTCTTTGCATTAGCTGACAGCTCAATTTACCATTTGCGACATAAAATTGGAACATCACGTGACATGGAGGTAATGCAGCTTTACTGCCCTTTGCTCCAGCATTGATAACATCTTCTGGATTCCACGCATTGACAATAATGCGTCGTGAATCTGGATTGTGTTTGATTTGATCGATTACATCTTGCAATTGATCGATACTTTCCCCTGTTGATGTTGTCCAATTACGCCACTGCTTGCCGTAAACATTTCCAAGCTCGCCGTATTGACGTGCAAATTCATCATCTGTTAAAACACGCTCACAAAATGATGCTAACTCTTTTTTATAGTCAGCATTGAAAGACTCGTCCACTAAGCAACGACGACCAAAGTCAGTCATATCAGGACCTGAATATTCATCAGACTCAACCCATTTTTTAAAAGCCCATTCATCCCAAATATGATTGTTGTTTTGTAGTAGATAACGAATATTTGTATCCCCTTTGATAAACCAAAGTAACTCGCTTGCTACAAGCTTGAATGGTACACGTTTAGTCGTTAAAAGAGGAAAACCTTTGCTTAAATCAAATCGCATTTGATAGCCAAATACACTATATGTACCTGTTCCTGTACGATCTTCCTTTTTAACGCCATTATCTAATATATGTTGTAGTAAATTTAAGTACGCGATTTCTGGATGCGCCATGTTAATAAACAGCTCCTTCAAGTATGCTGTTGACCATTATAACATCTAATAACTACATTTGGACGCCCAAAAATAAAAACAATATTTACATGTCAGAGCCAAAGGAATTGCTTTCCAGCTCTTTTGAGATTTCACTCTCAATCGAGACAAAAAACATTGGTAACAAAATAATATTAAATAAAATAGGACCAATAATAAGTATTAGATCCATCCCTGGGGAAAAATAGAGACCAAACGCAGTCAGTAAGCCCGACATGACTAGAAAAACAATTTGCACGACGATAATCATTAACGGAATGATTTGGTACATATAGTGAAGCTTTCGGAACTGATGCATGTTTTCTGGATTTTCAATAATTCTCTTTTTTAAGCGCCTTGATAAAATTAGACAGGCAATAAACTGTGCAATAATAAAACTAAAATAAATAACACTTTGTAGTACCATTTGCCCTTTCATAACCGTGCCATTAAAATGTCCTACCCTCTTCTGTAGTAGCTCGTTGACCGCTCCTTCATAAACATATTCCTGTTCACTAAAATAAGTGGGCGGTTCCACAAAGCCAAGAGTTGCCCAATTCTTTGAGTTGGCTTCCCAGTCGATTAATTTGCTAGCCAAAATGCGTAATTGAATGGCTTCATTTTCACCAAACATGCCTACTAAAAAAGTATAAGGTATCGCTACCTTCATTTGGCCATCTTGTTTTTCATTAATTAAATCTTTAATGGCAAAAGTATACGCAACATCTGTCTGGTGGGCTTCATAACGAGCATCCCCTATCTTCCAATGACTTGCTAAGGAAGATTCAATATTATTCATCATTTCAACATACGGCGTATCATTATGTAAATGCTTAGGAATCTTATAGACAAAACGATTGTCACCCCCAATAATGCAAATATCTACTTTCACCGCATCATTCTCAAAGTTCTTAGCGATTATTGTCTTCGGGTACGACATTATGACGACTAGAAAAAAAAGGATTACTGGCAACCCTTTCTTTGTCATGCAAGGCTCCCCCTTTTCGTCACATATGCTAGATTTACATTATCATAGGCTACACCGAAAAAACTACTTCGTTATTCCGAAAAACCGATAGTGGTTTTCCGAAACACCTTATTTCGGTATTCCAAAATTACCAAAAATTATGGATAATATATAGGTACTTAAGATTGAAATGGGGCAATATTATCATGCAAATAATTGTGAGAAAACTATGAGTAAATGGACATATAGTATTTTCATAACCTACCTACTCCTCGGTATTTATGTGCTTGTAGTGGCAATGCGAATACCTTACATTTGTATTTTTGTGGACACAACTAACGGACAACCTATCGTAGAAGAATTCTATTATCCCGATTGGGCACAGCAAAATAACATTGAAAAAGGTGATCTATTACTGACAATCGATGGCAAACCTGCAGAAGATGTTCGTTCTATCCAACTAGATTCTGTCGTTAGAAGTGCTAAGGAACTAACATTTATGAAGCCTGATAGTCATGTTCATTATGTTACAGTTAAGCATAAAGATATTCCGGAAGAATTATATTTGCAAATAATTTTTCCACTGTTTTATTTTGTCTTATCTTTTGGCGTTGCTATCTATTTATGGCGAAGAAATAAAGATAATCTGCTAACTAGTCTACTAACATTATTTTTATTAACTTGTTCATTGGCTTATATAAGTACAGGAGCCTCAGTTAGAGGAAATCTAATTGGATCATCAGTAATAACTATTGGTATCGTTTTATGCATAGTGCTTTTTATTCACTTTTTACAATTTTATTTCCGCTATCTACGTATAGAATGGCGCTACATCAATACTAAGTGGCTTTATTTACTATTACTATTGATACCTTGCTGTGATTTCATTGAAATAGTTAATTCTGACTTCAGGACGATAACATCATTAATTAACTTAGGAATGTTTGCTGTTCTAGTTCTCTATGCCATCTATATTTTACTAACGAGTTATTTACGAACTAAACTGGCAAAAATCCGTCTGATCACTATTGCGTTTATTACGCCTTTTCTGCCGTTTTTACTATTTTTCGTATTACCTGAAATATTATGTCAGAACCCTTTTTTACATGCTGAGGTAGCTGCATTATTTTTATTGTTTATTCCTTTTTCTTTTATCTTCATTCAAGTGAATGAACGATTATTCGATATTGAATATCAATTATCTCGTTTGCGCTATTATTCAACACTTGCTTTTTTTAGTGCACTAATATTAACTACGGGCGTTACCATATTGTTTATAGACAAATTATCGATTATTAAAATTACGAGCGCCTATATACTTGTATTCTTCGTCATCATTGCTAGCTTCTATATAAAAGAGCAGCTAGATTTTAAGTATCGAAAGATTATTTTTTCATCTACTGGCAATTATGTACATAATTTATATGCTGCTGTTAATCGTATGGGTAAAGCTAAAAATCAGCAAGAATTATTAGATCAATTCAAGTATGAAATAACCGAAAAGCTTGGTACTACAGCTTTTACGATTACAACAATAACGGAAGATGTGCCATTCACTCGTAGTGAAGTCAACATAGGGAATGAAATGACTCACCTGCTATTACATGATACAGGTGAAGAAAAAATGATGTTAAAAATTAGACATGTATTACAAAAAGAAGAGCTTCTTTGGTTAGAGTTGCTTGCCCTCTATGTTTCAATGTTTATTGATAATTTAAAGCTCATTGAAGATTTAGTATGTGAAATAAGGCTGATGAAGGATAACAATGATACACAGCTTCCTTGGCTCGATAAATTATTATGGAATATGATTGAAAAGGAAAAAAGTATTTTAGCACAAGAATTACATGACACTATTTTGCAGGAGCAACTTCATTTAGCGAGAGAGCTAGATGTCATTGCTAGCTCGCCGATAATAAAAAAAGAAAAGGTATTAGATATTCGAGAGAAATTACTGAATGCATCGCAGGATTTACGGGAGTATTGTGAGAATCTAAGCCCTCCATTGCTAGACACATTCGGGCTACAAATCGCCTTAAAAAAACTGATTCAAAAAGTGAAAATACGGGCCGACTTTTTATTAAAAGCCCAAATAGAGCGTGTCCAATTTCAGGATGTAACCTTACATTTAGTCGTCTATCGCCTTGTGCAGGAGCTTTTGAATAATGCAATTAAGCATGCTGAGGCAACTGAAGTTTCACTCAAACTGCAAGCGATAAATCGTGGTTTCATCCTTCAATACGATGATAATGGTATTGGCTGTGATATTGAAGATTTAATGCAATCTTCCGCTTCTATGGGCATTAACGGTATTCGACAACGTGTCCGTGCATTTAATGGAGACATCACAATAACCTCCAGTCATAATGAAGGAATGCATATATTTATTCAAATACAAGAGGACGTGGAATCATATGATTGATATTCTTATTGTAGATGACCATCCTGTCGTTTTAGATGGTACAAAAACTTTATTACAGGATTTAACAAATGTTCGTATAGACACAGAGCAGGATAGTGCAGCTGTTCTGTCGAGAATGGATGCTCAAGCTTTTCAATTGTTTTTGATCGATATTAATATGAAACCAATCAACGGCATCCAACTTTCAGAAATGATTAAGAAAAAGCAACCAGAAGTACTTATACTACTCTATACTGGCTATGAGCTTTCCGATTATTACGAACTACTGATTGAGAAAAAGGTCGATGGACTGTTATCAAAGCTTGCCACGAAAGAGCAAGTGATTCAAACCATTCAAGCTGCGCTAAGAGGCGAGATCCTATTAGCAGCTGATTTTTTAGATTTTGTACATCAGCGGACCAATCTATCAAATGTGCAACAAGATGTTTTACTAAGCGACAAGGAACAAGAGATTTTACAGCTTGTCGCGCAAGGCTGTACAAATAAAGCAATTGCTTCAGCTATTGGGGTCACACAGCGGACCGTTGAAAACTATTTATCCAAACTTTTTGTCAAACTAAACGTAGAATCACGTGCAGAGGCAGTAATTGTCGCTAAAGAGAAAGCTTGGATCAACTAAATATATTTAAAATATGTAAATTTTTTCTTACTAAAATCGGAATATACTGGATAAATGTATGAAACTGTTATATAATTAAAACAATAATTACATTACTTCATCTTAACCGTTAAAATCACGTATTCAAAAGTAATACGAGCTTTTGAATATGTGATTTTTTTGCAAGCGATCGAAGCAATATGATTGTTTAATTTTTTTGGGAGGTTGTTCACATGACACAAGGTACAGTAAAATGGTTTAACGCAGAAAAAGGTTTTGGTTTTATCGCAGTAGAAGGTGGAAATGATGTATTTGTACATTTCTCTGCTATTCAAACGGATGGCTTTAAAACTTTAGATGAAGGCCAAAAAGTGGAGTTCGGCGTAGAAGAAGGTAACCGCGGACCACAAGCAACTAATGTTGTAAAGATTTAATTTTAGCTTTAGAATAAACAGTGCAAAATTCAAGAGACATCCAAATTGCGGATGTCTCTTTTTTATGGTTATTTGATTTGCACGTCATCAGATTTTGAATGATAGCAAATCATATTCAATGTTCCAATATAAAATGGATAAAATAAGAACAGTGCAAAAAGAATTAACCCTTGTACAGGCGCTGGCATATCTCCCTGATAAGTGATTGGATACACACTAGCAAATATAAAAATGAATAACGCTGTATAGGGCAGCCAAAAAATTGTTGTCCAATAGACGAATCGACGATGTGCTATCCATTTAAATGTTAGTTTATATAGCGCAATAGTTGCTACAACAAAACCAACTCCATGAACAAGTAATGATAGGATATCGAAATATTGTCCTTCCCACTCCGTGAGTCTCACGATGCGATAATAATTTACTTGCATTTCTAGTGAAATAAAGAACATTAACCCATATAGCATACTCACTACATTCAGTTTAAGAAAATATTTCATTCACAGCACCCTTACGCGTAAGAATGTAAACCTGCAATGACAAGATTCACAAATACCTGGTTAAACACGATAATTCCAAAGCCAATAATCGCTAACCAAGCTGTCTTTTCCCCTTCCCAACCTTTAGAAAGTCGGAAATGAAGGAAAGCGGCATAAAATAAAAATGTTATAAGTGCCCACACTTCCTTAGGATCCCAGCCCCAATATCTACTCCAAGCAATCTGTGCCCAAATCATGGCAAACAACAGACCTCCCAAAGCGAACAACGGGAAACCTATAACAACAGCTCGATATGAAATTTCATCCATTAATGCTGGCTGTACGCGGTTCGTTAATGGCTTTAATAAAACAAGTAATCTTTTTCTCGTAATGAGCAAAATCAACGCATATAAAATTGTTCCAGCGATAAATGACCATACTATAGAATTCAATTTCTTCGCATCTATCTTGTTGGTAATCTGTAAAACGCCAACCTGATCCCCACTAGATGTTACTGCATCTTTATTGACAATTAGCGGCTTCATCGTATAAACGGCTGTTTCTTCCTTGCCTAGCTTATTTTCAAATTGAATCTCGATTTTATCTCCGGCTAAGTTAAAATAAGTGGCCACACCGATAAAACCAATTACGACAATTAAACAATACATAACAAATTCCAAGGCAAAAGTACTAATGGAAAATTTAGAAACATCTAATGTTCTTAATAAATAAATAATACCTGTTGCGAACGAAATCGATAAAATAGCACTTGAAAATGCAACTGTCATTACATGAATCGTTAACCAATTGCTTTGCAGTGATGGAACAAGTGGTGAAACCGCTTTTGTAAAAACGCTTCCATAACCGAGAATAATTAATGATACAGGGATGGTAAACAAACCTACCACAATTTGCTTATATAAAAAATGAATGATTAAATAGCTACCAGTAAGCATGATGCCAAAGAACGTCATAAACTCATACATATTACTTACAGGTGCATGATCAACAGCAATCCACCTTAATATGAAATACACTAGCTGTAAAGCAAAAGCCATATATGTAAATAGAAGCCCGACTTTTCCAAACATCTTTCCTTTTGATTTCACGGCAAGTCCAATCGGTATAATAGCGATCAGTAGTAAAATAAATGCCACGAACAATGAATTACTACTTAAACTTAATAATGTTTCTTTACTCAATGTAACATCCTCCAATGTATTTTTTTAGGAAACTGCATAATTACTCCCAATAAAAATAACGTCATTCATTAAAATAAGTGCCATCATTTCCCACTAAATAATATTATTTTTCGGAATTGTTACAATTTTATGGCATAAAAAACGTACAGTAAAGAAGAAAACTCTAAAAGACGTCCTCATGTCAAAAAACCATCTATACAATTAAATAGATGGTGAATTACAAAAGTTGGCATGACTCTACCTACATCTTACTAAAAATTGAAATAAAAGTATATTTCTTTCGAGTTGGCTATGTGACAATAAGTATGCGCAAATGTTACATAACGTTATGTTAGACAAGTGGAGGTTTACTATGAAACAAAATATTTATGACCATCTGGAATTTTTCCGTCAATATCAAAAGTTACGTCAAGGACCAAACAACTTCAATAATTTACTTGAACAGCCAGCGTTAAAATCCTTACTTCCTAATTTATCTAATTTACAAATGCTTGATATCGGCTGTGGAATGGGAGAATTTGCGTACTATTGTATAGAAAATAACGCACAGCATGTAACTGCTATTGATGTTTCAGAAAATATGCTGGCCATTGCTCAACATGAACATGCTCATCCACAAATAGACTACTATTTGCAAGCAATAGAGGATTATCATGCAGCTCCTAATAGCTTTGACTGTATAACAAGCTCGCTTTCCTTGCATTATATAAAGGATTTTAGTGCAGTGATTGGTAAAATTGCAAAAATGCTTCGTCCAGGTAGTATTTTGGTTTTTTCTGTAGAGCATCCGATTGTTACAGCTCGTAAAACAATGGAGGATAATTGGCTTTATGATGGCAGCGGCAATAGGAGCCATTTCGCGATTGACGATTACCAAGATGAGGGATTACGTGAGCGAACTTGGTTTGTGGATGGTGTTGTTAAATATCATCGTAGCATTTCTACAATCATCAATACATTAATCGCACATGGCTTAACGATTGAAAAAGTGCTAGAGCCGCTTCCTGATTCAGAAGCCATACAAAAACTGCCTTCCTTAGAAAAAGAGCATCGTCGCCCTTCTTTTTTATTAATACGAGCAAGAAAGTAATCTATCATAGTTGCAAGACTCGCAGCAGTACTTCTCTGCGAGTCTTGTCTTGCCACTTCTTTAATTTCACATAAATAATTCGGGATCACCATCGTTTTCAATTTGCCCATTTGTAATAAATCCCGCCGTTTTTCTGCAAAATTAAATAGCTACCCTCAGCAATAGTACAAGTACATCATTCCGAATTAAGTTTTTGTCTATCAATTTTTCTTATAATATAACGCATCACTTTAATCTCAGCCCTGAACCCTGTTGCCAGCCTTCCTTCATCAACAAATCCACATTTTTTATAAAGTGATTGTGCAGCAGTATTCGGTGGATTAACCCCTAGCACAAGCTCATTGATATTTGGGAAATGCTCCAAAACAAAGTCCGGCAAAAGTTGTAATGCTGCTTTCGCATAGCCTTTACCTTGTTCATAAAAGTCTGTCGAAAAGGCACGGATTAAAATTGCGTGGTCATTTGAGGAATATGGCTTAACACCCTCTTTTTCATGTAACACAAAGAAGGTCACGAGCTTGTCTTCAGCTAATACAAGAATAGCATGACGATTCGTATCCTTTTTTACTAGCTCAATACTAGCTTTCGGAGACATCGTATAGCGAAGCTGTTCCTCTGTGATCGTGTATCGTTCAATTAAGTAATCATCTTTTTCTTCATAAAATTTTAATTTCATCGAAGCTCTCCCTTTCATCTTTAGGCGCCGTAATCTTCTTCAAATCTATAAACTGCTTAAGATATGTTTCACAGGACTGTGCAATCACTTTATAGCTATCTGTGTCATGAACATCCGAATCATTTGTCCTACTCGTCCACCTTATTTAAATTATCCTCCGCTACAATTAGCTAAAAAAGGCTTACATTCAAAATATTAAAAAACGTCTATCAGTCAATAATAACCCAACATTTCCCTATTTGACATGCCTATTAAAATTATTTATTTCTACTAATTACCAAATATGCTACTATAATAATATCTAAACTAAAGGAGTTGTGCATATGAGTGCGGAAATTGCAGTAGATGTTTTGTTAATACAACAAATAATCCAAGGGGTGTAGACTCTAACTGCAGCCCTTGAACAAGGGAGAAAAAAATGGAAAATTATTTTAAAGAATTTCTAACAGGTCAAGCTATTACTTTACAACAAATGTCTTCCTCCGACTTAGAAGCATTTGTAAAAATCGAAAGTGAAAAGAAGACGTTGCTCCTTGCCAACGACGAGATTCCCTTTCCAAATACCTTCGAAGATCATTCTTCATTCTTTCAAAGTATTAGTGGAAAAAAAGAGGAGTTTATCTTCGGTATATTCGAAAAGTCGTCAAATGAGCTTATCGGCTCCTGCGGTGTCTATGGAATCAACTGGCAAAATAGTACTTGCTTTGTAGGCATATCGATTGGTGAACAATGGCATGGTAAAGGATTGGGATCGGATGCAATGAAAACTCTTATTCACTTTATTTTTAATTATATTTCCATTAATAAAATTAAGCTTCAGGTTTTCAGCTTTAATAAAGCAGCTATTCGTTCCTATGAAAAGTGTGGCTTTACAAAAGAAGGTATTCTTCGAAATGAGATTTTTCGCTTCGGCCAATTTCATGATGTAGTTTTATTTGGTCTATTACGCGAAGATTGGACTCAAATAGGATAAGCAATTTTCCACAGGTGGTGGAAATACTTCGGCTTTCTCGATAAATTCATGTTCTTTCTCGATAAAATGACCCAAGGGGCTGCCAGTAGACAGCCCCTTCTTCTATTCATCCCAAATTCTTTGAACATCACTTAACACGAAATGCTGAAATGTTAATTGATACACATCAGGCATTGAGAGTTTTTTCCAAAACGTGTATTCATATTGTGCATCAAAGTATTGCATCATTAAGACCATTATATTGCCGTGTGTACCAATCACTATATTGTCATTTGGATGTCCAATTATTAATTTTTGCAAGGATGTAATAGCCCGCTCTTTTGCGGTTTCATTTGATTCTCCACCATCTGAATGGCTCTTTTATATGGACTAGAATATATGGTATGGATATTTTTATTTTCAAATAATCTAGTAACACGATCCCTATCCTCAAAACCTCCAGAAAGCGAACGATTGTACTCATCTGCTGTATAGTGAGAATGAGCGTGTCTTACAAAATATATTACAGTCATTATTATTCCCTCTATTTTTCTTCAGATTTAGCTTTCTTTTCTTTCATATAATTGTATAAATCAACCTTCCACATACCATCCTCTTTTAGTAAAGCAAATATCTTACGATAGTGAGAGCTGCCGAAAATTATATCCAATTGAACAATTGCTATATTTTCTGTACTAGTCTCTTTATCCAATGAAATATTATTGTAATATCGGTACATTAAATAATCCTGTATTTGTTCATCTAATAAATAATTTATATACTCTGCTATAAAGGTTTCTTTATCTGGAAGCTCATAGTTATTGTAGGTAATTGCATAGAGTTTATCGAAATTATGCTCAAATACTAAATTCATCATAATTAACACCATTTCCTCTGGTGTAAAAGTCTTTAAACTATTAATATTCCCATTGCCTAAGAATTCTTCATATAAATCTCTTTTTTCTTTTGTAAATTCCTCTAAATATGTAAAATCATAATCCCTATCACTGACTGGAGGAGTCGATTTAGAATCTTCCACATGTTGAACGGTATCGTTAGTATCCGCTGTGGGTCCTGGAGATTCTCCTGATTTTGTTTTCACTTCTGAACATGCTATTAACATTATACTAGAAACGACAATTACGCTTAATATTAGCAACCTTAACTTCAACACTGTATACCTCCCCCTATCATTTAATAGATTCATAAACTAATTTACCCACCATTCTGTATATTTCGAAAATTCTCAACATTTTCAACCAGATAGAAATCTTCTCAATAACAAACAACAAAGAAGTTTATTTGATAAATTGTGACAAGATACGAATTTCATTAAAATTTCCGTCAATACCTACATAAAATTTTATAGTAAAAAAGATGCTAATCTATTAAATATCGCTCTTAACATTTTCTAAAATCTAGCCAAAAAAAAACCCTAATATTCTTCTATTTAGGGTAATAAAACATGCAAATACTACAATAAAAGGTATTTTAAACAGGTCAAATTATTCAATGTTACTATTTTTTATTTTTACCACCATATAAGTATTAATATATTTTCCTATGACTAAATTACGAATTTCTAAACCTATACACAATGTGACATATTTTTCATTTTAGGTGAGATACAATGAAAAAGTTGAATCGAGGTCAATGTATTTCAAGAATATGAAGAAAAAATTTTAGGGGGAAAAGATTTTGGTTAATATATCGTTTAAACAATTCTTGAAGATGGAGATTGAAAACAAAAGGAAAGATATGTATAAAAAGGCTATGGATTTAGGTTTCACCCATCCTAGCGTGGTAGATTGTAGTCAAGAATTAGATGACCTACTAAATAAATATTCAAAAGCGATCAATAAAGCCAGCTGAAACGATTTCCGATGATTCGTCAAGTTTTATCCTGTATTAGGTTCCGGTAATAAAATAGACAGCAAATTCCTATTGCTGTTGTAAAGATGCGTATAAATAACATAAAAATGGGATATCTTCTTTATGACAGGAAAAAGGAGGCCTAAAAATGCAGGTATTTTTTTTATCATTGGTCGTTTCAAGCTTTTTACTACAGCAGCCTCAAGATTCAGTAGAAAATATAGCACCGATTCTTTGCATACCTTCTGGAACTACATCTTATAAATATCCTAATAATCAATATCAGACATTTCGTACTGAGAATGATTTTTATCATCAATTAGACAAGACAATCTATGAGGAATATAACGATGCTACTTTAGACATTCGTCAAAAAATAGCCTTTAAGGACGTACCGAAGGCTGAGGAAACATTTCATCTAAAAACTAATTTTATACGTGAAAAAATAGACCTCTCTCAACATACTTTTATTCATCCCAATCGACAAGTATATTTTTTAGCATCCTTTAAGCAAAATAATCAGGAGACTTATTATAAATACCTGGTCATTGACGCTGAGACCCAAACTATCCTGTTAGGAAATAGTAATTATCAAAGTAATTCCATCAATTAAATTTATTTTGTTTGTTGTTTAGTTTATTGTATGCTTGAAAACTTGATAATAGTAGCAAAATTGATGAAAAAATCAACATTTTTCAGTAAATTTAGAAAAACATATATTACAACATACATTTCATGGCTGTTTATAGCTCGACTCGAGGGAGCAGTGACTTACCCCTTGAGTCGAGCTATATTGTTATAGAGGAATCGTTTATTTCCGTTTAGAAGATAAAGCTTTTTGCCGTACTTCTTGCTTTATCTCCTCTATAAACTGTTGCAATGGTTTTTCAATTAATGCTTGCTGACCATATTTACGAACAGTGACATGTTGATGATTCATTTCTTTATCACCAAGCACTAAAATATAAGGTATTTTTTTCATTTGAGCTTCACGAATTTTTTTACCGAGCTTTTCTTGTCGATCGTCAATACTTACACGGATTTGTTCCTTTTGTAAAGCATCAACTACTTGCTGTACATATTCTTGATGTGTTTCTGCAACCCCAATTACTTTTACTTGCTGAGGTGCAAGCCACGTTGGGAACGCCCCTCCAAAATGCTCAATTAATATGCCTAAAAAGCGATCAATAGAACCGAATACCGCTCGATGTATAACGACAGGTCTTACTTTTTCATTCTGTTCATTGACATACGTTAAATCGAATTTCTCAGGTAGTTGGAAATCGAGCTGTACCGTTGCGCATTGATGACTGCGATGTATGGCATCTTTAATATGAATATCAATTTTTGGTCCATAAAACGCTCCGTCACCTTCATTAATTGTATAGGGAAAGCCTAGATTCGTTAGTACATTTTCTAACGCCGCTTCGGCTTGATTCCAAAGTTCAAGTTCACCCATATAATCCGCTGGACGTGTTGATAATTCTATATCATATTGGAAGCCAAAAACCCGGTATACCTTATCAATAATTTTCAGTGCAAGTGCAATTTCATCTTCAATTTGCTGTGGCGTAACAAAAATATGTGCATCATCCTGACAAAAAGTACGAACTCGTAAAAGGCCATTTAATGCGCCGCTAAATTCATGTCGATGAACTTGGCCAAATTCAGCCATACGAATCGGTAAATCTCTATACGAATGGTAATCATTTTTAAAAATTAGCATATGTCCAGGGCAATTCATAGGCTTTAATGCGAAGCTTTGGTCGTCTACTTGTGTAAAGTACATATTGTCTTTATAGTGATGCCAATGTCCTGACTGCTCCCATAGACGCTGATTCATCATCAATGGTGTCCGTACTTCTTGATAATCAAATTTTGTTTGTAAATGACGTAAATAAGACTCCAATTCGTTGCGAATTATTTGACCATTTGCTAAATAAAATGGCATCCCTGGTGCTTCTTCTGAAAACATAAATAACGCTAGTTCTTTTCCTAACTTCCGGTGATTCCGCTTCTCCGCTTCTTCTAGGAAAACAAAATATTCCTCAAGCTCTTTTTTTGAGGCAAATGCTACACCGTAAATACGCTGAAGCATTTGATTATTGCTATCTCCACGCCAGTAAGCTCCTGATACATTCATTAATGTAAAGTGTTGTAATTTACCTGTAGAAGGTACATGAGGTCCACGACATAGATCATAAAAATCTCCTTGTTCATAAACCGTCACAACTTCATGTTCTGGAATATCTTCTAATAACTCTAACTTTAGCGCATCATGAGCAAATAGCTGTTGTGCCTCAGCTCTTGTTACTTCTTTACGCTGTATTTGTATATTCTCTTGAACAATTTGCTTCATCATTTTTTCAATTTGCTGCAAATCACTTGGCGCAAAGGAATGCTCGATGTCGATATCATAATAAAACCCATTTTCTATAACTGGGCCAATCCCAAATTGAGCATCAGGGTATAAACGCTTAATTGCCTGGGCTAACAAATGGGCTGTTGAATGACGTATCACCTGAATCCCTTCTTTTGAGCTAGCATCATACAGGGATATTTGTGTATCTTCCAAAATCGGGCACGTCAAATCAATGATGGTTCCGTTCACACTCCCTACGATTGCTTTTTTACGTAAAGTGGGACTAATCGCTTGTGCAATGTCGGTTAGTGTAACACCTTTTGAAAATACTTGTTGTTTACCATCTGGAAATTGAATGTTAATAACTTGATTTGACATGTTCTCTACTCCTTTATTTTAAAAATAAAAAAAACACATATTCGCCCCATAAAGGGACGAGCATGTGTTGATTACCCGTGGTTCCACCCAAATTTCCACTAGATGCACTAGTGGCTCATTGAAATGCAGTAACGTTGCATTAACGGTGCAAGTTTCCAAGCACTGCTCAAAGGTAGTAAGTTTTAATAGCTGCATTAGGAAGCTTTCAGCCATGGCCGCCCTCTCTGTGAATCGTTTATCAAAACTCGTGTCCTTCTCATCGCCAATTTCATTGCTTTGTGAAATTGTTATTTACTATAACGAATACTCCAATACTTGTCAATATCAGAATTTTTTTTATAAAATGATTTCAACTCTTTGCGCAATTATGTACTTGACTGCACATTCCACTTTTAGCAGGAAAGTTGCGATATAAAATCGCGTTCCCTATGCTCAATTTTCATCCACTTCGCACTTCTAAAGTCTCATTATGTGACTGCCACTTAACGTGAATGGTTGGTGCAGCATCCTTTTTAAATATTTTTGCACTTTCTTTTTTCTTTAAGATAAATTGCTTATCCGTATTCACTCGGACGTCACTGAAAGATTGTGATTCTTTAGCCCCTTTTATCGTTACTTGTAAATCACCTAAGTCTTTCTCTTCTCCAAGATAGAAAATTCGTAAACCATCCTCTGTATTACTATGATATACGGCCTTCCAGTGCTCACTTTTCGCTATGTAATGGATCTCCTCTTGTTGATTCGTACTACAAGCAACTAACACAAACATCATTAAAATTAGGAAGCATAATTTTTTCATTAGATATCGATTTTCCTTTCTTTGAAAGTTATCATATTAATATCAACTTCGATCTATCCTTCTTAATTCCTTGAGAAAGCTATTATTCGGCTAGAATAGTTATTATCAATGTATATCCCCCTTACATGAATTGTGTAAACCAAGCTATATATTTTGCTCCAGGTATAAATAATAGCTGTGCCAAAAATGTGCCTAGCAGCCTTGATCCCATCATCATCACAGAAGCTCGTTTAAGACTTAAGTAGCTGCCTCTTTGATTGATAACATCATCTGCTAGAATGGAAATTTTCGGGTCAATAAATATGATTAGTAACATCGTCGCTACACCGTTAATAAGTCCTGATGACATGACAGCAGTATTCGATCTTTCAGGAACTAATAAAGCGGCGTAAAGTGCAGATAGAACACCAATTGTATAGATGGCCGTAATAACGACATTAATAATAAATAATTTAAGGGGAATATCACGCCAACTAATACCTTTTAAGTATGAAAAGCTTGGCATATGAATATGTTTTATTGCCCGTTTGACATAGTCGATACTAAAGCTTTTTTTGAATAATGCTGGAATGGAGCCTCTTTCCTCAGACAGATGAATAATAGCCCTTGAAAATATTGCTACAAATGTCGGCAATAGTAGAATGCCTACCAATGTACCTACTGAAGCGGCACCAATAAGTATGCGGAACTGCTGCTCCACAAATGCTAATGTGTTTTCCTTTGGTGCTGTGTCAGTCAGACTTCCGGTAAAAGGCTGCTGCATCATGTTTGCCAGCCTTGAAAACATGACCATCACATTAAATAAGGATAGTGCAGAAGCTAATAATTTTACACGCGCACCCGATAATCGAACTGCATACGCAAGTGTCTCGATCGAATGAATGATAAGAATAAATAAAGCAATCATGATCAATTTATCTGTTAAAATATCCAAAGTCTTTTCCCTACTTTTCATTTGTTGATTCGTAATCGTTTGATCCTAGCTTGTACATATACTGTCCATTCTTCGTGAGGAATTGTCACCATCTTGGTAGCCAATGCCATGAGGATATTCCTCATATGAATTATATTTTATTTAGGTCGTAATAAATTTGATGTACTTTTGACCTTCTGGGCATCTTGACAGGATTCCCATTCACATTCCATTTTCCAAGATTGTCCCTTTCTAATAAGGAATACAGCCGAGACACTCCCTCCTTTTAATATTTACGAAATTCACTTTAATAAGTTCCGTTATTTTCCTACCAATTAGAAAAGCTATTCATTAGGTTTTTCCTCCTAATGAATAGCTTTTCTCAGTATTTAATGATTCACTGCAAAGTCATTATTCCAGCTAGTTGAATCAGATAGCTGATAGGTCACCATATTGGCGGTTACCGCAAGAATCACACCCGCACTGGATTGAACTGTAGAAATAGGGTCCTCTAACACTAATACAACATACCCCTCACCCCGTCCCAGATGATCTATTGCATTTGTAGTGTTTATTTCGAAGGTTGTATACGTTTTCTCATTTGTAGCAGGCAGTAATCGATCCTCTTGATAGGCTCCGTTTTCCTTTAAATTATAGCAAACAGGCATCCATCCTTTTGACCAATCAATACTGCCTATTATATCTTTTTTACGATGCGCCAGTTTGCCAATTGAAAACGTAAAATATATCTTCATAATAGCTTGATCTAATTCATTTTTCCCTTCACATACAGCTGTTACTTCCAGCTTAATATCCCCGTTCGAATGCTTCCTAATAACCACTAAAGTCACAGTGAAAATACAGATAACAAGTACTATTCCGATGACGACAAACCCCATTTAGTCCCTCCTAACATTGCAATGACTGTTACTATTAGATTACCATGTTTTAGGAGAAATAGTATTTTTTCATCAAACAATCTTATGAAATGACACGGGCATAAATGATAAGACATAAAACGAGTATGTTGCGTATTAACGAGCAATAATTTATCTGAACCGAAAGTGAAACGTCAAGTACAAGGCTCTTAACTCAAAATTTTATGAATGCAATGAAGTTAGGTGGGAGGTTAACTGACCGAAAAGCACGAGCATTTTTTGCATTTTTCACCAAAATCACCAGCTGTTTAACACTAATATTTACCACTTACTTTAGAAGTAATTCTCAACTATACTAAAGTGAATTTATTTTTAAGGAGATTTATTATGAGAACGTTTGTACCTTGCCCAAATTGTCAAGAAGCAATAACACTTGATGACTTTGAGGATTTTTCATCACCATTTACTATGAAATGTCCATACTGCGACGCCAAATTAAAAGAAACAAAAGTAACCCCATTACTTTTAATTGGTTTGATTGCTATACTTCCTTTATTAATTTTCATAACAAAAACATTAGTACCTATACTAACCGACACAATCCCTGTTATTGAAAAAATAGCTCCCCCTATCGTATATACGGCAGTACTATATCCGTTTTATGCTCTTTATGAGCGATTCAATGGACTTATTATGTTTAATAAAGGCAATATACAATTGAAAAAACGACAGTGATAAGCGTGATATTCTCACGCTTTTTTGTTTTTAGTAGCTTTCAAACCTATCTAAACTTATGTATCTATTCCAGCTTAATAAAAATGGTTTAAAACAGCAAATCAGTGGGGAAAGAAACCTCCACTGATTAACTTTATTTAGTAGTCTGTAGCTCAGCTGTTAAAGTAAATGGCATTTTTAAATAATCGTACTTAATCGTTATTGTTTTAATATTAGGTGCTTCAACCTTTACTGCATAATGCTGAGGTTGCTTTCCAATGGCCTTGCGATCTATGTATTGACTAGGAAAAATGTTTACTTGCCTTAACTTATGATACGTAATATTCGGATTGCCTACCAGCTTCGTTTCTGCTTCAAATGGTTCAGACTTACTCACGACAAGCTCGATATTTTCAGGCACTTTATCATTGACAAGTATTTGCTGAAGCTTTATATCACGTAGTCCTTTATTCTCTATTTCTACGATTCTTATAGTTGAATCACCTGTAGAATTCGTATAGCTGTTCATGACAAGTGGTGGGTTGCTTTTTAAATATATGATGAATGCTCCTCCCACCACTAGAACACTAAATAATAAAACAAATAGTAATTTTTTCATTTCATTCCTCACTTTCTTGCACCCTACCAAGTATAGCGAGAAATCGTAGGTGATGAAACCTTGAAAATATACTGTGAGGATTTTTCTTCACCAAGCAGTTAATCAACCATCTAACAAGTGGGAATTTTACACCTAATTAAAAACAACCTGACTCATTATAAGCCAGATTGCTTTACTAACCGTATTTCATCACGTATTGGAATCCCATCATAACCGATTAAAGGAATTTCAGGTTTATACGCTCTTGCTTGTTCGACCGCATTTTGTATGATTTCGACTAAGTAATAGCCTCGCTTTTGATAAAATTTTAATGCATGTAAATTATCATTTGTCGTAATGAGGGAAATCATTGTACAGCCTTGTTCAAACGCATTTTGCTCAACTGCTTGTACAAGCAATGAACCAATCCCCTTTCCTTCTACAATACTATCAAGGGAAATAATTTCACATTCTTCAGCACGAATGATATACGTCACGAGACCTAATATCATGTTTTGTCCATCGACATAAGCGAAGCCATCTAATTTACTACAGTCATAAATCCCACTGGAAATGACCATTTCTGTACTTCCCCAATGCTCCGTAAAAAACGGCAACACATCATTTTGGGGTAATTGTTGAATAGGAATTACTGTCATCTATTATTCTCCTAAATTGAAATATTAAACACACTTGCAATTGCTTTTTGAACACCTAGAAATATTGCCCACGAAACGACACCTAGTCCAATGGCTAAAACAATATGGATTGATGATTTCATCGCCATATAAATAACAAACAGCATAAACATTGTGGCTGGTAACCCAACAATTACACCAACTGTAAATCGTTGAATATGCTCACTCGACTCACTTTGCACAGTAAGCCAAATGATACTTAAAATACTGACAAGTGGTAGTGCTGCAATAATGCCTCCATATGAAGGAAATCTTCTAGCAACCTCAGTAACAATACCAATAACGGCTGCCGAACAAAGAATTTTTACTAATGTGTACATTTTTTAGACACCTCACTTAATAAACGAAATGCCTGTAAAATTGTTTGTTGCTCTTCGTTTGATAGCCGGTTTAGTGCATGTTGTAGTTTCTCATCATCTAATTCTGAGTTTTTCTTTAAGATGTGAAACCCTTCTGCAGTTAAATGAAGATTTACCTTTCGTTGATCATCAATGGCCCGCTCCTTTTTCACCCAGCCATTACGCTCCAGCTTTTTTATATGCTCAGACGCTGTATTTTGAGAAATATTCAGTAACTCTGCAATATTACGGACTGTTACTTCATCTTCCTTTTGAATCATCTGTAAAATACGCACGCTTTGATGCGAAATTGACTCTTCATGCGTTGTATGTAGATGGTAGAAAATCGATGTAAAATAGTTATTTAAATCTTTAATCATTGAATTAACTCCTTTAATATATCGTTCGAAACGATTATATCGCAATGCACGATATAATAAAAGATAATTCTTTTCATTTACTTTAAAGTTTATATATTCAGATAGTTCGTTAGAAAGCAGAAGGGGCCGACAGTAGTCAGCCCCTTCACCCTTTTTATCTAAAAGAATCTCAATTTTCGACGAATATTGTGAATTTATCAAGATTTTTATATGATTTACCGAAACTTTTTAGCAAAAACGAGACATTCAAAGTATTTTCACAAACACACCCTGCTGAAACTTTTCCTTAGCAGCTACATTCATTTCTCTAACATCTTCAGATAATTCGCTTGCCCTTATTAATTGATTCTCAAAGTACAGCAAAGGATCGATAAGTCGAGTTTTTTTCTTTTGATGAATATCAAATTCTGACTGACTTACCCTCACTTTTACGTAAGGATGAAGCTGTTTTAAAAGGCTCTGCACTTGCCTATCATTTGAAGAGTTCATCAGTTCAATTAGTTCATGATCTTCCTTAAGAAAATCAGTGAGCGCAATAATCTTTTTATCTAATGCTAACTTTAACGTTTGTGAAAGTTTATCATAGGCATAAATGTTTAACGGATCCAAAAAGAAATCAAGCACTTCTTGATAATATGTTTTCACAAACCATTCTGCACGTTCAAGACTTTGAAGACACATCTTCCCTTGATGAACAATAATATCATTTATAAATTTTTGTATTTCTTCTAGTGAGGCTTGCCCATACACATACATATCCCTTAAAGTATAATCTATTCGATCTGCACATAAATCAGGAGCAGGTTGTTCGAGTAATTTCCATGTCGTAGTATTAAAAAGTAGATGTTCATAATCAAAGTTATACTTTTTAAGAATAATAGGAATTTCTGATTTATTAATAACATCTATAAATATTTCTTCATGATAATCTTCAGCTTTATTCTCAAGGACGAAATCAATGACATGCGAAAATGCTGTATGCGAAACATCGTGCAATAATCCTGCAATCTGCTCCTCTAAAGAACCACCGAGCTGTTTAATCAACAGCATGACACCTACCGAATGCTCATAACGTGTTACATTCCATCGGCTATTTACAAGATAACTTGCCCCACCTTGATGAATACCCTTTAACCTTTGCACCGGTTTACTCGAAATAAGTTCCGCTAACACATCATCTATCTCGAATTCACCATATAGATAATCAGAAATAATCATGTAAGCATCTTCCTATGAAATATTCGAAAGTACAAAAACCCCACCACAATGCGAGATTGGGTAAAATTCTAATTGGCATACTCCTTTTAATACGGAGCTAATTTCCTCATGGACAAAGTAAAATTCATCATCATCCCAATAATCAATGCTTTCTTGACGACATGCTTCAAGCTGCGCTCTTGATTCAAACGCGATATCACCGATTAAAATTTTGCCTGCAGGTGTTAGTTGCTGCAATAATGCTGTAATGTATTGCACTTTCATTTCATCGGTAAAATGATGCAGCGCATAGGTGCTAATAATGGCGTCATATTTTTGATGAAGGAGCGCTGCTGGCAGCCCTTTAGACAAATCCCACTCCAATAAGTTTGCTTCAGGCATTTTTTCTTTGGCGATTTCCATCATTTTCGAGGAGAAATCGAATCCATTGATCATATGGCCATTGTCATAAAGCTTTGCCGTTAACACCCCTGTGCCAAATCCAATGTCTAAAACAGTTGATTTTGGAATGGACATGACCTCGTTAAAAATCGTATTTAATACTTCTTTATATCCTGCAAATGGATATTGATTGCTTTCTTCACTTAGCTGAACCGTTTTATCATAACCATCAGCCCATAAATTAAATCCTTGTTGATTTAGCAAAATAGTTCCTCCTATGTTTTCAATCGAGTATGAGTTTGGAAGGTCTATTAGTACTAAAAAATCCCTTGTTAGTTACTAACAATCCCTCTCCAAACATATAAATTTCCATGACCGATAACCTGTTTCATAAAAATTCCCCCTTTCAAAAATTCAAGTTCATCATCAACCTATGCATATGACATACGTTTCGCGATGAACAAATATTAAACTATTATACCAAATATTACATATGGTAGTGAGTGAATTTTCAAACTTTATTTATTTCCTAAAAAATGCTATGATAAGAATAGTTTTCTTTTCAAGGAGGAATCGAAATGGACGCATTCTTTTGTAATGCTTGCTCTAGACCAAACACATTACAGGTCAAAGAGGTCTAGAAAAGTTAACGCAAATAACATAATTGAATGATCTCTTTAGGCCATAAACCTTTATTAAAAGCCTACAATACAGGAGTGAATTCAAATGGAAAAACCAACAATTCAGCCGTTTTTAACGGTCGCAAACTATCATTTACTTGAGCAGCAAATGAATAAAATCATACAAACACTTGCAACAACGAAGGATAAAAACATTATCCTAGCCATACACGGTATCGTTGAAAGCGAGATTACAGCAAAATTAGCGCTGTCCAAAGAGGAAGCTGAGCTAATTGAGCAACTTTTTGAAGTGACAAATCGTGCACAGGGTGATGCGTATTTAGAGCAATTAAAACCATACGTCATCCCATTCAAAGTAGTCACTGCAAGCACACTGAAGAGCCTATTTAAAAAGGAAAAAAAGCTAAAACTACCGAAACTTGAAGAAATGGATTTTCAGGAGATTTGTTATTTAGCTTGGGATGATCCTGGTACACATCGAAAATATGTCGTGATAGAACAAGCTGAACAGCTAAAAGCAATTAAAGGGACATTCTCTAACAATACAGTTCGCGGAATATGTGCACTATGTAACCGCCATTCAGATGTTGGCCTATATACTACGTCTATAAAAGGGCAAGTCGTTGGAACGTTCACAAGTTATAGTAACTACATTTGCGCTGATAGCCAAACATGCAATCAACATGTAACGGATATAGAAAAAACACAAGCGTTTTTCGAGCGCATCACTCAATAAAGTGAAGCAAATCAGTGGGTTATTCTCATCCCACTGATTTTTTTATTTTCACCAACGTGCTTAATGCACAGTTATTGAGGGATAAAAATAAGCCTTCTCCATTACGGGGAAGGCTTTTTATCATTTTTTTATTTCATTTACAATTTCCTTCAAAATTTCATTTCGCTCTCGTTGTAGCTTCACCATTGATATCGTAAACCAAATGACAAAGGCTATTGGCAAAACGTAAAAAAGTAATATTGGTAAACTAGCAATACCAAACATAACTGAATCCTCTTTTCATTAAACTGAAGGTTGTCCTTGATCCACTTTCATAATCGACGATGCAATGATGACAAAGCCGAGCATTAAAACAAAGATTAAATCGAGTAAACCTGTATGCATCGACACCGTAAATACCGTAATAGTAAATGCATAGGCGACAGAATGGAAACTACGAATGCCCTCCTGCTTCACTTTATTATAAAGAAGCGAAATTAAAGCACCGTATAAAAAGAAGCCAATTGCTACTAATAAATAGCCTCCATCTAAAAATAATTGACCGATAAAAGTCGGTGTAGTTGTACGATTCCCACGTGTAATAACCTTACCCTTCTCCACACTCACGGAATTGACAACCTCCGTTACTACCATACGAGGTGAAATTTGCTTACCAGGTAATACCGTACTAAAGATCCCTTTATGGACTTCACCGTTTAAATAACCGTTCTCCTGCGTATACTCAATAATTGTACTTAATACAATATGCCCTGTTACACTTTCTTCATTTAATGCACGTACCCATAACGGCGTTTGGTTAACCTTTTGTTCAGCCGTTAACAGCTGCTCTCTTGCCTCTTCCGTTAGCTCCACATCAGGCTGGTCTCGGTTATTAAATTCTAATGACCGATCCTCCGTTAACACACGAATAAAACTAAACATCGAGAAAGCTACACCAATAACTAACAGCGTTGTTAAAAACCACGTTAATTTCACTCGTTTTACTACGTAGTGGATAATGATGATCCCTGTAAATAGGATAATAATTAATGGTGTTCGATAGGCAACTAACACAAATAAAAATATGATAAATGCATAGATAGAACCATAGATAAACGCTTTCTTCCATGTCATACGCTTTTCCAAAATCATTTTATAGGATAGCAGCAATAAAACTCCAAACCATAGTAATTGACTAAAGAAGTTCAGCTTTGGATTTAGATTTCGGCGATTTGACTCATCCGAAATACCAAGGCCGCTTCCAAAAACCATCAATATGTACGAACATAAACCAAGTAACGTAAGAAACACGATAAAATGAATCACATATTTTCCTAAAAACGACAGACCAAATGAAGGGATTGTCCATTTCATCTTGTCTATTACGTACACACCTATGTAATAACAAATAACTGCTAAAATGACTGCCGGCCAAATGGAAACATGTATATTGAACATTTCAAACCTATGCCAATCAAACATGCTCGTAAAGAAATATAGCAGTAAAATAAATGGTAAAAAGAAATACGGCGAAAACGTATCGATTTTGTTTAATTTTCTTAAAAATAGTTTCATATCCTTTCACATCCCAAGATGCTTTCTCCTCCAAACTTTAAATTAATTTCCAATTATGTAAAACAAAAATAGCATATCATATTAATAGATTATTTTAAATACACACTTACTATTTTTGTTAGTTATTTGAAATAAATTGAAGATAATTAAGAAACTTGTCGAAGTATTTAAAGCTCAGTAAGCATTTTTGAGTACATCTAAAAAAGTTGTGTAGCATCAGTAAATCCGTTTTTATTTTATTTCTTCTGATGGGAGGATTATTTCATTTTATAGAACTTCAACAGCTACAATATGAACGTATTGTTATGAATAATAAGTAAAGTAGCCATCTCCCATAAGAATAGATGGCTACTTTATTCACTTTAATTTCACGCTGCTGTTAGTACGAAATCAATATTTATCTTAATGTTTAAAATCCACTTTTGTTTCTGCATAGTTTGAATGAAAAATTACTCCTTCACCCTCAACCCATTCGGCATTATTTACTCCTAATACTTCTAAGTCGTCAGGTACCTTTCCATTTTCATGAGTTATAATCCTCACCAAATCATCGTTTAACTTTTTTATAACCCCTGGAAAAGCAGTGTTGCGATAAAAGTTATACAGGTGCGTAGTTTCGCCTAATGTACTTTTCTATGTTCAATTAGCAACTTTTCTTTTCCTGTCGGTGATTCAACAGTGTCTTGCAACTTGTACTCGTTTTAAGGTTTTATCATTTAATCTAACTTCCAAAAAGTGTAACCTTCATATCACCATAATGGAATACCATGGAGGGATCTGCAACTGAAAGGCCAGGATTTATGGGATGGGAAAGGCCAGCTCCCCCAACCACTTCGATTTCAAGTTTTCCACGTAATGGGCGTTCCCCTACTAAATAGTCGCCTGTAGATTTAACATGAAGGATTCCATTTACAAGAGAACTTATATCAAATTCCAATCGAGTACAACTCCTTGGAGGTATAACAGTTGACGGTAGACCTTCAAGAAAAGGTTTTTCATTCTCATTCGTTATAAACGGAAGTGAAATTCCATCAATTGAAAGCTGTAAAGAAGGGCAATATTCAATCACAACATCAGCCTCTAGTGGTTTGCTTGTAGGATTTTTAATTAGAATCACAAGTCTATTATTAGGCTGTCCAACTGCAGCATCCAATGGAACAAGAAATGGTCCTGTAGTAATCGTATACTTTCTATTTTGACATGTTGATGTTTGGTTTGACATAGAATCACCTCCTAATAAAAAGATATTACTTTCTGTATATCTTATTAAAATAAAAAAACAATTGTATAGACGGTTGTAGAAAGAATTCCACTTTATTTTTGATTGTAAATGTAGTGGCTGGAGATAACTTCTTAAATTTATTACTATTGAAAACAATACAAATCATAGAAATAAAACTATTGAAAAACCTGAAGTACAAGCATCTTATTTATTGGACGAAATCGAAAAATGATGAATTTGGGGTACATTTTGGGGTACATGTTTTTTCTGCCCTCTCCCATTAAAATAGTATTCAAATACAACATCTTAGCAATCTGCTTCAAACGTTGATTTATCAATGTTTCCCAACAAAAAACACCCGTATTTTAAACGAGTGCTTCGTGAATTTTAGGATAACCATTTTTGTGGTGTATTTGTCTCCCAAATAAATTTGGTGTGATGGATACTCTATCTAATTATGCCTATAAACATTGATATATCAATGCACAAATGTAACTGTCATAATTTTTAACTATGCATAGCAAAGCATAAAACAACTTTAACTTGGGGCTAACTGGTGCTGAAAAATGTATATGTTTTGATTAATTTCATCTGTATTAGTTAGTTAAAAATCATCAAACTTTTTCCTTACTTTCTTACGAAACTTAAAGCCAATTCGATTAGTAAATACCTCATTCCTGGCAAGAAGTTTATATGCATCTAGGATATTGGACATATGAGTAAAAATATAGATACCAACTGCAATCAGCCCAATACAAATTGGATAATAAGGTGTTAAAAAACCCGCAGAAATTATATTTTTCCTTTCTAATCCAATTGGTAAGAACCCCACAGCAAATAATCCGAATCCTGCAATCATAAAAATTGCGTATTTTTTCTTCATACGTTCATATCTAATGTTAAGCTCTTGGAGATATTTTTCATCAAACAATAAAGGTTCTTGTTTAAGCACTTTATATTTATCTTCTTCAAAAAAAGATGTTGACGCAAGTAAGCCTATTCCTATGGTCGTAAAAATAATCGTTGGTACTAAATAAGTTGATGGGTCTTGTTTAAAAATAAAATAAGGGATAAAGGCTAAAGCAACAAAAAATAAACCCATTGAGAAATATTTAGCAGATTTACGAACAGAGAGTAAAAAACCTTCTGCCATTTCTTTGCTAACATAATATCCTGACTCTTTATCATTGCTAGGTTCGACAGAGTCCTTTAACAGATAATCCATCGAAACACCAAAAATATTTCCAATCATAAGAAGCCTTTCAGTTTCAGGATACCCTTGACCATTTTCCCACTTGCTAACGGCTTGTCTCGTCGTGTTTAATTTTTCGGCTAAAGCTTCTTGAGAAAGCCCATTTTCCTTTCTCAATTTAAAAAGTTTTTCACCAAATGTCACTTGCTTTGAACTCCTTCCATTTGTTATTACTATAAAAATTCTAATTTTAATAGTTAATACTTATAAGTAAAAAGTGATAAAAATACCGCTACCTTCATGCAGCTAAATGTTTAGTTAGAAGTAGTAAAAATATTTCAACGAATGTTACAAAGGGACTTATATATCACATCTAGCGGGTTACCTTTTAAAAAGCAATGGATAATGAATATTTATC
Organism: Lysinibacillus sp. NPDC092081; assembly: GCF_044755845.1. Classification (NCBI taxonomy): domain Bacteria; kingdom Bacillati; phylum Bacillota; class Bacilli; order Caryophanales; family Bacillaceae; genus Lysinibacillus; species Lysinibacillus sp. NPDC092081. The sequence goes on from NZ_JBIVRU010000012.1 coordinate 89,222, forward strand.
CAATTTACGCCTTTTCAGCATTCCATTTTATTCCTATATATCACGATAACATGGGTATCTATTTGTTTCAATTCATTCGATAAGAGTTGAAAAAAAGATATCATTTACTAGATATAACTTTAGATATATCATATAGAGCGGTAATTATTATTTGGAGCGCAGCGAAGATTGCAACTATATTGAAAAAGGGATTTTCATAAAAACTTAACCACTCGGTAAAAAGTTTTGTCTGTAATATCCTATTTCCAAAATCACCAAAATTAAAATTAGTAACTACAAATGTACCATCCAAAATTGAAAAGATGAGATTAAGAATTAAGAATCCACCAAGATTAATTATCCATTTTTTTAATAATCTCATCTTGTTATCATCCTCTCTTAATAATCTTGATTTATTTCAAAAATAAAAACAAAGGTAGTAAACACACTCAAAATATTATTGCATTAAATCATAGTTTAAATAGCCTCCTAATACGCCACCAAGGATTCCCCAAAAACCTATACTAACGGAATGCCAGAAGATAACTCTTCTTTTATTTGCGCCTGCAGCTAATGAGGTGAAGGCAGCAATATGGGCGGAAGCGAATAATGGAGCAATATGGGCAAGTCCTGGAACTCCATATTTATCGTACCTTTCTCTCGCTTTAGTTGCGCGATTATGAATAAATCCTTCTTTTGTTGAATTACGATCACGAATTTTTGTAAACAAAGCATTAAAAGGTAAAATAACGAACATGATTGAAATCCAGTTTCCTATCATACTAATAATTACTGCTAAAATAATCGGGATCCCGATGAGAGAACCGACTACAGCCCCACCAGGAGATTCTACAAACGGAACGAAAGATATAACGAAAACACCCATATACTGTAAAAATAAATCTAATTCAGATAATTGACCGACAAACTCTTGTACCATTTGACGAAACATGTAGTAACTCTCCTTTTTTAAAAAACATTCCTTTTACTTTTCCAAGGTGTGTTCACTATTTTTTTCTATTTCGAGACATGCCATATATAATAGCAACAAAGACGAAGCCTACAAATACGAATATATTTGTTATTGGCTCATTAATTCTTTGGATTGAGTCCTGAAAAATCTTTAAACAAATTAATACACCGATGGTAAAAATAATCCCGATAATAGATACTTGTTTCATTGTTTCTCCTCTCTAATTATTTTCTGATTAATAATGCACTTTTTAAAATTTATGAATCTCCTTTCTTAATTACTATCTAAATCTTAGAAAAACATTACTCTTACTTCTACAATGTTGCAGTTGCACTTTGTCAACTTACGGTTGCAATCATGTTAAACAGTGTGTTTTGTATAGAAATTCCTCACCAACCCTGAATTTATAAAAACCATAACTCAACAAGAAATTAATATCCGTTTAACCGTTATTAGGTTTTTACAAACTTCAAGAATTGGATAAATCTAATTAACAACGTGAATTTAATTAACATAACAAGCACATGCTATTTCTTCAATCGCCATTAATCCAGCTATTGAAGAAGAAATAGTTCATCGGAATAAATTTAGAGGTGTAAGCTTGCCTTCTGCTTGGAACAAAAAAGCTGAGTTATCAGTATCACATCAGCCAACAAAGCAAAATTTTACATTACGCGAAAGAATTTGAGGATGAAACGTACTATTACATTTTACTTTTGCTTTCTTATACTGGAATGGGAAATGTGAAGAGTTATGCCTTCAATGGGGAGATAATGACATTGAAGAAAAGTTGCTAGCATTCGGTGGGAAATTAGAAGTTGCGGATTAAGTTTTTATCTCGTTGGCAAGTAAGACCTATGACGTTTACAACATTACACAAAGGTTTTAAAAGGAGAGTTCAACGTGCCATCCTCAAAGAGTGTACCATCCATTCTATTAGGCACTCACATGCAACTATATTAATGAATTGACGGTGTATCAGTAAAAACAATTGCTGAACGATTAGGCAACATCGGAAATGATTAACAGAAAAAGCAGAGTTATTAGATGTCGATAAGGAATTGGTAGACACTCATGAAAAGTTAATTGATATGCTAAATAAACAAAACTCTGCACTCAGCGAAATCGCATCTGCGATAGACACAAATGATTTTTCAAAAATAACTGCAGCTAACGAATACCTTAGTGAAGTTCGAAAAATTGAACGTGAATATGTAAGAGAATTAGAAAAACATGTCGAACAATAATTATAAAAAAGTCACTCATTATTTTTTAATGAGTGACTTTTGTTTATTATCTTCTACGTATTTCATCGCACAAGCCAAGAACGCGCCATATGAGTGCGAGTTATTTCTGTGTCGTACTGTTTTTTTGAATCGTTCTTGAAATATAGCTAGTTCAATGTGATTGCAAATTCCGAGTTCGGCGCGCCAGCAAATACAACCGTTCCGTCCTTCGGCAGTTTTACTTTGTTATTGCCGCTCACAACAGTAAAATTGACGCATAATCCCTCCTCATCATACACCGCAAACATACTCTTCGCTGACAACGCCACGGTCATCGTTTTCCCTGCTGCCGCTTGAGGGATCGTAAACCATTTCGCATGCCCATTTGCTTGCAGCGTAACTTTGGATTGGCCTGCATCAAGCGATTTTACGTTGGATCCATTTACGTATAACAATCCGGCCATCTCCATATATTCATTACCGCCCTCTGTATAGAAACGAGCTTTCGTCGTATCACGGCTTGCCACCACGGGGATCTGAAGCTGATGCTCCGCCGTATTCGGGCCTGTAATTTTTCTGCCTTCCCAATAGCCCGCCAGGCCTTCCGTGCGAGTAATTTGTTTGGTAAGCATCTCTTGCGCAAGATATAGAATAGAACTAAATTTCTCGTTCACGAGATAGAACTTGACGCCTTCCCGCTTTGCCCATGTGGCAGCGCTTTCCTTCGATAACACGTTGTCTTCTAGCTTCTCAGCTAAATATTGATTTATCGCATCTTGCCCCAAATCTGGCGTCGATTTATATGAGCTCTCCCTTAAATAAGTTCGTCCATTCTTCTCGGTGACGAAGTTGAGCTTGGAGGTACCATCTTCATTAACAAAGCTTCCATCCGCAGTATATACATATTTTTCTTCTGGATTAGATGGTAAGAACAGTTCTCCAGTCTTCGTAATTTCTATTTTGAAATGATTGACACTATCGCCGTAAAAACCCGCTTTCTTCGCTACGTCTTGAGGCATCTTGGCCTTGACCGGCTTGCCAAAGGATTTGTTCGGTTTGATGTCCTTAATTGTGCCCTTCTCTTTGAGCGAGGCAAGTAGCAATTCAGTTGCTAGCAGTTGATTTGTAGAGCTGCTACCGCCAGATGACAACACAGCCGCTGCCATCTTCTGTTCTGGAAGCACGACCAGTGTAGCATGTTGCAGTGGCGTGTCGCCGCCTTTAGCCAAGCCCTTTATCCCATATTCACTGAATGGATATAGTTTCACACTATCCCAACCAAGACCATAGTTGATAATGTTATCTTCATCCCCTGGCCACATTCCTTTTTTATATTCCTCTTGCTCCATCGCCTTGACTGCCTTATCAGAGAGGATCCCTTTTCCCTGTCCTATAAATAATTGTGAGAATCGCACCATATCTTCTGCCGTGGAAGAGATCCCTCCCGAGCCAATCGCATTCACCAATTCAGTAGGAAGCTGCCGTTGGAACGTTGGAAAATAAAGTCCAGCTCGCTTATCGTTTTCCCATTTGTCCTGAGGCGTTTTCGTATGATTTAGCTTTAAGGGTTCTGTAAACCGTTGATGTAGAAATTCGGTAAAGCTCATACCACTTACTTTTTCCACCATAATCTCAGCCAGCGTAAAGCCGTCGTTGCAGTATACTGAGAACGCGCCAGGGTCCGCCTTCAAGCTCTGGCTGGACAATTGCCGCAACAAGGTATCATGGGAATAGGTATCATTATCTTTAAATAAAAATGTATTACCTAACGTGGAACCTTGCAAGCCGGAGGAGTGGTTCAACAGCATACGCGGCGTAATGCGTTTGTAACGCTCGTCTTTCATCTTGAAATCAGGAATATAGTGGACGACAGGAGCATCCAAATCGACTTTTCCTTCGTCGACCAATTTCATCACAGCCGCCGTTGCATACATTTTACTGACTGAACCAATCCCGTATAGGGTATCTTTGGTCAGTGGCTGTTTCCCTTTCATATCATTCTTGCCTGTCTGACCCGACAAAATAAGTTTGCCATTATCAATTAGCGCATACTGCACGCTCGTCGTGTCATAGGACTTCGTGAGTAGCTCAGCCTTCTCTGCCGCAATCTTTTTCAGTGCTTGGCTAGCAACTTCTTGGCTAACTACAACCGTAGTCTGACTGCTAGAATACGCCATCGCCCCTGTTGGTAGGCTCATCGTTAACGCTAATGTAGCCGCTAACACTCCAGATAGTTTATTTTTCATAAAAAAATTGCCTCCTTAGATAAGTAATCGATTTCAAGATATACACTTCCTAAAACAATAATCAATGCTCCCACAAATAAAATTTTTTTGTTCACTTTAACACCTTGATTACTCCCTCCAACAAGAAATATTTTCTATAAATAGAATATCAAAGTTTTATTTTGCTCGTAAATACAGTGATAGACTGATATCCTGTTGGGCTTAAGACTTATGTTTGATTTTGACTAAGTAAATTAAAAAAGACCAGCTCGGCTATATGAACTGCACCCCGTCAAGTAGACAGTGGAAATAATAAAAAATGTATTAAGCGACTTGAGTCCTGAATTCTAACGGGCTCAAGCCGTTTAATCGTTTCTGATAACGATAGTAATTATAAAAATGAATATAATCATCAATCGCTAGTTTTAACTTTTCATATGAATCGTACTTATGTAAATAATACTTCTCACACTTCAATGTGCCCCAAAATGATTCAATTGGTCCGTTATCAATACATCGACCAACACGGGACATACTTTGTGTCATTTTGGCTGTTTCCACAATTCGCTTAAATTCCTTCGATGTATATTGAAAACCTCGATCACTATGTATTAATGGCTGCTCGCCTGATTGTAATGATTGAATAGCTGATTTTATTGTTTTGAAAACAAGGGAATTATTATTCGAATGACCTAACACATAACTCACAATTGAACCATCATATAAATCGATAATTGCACTTAAATAAGCTTTTTTCCCGTTTCCATACTTAAACTCTGTGACATCTGTACACCATTTTTCATTTGGCTTTTTCGATGTAAATGCTCGATTTAATACGTTCTCCGCCACATGATGTGCTGGGGATTTACGATAAGGCTTGCGCTTTCTTGCGTTCAATCTCAGCTTTTATGCCATCATTCGCCATCAGCCGGTGCGCATTCGCATGAGCGGTTCGATAATCGCACTCGTAGGCTTTCTGATAGGCTTTGGTAGCATTCCAACATCGCACATAATGCATGCAAAAAAGCAACTGTCTATCATTCAGACCGTTGCTTGGTATTAATTCATATTCTACTGTTTTTTGTGACCGCTTTTTGGGGCTGCCACGAGTAGATTTTTTCTTTTTAGGTATATCATCGTTCCAGCAATCTTCTTTACGCCAACGTCTCAGTGTGCTTTCACTAACACCGAATTTGGCAGCAATTGCTTTGAACGTGACTTTACCTTTATGCTTACGATAATAGTCATAAGCTTTTCACGATTGGTTGTAGCCATCCTTCATTAACACCACCTCCACATTTGTACTGTTATCAGCTAAATGAAAAAATTAAAACTTTTTATAAATAAGAATTTCCCCGCTTATTCCATAGAGTTAACAATTTTAACTACACCATCCATAGTAATTTTTTTACTGCTCTCTTTATCAATCATAAAAGTGTATCCAAGTTCTTTCTTTTCAACTACGAACACATCAAAATCACTGTGATTATAATAAAGTAATTCATTGCCATCCTCTAAACGTATTTTTTTAGAAATATTTGAAGAAGGTGGTGTTTTGGAAACCAATATTTTAAAACGGGTACGTGGTGAATTTTCATCTAAATAAGAAATTTCTAAATTGGGTACTCCTGATTTACTGCTAAAACTTCCCACAATATGTGTAAAAGTAATTGATGGAACACGAGTTGGAAGCTCTAAATTTTTTTTAAATAAATCTTCGGTTTTTTTTATTGCTTCATTAACCTCAGTAAAACCGTTGTCTAAATAAAGTTTCTTAACATCATACGAACTTTCTGGTTTAGTTGCTTTATCCTCTGCATGAACAAGGTTACTGTTCCCAATAAACAAAAAAACAAAAAGTAATACATATATTTTTCTCAATTCAAATTTCCTCCTATTTTAATTTATTAATTATTTTGCCCCCCAAAAAAAGGATTTATATATTTCATATCTTTTAAAACAAGCAGATGCCTACAGTATTTGTAGTGCATCAGAAACCAGATGTGCCCATACATTTTTGTTTTATAACAAAGACAAAAGTTCATCTACCAATACTGTTTATTTCAGCAAAGGGGAAACAATTTGGTATTCTTGGTCAAATGAATCTCCTGGTATTTTTCACACTAATGTAGCTGTTTATAAAGACACTAAACAAATTACGACTGGTTACAAGTCAATCCCAAGTTTAGGACTAGATGGTGGTAATGTGTCAGCTCCTGAATCTGGTTATTATCATCTTGTCGCTCTTTGTAGTGCTGGAGATCAAAACAGGTGTGAAGGTGGAGGAAAAAATTGTGCAGTAGTATTGAGTCCCAGTTGCTATAAGAATTATGATTAATAATAATAAGTAAAGTAAGTTGTTAAAACTCCTTTTTGGGGCGAGTAAACAATGTAGACTTTAATGCTACTAATGCTCTTAAACGTACTGAACGAATTTTCATAATAAAACCTCCATTTATTAACTTTAAAGGTTATAATAAAGTGTAACAAAATACTAATTTCTAAGGAGAATTATGAATGAAAATTCAAACCAGTAATACATTAAATTATTTGAAAACAGAGGTAAATAAAAATATAAAAAATGAAAGTCTCTTAGATTTATTTGGAATTGAAAATATACATAAAGACAAAGACGAAGACGAAAACGAGAAAAATATCAAACCTAAATTCGAAACTAGATATGAAGATGGTTATATACGTACATATCTTGTGAAATCGAATGGACAAAAATTAGTTAGATTACTTGTTAGGGAGGTTAAACAAACCCAAGAAAACATGAAAGAGTCCATAGATTTAGAGGATATGTTGATACAAGAGCTTGAAAAGTTATCTAATCCCAAAAAATATGAACAGAATACTTCTATTTTTGAAAAAGAAAAGAATATTTCTAAATATAAAACAGGTATTTGAGGAAGATCAATATAAACAATAATTAGAAAATTATTAATTTACATGAAGGTTTAACATCTCTTAAAGAGCTGTAGCGTCTGCAAACGCTGCTGCTTTTTCTATTGAATCTTTAAAAATTCTGCATCCCCTGCCTCCGTTTATATCAAGGGAAGCTGAGTTTTAAAAGTATTTATCGTTGGATTTACGATGGTTTATTAGAAGTGCCCATTGCAGTGCTTCGCCAAAAAGAAAAACGTCAGAAACCACGAGAAACAAGAGGACGCTTCAATATTGGTACACCTATTTCTAAGCGTCCAAAAGAAGTTCGTAAACGAGAAACATTCGGGCATTGGGACGTAATCCAAACGGCCATGTATTTATTACTTTCGCTGGTGAACCAATTGGTGAACGTTATTTGAAACGGATTATTGACTTAATATGCGAGCGAGAAAAAATTACTCACTTTACACCTCACTACTTACGACACACATTTGTTACGATACAATTATCGAATAATATTCCTATTTCTACGGTTGCAGCATTGGTTGGTGATACCCCTGAGACAATTTATAAAGTGTATGCTCATTCATTTGCAAAGGATGAAGTACATGCGTCTAATCTTATGGATGAAATTATCAATTTGAGTTCATTTGAAGAATCTAAGGAAATCAAAAAACGATGAATTTGGGGCACTTTTTGGGGCACTCGTCATTCTTCTCCATCCCCTACTCAGATAACGTGTAAATAGAATAATTCAGCAAATCAGTATAAACGTTGATATATCAATGTTTTCAAACAAAAAAACACTCGCATTTTAAACGAGTGTTTCATGAATATTAGGATAACCATTTCGGAGGTGTATTTTTCTCCCAATAAATATCCCCTAAATTGTTATGTGCCATAAAGTCGTCCTCGGCACTGTGGTAGTGGAAGTTGTAATAAAAGCCTTCCTGTGGTCTTTTTTCTGTGCGGACATGGAAGCGAATTAAATCCATGCCGGATTCATTGTTACTAATATTGAAAATTTTTTCGCCATAGTTGCCACTTGGCTTTTCAGAAATTGTTAACGATGCTAATGATGTATCGTCTAAGCTTGCTACTGTCATCGCAATGGCTTCCTCCATTTTCGGGAAGATAATGGAGTCAAATTCATTGCTAATTTTTGGGCCGATTTTTGTGCCGAATTTTATATAGGATTGCTCTTTCGCAGCGTCAACGAGCAATGCACTATAGTCGACCGGGTCTTCTTGTATTTCTGTCTCTATCGGAAGAGCAGCCGCTTCTGCAGTGCTTGTCCCAGGCGATGTTCCGATAGAAGCACGATTTGATGGATTTTGATCAAATGCTTCCCATATCTCATGTGTTGGCGTAATTAATCCAAAAGTTAAAAACGCAACCATAATGACGATACTTTTTTGAACCCATTTCTTCATTAATTAACACCTTCTCTTTATGTACAAATTGGTAATTCTATTACTTATATATACGCATAAGCCTATAAAAGGTTTCATATTTCTATAATTCATTGTACAATATTTATGTATAAAGTAAAAACTTCACATCTTGTGAAAACGTTTGTATGACCATCATCCTGTTGCCCCAAACTAATCGGGCATTTACTGACAGTATGCTGGTTAAATGTGTCGTTTTTTTAAAAGGAGGTACAAAACATGGAAATCGCAATGAGTATTGGACTTTTATTAATGTTAGGTTACTTATCATCTTTATGCTTCACGGACTAATACAATTCCTTTTTACGAAGAAAGTCCGCAAGCTTGCGGACTTTTCTACTTTTTTGTAGCCAATCTTGGCGCTCATAATTCCTATCTTTATTACAAATGGAATAGGAAAAAGCGGATGATTTCCACAAACCTAAAAAAGACTGTAGACTAAATTTCTACAGTCTGGAACGCTTCTATTATATCTTGATTTATAAGTATTCATGTACAATCCTTGCTACTAAAGTACGCGGATAAATTGTTAAAATACCACTCTCATTTCGAACCAGCTGCCTATGTTCTTCATCGTATCCCATACAATCCAAAATAATTATATCCACTCGGTAATCTTTAAGATAACGAGCTGCTTCTTCAAAGTTGCCATAATCATATGGTGAGGCAACAGCAACTGTAATGTCATTCGAAACACTTTTCCACTTTTTTATCATGCTTCTCCTTTGTTCTTCTAGCGGAATAATTAAACCTATCTTCGGTTGCTCGGCCATTGCACTAACAGCTTGTGTTACGATTCGATTTGGATAAAAAATCGGTTTTCCACATGTTAAAGTTGGCAAATCATCTGTGCATAATACGACAACCATATCAACCTCTTGTTCTAACTTTGATAATTCATCTTGTAATAATGGTAGTAGTTTTCTTCTGTCCATTATGATCGATCTGCCATCACGTAATCGTGAAATACATGTGTACTTTTCTTTTCTCGCTATAACTGTTAGTAATTGCGCTTCATTTAAGGAGTCCAATGCTCCTCTTTCCACAATTTCAATATCTTCATTAAATATTTCTTTAAATGTTGGTGTAATGTCTGAACGAGGCGATTGTCCATTAGTCAAAAAACCGACTTTATTCATTCGTAGTCACCCCTAAAGTTTGAAGGTGTGTCATTGAACCGTATAATTTATTCAAAAGCATAAATTCATCTTCATCATAAAACTTAGCAGTGCCTCTTCCGAATTTCTTCGCTACTTCAACACTTGAACCCGGAATGATAATTTTCACAAAGTTTGTTGTACCCCACTCACCTTGTACAGTTTGATAGGAGGCTTCTACACGTTCATATTCCTTTCGAGTGTTCTTTCCGTCGTTTCAGCATTCCTATCCGTCGCTGACTTTTCTATCCGTCATTTCAAGGGTTCTTTCCGTCGCTCCAGCTTTCCCATCCGTCACTTCGAGGGTTCTTTCCGTCGCTTCTGAAACATTCCATCTTCATTTCCCAGTAAATTGGACAAGGGGCAGCCTCGCTTTTGCGAAGCCACCCCTTTAGTATTTAATAGGTAACATTTCTCGTAAATTGTAAAGTCTCAACCCAATCATCTGGGGAATATTATATTGAAACGTATATGTTTCATCACCGCGGTAAAATTCCACTGTGAGCTTTCTAACTTAAGCAACGCAAACCCAACCTTCTTTTGCGTCCTTGCAGCCCCAAAGCATGCGCCAGTGTGAATAAGTATCTACAAAAACAAAAGCAGAATTCCAGATTACGTAAATATGCCACCTAAAATAGCACGATTTATATTATACTACAGAGTTTTTAAAAAGTAAACATTTCATTTTATGTTACCCTGGTGTTCCATATTAACATATTTAGAATTCTAGATAAAAAATAGAGGCCAGTTCAAAATGAACGAGCCTCTTGAAAACACTCAATATTTATTTCAGTCAACATTCAGAACACCATAATGAAACTTCGCAGTTGTTCTTTCTAATTGTTGAAAATGATATTTGGCAAACCATTCTGAGCGAAAATGAGCCTTTAACACTACCCGTTTTCTCGCCACTCGCTTCGCCTCACTGACCCATTCATTCGTTAATGTCACATGTTCCCCAGCTAAGCGTAATGCTTCAAAATTATTGGCCTCTTCAATTATCTCTTCAAACATCGGATCCATATAGACGACATCAAAAGTGTTATCTGGCAAAGTTTTCAAATAGCTAATTGCTTCAGCCTGCACCACTTCAATTTGGCGCATACATGCAGTTAACGGCAGCTCAGTAGTATCGTAGGATTGCATCCCCTGCTCAACAATAAATGCCACATTAGGATTCGCTTCTAGCCCAACGACACGGCCCGCTTCACTAACTGTAAATGCCGCCAGCATAGCATCCGCTGCAAGTCCCAATGTACAATCAAGCACCGAATCTCCTTTTTCAAGCTGTGCCGCTTCTAAAAACGGCTCCGCTTCGCCACGAGCTACACGCTTTAAGCGAAACGCGGCTGAATTCGGATGAAAGAAAAACGGCTCATTTGCACCAAAAGCATAGTATTCAAAACGATTTTTCCCAGCAACGATCACATGCGCATACAATGCCTGAGAGATCTTCCGAACAGAACGCTTTTTTCTTGGTTCAAACGAAGCATCTAATTGTTCACACGCAAAAGCAGCGAGCGCCAACGATAAATCGTCTGGTCTGCCCGCTGTCGTAACAATAGTTTTTACTTCTCGCATATTTGCTCTAAAACACCTGTTAAATGTGTAACGATTTGCTCCACGGGGAATCCTTCAATTTGTTCACGTGGAATAAAGTATGCCAATTCTCCATCCTTTAAAATCGCCATCGATGGTGAACTTGGTGGCACATCCTCAAAAAAGCTACGCATCGCAGCAGTCGCTTCAGGATCCTGACCCGCAAAAACCGTCACAAGATGATCAGGCTTAACCGCCTCCACTGCCTCACGAGCAGCCGGACGCGCCAACCCAGCCGCACAACCACAAACCGAGTTAATCACAACCAACGAAGTCCCTTTCGTCTCCGCCATAAACTCCTTCACCGCATCAGCCGTCGTAAGCTCCGTAAATCCAGCCTCCACTAACTCCTCACGCATTGGCTTCACTACCTGCTTCATATATTCATCGTAAGCGTTCATGCTTTTACCCTCTTTCATATGTATTCGCAAAGGTTATTATAGCAAGGTTTTTCACGAATGTACAAAGACTTGCCTTTTGCCCGATTTCATGCGCTTTCGGGGGAAATGTGACTTTTTTGTGATTTTGGTGACTTTTTTGTGTAACGGAGGTTCGTTTAATTGATGCTCGTTACACACCCCAAAAATGGATTTTTATCCGTACTAACAATTTAGCAGTTAATAATTTATTAGGTATTAATTACAGTTTTCTGTTTTTAAGGTCAAGTCACAAAAAACTCACTTACTTTATCCCACAGGTTGTAATAGTCGTTATGTATAACTTTATAGATTTTTTAGCGACGTTTATATTTCGGCATGTATTAAATTCATTTTGTACTCAACAAAAAATTCTATTAAAATGTAATTTGTACATAAATTCACAATAAGGAGTTAAGTAACATGGAAGCACTAATTAGGAATAAGAAATCTTATAAAATTAAGTTTGTTCCATTTGAAGACAAATGCGGGCTAAATGAAGACGGAACCTATGATAATATTTACAGAGGTCACATTATTGAAATTCATTTCAATGAAGAAATATTTTATGGAAGAATATATGTAGAATCACAAGATGAAATATCTTTTCATTCTAACCCTTACCCTGTTTTTGGAGAAGATTTAGAAACGGTAAAGAAATATTTTAGAGAAAAACACGGGATAAGAGAATTCCGATATTTTGACCCAGACAGAGATGAAGATTGTTATGTGAAATTTTAATCATTAATTAGAAAATGACCAAGACAGCGGCTGTACTAAACCGCAAAGTAGAGAATCATCTTCTTTTTCTTGAGGAACTTCATGAACAATTGTTTCCCAACTTGCAATGCGTTGCCCTTCGCGTACAGGTTGACGTGTAATGTATCCATGCTCTTGCAGTTCCTTAAATACAGACCTAAAAGCTCGCTCGCCATCTGTTGAGTGTGTCACTAACTCCTTCATGTGGAATACCCAATCATCTGGCATTGAAAGCATGTATGCCATTATGCCTTTAGCTTTCCAAGATAGCCGATTGTCGTTCAATGCCGTTCGATTCATCACTATATAGTTGCTGTTCTTATCCACTCGGATGATGCCCATTTGCCCTCGCCTCTCCTTATGTCTCAATATTCAAATTCTTAACCACAGACTTATTCATAAATCCACATTGTGAAGCATCAACGCCGCAATATTTTTCATCTGCATTACCAAAAGCTATTTGGAAAAGTGGTTACTCAGGTTAGGAAATAAGAAATAATTTCCCGGGTAAGCGCAAGAAATGACAAGTTTAGTCTTACATTCCAGCACTAAGCGACTAATTTCATCGTTATCCTTCACCTATTGGAATATCCATGCAGGTAGAAGGACTATATTTGGAATGTTATTCATCTATACAACCTGTGGTTGCATCTTTTGTTGTGCTTGCTGTTGAGCTGTCGCAACCTGCATCATGCCGATACCTTCTCGAATAGCAGCATCTGTTTTTTCGCTATTTGCTAGCCACTGAATATAAGACATATCTTCACGCCATATTTGCCCCAGTGTTTACCCTGATGCTTTCCAAACGATAAGGTAATAGCCCCTGCCTCTTGTGCATTTGTTGGCATCGGAATGTTATTGCGGTTTGATTGTTGAGAAGAACTACCTTGTTGGCGATTAGAATAATCGTATGTGTTACCACTTGCATCGTCATCCTTCTCTGTTGCAATCCCTAACATCGCTGATAGACTGTTAGACTGTAACGCTTCATGTAAGTGATTTGCCCTCCGAAATCTTGCATCCCTGTAGCTGCTGGGAATTTTAGAGGTAATGACTTAACCCATTCACCTGAACTATGCAAAAACATAGTCTTAACACATGCTAATGGTCCACGTTCTGTTGATTCTGTATAACTGTTTTGTATAATAGAGATTTCATTTTCCATAAAAACCTTACGAGCAGCTTCGAAAATTCCGTTCAAATCTGTGTAGTCAAATGAATAACTACCACCTGATTTCAAAGAAACTTTTACTGTAGCGTTATGTTTAGGTGTCTCTAATTCCCCCAAGACTTTGCTAAAGCAGTAGCTATATTTGTGTTTTTTTGAGAAAAGATCATTATTCGTCCACCTCAACTTTGAATGTTGTAGTTCGAGGTTTTACTATTACCCCTGGCACAGCTTGTCCGTTTTCATCTATCACAATTTGTCCATCACCTTGTTGAACTACTTTTAATGTTTTTTTGAGTCCGCCCCATTGCAATTTTCGAGAAATATTTACTTCTACATAAGGTAATTGGTTAGCGACTAAATGCCCCGATTGTTTAGCTGTGTTTGATCCAGATCAATTGAAAGAAAAAATTGAAATATATTTTTCTTTCAATTGACTTTTTCGCGATTTTGGTGATTTTTTTGTGTAACGAAGGTTCGTTTGGTTGATGCTCGTTACACACCTAAAAAATGGATTTTAATCCGTACTAACAATTTAGCAGATACTAATTACAGTTAACTGTTTTTCACATGTACTTTCCCCTCCAAATTTCCTATAATGGAAATATAAAGGGAGGATTTTCTAAATGAAGAAAAAATTATTTTTTAGTGCAGCATTGGTTTTAAGTTTAGGATTGGCTGGGTGTGAAACAGATTCATCAAAGGAAGATAAACCAAAAGAGAATGGTGCTAAAAATGAAGAACATCAAAAAGTTCTAGCTAAAACAATTGATGATGTAATTAAATATTTTAAAGATGATGGTCTAGAACTAGGAGAAGATTCAGACTTACCAAATGATGAATTTGGAAATATCCGAAAAGAAGGTAAAAGAATTTTAATCCCTTCTCTTGGTGATGATTCAGGTGGTCGAATATTTTTATTCGATAATGAAGAAAATCTAAAAAAAGCAAAGAGTTATTATGATGAATTAGGAAATTCAAGTCCTATGTTTTATTCTCACACTCATCAAAGTGGAAAGTTTTTATTACAAATGAATGGTGATATGGAAGATAATGAATTTGCTAAGTATGCGGCATCACTAGAAAAAGCTGTAACAGGTTCTACTGACATTAAAATAAAAGAAGAAAGTAAAGCCAATAAAGCAGATAATTTAACAGAAGCGAATGTTGGTGATGTAGTGAAAAATGATTTTGCAGGTACATATACAATCTCTGATTTATATGATGCACCAACTGAAAAGTATAAAAGTGCTGATGTTGAATTTTCAATTGATGGAATGAAAACAGCTAAACTGGTTGCGCGTGATCCAAAAATGATTGAAACAGATGCCGAAACAAATGTTCTTATTTTGTCGATGACAGGAGAAAATTTATCTGACGATACTTTAAGTTTCCATCCAAATACAGCTAAAATGACTACTGATACAAAACGTCAAATCAATTCTATTGTTGAAATTTCTCATTTTGAGTCCGAATTTATTGGCAAAGTAATACAAAAAGGTGAAGTTATTTTTGATTTAGGAAAAGAAGGTTTAGAAGGTGTCAAAGAATTAAAATTTGTTTTTGATAGTGCTTCAAAAGATAACAGATTTATTGGCGAAAAAGTAACAGTAGTTGTACCAGTAAATAAAAAATAGTCACTCAAATTGTACTGCACCCCAAAAGTTAGACCAAAAATCTAACTTTTGGGGTGTATTTATTTTGCCAATAAAAAAAACAGGCTCAAAATCAATTTAATTCATGGGATTTAATTTTGTTGATCTAAAAGTAATACCTCTACTTATGTTTTCATTGCTTGATTGTCTCTATTTTAGGAAATGGTAAATAAACTTTAAATCTTTCTCTCAATGGCTATTTCGATACTATTATTTATTATCTCGTAAATACAAAACTACAAATCCTAATCCTAAAACAAACATAATAATAGAAATAGTAATTGGTATTTTTCCTATTTCGAGTAAATTATCACTAAATAATCTAGGAAATGCGATTGTATATAAACCTGTTGCAATTAATGTAGCAGAATATACTATAGTCGCGATTATAAAAAATGTTAAAGCGATAATTATTTTATTCATATACTTTCACCTTCTAAATTATATAGATATTTTTAAATCACTAAAATTATCCATTATCCATTGATATCAAGGAAGAATTTTATTTAATCTTTATTAGTCAAACTATACTGCATCTTGATCCGGTACTGTCCATGACTGCACTGTATTATTTTCACTCCATGTTGCTGAAATAGAAAATGGATAATTACTTTATTATTTCTTCTCCTGTTAAAATTTTATATAGAGTTGCTGAATCTTGCTTTGTTAATTTCACATATCTATCGCTATCCGTAACAATTTCTAAATTTTCACCATTTGGGCTAACCCAAAGTAAATAAGAGGCTATTTTGTTTTCGCTACTGTTCTTAAATGGAAATTGAAGTTGGTAATCAGCATAGCGTGCCATTTCTACTTTTTCATTTTCCCAATTAGCATTTTTGACTATATCTATCGCTTTTTCCACCTGTTTTTTTTGATCGACTTCTCTGAATTCTTCAAAAATATTTTCTTCGCCAGTTCGTTTCTGCACAATTATTTTTTGCCCAACCATTTCATTCAAACAACCCGAAGTAACTAACAAGATAGCTAATAGAGAAAAAAATAGTATTATTTTTTTCACCCTGTTTCCCCCTCGTATTATTACTTTCTTCTAACACTAAACTGCTCAGTCAGCATAAAAGGAAAAGTATTATTGTTGTTCAGTAAAGTCACCCGTTACTTGAATAGCGAAATATCACTTCACTTTCACTTTTTTACGAAATTTAAAATCCACCTTATAATTCCAATCACTAGAATGAGAACCCCATTAGCTAATGTTATAAGTCCTAAAAATGCTCCACCATAGCCTGCACCTTCTCCTGTTCCTCCAGAACCCCAATCATAAAAATGAAGAAATAAAACACCACTTGAAAAGCCGATCACTGGAGCAAGTACCATCATAATGATGCCTGATACCATAAGATTTAATTTACCTTTTCTAAACAATGTAAAGAAAACAACATTAAGTGATATTAAGAATAAGACATATAGTGTCAAAATTAAATTTTCCATAATATCCACCCCTATTTCATTTTACCATCAATGACCATAATCCTGGTTGAACTATTCTGATTCGTTTGTTGAATAACAACAATTTTTTGGAAAACACCCTTAATGATAAAGGCGAAAAGTAATATATGCTGTAATGTAATAAAAGAGCCACACTACCTCCGTTGTACAATACAAATCACAAACTTTTATTCTGATACATTTGTTCCTTAAAAATTGCTTTTAAAAGGAACATTATTCCTTCATGCAACCATCATTGTAAATATAAAACAATAATGGATATTGTTTTATTACAAACATAATAGTAATATTTACTCAAGGTCATTAAACCTATTGTTTTACATCAATTAACAATAATAAAGAAAAATCCACTTAAATTACTATTGTTAGATAAAACAATAAAAACAATTCTAGGAGGAACATTTATGAAAAAATTAGCTACTTCAATTATCGCAGGTGCATTATTATTCGGTGGAACAATGAGCATCCCGACACCAATAGAGGCAGCAGCGAAAACATACAAAAATTGCGCAGAGTTAAATAAGGACTACAAAGGTGGCGTTGCTAAGGATGCCAATGTGAAAAATAAAGGTGGAAAAACAAAATACAAACCTTTTGTATCCGCTGAACTATATAAAGCAAATGCTTCGAAAGATCGTGACAAAGATGGTATTGCTTGCGAGAGATAAAGTTTGTAATACCGTTAAGGTGAATAATATGACTATATTTAAGTTCACGATTAACTTACCTTGGCTGAAGCTGAGGTGGACCTTAATTATATTGATACACGCTAAATTCACTGCCCTACTCGATGATTAATCCTCAAAACGTTAATAGGTTTGTTGATATACCAACGGGGGATAAGGGGATTCAATTTGGAAGAACTTCCATATGTAATAATAATTTCGATTGTATTGATTGGTAGTTGGATTGATTACAGAAAGAAGATTAAGAAGGCTGAAAACTCAGAAGAGATAAGAAAGGCATTTGTTCCCTTTCTTTTAATAGTGTTTCTATTTCTTGTTAAATATTCGATTTACGAAATAGCAAACATAAAAACAGAGTTGATTCTACACATTTTGTAGATTAACTCTATTTTTACGTTTTAACAGCAACAATCTTTTAGAAAACAGCCAAAACAAAAAAGATATTATGAAGAAGTTAAAGATGACTCAACCGACACATTAAAAATAAAGTTATCCATCATTCAACAAGAAATCAGTAATAGAGAAGCGTTTGAAAAAATGATTGAGGAATATGATGAAGTTGCTGGAAGTCGTTCTCCAGTAGGTCTTCATTATTATGAGATTGAAGGCTAAAAACACAGAGAGTTCTGTGCTTTTAATGTTAAAAGCTGTTTTCTTTATTCCGCAATCTGGTCGTTAGCTGAATAAATTGGTTATATAATTTTCGTTGAAAAATAAGATTAAGTCTCCCATTGCCCCAATACAAAAAAATATAAAATAATAACTTGCAATTGTCACCTTTTTGTTAAATAGTTCCTTGAGGGTTTGAATAAACAACTCGTCAAACTTAAACCAACTTAATATCCAACCAGTTAAAAGAAAACTTATAATCATCATTTCCTTTTTCTGCCCCCTGTTATATGAACCTTTTAGTAAATACATCTTTTCTGTTTATTGATTTCTTAAGTCTTTTGCACAACAACAGCTTTTGAAAACGGAAATGTATAATAAAATTGCTTTATTTCAACGCGATTGGAAACTGAATTCAATATTTGAATGTATTCAGCAGTTTTACTGAAATCAGAAATGACTAATCGACCATTTGGGCTTAAAACACGCCACATTTCAAGAATCGCCTTCCTTCTTCCTTCTACACTTTTAATGTTATGGACTACGAAGTTTGAGACAACAACATCGAAACTTCCGTCCGAAAATGGAAGTTCCCGAGCGTCAGCATCCACGATGTCGATTTCTACCACACTTTCAGCAACCATATTAGCTTGTAGTTTAGCTTTTCCATTCCCTCCCAAATCCCATTTTGACCAAATATCAGTGGCTGTCACCTTACAACCCCTTTGAGATGCGGAAATAGCTAAAAGTCCACGACCTGTTCCCACATCAAGAAGTTCATCACCTGATTTAGCTTGTGCAAGGCTCAAAATCACCTCTCTGTGTGCGATTTTGATTGTTGTTGAATATGTAAACATCCATAGGCCCGTCACAAGACAAATCAAACCATAGCCCAATACAAACCCATTGACTGAACCAAACACACCCAAAAACGTAAATACCAGCCCGATAATAATTAAAAAGGCAACCCAAAATGGAGCGTCAACCCCATATCGCATGGTAATTTTCATTTATCTTGACCTCCTTTCCTACCCTGCATACGAAAAGCACTACATAGCTGCGGCTTTTTTTGTGCTAAAAATATAATTTTGTTATAATAATTTCATAAAAAAGGAATGATACTATGAATCAATTAATCCAGTATATCAGCCACATGCCAAGCTTGTAGGGAGTGCCGTACTATCCCTTGACCTCTCTGCAAGCTTGGGTTTCTCAAGGGAGCTGATATTTATGAAAAATCGTTCAAAAGCCTATATTCGCCATCAGAGAGAGCGAATTATTCGAAAGAAATGGACTATTTTAAAAGATGTTTGGTTAGAAAAAAGTGAATACATGCCTGTACGCGGCAGATTGAGCAAAGGAAAAATTCATTGCTCTTGTAGAATGTGTCGATACGAGCAGTATCACTCGATTCCAAAAGCTAAACATAAAGCAAAATTAAAAGCGATGAAACAGGAAATAGACGATTATGTCTATTTCCTGTTTTCTATGTCGCATATTCTTACAAACTTCAACGATATGAAAAATATGCCATTAAATACTTTGTTATTTCTATATTTCTCGCATTGATCCTAATACGATGTTATATCCTTCTGGATCTTCTATACAGGTATTTTTAAACACTCCCAGTTACCATGTGTACCTGTAAAAGGCTTCACCTCAATTTCCCCACCATTTTCACGGACTTCTTCAACTAAAGTGTCCAAATCATCCCAGCTAACGTGAATAAATGTGTCCCATCCGAATTCAGGACCCTCCCAATCGGTAGGATAATCTGAACGCTTTTTTGATGTTGCATTTGGTCGCACATCCTCGGGAGAGTTCGACTGTTGGAGAATAAAAGTCATCTCATCTCGCTCTGCGTGTCCCCAGCCATCAATTTTACATCCAAGAACATCGCGATAGTATTCCTGTGATTTTTTTAAATCTGAAACTAAACGCACTTGAATCGTTTTACCTAATTTCCCCTTCTTTTGTTGTTTTACTTCCAACTTTACTCACCCCTATTAAAGAAATTATAATTGTTGGAACAATCCCCCTGCTGATTTGTTATTTGTATGGTTACATACACTAACTGGCTTAGTTGCATGTCCATCGTCATCTGTACACCAAGACTGCGATTGGAATGCAAGGAATATACCAACCCATCTATTCTCTTCCTCAAAATGAATGAGTACACCACCATC
The DNA here is from genome assembly GCF_044755845.1 of Lysinibacillus sp. NPDC092081. NCBI lineage: Bacteria > Bacillati > Bacillota > Bacilli > Caryophanales > Bacillaceae > Lysinibacillus > Lysinibacillus sp. NPDC092081. The sequence goes on from NZ_JBIVRU010000012.1 coordinate 109,670, forward strand.
TTGCCATATCCCGTCGTCTGTTCTAAAATCCCTACTATTTCCTTGATTCATATGAATATCATGAATGCCTCTGCCTGGAGAAAACCCGAAATATTTATCTCTTTCATTTTCAGTTTTAAATTTTTCTCCGTAAGCATAAACTGTAGCTTTTTTTGTCCTAGCCTCTTGCATATATTTATTAACTTTTTCATTCAAGTCATTGTCTGGTCCATTTTTTGTTGCAGGGAGAGGAATCATTTTTGAGGGATCAAATAAGCCGCCACGAATATAATCTAATGCAATTTCGCGATTTTCATTAGTAACTTCTGTAAATCCTTCTTCGTAATTTGGAATAATTGTTATTTGATTCGAGTAAAAATCTTCACTAACAAAATATAGGACTTCTGAAGGCTTCACCTTAGAGGCAACATTAATTGCAATCCTATAATTCTCCTCACTTTTATCCTTCTTTGTTGCTCGAATATGCACTTCGTAATGAGGCGTCTTGTCATATGAATCCACAGGTCTCACGTCAACAACTTTACCTTTTAGCACTCCGTATTTGAATAAGGGCATGAACTATTACCTCCAATTAAGTTATGATAATAAAACTTTATACAAAGATTAAATACACATAAGAGGTCGTTATAAATGCTTGACTCTTGGAAGCATCATTAGTTAAACACAAGCTCAAACTTTCTATTCGTATAATCAATCACCAAACGCCCATCCTTAGCAATATCACTACCAAAAACACCATCTAACTTAAAAAAAGTAGCAAGATCTGTCAACATCTCTCTCACGTTGTGTAAGATGATCGATTGATTCTCATTTAGATAAATAAATAAACTTTCTATGCTGTCTAATTCTCTTTCTTTTACATCACCGATGCCTCCAGAAAGTATCATTCTTTTCGCTATTTTAAGATCATCGATTTTCGATAGAAGAGGTTGTCCAAAATGGGTCTTATTTGCACCTGTGTCTAAACCGAAATACAAGGGAACTTGATTCTGACCTTTTACTTTCAAAATCGGATACCCACAGAAGAAAAGATTGTTCTCTATACCATCTTTTCGTTGCGGTTTCTGAATTATGACCTGTTTTCGTCCATAGTCGATTTCCAAAAAAATATGTTGTATGATATCCCATCCAATGATACCGTCTACCTGCATTATTTCTTCCGTTTTAGGATTTTGAATCATTAATAAATCATTCGCTAACACCAATGTGGGCTGATTAAGAATCGTCAGACTCTGTATGACAATTGAATCGATGATGGCCAAATTGGTACTGAAATTTTGGTTTGTTGAATTTCCAACCTCAAATTTTTCATCTTTCACAATGTTAATATTACAGTCACTTACTAATGCATTTGAGATGACCGTCATCCCTGCTCCAGTATCTAACCAAAAGCTTTTCTTATTTCCATTAATCATTACATCAATCGTTGGAGAGCCAGAGATGCTTAGTTTCATTGGAATACATATTTGATCATTTAAGAAGGAGAATGTTGTTTGTTCAGACTTGCTACAAGCTCTCGCAATTAAACGATTGCTTCGATCAATGTTTTGATCATCAAGAAGGCCGAGCATCTCTAATTGTTTCCATTCGGATTTAGTAAAATAAAGCTCAAATAAAACCTTGGCACAGCCACTTCGCAATGAAAGATCATGAGAATCACAATACAGATCCTTTAAAATTTCTGCAGCCAAACATTCTTTTCCTTCTGTAATTAACTTTAAAGCAGAGACAAACTCTTTTTGTTCATCATTCATTTCCAATGTTGCAAAATCAAACTTCTCCATTTTGTCTATAACATTCAATTTATCCCCTCCTACAAATAATTTACTTTTCTTTATTACTTCTTTGTACTTCCAACAAATTCCTTCTACTTCAACAAAACTTCATCGTTAGTTGAATTATCAAATCTTTTTGAAAAACAAAAAAAGCAGCCTTTCGACTACTTCCCCATCTAATTCAAAATTTTGTTTCTAACTCTAAATATCGTTGTACTGGAAAACTTCATAGCTTACCAATTACTAGTATGCTATTCCTATTAAATAGCCTGTGAAGCACCTCAATAAATAGAGGATTACTTGTAAACCACTCGTCTTGGAAGTTTTGCTTCATAGCCGTTTTAGCCTCAATGTAGCTGTTATCATCCACTTTCACTTTCTGCTGCCTTGCTTCCTCAATAGACTCAATCATCCTATTATGCTTATACAAACAAACTTTATAAGTAGGTCTTAAACCATTTCTGAGCTGTAGTGTGTGACGACGCTACAGCATTTTATTTTTATATCTATTTCTCAGGCTATGAACTATACAAACAAAGCTATCACGACATATTAATAGTAATGTAAAGCTAATTTAGCCTTACACCTCCGAATTTTGTTACTAAGGGTCACTCCTATCCCAAGTGACCCTTTTTATAGTTTTTTTACCTAAAAGTCCACAGCATAGTTGCCTATAAGTCTTGTATCTTTTTATAGATAAATTATAGTTTTAATTAGAAGTGCAAAAGCTCAAGATTGTCATCTATTAAGCAATTTAGCCTATAAGTCAAAAGCTAAAAGCCACTTCATAGTGGTTTTTTATTTGAAATACACTAGTTGACCTGTCATATACTCACCTCGTTACATTTTTTACTGCACAAAATCTTCAAGTTTTCTTTTCGCTCACCTACACAATTACTAATTCAAGCTCTTTTCCAATACAGCATAGTTGCCCATAAATCAATCTTGCATCTTCTCTTTTGTAGATTAAAATAGCATCTGCTTTACTTTCAATATTTCTAACTTAACATTTTGATAATAAATGAGTAAAATAGGATTTAAGTTCATGTTTTCATAAAAAATGATTTATCGGAAGGATTATAGTGTTAATTAGAAGTCCAAAAGTTCAAGATTGTCATCTATTGAGCAATTTAGCCTATAAGTCAAAAGCCTACTGGGGATATTCGGAAGATTTTCTACAACAATGTAAAGATGATCTAACTGTAACAAAAGAGTACATAGAAGAAAATCCAGTTTACGTAATGGAGAGTGACAACAAGATAGTAGCATTTTATAGCTTTACTATTAATGAACGGAAATTAGATGCCTTATTCATAGACCCTGATTATATCGGTAAAGGATTTGGGAGAATGATATGGGACCATTTATTAAATAAAGCAAAGGAGTTAGGAATAAGCGAATTTACTCTTGATAGTGAACCTAACGCAGAAGGCTTTTATTTAAAAATGGGAGCAAAGACCATTGGCTCTACTCCATCTACTGTGTTTCCTGACCGTCATCTTCCACTAATGAAAGTTAAAGTGTTGTAAAGACCCAGACAGCACTTGTTCTAGTCGATATAATATATATTGTGCAGTAGCATGTCCAAGATAAACAGAGACTAACTCAACTAATTTATCGAGCGTCAGGGTCCTTGGATAATAAGATAACTAATCAAAGGTATCTATTTTTTGCTTGTACTTCTATCTTTTATTTCCCTTTTTTGATTGCTTTGTTTCATCCAAAGATCCTAAAGAAGAAGATCACTCACCTTTATTTTTCAACTGAGTGTTTTTCTTTAACATTAGAATAATCTCCTCTATCACTATCTCTGGCTCATCATGATGTATATAATGTCCACTACGACTAGCAATCCGAAACTTGCTTAACGTTGATAGTTTTTTGAAATCCTCTTGGAGATTTTGTTCAATTTCCAGTATCTTTTGCGACGGCCATCCCTCTTCTCCACTATCAGGTAAACCTCTTGTAATAATTGTGAGAGGGAGGTCAGTTTGTCTTGAATTATCAACAATCTGCTTATAGCTCTGCATTTTATCAATATTTTCACTATTCAACGAAGGGTTTTCTAAATATTCTCTATTTCCTGCAACCAGATTTTCCGGTAAAACCTGTTTATAAGCAAGTTCTTTATATTCCGGTGCGGCGTCAACCAAAATCATACCGCAGATGTCGAGTGGATGGAGACTGGCATACAATCTTGCAATTAAACCACCAAAAGAATGCCCTACTAGTATATATGGCTTCTTTACGTCAAGTTCTTGTAACAAGTCAGAGAGCTCCTCGACCAAATCATGACAAGTCTGCGGGACAGCTGCGACTGAACTCCTACCAATACCCACCCTCGTGTAGGACAAGGTTGACGTTACATCCGATATTCGGTCTTGGACTTTTTTCCACGTCTCAAAGTTATCGCCTAATCCAGCTATAAAGATGACACTCGGAGCACTGTCACGTTGATATTTCGTATACAGACCGCGATTATCACCGATATTGATTATCTTTTTATTTTGTTTATTCACTTTTAATCACCTATTCAAATTATAAGTTTTATATTACTTATATTACCATAATTATACCCCATTACCAAATTACTCATATAACCCCTACTAAAGTACTTAGAAGACTTCCTTGTCACGTATGCAAAATAATCAAACTCCCATTTGCATCTAGAAAATCATACTCGATCTTTGTTAACTAAAAAAATTTAGAAGCGTATTCGAATCTCCCGAATACGCTTCTATTTTCTAAAGGCGAATAAATGAAAATCGTCCCATTTTTTAATTAACCTTCGCCAATCCTAACTTCCTTTTATGTAAATAATTCGAATAAAATAAAATGATTAATACTAGACCTACGATAAATGACACATTCCCTATTTTCAGAAAAACGATCTTTGTATAATTGTCTAACGGCGTCAATTGGAAAATAAAATATAGCGTCAAAGGTATTCCAACTAAAGAAACCAATAAAATATTTTTATTTTTCCAATAACCAAATAGAGTTTTTATGAAATAGGTGAAAAAGATCCAAAGACTAAAAACGATTAATGCATGCGATATTCTATCAGCTAATTGTCCCTTCAGTACAGTTAAAAAAAGAATAGAAAATACGATTAACGAAATAAATGGAGCAATCATAATTAACATTTCCATTCTTTTAATTGGTAAATGTAATTTTGAATCAGCCACCAATGAAAATGATGCTCTTTGTAAATATAAAAATAAACAAGCAATCATGATCAATCCTAAATATAACAATATAATACCTTCCTTCAGCCCTTTATCCTAATAAAGGAAAATTGTTTTTGTTAAAAATATAGAATATTATACTAAAATATAGAATGTTATACTATATTTATTGCAACAATACACTATTTTCTTATTAGAATATTGGGTTTTGTTTCATTTTAAGCAATTGTCCAACAAAATGAGCGAATTCTAAATTCATTATTTTCTAATGCAAGTTATCACGAAATTACACCACGCCAATTTTTATGTAATCAAAATACACCTGTAACTAGTACAGTTGACCACCTCGATAGCTTGGTACAACGCATAAAAAAAGTCCTTCACTGTTATGCGAAAGAATCAATCTTTATAGGTCACTTAGTTATTTTTATCAATATAATCTATTCTGGACTTGCATTATTTCACTAATAAAAAGGCAGGGAAAGACTCCCTTCCTTTTTATTAGTGAACAGCCTTTTTATAGATTAACTTGGTACTACCAAATGCAATGACTATTGCAATTAAAGATATAGCAAGTGGCGGAATAAAGCTTGTATTTCCAAATACCACTTGTGATGATAAAGTCGAAGCCTCTTCCCATTGTATACTAGGCGTATAAAACATCGTTAATAGCATACCTGATAGCACTTGCAAAACTACAAACGCAAACGTAAAAACACCTGCAAATAATAAGTATTTTTTCAAGTTAATACCTCCCCTCTTATATATTACTACGACTTAAGTTTAAATAAGTTTCACAATATTCTATTTATCGCCAAGGACGGTCTGTTTAGAAATTATTCTGAAACACCTCTGTATCCTTACCTTATTCATATGTACTTATTCATGATGTGGTACTTTACTAGTTCCATATAATTTTATTCAGGGCCACTAGACTGTAAGTGACCCTTTTTATTTAACCCCCAAATACAAACGTGCAATTAGCTCCGCTTCATATACTGATCTTTTCAGTGCTTTTTGTCATTCTCTACTATACTTAAAATATCTCTTAATACATCAATTACAACGCCTGGTTTATCAATATGTATCGCATGCCCAGCATCTTCAACAATAATATGCTGCTTATTTGTTGACAGATTTGCAAGCTCTTTCTGAAATTTCATCCAAGCAACCATTGATTCCTTTGTATGAAAAGGCTGTAGACCGCCTGTAACGACACTCAATGGAATATTTCCAAATGATTTAGAAGTACGAACTTGTTCTAAACTTTCTTCAACCTCATTAAGAGATCCTTCTATAGTAAATTGATTATAATACGCTTCCTGAACTTCTTTTGTAAATAAAGGAGGCAATATTTTAATTTGATCCTCATGAGATGAATCTAAGAGGACTACTCCTGCAACTTCCTCTGGATATTTACTTGCAAATAATCTTACATTTAATCCTCCTATTGAGTGACCCACTAACACATACGGAGGCTTTACACCTGCTTTTTTAAGTAATATACGTAAGTTATCGACACTTTGTCTACTATGTCGAGGTCTGTCATCCATTTCACTTTTTCCGATTCCTGCTCTGTCATAAATAAACATTCTTGAGTACTTTGATACTTCATTTCTAATCGAATTCCAGTTTTCTAAAGGAACTCCATACCCTGATTCGAAAACAAGTGTTGGACCATCGTGATGTTCACCTAACAATTCATAATATAATTCGATACCACCTATATCAAGTTTTTGACCTGCTTCGTTTTCAATAAATTCACCCATTTTTAATCCCTCGTTTTCCATTTTTTTTAAAAGCAAAGCTCTCTCAATAAAAAAATTTTCCCTAATTTCATAAACTCCAATACAAGGAAGTTCAATTAAATTGAACTTTAGCGTAACATGTAATAATTGCCTTTTCAAGCTGAAGTTTAATATAATTGAACTTATAAACTGAATTTCAAGGATGTTGGAAAATGAATGAGTTAGGACAACGAATTAAAAAATTAAGAATAGAAAAAGGTATGACACTTGTAGAACTAACAGGGAATAAAATGTCCAAAGGAATGTTAAGTATGATTGAAAATGGGCGCGCGAACCCTTCAATGGACAGTTTAAAATTTATAGCGCGCCAGTTGGGCTGTGATCCTCAATATTTGTTAGGGAGCCCTACACCTGATGAGCTAAAAAACTTGTTTAATAAATTAGAGAAAGAATATGAAAAAAATAATGAAGAACAGATAATTAGTTTGACTCAAAACATTATTGACCAACAGTTTCCCATTTCATTGGAATCTGCTAGGATATTAGAGATTTCCGGAAGAACAGTTATGAAGTCAGATGAAAAAAATGGAGAAATGTTAATAGATCGGGCTATATCAATCTATGATCGATTATCTCTTTATAGCCACTGTTTGGCTGTCAATTTATATGTAGTAGAATACCATGCAAAAAAGGGCGAGTATCTTAATGCCCTGAAGATGTTAAGAAGTGTAAGAAAAGAGTATGATGAAAAAGCAAAAGTTATTGATATGCTAGTTGAATTAGAGGCGAATTACATTGAAATGGTCTTACTTTTTGGGATAGGTGAATATAAATCAGGGAAGGAAAAGCTTAATCAATTAATTGTAATGTCTAAGAAGAGAATGGTCTATTATAAGATGGATAATATTTTCCGGATTGCAGCATTCCAAGCCCTTCTTCATAATAATGAAAATGATTATGCTTATTTTATAAAAAAGTCAGAACAATTTGCTGTATTCAGTGAAAATGATAAGTCCTTAGCTTTTACACTTTTGCTTCAAGCTCATTATTATAATCAAATACCAAAAGATTATGAACAAGCTCTTTTTTACTTAGATAAATTTGCTACGGTATTAAAGGGGAATATCGGAAGTGATTTTTATTATCTTGAAAAAGGTAAGGCTTTGTTAGGAAAAGGACAACTCAATGAAGCCTTAGAAGCATTTGAAAAGTTCAAGATGCCGGGCTCAACTACTTACCCGCTTGAATTATGTATTCTTTATACGGCTTTTTCATATAGGGCAATTTGTCTTATGCAACTTGGAAAAATAGAGGAAGCGCTTATTTATGCGAAAAAGGCAGCTAGCAAAATAGATTCATTACCCAAAACGCATTATCATGATTTTATTAAAAATACTATAGATTTAGTAAATACATCTTTGTAAAATACAAGAATGGTAAAACACTTCTTCTTTTTAAATACTACAGACTAAACATTCTAGTTTTAAAATAGAAGAGACCAGGTTAATCCACAACATGCAAAAACCTGGTCTCTAGTGGTAAACTTACGTATTTTAAAATATAATCAATAATCACAAATAATATTATACAATACTGCCTATTGAAATAGTTAGATCAAGAGTTCTTTAATAGTATTAATATCAAAATTAACTAAACTAAATAATAGTGCAAAAATGAATGCACAAATTAAATGTTTAAAATACATAAATACAACATTTTTATTTTTACTTTTTTTTCCAATTACAACTGAAACTACTACAGCTACAAGCATTGCAGGAGCAGTAGCCAGTCAATATTATCGTTTAACCTTTAAACCTAGTAATTCAGCAAAGCCAATTGCTTGTTCAGTGGAAATGATACAACCGCTTAAATTTTTTATTGATACATTCAATCGTTCAAAAGTGCATGTACTGATATCCACATTATTTAGAGGCGTATCGCTAAAATCAACTTCATCAATATTACAGCGTTCAAACTTCACTTTCTTAAATTGGCAGTCATAATAGCTTGTACCACGTAATGAAGACTGATCAAAACAAATCTGTTTTAATCTTGCTACTCCAAAGTTACAAAAATTCATCACACAACCTTCAAAAGAAACGTTCCCTAAATGGGCCTCTGAGAAATCAACACCTAACAGCTTACAGTTTCTAAATGTAACCCGATGTATAATCCCTTCGTTAAATTTTGAGTTAGATAAATCACAGTTTTCAAAGATTACATCAGTTATATCAATTTTATTGAAATTAGAGTTAATCTGAGATACTTTTTGAAACATTACTTTAGATAAAATTAAACGTTCAATACTATCATTCTCTCTACTTATATTCGTAATCAGTTGATTCGTTAGATAAGGTTCTTCATCGTAAAAAATGTCTTCAAAAGTTCCTTCAGCCAAATCATTTGGAATAAGCGGAAGTTCAATTTTAAATTTTGTAGTCATTCTATTTATCCTTTCTCCCTTTTTTTGCGCTACTTCATTAAATAGTTTACATTAAAACCCTATTATCTTTCATATGTATATGAATAAATTCAAATTACCACAATCAGAAGATTGTGGTAAGAAATTTTATACGTCTTCCTTATTATTTATTACGTTTTGAGGAAGTGTTTTCGTTGTGTTGTTTTTCATTATTTGCATTATTCTTTTGCTCTTTAGTTAGATCATTTTCTTCACGCACATCTAGATCGTCAGGGCTTAAATCTGCTCCAAATTCTACTTGGTCTTCTTCACTTTTATTGCGCTTTTCTTTTGTCAAAATTATCACCTCCGATATATAAATTATCCATTTTGGTGTAATTTATACTAATAAATATTACACTATTTCTTAGGTAATAAAGTTTGCTGATATTATTCGCGAATGACCTTTCCTTATCTCGTTAAATCATTTGATAAACATTCAATCATTTTTTTAACAGTCTTCCCGAATGCTTGCTCACCAATTTCTTCTCGATGTAAAGGTAGAAGCATCATTAGTCGAAAAAGGCCGATTAGAACTTCAGGATCTTCTTCAGCAACCCCTTTTCCCTGTAAAAATTTCACAAAATCTAGCGAACTCTCTAAATCTTCTTTAGCATGGTCTTCTATTAGTTCTTTCGGGAGTCTCTTAACTATTTTCTCGTACTCCCCTCTTTGATAAAGATTTTGTAAAAATGCATTTTCCTCTATTGCTTTAAAAGAAATATCAAAAAATCTAATTAAAAGTTCTTTTGGCGGTAAGGATTCACTCATCACCTCAGCAATGATTTTATTTTTTATTTCTTCTTCTCTTCGCAATACAGCATAAAATAATTCTTCTTTTGAAGGATAGTATGAATAAAAAGAACCTTTTGCAATCCCACATGCATTTACTATGTCATCAATACTTGTTTTAGAAAAACCATACTGAACAAATAACTCTTTACTCTCGTTGAGAAGTGTTTCATGTATCCGCTCCCTTTGTTCAGCTGAAATTCTTGCCATTATAACGCCACCTCTTTATTTGACTATTTATTGATTTTTAGTCATTTATCTGTTAAGTTAATTTTATTAAATTTGTTCTTTTTTGTAAAGAGATGGCTTATTCAGAAGGAGACAAGCAATTATGAGAATAACAAATAGTGTTCCAATTCATGGTTTTGTGGCACCCGGTTTTGAATTAGTGAAAGAAGAATTTATTAAGAATTTTACTAGTAGAGGAGAGGTCGGAGCTGCATTTTCTGTTTATATTAATGACGAACCCGTTGTTGATTTATGGGGCGGATATCGAGATCGGAAAACTCGTGCTGAATGGGAGAAAGACACCTTAGTACAAGTATTTTCTGCTACAAAAGGATTTGCTGCATTAGCTTTAAGTCTAGCGCATTCAAGAGGATATATTGATTATGATGAGACAGTTTGTACATATTGGCCAGAATTCGCTCAAAATGGCAAAGAAAAAATTACAGTTAGACAGCTCCTGGCACATCAAGCTGGTTTGTCTGCTCTAGATAGACTTAATATTAAAAATTTAGAGGACCTAGATACTTCACGCTTATCACAGTCCATTGCTGCAAGTAAACCTGATTGGGAGGTGGGAAAATTTCATGCGTATCATGCATGGACAATTGGAACATTAATAGCAGAGCTCATTAAAAGAACTGATCCAAAACACCGTACCCTAAAAGATTTTTTCAAAGAAGAAATTGCAGACCCGCTAAACGCTGAATTTTATATAGGATTACCTGAAGAAATTTTGGAAGATAGAATTACAACTATTGAAGGAATAAATCATCCTATTCAGTTACTTAAAGGAATGACTAAATTACCGCCAAAAATGTTACTTAACTTTTTAAATTCTAAGTCACTAGTAGCTCGAAGTTTAGTTGATCCTAAAAAATTTGTTGCAAATGATAATTTTAATCATCGTCCTATTCTATCTATTGAATTTCCTTCAGGTAACGGAGTTGGACAAGTAAGAGGGATGGCAAAAATTTATGGTGCATTTGCAAGCCGTGCAAAATTACTCGGATTAAGCTCTTTAACAATGAATGAATTAAGCATGTGCGCCACACCTCCAAAAGAAGGCTACTACGACCATGTGAATTGTATAGATATAGCGTATTCTTTAGGCTTTTGGAAACACTTCTCTAATATGCAATTTGGTCGAAGCGAAAGCTCTTTTGGACATCCTGGAGCTGGAGGTTCGTTCTGCTTTGCTGATCCAGACGAGGGATTAGGATATGCCTACGCTATGAATAAACATGGATTTGGCATGGCTAATGAACCAAGAGAACTTGCATTAAGGAATGCGCTGTATAGTTGTCTTTAAAGATAGTTAGATGTTATATCATTTCATTAGTGATGTAATTTATATTAAACTATGCATATAAAACAGAAGGAGAAATAATTTATGGCTGAAAAATATGTGCATCACATTTGCATACAAACGAATGCATATGCTGAGTCTTTAAATTTTTACACAGAAGTATTAGGATTTGAACTAGTACAGGAGTCACCTAATTTCCACGATAGACATTTTAATACTTGGCTAAAGCTCGGAGCCTTTTATATTGAACTCCAAACTAGGAAATATCATGAAGATCTTGATGCATGTAATTCAAATGCTCAAGGCATTGTTCACTTCTGTTTATGGGTTGATAATCTTAGTCAAGAAGTAGAACGATTAAAAGATATGAATGTTAATTTTATCCGTAAAAATGATGAAATTATTTATAAAGTTGAAAATGGTCAGCTTTGTAAATTAAAAGCACCTGAAGGCACCATTATAGAATTTCGCGATAATAAAGGAATTTAATGTGATTAGGGGACGGATTTTCTTCATCCCTCTTTGCTTCCCCTATATTTTGAATACCCGTTATTGTAGCTAAAATTAATAACTATTTTACAATAATACGCCAGGTCTCATTATAAAGATGAGTCCTGGTCTTTTGTTTTAAATGCCTAAATGTAGCTATCCTAAGATTTTCACTACTTATAATCCTCTCATTTTTTGTCCAAGCTATATACAAAACCTCTTTACTCCACAAAATTACACAGAATTTCTAAAAGTAGGGATCAAAAAATGAAGAAAAAAATTATGTTAATAGTAAGTTTAACAGCTGTACTATTGCTTTCTGGATGTTGGGATGTTACTGAACCACAAAGAATGTACTATATTGACGGAATTGGGATCGATTATAAAGATGGTCAATATGAAGTATATATGCAAATCATCAATTTTTCTACTGTTGCTAAATCCGAAGCGCCTCCTCCACAAGCTCCACCATCAGAAATTGGATTTGCTAAAGGAAAAACGATGGAAGAAGCCATTTTTAAATTATATCGCTCCATCGATCAAAAAATATTCTGGGGACATATGACTTTTCTTCTTTTCTCAGAGGATGCCTTGAAAAATGAGAATTCAATACCTGTTATTGACAGTTTTTTACGTCATCGGGAAACGAGATATCAAATATTGACTTATGTTACAAAGGACCCCCTCAAGGATGTTCTTTTAGTCACACCGATGTTAAATAAATCGTTAACAGCTTCAAAATTAAGCAATCCATTACGTACAGAGGAAATAGCAACATATGTAGAGCCCGTTGATTTACGAAACTTACTTATCGCCTTAGATGAGCCGAGTCATGAAGTGAATATTCCATTTGTTTCAATCAACAAAAATTGGGAGACGACCAATGAGCCCACAACGGAAACTGCATTAACAGGTTACGGGGTAGTTTCAAAGAATGGATTTAAAGGCTATTTAATTGATGGGGATGCAAAAGGTATCCAATGGATGTTTAGTAAAAAAACTCGAGGAGACGTAACCATTAAATTAGACAATAAAGAAAAAGAATACTTAACAGTCGATTTAGAAAAATTAAGTACGAAGATAAAACCAATTGTAAAAAACAATGAAGTAACATTTGAAGTTGATATAAAATTAAATGCAATCATCAATGGTTTCAAAGGAAAAGTAACTACCGATCAAATAAGAAAAGGTATTATTAAGGCAGTTAAAAAAGAGATAACAAAATCATATGACGAGGGCTTAAAAATAGATGTTGATGTTTTCCGCTTATCAGAACAGCTTTATCGAAAAAACGTAAAGGTATGGAAAAAGATACAAAAAGATGGCAAGGTACCACTAACAGAAAATTCACTTAGTAAAATAAATATAACCGTTAATAAAGTTAAGCCTGGTCGAAAAACATTTGCTGAAACAATTCAAGAATAGTTATTTCAATTATGCCTCCGGCGGATGTTTAGACACCATCTGAAAGAAGATAAAACACAATGAAATAAATTCTCATTAGAACTTTGATTTTTCGTTCTATGTGTTATAATGCTATTATGGCTAAGCCATTATAAGGGCAAGACCAATTCTGAGCTGTAACGTTGTCATACGCTACAGCTTTTTTGTTGTTCATTTTTGAAAATATCAAGGCATAAAAAATTGTAAAATGTAAGAAAAAATATGTATGAAAATTTTGAAGTCCGCTTACATATAAGTTTAAACATTATAACCTTTACGAATACTCATTCCTTTTTAATTCAAAGTTATATTTTTTATTGATCTTATCTGCAATTGTTTCTAAGAACACTTCAACAGTCATATCTTCGACTTCTCTCGTATACCATGCAAGTTTGGCACCATAATTTTTTTTATTATAATTTACTTGCAATGGCCAAAAATTATTGGTTGCGTAGGTATAATCAAATTTCACATATAGATCCTTCCCTTCAGGACATTCCATAATAACATTATACAAAGGATTTTTTCTTTCTTTTTCAAATTTAACTTTTCTAATTTTAGTTAACACAAATGACCCTCCCTTTACCTAAAGAATAGAATTGACTAGGTGTTATTAATTATGATTGCCTCCCACCCAACTGTGGAAGGCGCTTTAAGCATTGTTACGGGACAATATCTAGCAGGTTCTTCAATTGCTTAATCGGACGACGACCCACTATCACTGCAACTAGACGTATCAGTGTAACTAGAAACATTGTCCGAACAATTGTGTGTATTTGAATCTTTTACGGATACAAATGTACCTGTTGAACTATGATCAGAAGTTTGAGTACTCGAATGATAGGAATTACTTCTTGTTGAACTATCATTATTAAGCGATTCCTTTTTTAAGATGTTAATCACTACCACTAAAATGATAAAGCCCATCATTACAATAAAGAACCCCATTCTTCTCTCCCCTTTCGGATAACGATTTAATTTTATCATCAGGTGCGTTTATTAACCATTATTAACCATTCCCATAAATAAGAAGTCGCTGATTACCGCTCCGGGGCTACTCGCTTTCCTACAGGCGAACTTCCTTAACATTCGTTCGTCACAACATTGAATCCTAACGTTTCAGCTTCTTGACGGTCAAAGCCTTCATCTAAATGCATACACCAAAATTTTGAACGTAAATCGGGACGAATAACTCACTCAGTTTTCGTAATGACAAGTGCACGTTGCCTTCATAATCTGCTTTACACGTATCAACATAAACATAATCGTAGCCTTTGTTCGATTCGTTTGGATTTCGTAAAGATGGTTTTAGGCTATTTGTATCTCCTGTATAATAAATAAGTTTGTCATCTATATATAATTCAATTGAATAAGAAGGTATCTCTTTAACATGACTAGATCTTTCGAATAATACTTTACAGAAATTAAGTGTGTATTGTGTATCTGATTGACATTTTTTTGTTAAGCAATGAACTCCTGGGATAATACCATTAATGATTAACAATTCTTCAATTTTCACATCATGAACGGAATATAAAGAAACATTAGGTTTTCCCATTTCACCATGGCAATAATGGCTATAAAAAATAAAATCAGCAAGGCTTCCTACGTGGTCCGCATGAGTATGAGTGATCAATACATGGATGTGCTCGATACCTTCCAGTAAATTATTTTCCTTAATGCGGTGAAAAATATTGCTACCACAATCAATAAGCAACATCAGATTTCCTACTTTGTAATACGCTGCGTTATTACCTAATTTCGTATTAAATGCACTTCCTGAGCCGATAAATTTCAACATAAAGCGAGATCTCCATTTCTGTATCTTGCACGGAGTTAAAAGGTTCCAATGGTATGTATTTCACAACACTTTCATCTGAATAAAGCTCCAAAAGATCAATACAATCACTTTCCTGTGCTTTTCGTAAGATAAAACGTTCTGTTTCTAATACAGGGAAATCTGTAAAGGTGAAATGTGTGCTCATAATTATGCCCCTTTGCATATAGTACACTCCCTTTTTATAGTACCATATTATGAAATTTCAGGTATTCATTGATATATCAGAGGGCCTGCTCAAAACGATATGAGTCAGGTCCCTCTTTTTAGGATTGTATTTATTTCACATGACGCTTGAAAACTTGGATCTAGCTCTGATTAAATTTCTCCTTAATATTTTTCGGTAACTCATCCCCCTTCATTACTTGGGGTTCACCAGTGTATCCATCTAAGCTTCTAGGGACACGGACGATTGTTCCTCTTTCAAAAGGTTTCTCAGCAAAAAAACTTACCACCTTTTCATTTCCATCCTTATCATATCCCTCTAAAGCATATACAAAATAACCATTACTATTTGGCGTTTGTTCTTCCTCGTTAATTTGAACATAGTAGTCTTTTTCTATCAATGCTCCCTTTTCACCACAACCAACTAAGAAAGTAGCGAATATAATTGTCATTGCCATGAATTTCATCATCTTCATTTCTTCTGCCTCCTCTTTTCTAACGAAATTGTATCGTTACTAAAGAGTATAGATCCTAACTTCACTACCTTAAATTTCGGAACATGACAGATAGCTGACAAAATTGTCATCTTGCAGCAATGGACTTGGTTACTATTATTTATCTTGTCCCCCTGTTAGGTTCTTTAATGTTTCCAAAATTTTTTGACGTTCAGTCTCGAAATTAATAGCTTGTCCGGATTCTATATCACTGTAATTTTTATGGCGTTGATGGAACCATTCAGGGACAACCTCTTTACGCCCTTGATGATTGGATTGATTAGGACGAAATTGTGGTTGTTGTTTTTGAGCTACAAATCGAAACTTGTCCGCTTCTACCTCCTCAATTGTTTTAAACTTCTTATTAGTCCAAACCTGTAAAATTTTTTCAACGTAATTCCAACGAGGCACATTGTTTTCTACTGCTTGCTTCATAGCATGAATAACTAGTTCTTCCGAAAGATCATCAATCCAATTACCTATTTTGTATGTGACATGAGCGACTAGAGAACCAAAGCCATTTTGCTCGTAAAATAGGAATGCCGTTTGTGGTTTTGAAAGGTTCTCTTCTGAGGAATGGCTCTTATAACAATAATAACTACTATTTAGTAAATTATTATTTAGTGATTTATTATTAATTAGTATTGCCGGTTTTTCCGTTAACGGGTTTTCCATCAACGGATTAACTGTTATCGGATTTTCACAATACGGTTCAACTTGTGGAGTTTCGAACACTGAAAGTTCAACTTTCCTAAATTTCCCCATATTGGTTCTGCCCTGAACTTTGTGAACATAGCCAGCTTGTGATAGCTCCTTAATGATGTTAGCAGTAGATTCACGACTGCATTTGCTATGAGTGGCTAAATTAGAAATACAAAATGACCAATCATCTGGCAATGATAACATGTAAGCAAGCAAACCTTTTGCTTTCCAGCTTAAACGTGTGTCATTCAGAAACCCTTTGTCTAACACAACATAATTCTCCTTTTTACGAACCCTAAATATTGCCATGATGTCCCTCCTTTTGTCTTGTAAGTTCTTTGAGTCATTTCTATTCATTAACTTATATACAGATTTGGTACAAAATTAGGGACAAATATTTTGATTTGTATGGGGATTTCCTCGATTTAAAAGGCAAAAAAAATAGGACATGCTACAATTGCATGTCCTGTTTTTTCCTATATATCGCCCGTCAACGTTTTATTTATATAACTCTTTATAAACAACTACTTTTAGGGCCGTCATTTCTTCGTCTGTTAATTTACCTTCCATTTCTTGAATGACCTGTTCTTTCGTCATTGTACCATTTTGTACTTTTACTCTTATATTATTAAGCTCCGAGATCCCAACTTTTTGAATTATTACTTTTGTAGCCTCTTCTTTTGTTGTAAACGGTAACTTGCTGCTGTCTGCAGTTTTAGCCTCTTCCATATATGATTTTAGTTGAGGGTCACGTTCAATCGTATTTTTAATTTCATCCATTTGTCCACTTTGCTCTAATTCTGTTGAAATAGTATCAACAACCTTATCGGATGCATATTTCATACCAAAATGATAAACCCCATAACCAATAACACCGATGAAAATGACAATGATCAGAAGAAATTTAATGAATCTCATACTCTCACACTCCTTAATTCTACACATAATAATACTATATAGTTTAGAAAGATGAGAAATGATAACCTTGCGAACAAGGACTTTTTCAATATCATTCCTCTGTTAACAAATTCGACAAACAAATAAAGGGAAAATGAAAAGGATTAAGTTCGAAACGACACTGAACTCAATCCTTACAAGCAGTTTAAATCTTTTTGGATCACAAAAGCTTTTCGTTTAAATTAATTCTCTACAATTTCTTTAAATTCTTTTCCCTTTTGGACGTATGTGTCAATTGATAACTGGATTAATTCGAGATCTTTGTCTTGTAGCTGGCGTACGACTTTTCCTGGTGAACCAACAACTAATGAACGTGGTGGAATTTTCGAGCCTTGTGTAATAAGTGTGTTTGCACCAATAATGCATTCTTCCCCAATTTCAGCATGATCTAAAATAACAGAACCCATACCAACAATCGAACGGCGACCAATTTTGCAACCATGTAAGACTACTTGATGACCTACTGTTACATCATCCTCTACAACAACTGGAGCCCCTTCATATAAATGAATGGTTGAATTATCTTGGATACTACAACGTTTTCCAATGGTGATGCTATCTTCATCCCCGCGTAGTACGGCGTTAAACCAAATAGACGATTGTTCACCAATCGTAACATCTCCAATAATATACGTGCCTGGCGCCTGAAATACTGATTCATGAACATTTGGCTTCTTTAAAGCGTATGTAATCTCCATAAAAATCATCCTTTCAATCTTCTGAATATTTTGCTAGAATTTAGTATAACATATTTTTAACGGGGGTGCTATTTTTGAATCAATTATGTTCTGTATTAGCAATAAAATACCCTATTATCCAAGGGGGAATGGGTAATATCAGTAGTCCTAAACTTGTGGCAGCTGTATCGAATGCAGGTGGCTTAGGGACAATCGGCTGTGGAACAATGACACCAGCAGAAGTTGAAAAACGCATTGTAGCAACGAAGGAGTTAACGCAAAAACCATTTGCCCTCAATGTGCCAATCAATGTCAATCCTTATACAAAGGAATTATTGCAATTAGCTATTACACATAAAGTACCGGTCGTTTCTTTATCGGCAGGTAATCCAACTTTATATATAGAGAAATTACATGCCCACCATATTCGAGTGATAGCTGTTGTAGCCTCTGTTAAACATGCGATTAAGGCCGAGCAAGGTGGAGCAGATGTAATCGTCGCTGAAGGTTATGAAGCTGCAGGAATTAACTCCGATTTAGAATTGACAACCTTTACGTTAATACCTCAAGTAGTCGATGCGGTTTCTGTACCTGTTGCAGCAGCAGGTGGTGTTGGTGATGGTCGCGGATTAGCAGCTGCGTTAATGCTTGGAGCAGCGGGTGTCCAGATGGGAACTCGCTTTATTGCTACACAGGAAATGCCAGTACATCAGACCTATAAACAAAGACTAGTTGATGCAACTGATGTGGAAACGGTCATTCTAGGACGTTCGGTTGGACAGGTGCGCCGTGTGTTATGTTCACCTTTCACCTCTTCGCTTCTTGCTGACGAAGCAAAAGGTATAACACTTGCTGACTATCAAGAACGTACTTCCGAAACTTATCATATAAAAGGTGCTATGGAAGGAAATGAACAAGGTGGTTTTATGAATAGCGGCCAAATCGCAGGGATTATTCAAGACTTACCGACCGTTACGGCTCTTATTGAGACTATGATGGATGATGCTCAGCAATGTTTAAATCGGACATTACTAAATAATTTCACAGACTCAGTTAGGGGTGTTCAATTATGACGACCATGGTTGACTTAAAGCGAGTGATTGATGGAGAAATTGAACCACCAGCATGTGATAAAACATTAGGTATTCATGTAAAATCGGCTGTTGCCGGTAAAGCCATTTGCACTTGGAACGTCGATGAACGCTTTTTAAATGGGCATCAAGTCGTTATGGGAGGATTCATCACTTCTGCAGCAGATATTACGATGGCCTATTCGATGGCTTCAATTTTAGAAAGTAATCAAGGATTTGCGTCGATCAATTTGCAAACAACATTTTTACGACCTCTTCACACCGGAACGGCTACGGTTGAATCAACAATTGTCAAGCAAGGCCGAAAAACATGCTATGTGGAAGCAACCGTTTCTCAAAATGGAAATTATGCTGCCAAAATAACATCTTCTATCATGATCCTATAAATGACTACGCTCTAGTTGTGTTGAAAACAGAGTGGTCAAGAAAATTTGTAAATATTGTCGCGCTTTAATAAAGGCGATTTCCATGCCAGGCTTTTCGTTTTCCAATGGGTGTATTTCAAAAGTGAACACTATGAGTTACCGAAGTTTTTTTTATCACTTTAAATTAGCGTAACATGCCAGAAGATACATGCTAAAGCGCAGTGGTTGATTGGAGTAGAAGTTGGAAACCCCCAGGAAAGTGCCCAGCCGGAATGGAAATCAACCCCTCGTTTTGCCAAAAAACAATATTTTAACACAATAAAAGAGGCTGGGACAAAACCCTCCTCTGAAAACTAATAAGCCGTTGAAATTTTACGACGAGTAAAATTTCAACGGCTTTGATTGTTTTTTACATTAAA
>NZ_JBIVRU010000013.1:0-107382 GCF_044755845.1 Lysinibacillus sp. NPDC092081
CCCGCAACCAAAATGGTCCCGTGGTGTAGCGGTTAACATGCCTGCCTGTCACGCAGGAGATCGCCGGTTCGATCCCGGTCGGGACCGCCATTTTTATGCCGGTGTAGCTCAGTTGGTAGAGCAACTGACTTGTAATCAGTAGGTCGTGGGTTCGACTCCTATCGCCGGCACCATTCATGGAGGGGTAGCGAAGTGGCTAAACGCGGCGGACTGTAAATCCGCTCCTTAGGGTTCGGCGGTTCGAATCCGTCCCCCTCCACCAGTTTTATTTAATAGGGGCATAGTTCAACGGTAGAATAGAGGTCTCCAAAACCTTTGGTGTGGGTTCGATTCCTACTGCCCCTGCCAGGTTTCGAGGTACTCGTTATCAAACACTGCTGTGATTACATATAGTGGCGATTGTGGCGAAGTGGTTAACGCACCGGATTGTGGTTCCGGCATTCGTGGGTTCGATTCCCATCAGTCGCCCCATTTAATAATTGGGGTATAGCCAAGCGGTAAGGCAACGGATTTTGATTCCGTCATGCCTAGGTTCGAATCCTAGTACCCCAGCCATTTATTTCTTAATATTAATATGAGCCATTAGCTCAGTTGGTAGAGCATCTGACTTTTAATCAGAGGGTCGAAGGTTCGAGTCCTTCATGGCTCATCATGTTTTTATAAAAATTATGCGCCCGTAGCTCAATTGGATAGAGCGTCTGACTACGGATCAGAAGGTTATGGGTTCGACTCCTGTCGGGCGCGCCAAAAAAGCCTAATAGTATCGGAATGTAGCTCAGCTTGGTAGAGCACTTGGTTTGGGACCAAGGGGTCGTAGGTTCGAATCCTGTCATTCCGACCATCTTTCCTGATTGTTGGGGCCTTAGCTCAGCTGGGAGAGCGCCTGCCTTGCACGCAGGAGGTCAGCGGTTCGATCCCGCTAGGCTCCACCATTTATATATTTTCCGGAGGTATACCCAAGTCTGGCTGAAGGGATCGGTCTTGAAAACCGACAGGCGGGTAACACCGCGCGGGGGTTCGAATCCCTCTACCTCCTCCATTTTTCCGGGTCAGTAGCTCAGTTGGTAGAGCATTAGATTGAAGCTCTAAGTGTCGGCGGTTCGATTCCGTCCTGACCCACCATCTGCGGGTGTAGTTTAATGGTAAAACCTCAGCCTTCCAAGCTGATGTCGTGAGTTCGATTCTCATCACCCGCTCCAAAAAATAATGGGCCTATAGCTCAGCTGGTTAGAGCGCACGCCTGATAAGCGTGAGGTCGATGGTTCGAGTCCATTTAGGCCCACCATTATTCCGAAGTAGCTCAGTTGGTAGTAGCACCTGACTGTTAATCAGGTTGTCGCAGGTTCGAGTCCTGCCTTCGGAGCCAAGGCCCGTTGGTCAAGTGGTTAAGACACCGCCCTTTCACGGCGGTAACACGGGTTCGAATCCCGTACGGGTCATCAAGCATGTTGCACATTCGTGCAACATGCTTTTTTTTATGCCAACTATACTGACAAACAAAGATCACCATTCGTTAAATACTGCGAAGGTAGTGACAATGATAAACAAAATTGTAAATGTGACTGATAACGTCTCGTGTATTACCTACTTTGGAATAAAAAAACGTTATAATAGCAAATCTATACTCTATAGTTTTTTCCTCTATAATTTCCCCTGATTTTTATAATGTCTACTCAAAATAGGAACACTAATCCATAAATAATTTTAGTTTTAGAAACATGGAAGAAAGGATATAAAATATTGAACAAAGTATTTCATATATAAAATATGTATGTTTTCTAGCAGATTTTTTCGTGGTGATTATAGTTTCATTCCTCTAATATGAGGGTAGATGGAGGAATTCGATATGAATTTACATGAAGTACAGCGTTTTTTAGAACTTTATCAAGTAGAGCAAAATGAGTCTAAAACATGGCTAGAAAATAAATTACAGCAAATTAAAACAGCAGGCGAATATATACCGACAACGGAAGAATTAATCTTTGGTGCACGAGTAGCATGGCGCAATAGTAATAAGTGTATTGGTCGATTGTTTTGGCAATCGCTGCATGTTGTTGATGCCCGAGATATTTCAAAAGAAGAGGATATTTTCAACGCATTGCTTGAGCATATTCAATATGCAACGAATGATGGGAAAATTCGTCCAACAATAACGATTTTTGCACCGGGGCGAGTTCGTGTTTGGAATCATCAGCTAATCCGTTATGCTGGTTATGAAACGGAATCTGGAATCGTTGGTGATCCACATTCTGTTGAGTTTACAAAAGTATGTGAGTCATTTGGCTGGCAAGGTAAGGGAACAGCATTTGACGTGCTGCCGCTCGTTGTACAGGTGGATGGAAGGGAACCACAAGTGTTTACTATCCCTGGCGAATATGTACTAGAGGTACCGATTCGTCATCCTGAATCTCCTCAAGTAGAGAAGCTAGGATTAAAATGGTATGCAGTGCCGATTATTTCGAGCATGCGCTTCCAAATGGCAGGTATCGATTTTGAGACAGCCCCATTCAATGGTTGGTATATGGGTACAGAAATTGGGGCACGTAATTTAGCAGATCATGAGCGTTATAATATGCTGCCTGCTATAGCAGAAATTTTCAACCTTGATACAACCAAACAGGCTTCTCTATGGCGTGATCGAGCATTAGTTGAGCTGAATATTGCAGTTCTACATTCCTTTAAAGACGATGGTGTGAGCATTGTAGATCATCATACAGCTGCACAGCAATTTAAATTGTTTGAAGAAACAGAAGCAGCAGTGGATCGTGAGGTTACAGGCAATTGGACGTGGCTGATTCCACCTCTTTCACCAGCTACAACTCATATTTACCATAAACCTTATGTTAATGTTTACAATACACCGAACTATTTTTATCAGAAACCACCTTATTAGTAGAGAAAGGCAGCTCACTTTAACTTCTTACAGCGGGTGTCCAAACATCCGCTGTAAGAAGTTAAAGCCTCCGGCGGATGTCACGGAATCGGAAAGGAGTTCTTTGTGCAAGCACAAAGCCGATTCCAGACGCAATTATGCCGAGGCATAATTGATCTATTTCAGCGGGTGTCCAAACATCCGCTGGAAGAAGATCATGAGCTGCCTTTTTTAATTTACATATTCATTTTTAGAAGCCCTGAATGAACATAAGAAAAGTATCAATACTACGATAATAAATAACCAACCAGTGATATTCCAGCCACCGAGTAAATCATGCAAATAACCAAATAAAATTGGACCGATTGCGGCTAATAAATATCCTAATGATTGTGCAAAACCTGATAAATCAGCTGCCTCAAAAGCTGTACGGGTACGTAGTGTAAAGAACATCATCGCTAATGAGAATGAAGCTCCTCCTGCTAAGCCTAGTAGCACCATCCACAGTACAGCGAGGCTTGTCCATTCCATCACTACTCCGATAAAGCCAACTAAGTAAAATACCGTAAACATTAATACGAGAGGCCGTTGAGATGTCATTTTACTTGCAATAATAGGCACAGCTAAAGCCATTGGGACTTGTGAAAATTGCATGATGGAAAACATCCAACCCGCACGATCTGCTGCTAAGCCTTGTGCTATGTATATTTCAGGAATCCAAGCGGCAGTTGTGTAGAATAATAATGACTGAAATCCCATAGCTCCCGCCACTGCCCAAGAAACAGGTGATTTCCATAATGCTGTACGTTCTTTCGTAGTCTCAACAGTCGGTTCAGGCTTATTAAATTTCAACTGTGGAATCCAAATTAAAATGGTTAATACCACAAGAACAAATGCGATTGCTAAAGCTCCTTGCCAGCCAAATGATGAATTGGCAATAGGATAACTAATACCAGCACCGAGTCCAGCTGTCAAATTCATCGACATTGTGAAAAATGCCATAAGTAAACCTACGTGATAGGGAAATTTCAATTTAAGTAATCCCGGAATTAGTACGTTACCGAATGAAATGGCTATACCAATTAGCATAGTACCAAATACGAGTAAACTAGTTGTACCAAGGGAGCGTAGGACAATTCCTACCGCTAAAAGAATAGTTGATAAAAATAATGTTAATTCTAGTCCAAATTTACGTGCGACAATTGGTGCGAATGGTGAAATGATTGCAAATGCTAGCAAAGGGATCGTTGTTAGAAAGCCCGCTAGTACATTGGATATGCCGAGGTCTTCACGGATAAAGGAAATAATAGGTCCAACAACTGTTAGCGGCATCCGTAATGTCGAGGCAATACAAATTACTCCGATAACTAGTAATAAGGTTGTACCTTTCCAGCTAATTTTCCTGCTAGGATAAGTATCGGTTTGTTCATGAGTAGTCAAATAAATCCCCCTTGTTAGAACAATTATAATTGAATCACTATACCACTTTATCACAACGATAAAAATAATGGAAAATTCGAAAAAAACAGAACATTAATTAGGTTATTGAAATGTCATAGGTCGTATGTTACACTAATATCCATCATAAATTTAATAATTATATGCCTCATGTTTATATTGAGGTAGAGGTCGCGGTATTTAAGAGTATGCTAATGGAAATGACAAGCATTAGAGATATTAGTTGAAAGGAAATACTGCCGAAGTGTGAGGGGACTTGAAAACCTCATGCTGGGGCTGTCTCCGAAAGGAACAGAACTGTCACGTTTGAACAACGTGTTGAGCTATCATTTTGAAGGAACAGAGGATTTACTTAGCCATCACAGCAACGTTCATGTGATGGCATTTTTTTCGCCTCTTAAAAAAGGAAGGAAGCTATATCGTGAGTGAAATAAAAGTCAATCAGCTCGGCCATAAAGCACCGAAGCTGAAAAAAGAATTAAAAAGCCGTCATATTACAATGATTTCATTAGGCGGTACAATCGGTACAGGATTGTTTTTAGCTAGTGGTGGTGCCATTGCACAAGCAGGTCCTGGCGGTGCACTACTCGCCTATGCATTAATCGGTATCATGGTGTATTTTTTAATGACGAGCTTAGGTGAAATGGCAGCTTATATGCCATCATCGGGATCATTTAGTACGTATGCTACAAAATTTGTAGACCCAGCTTTAGGCTTTGCACTTGGTTGGAACTACTGGTACAACTGGGCAATTACAATTGCAGCGGAAATTTCTGCTGTCTCATTAATTATGAAATATTGGTTCCCAGATAGCTCATCAGCACTTTGGACTGTTTTATTTATTGCTGTAGTTTTAACGTTCAATCTATTATCGGTAAAAAGCTATGGTGAAAGTGAATATTGGTTTGCAATGATAAAGGTTGTAACTGTAATCATTTTTATTATCATCAGTTTTTTAATGATTTTTGGTATTTTAGGAGGACACGCTCCGGTAGGCTTTACGAATTTCTTTATCGGTGATGGACCATTCCATGGTGGGCTCCTTGCTACATTTGGTATTTTCTTAGCTGCGGGATTCTCATTCCAAGGGACAGAGCTACTTGGAATAACAGCAGGTGAAACGGATGACCCTGGTAAAAACATTCCGAAAGCCGTTAAGTCTGTTTTCTGGCGAATTCTTTTATTTTATATTTTAGCGATTGCTGCAATTGGGATGTTGATTCCATTTACAGACGCACGATTGCTATCTGAAGATATCGCTGTTTCACCATTTACGCTAGTATTCGACCGTTTAGGAATTGCCTTTGCTGCATCATTGATGAATGCTATCATTCTAACGGCAATGCTATCAGCAGGGAATTCAGGGCTTTACGCATCGTCACGTATGCTTTGGCAATTAGCGATAGATGGACATGCACCGAAAATTTTCACTAAACTAAGCCGTCGAGGTATTCCGATTTACGCATTAATGGCAACTTTAGCAGTAGGCTGTCTAGCATTTTTAGCTTCATTCTTTGGTGATGGTGTGGTCTATATGTGGCTGCTAAATGCCTCTGGGATGTCTGGCTTCATTGCATGGTTAGGAATTGCATTTAGCCATTACCGTTTCCGTCGAGCGTTCGAGGTACAGGGACTAGATCCGAAATTGTTGCCGTATAAAGCAAGGCTATTCCCATTCGGCCCGCTATTTGCCTTTACGGTTTGTATGATTGTTGTTATTGGACAAAACTACAGTGCCTTTATGGGTGATACAATAGATTGGTACGGTGTCCTTGTCTCATATATCGGTATTCCACTGTTCTTATTCTTATGGCTTGGCTATAAAATCAAGCATAAAACAAAAATGCTTCCATTAGAGCAATGTGATTTAAAAGTCGAACAATAATAAATAAAACTGTCCTGTGAGTCATAGAAAATGACTTGCAGGGCAGTTTTTTTAGTTAAAAAATATTAATAAATTTCCCGAATTTATCACCTACTTTTGGCGTGCAGCCTTAATATGGTAGACTGTTATATAAATGGCAAATCAAAAAGGTTTTATGTTGGGGAGAGGTGCGTGTAAGTGCAAAAGCATATTTTACTTGTAGAAGATGACGAAGCCATTCGTGAAATGGTAGAAAACTATTTAACGATGGAGGGGTTCATTGTCGCTACTGCAGTAAATGGAGAAGAAGCATTACAAAATTGTTTAAACAATCCCTTTGATTTAGTGATCTTGGATATTATGATACCGAAGCTTAATGGATTAGAGGTTTTAAAGATCATACGAGAGCAAGCATCACTTCCGATTATCATCATGTCAGCCAAGGATAGTGATGTTGATAAAGCGTTAGGATTAGGATTAGGGGCAGATGATTATATCGCCAAGCCGTTTTCGATGCTGGAATTTTCGGCACGTGTTAAAGCAGCCATTAGAAGAGCTACAAAATACTCCACTCAAATAGAGGATAAGAAAGATATAGTAGAGATAGATAACTTATCGATTGACCTTGTTAATTTTTCAGTTGAGAAGAATGGACAACAAGTAAAGCTCACTTCAAAGGAATTTGGTATCTTAAAATTATTCGTGACAAATCGTAATCGAGTTTTTACAAAGCAGCAAATTTATCAATTGATTTGGAATGATGCTTACTATGGAGATGAAAATATTATTAATGTACATATAAGAAGATTACGTGAAAAAGTGGAAGACGATCCATCCAATCCTAGGTATATTAAAACGCTTTGGGGAATTGGCTATAAATTTGAAGGATAAACAGATGATTATATTTCTATTACTGATGATTGTGTTACTCGTAGGTATTATTATTTTTCAGGTGAGAGCAAAAAAACAACAGAACGCTACTATTCAATACATGCATCAAAAACTGCAAGCAATCATTAACGAACAATCAAGCGAAAAGATTTTAGCATCGACAACAAATCAAGAATTACAGCAGTTACTGATTGCGATGAATGCGTTGCTAGACCACAATCAAAAAGTACTGGCGACACATCGAAAAATGGAAGGCTCCATGAAAAAGATGTTAGCCAATATTTCACATGATCTTAAAACGCCTTTAACAGTTGTACTAGGTTATACGGAAATGCTGAAGCTTCATCACTCACTTAGTGAAGAGGAGCAGAAACGATTGCTCACTGGCGTTCACTCGAAAACATTGGAAGTATTAAAAATAATCCATACATTTTTTGACCTGGCAAAATTGGAGGCTGGAGATACAGATTATCCAATGACGAAAATTAATGTAAGTGAAATTTGCCGGAAAAACATTTTATCATTTTACGATATGATCACTTCGATGGGGCTAGAGATTGATATAGCAATACCAGAGATATCCTTGTATGCACTTGGCAATGAAGAAGCATTAGATAGGGTTCTGAATAATTTATTGTCAAATGCTATTGCCTATGGGGCGGCAGGAAACATTATTGGGCTTACAGTAAGAAATGATGATACGAATATTTTTATTGATGTATGGGATTGTGGTAAGGGGATTGACGAATATCATATTGATAATGTTTTTGAAAGAATGTATACACTTGAGGATTCAAGAAATAAATCCTTCCAGGGGAGTGGCCTTGGCTTAACGATTACAAAACGTCTTGTAGAATTAATGGATGGCTCCATCCAGCTTTCTAGTATCCCATATGAGAAGACTATTTTTACGGTTTCTTTAAAACGAATGATGTACTGAACAGTCATGCTTGTAGAGCATTTTAATTGCTTTACAAGCTTTTCTTCTGCGCTTAAGAAATTTGTAAGAATCAAGTAATAAATTAGAGAGTTTCATTTTTTATAATAAGGATAGCTAAATTTAAAGGAGAGATCTACATGACCTATATTGTGAAAACAAATCAGCTTACGAAGGTATTTGAGGGAAAAGAAGTCGTTTCTGCTGTGTCTATGCATGTGAAAAAGGGAGAGATCTACGGTTTTTTAGGTCCTAATGGTGCCGGGAAAACGACAGTCATGAAAATGCTAACAAACCTTACGAAGCCAACGAGTGGAGATATTGAAATCTTTGGTGAAAAATTAATGGACCGCTCATACGACGTGCTGAAAAGGATGGGAACGATTATTGAATACCCGATTTTTTATGAAGATTTAACAGCAAAGGAAACGTTAGAATTACATTGCGAATATATGGGCTATTATGACAAGAAAGAGATTGCGCATGTTCTAGGTTTAGTAAAACTAACAAATACGGAGAATAAGCGTGTGAAAGACTTTTCCCTTGGGATGAAACAACGATTGGGTATTGCACGTGCAATTATTACGAAGCCAGAATTGCTTATTTTAGACGAGCCGATTAATGGACTAGATCCAGTTGGCATTAAAGAGCTTCGAGAGCTATTCAAGATGCTTTGTAAAGAGTATGGCATTACGATTATTATCTCTAGTCATATTTTGGGTGAAATTGAACAATTGGCAGATACAGTTGGAGTTATTAAAGATGGAAGATTAATTAAGGAAGTATCAATGGACGCTGTCAATCGTAGTCAAACAGATTATATTGAAGTAACTGTCAATGATGGGGAAAAGGCTGTCTTTATTATAGAAAGTAAATTAAATATTACTAATTTCAAACTAATGGATGACAATTGTATTCGAATTTATGATTCGACAGTTTCACAAAAGGTGCTATCTAAAACATTGATTGAGCATGATATTGAAATTGAGGGCATTAGCAAAAAAACAAGTTCATTAGAGGATTATTTCTTGAAGCTAATCAATGGAGGTGTCGCTAGTGCTTAATTTAATGCGGCTAGAAATGAAAAAATATCATATTGGTTCATATATAAAAAGAGCTATTTTTGCAAATTTTATAATACTAGGTGTTATATTTATGCTTATATTTATTACTAAAATAGAAGGGGATCAAGATTTTAGAACTTATCAGAGGGCATTTGGCATTATAGATTCAGGTGTAAGAGCAGTATTTATTATTTTTGCTAGTGTGTTAATCGCCAAGTTTATTATTGGAGAATTTAAATTTAAAACTATTACCGTAGCATTTATGTACCCGATCAATAGAAAAAAACTAATTGCTTCAAAGCT
The DNA here is from genome assembly GCF_044755845.1 of Lysinibacillus sp. NPDC092081. Lineage (NCBI taxonomy): Bacteria > Bacillati > Bacillota > Bacilli > Caryophanales > Bacillaceae > Lysinibacillus > Lysinibacillus sp. NPDC092081. Next base: position 9,390 of record NZ_JBIVRU010000013.1, read on the forward strand.
AGCCATTGTTGTTCTTTTTACCTTTAGTGCAATTATTTTATCGACTATTTTTGTCACAGCGATTTTTTGTACTGTTAGTGAGGGTTTTCAATTGCTCCCGGATACATTAACGTTCTCTTTCATAATACAACGAATTCCTGCTATGATCATGAATGCAGTTTCAGCATCATGCATCGCATTAATACCATTGTATTTTGGTATGAGAAAATACTCCGTTCCGGCAACGATTATATCATCTATAATAATTGTATCGGCCGTATCATCAAATTCAGGCAACTTCACCTTGTATGATATTATTTTCATACCAATTACTTTAGCTATTATCGGTATAAGCGTGGCCTATTTATCGTTCCGAAACATTGAGAAGATAGATATTTAAGGATAAAAAAATAGCGCATTGTAGTAGGGGATGACAATTGTTAAAACGTATGACATATATATAAGTTGATTGGAGTGGAGACTGGGTGACTCCTTGGGGATTAGCAATAGAGGAACGAAGGCTAAAACCATCACATCCTGTGATAACGCCTTCGTGACCAACATCGTGTTGGCCCGAGACCCTGGAGCGAGCAACGCGAGTGAAGCGGCTCATCGGACGCCCCCAGGAAGCTCTGCTCTGTGCGAAAGCGAAGCGACAGCAACAAAGCGCCCAGTCGGAGCGGAAATCAACCCGCGTTATGAAAAAAGCCCCTTATATGTAGAAATGCCAGACACAAAACCAAATGATGGTCTTTGTGCCTGGCATTTCTTTAACCAAATACCGTTTGCCATAATAAATAAAGATTTAAAGCAACTACAATCGCCACGACAATCCATCCTAATATCGTTGTAATACGATGGTTGACAAGGCTTCCCATGATGTCGCGCTTACTTGTAAACATAACAAGCGGTACAAGAGCAAATGCAATACCAAACGATAAAACAACTTGACTTAGGACAAGTGCATAAGTTGCATTAACACCGGATGCAATGATAATCAAAGGAGGTAGCATTGTAATAGCACGGCGTAAATAGAGTGGAATTTTCATTCTTATAAAGCCTTGCATTACAACGTCACCTGCAAGTGTACCAACTGAAGAGCTAGCAAGACCTGCAATGAGAAGGCCAAGGCCAAAGGACACCGCCGCCATCGGGCCAAGCGCCTCTTTTAATCCGGTATAAGCGATATCTAAATCTTCAACTACTACACCTTGTGTATGGAATACGGCTGCAGCAATAACAAGCATACTCATATTGATAGCGCCAGCGATAATCATTGCGATAATAATATCAATAAACTCAAAACGGAATATACGTTTTTTTTCAGCATCATTTCGACCAACGACCCGATTTTGGGTTAATGAAGAATGCAAGTAAATAGCGTGTGGCATAACAGTTGCCCCTAAAATACCCGTTGCGAGTAAAATAGAATCTACTCCATCGAAGCGTGGTGTGAACATGCCTATTGTTACTTCGCCCCAATTCGGCTGTGCTAAAAATGTCTGGAATGCAAATGCTAATACGACAATAAGCACCATGCCAGAAATACCCGCTTCAAACGCTCTAAAGCCTCTGCGTTGTAATTCTAAAATAGCAAATGAGCCGACTGCTGTAATAAGCGCTGCAGGTAACATTGGAATATTGAATAACAAGTACAGCCCTAGTGCAGCTCCAATAAATTCTGCTAGGTCTGTTGCAATAATGACCAATTCAGCCTGTATCCATAAAAAAATAGAAGTTTTTTTAGAAAAATGTTCACGTGCTACTTCGGGTAAATTTTTACCTGTCGCAATACCAAGCTTTGCCGACAAAGATTGAATTAACACCGCCATTAAATTAGAAAAGGCGATTACCCAAAGCAGTAAATATCCATATTGTGAACCTGCTGTAATATTTGTTGCAAAGTTACCTGGATCAATATAGGCAACTGCTGCGATGAATGCTGGGCCGAGAAACGGTAAGATTCGTCGCCAGCCTTTTATATCTCCATCTAAAACCGCCTCAGCAGGCGATTTATTCATTTGTTTGTAAACCATGTTGTTCCCTCATTTCAAAGAGTATCGCAAGCGAAATAAAGTTTCCTAGAGGAAAATGTATAGTACTATTTTATAGCTAGAACCTAAAAATGTGAAGAAGTTTGTTTAATTTTTTACTTAATTCGAAATGTTTTTGATATAGTAAACCAATTGTAATTGAAGAATGCAGCTTTTGTATCAATGTATGGAAGCATCCTAGCGGAATATTCGATTCATTTGAAAATGATCAAGGATTAATGTACTTATCCATTTTAAAAGAGGGAATATACTTATAAAGTATCTTTTTAATTGATTTCCAATTCAGGTATTCACATATTTTCTACCAATATTAAAATGTTATTCTTTAAAGAATAATCCATTTCCAAAATTCGGGGTGTTGTTTTGGGGCCATAATAAAACTGTTCGAAATATCAAGTGAAAAAAATTTTTTGTAACCGTTCTTTTCATCTTTACTTTTTTTAAATACAGGCGTAATATGACATCATTATAAAAGTTTCAAATTTCTAAATCGCTGAAGCAATGACGCGGGGGACCCGATTTTTACGGATTACATAGGTAATCCTTGGGGTGAATCTCTTCATTTATTGAGGGGTAGGGCTACTCAGGCCCGAATCCGACAGCTAACCTCGTAAGCGTTAAGAGCAGAAAAGTGGAGCTTGGCAGACGAATGAGCGTCTACAAGTCTTATTTAGTGATGGCTTGTAGATTTTTTTTATCTTCATTTAATGAAACAAGGCCCCGGTGAATGGACAGAAAACCGATTATGCAAAAGTGTAATCGATTTAGAAATGTGAAACACATTCTATGAAACTAGAAGGTGTAGAAAATGAAATCCTCATTAAAACGTTTTATTATCGGTAAACCATTGAGATCTGATGTGTTAGGGGAACAAAAGCTTAGTAAAACAAAAGCACTTGCCATACTATCGTCTGATGCTTTGTCATCAGTAGCGTATGGACCTGAGCAAATTTTAATTGTACTCATGACAGTAAGTACGGTTGCCTTTTGGTATTCTCTACCGATTGCTGCTGGGGTAGTTGTGTTACTGACAGCACTTATTTTCTCGTACCGTCAGGTTATTTATGCGTATCCACATGGTGGTGGAGCATATGTAGTTTCTCGGGAAAATTTAGGTGTCAATGCAGGTCTAGTCGCAGGTGGATCATTGCTTGTCGATTATATTTTAACAGTTGCTGTAAGTGTATCGGCTGGAACAGATGCCATTACATCGGCATTTCCAAGTCTGCATTCATATAACGTTGTAATCGCTGTGTTTTTTGTTATATGTTTAACGATTTTAAACCTACGTGGTGTCACAGAATCTGCATCCATTTTAGCGTATCCCGTTTATTTGTTTGTGATCGTGATTCTGATGTTAATCGGGGTAGGGGCTTATAACGTAGTAACAGGGCAAGTTCCAGCAGATTTGCATCCAAAGGTTGGTACACCAGTTGCGGGTATTAGTCTATTTATCTTATTAAAAGCATTTGCATCGGGAAGCTCAGCTTTGACTGGTGTTGAAGCCATTTCAAATGCTATTCCTAATTTTAGAGATCCAGCGCCGAAAAATGCGTCTAAAACATTACTGGCTATGGGCGGTATTTTAGCAGTGCTATTTATCGGTATTGTGAGTTTAGCATATTTTTATGGTGTTGCTCCAAATGCGAAAGAAACGGTTGTCTCACAAATTGCGGAGGCAAGTGTAGGTCGTAATATTTTTTATTATATAGTACAAGGAACAACAGCGATGATATTAGTACTTGCTGCAAATACAGGTTATTCGGCCTTTCCTTTACTGGCTGTCAATTTATCGAAGGACGGTTTTATCCCAAGAATATTCCAAATTCGTGGGGATCGACTTGGTTATTCAAATGGCATTATGATGCTTGGTTTAGCTGCCATTGTTTTAATCTTTTTATTTGGTGGAACAACAGAGCATTTGATTCCACTTTATGCAGTTGGTGTGTTTATTCCGTTTACTTTAGCGCAGGCTGGCATGATGCGAAAATGGTGGCGTGAAAAGCCAAAAGGTTGGGTGGCTAAATTTGCAATTAATACGATTGGAGCGGTCATTTCCTTTATTGTAGCCATGATGTTTTTTGTGACAAAATTACCTCAGGTATGGCCAGTGTTTATCTTTTTACCAATTATTATTTGGACGTTCCACCGTATTAAACAGCATTACAAAACAGTTGGTGAACAGCTAAGATTAGATAATGTGGAATTACCGAATGTTGAGGGTAATATTTTCATTGTCCCTGTTGCTGGTATTACGAAAGTAGTCGAAAACACATTGCATTACGCGCAGACATTAAACGTTGATAAAATTATTGCCTTTTATGTGGCATTCGATCAAGAGGATGCAAAAGTGTTTGAGGAGAAATGGAAAGCTTGGCAGCCAGATATACGGCTTGTAACATACTATTCTCCATATCGAAGTATTACACAGCCGCTGATGAAGTTTATTGATAAGGTTGAACATCAATGTACGAAATCAGGCTATCAAGTAACAGTTATCATCCCACAGTTTTTACCGAAAAAAGGTTGGCATCATATGTTACACAATCAATCGAGTCTATTAATTCGCGCTTCGCTGTTATTTCACAGAAATATCGTCATTATGACAGTGCCCTTCCATTTATCAAAATAATGACTAGCAAGCTCGAAAATAGTCTGATATAATCATTACGTTGACTGTGAAACACGAACGTTTACAATTGAAATTCACTAGAATGATAGTAAATTCCGAAAATACAGACTTTATTCAGTGTGAGATATATGCACATACCGAATAAAGTGCCATTTTTGGAAATGACGCTAAGGCGTAATGAAGATAAGGAAGTTCTTACAACTTAATACTATTTCACTCATATAATAGCGAGAATATGGCTCGCAAGTTTCTACCGATTTACCGTAAATAAATCGACTATGGGTAGCAATGCTTTAGAAGACGTCATATAAGATGTTTTCTATTCGTTTCGACGTTTTTACGCTGAATGCTTTGCTCCACTCGTAGATGATTGGAATCAAAGTATTCAGCGTTTTTTATTACTTGCATTGCTTCCGGCGCTCGCCTGTAACGGAATGTAAGCCGCTCATAAAGAGTTATTACTATAAGAAAGAAGGCTATCAAGGAAATGAAGTTATTACACGACAAGATTACACAAGAGGGTAAAGTTTTATCTTCATCTGTATTAAAAGTAGATTCATTTTTAAATCATCAAATTGACCCAATGCTTATGAAGGAAATTGGTCATGAGTTTGCAAATCGATTCTCTGATCAAGTCATTACAAAAATATTAACGATCGAATCTTCAGGTATCGCACCATCTGTTATGCTAGGGCTTGAAATCGGTGCTCCTGTAGTGTTTGCACGTAAACGTAAATCATTAACACTTTCAGATAATCTTTATTCTTCAAAAGTACATTCTTTCACAAAAAATGAAACAAATGATATTTCAGTATCACGTAATTTCTTAAATGAAGATGATAACATTCTAATTGTAGACGATTTCTTAGCTAATGGGGAAGCTGTCAAAGGTTTGCTTGATATCGCAGCACAAGCTGGTGCAAATGTTGTGGGTGTTGGCATTGTTATTGAAAAAGGCTTCCAAGACGGTGGGAAATTATTACGCCAGCAAGGGGTTCGCGTGGAATCATTAGCAATTGTAGATTCTCTTGAGGATGGTAAAGTAACATTTGTTGCGGAGGCTAATGCGTAATGAATACCGTTAAATCGACGACGCTAGCTATTCAACATTTACTTGCGATGTATGCAGGAGCCATTTTAGTGCCACTGATTATCGGTGGGGCAATTGGCTTTGATTCAGCACAAATGACGTATTTAGTAGCGATTGACATTATGATGTGTGGGATCGCAACGCTTTTACAAGTGTATTCAGGTAAATTTATCGGTATTGGTTTGCCAGTAGTACTAGGCTGTACATTTACAGCAGTTAGTCCAATTATTGCAATCGGTACAAATCCCGAACAAGGTATTACTGATATTTATGGATCTATTATTGCATCAGGTATAATCATTATGATTATTGCAGGCTTTTTCGGTAAGTTAGTAAAATTCTTCCCGCCGGTTGTTACAGGCTCGGTCGTGTCGATTATCGGTATTTCTTTATTACCAGTAGCTTTAAATAATATGGCAGGTGGACAAGGCGCAGAAGACTTTGCATCCGGTTCGAATGTAGCTTTAGCGTTTATTACATTGGTCATTATTTTAGTCGTTTATCGTTTTTCTACAGGCTTCATTCGTGCAATTTCCATTTTAACTGGATTAGTTGCTGGGACAATCCTAGGAGTATTTATGGGGAAGGTTGATTTTAGCCCAGTTTCAGATGCTGCCGTATTACACATGGTTCAGCCATTTTACTTCGGGATGCCAACATTTAATGCATCTGCGATTATTACAATGACGCTTGTAGGAATGGTTTCTTTAGTAGAATCAACAGGGGTTTATTTTGCGCTAAGTGATATTTGTAAGAAAAAATTAGATTCAAAAGATTTATCACGTGGGTACCGTTCTGAAGGTCTTGCCTCTGTTATCGGCGGTATTTTCAACGCTTTCCCATATACAACATTCTCACAAAACGTGGGACTTACGCGTATGTCGGGCGTAAAAGACCGTAAAGTCATTTACATTACAGGTGGTTTCCTAGTAGCACTTGGCTTCCTACCAAAAATCGCAGCATTAACAACGATTATTCCAACATCAGTACTTGGTGCGGCAATGCTTGCGATGTTCGGTATGGTTATTACACAAGGTATGGGCATGCTAGTACCTGTTATGAATGAATCAGCAGAAAACGCCATGATAGCTGCGATTGCAGTCAGCCTTGGTGTCGGTGTATCAGTTGTACCAGGGGTTTTCGATGCCCTGCCGGAGAAGGTATCTCTTCTAACATCTAACGGTATCGTCTGTGGTTCTGTCACAGCGATTATTCTTAATATTTTATTCAACATGATTGGGCCTAAGCATAAGGAAGACCCTATGCATGGGGAAGTTTAAAGGATTTCTATAATCAACAAAATGCCATCTACTTTTATAGTAGGTGGCATTTTTTTTATGGGATCAAAGGTTTAAATTTTAATTGGTAGGGAATCTAGGGAATAAATACATTTTAATAGAATGTAAGTCAATGTCTCTACATACATTTATAGTATATAAAACTACTTTTTGAAAGGTCTCTTACAAATGCAAAGTATATTTCTGATTTTAATACTTCAATTAATTTATGTTCCTTTTTTAACGCTACGTACAATACTTTTAGTGAAGAACGTTACTTTCCTTGCCGCCATATTCGGTATGCTGGAGATGTTAGTGTATGTATTTGGCCTTTCACTTGTTTTTAGTGGGAAACAAAGTATGTTAGCTATGGTCTTTTATGCAGTTGGCTTTGGGTTAGGAATATTTTTAGGGGCAACAATTGAACGTAAACTAGCGATAGGCTATGTTTATACGACCATTAATACGCAAAATAAGAATGAGGAACTTGTGAAATTTCTTCGTAATGAAGGGTTTGCAGTTACGATTTACATTGGTGAGGGGCGAGATAGTAATCGCTACAAATATGAAATATTAACAAAGAGAAATCGCGAGACAGAATTGTTCCAAATTGTTGAGCATTATGAACCGAATGCCTTTATTATTTCTTACGAGCCCAAATCATTTAAAGGTGGATTTTTGTTGGATCGCATGAAGGTAAAACGCAAATAGTTTTTTCTAACATTGCCCTTTTGTTTATATGCAGAAGGGCATTTTTTGGTTCATCGCCAAAAGTTGTGGATGACTTTGTTAAAACGTCTACTATGTAAATAAGTTGATTGGAGTGGAGGCTGGGCGACTCCTTGGGGATTAGCGATAGAGGAACGAAGGCTAAAACCATCACGTCCTGTGATAACGCCTTCGTGACCAACATCATGTTGGCCCGAGACCCTGGAGCGAGCATCACAAGTGAATCGGCTCATCGGACGCCCCCAGGAAAGCGCCCAGTCGGAACGGAAATCAACCACACGTTTTGGTGATGATCCATTTTTTTGTATTCACACAATTTATAGAGAAATTTAGCGACCGAGCTCGATAAAAAATATTAATACTATTACACCGACAGACGTGAACAATAACATGTTCAAATCGATTTTTTCATACTATAAAAACATGCAAGTCTCGGAGGGGTGTTGTATGTATTTTTTTACGAAAGGCTTGGTCATTCTCATAGGAAGTGCCGCGGTATCATTAGGAATTAATTTATTCTTAACACCCTATCAAATTTTAGATGGGGGCGTTGTAGGAATAGCGCTTATTTTACACTATATATATAAGCTTAAAATAGGTTTAATGATCATTGTTATCAGCATTCCAATTTTTGTTATTTCTTGGTATAAATACAGAGCGTATTTTTACAATAGTATACATGGATTATTCGCATATTCTCTTAGTATCGATTTACTAAAGCCCGTCCGGAATCTTATTCATGTAGATGCCATCTATAGCGCCATATTTGGAGGGGTACTTATGGGTTTTGGTGTTGGTTTGATGCTTAGATTTCAGACAAGCACTGGTGGTACAGATTTGATTGCACAATTTTTTAGTGATAAAACCGGAATTAATGTCGGGATACTTATTTTTATGATAGATTCAGTCGTCATCGTCATAGGGGGACTGCTTTTATCTTCTAGTACTTTATTGCTTTCTATTATTACAATTTTGGTAGCAGGGATTACAACAAGTATCATGACTAGCCGCTTTTAATAAAAAATAGCTTCAGTATAGGACTGAAACTATTTTGACATTCGTTATCGAGAGCTTTTCATCATTCTTTTTTTAGGGTGTGCAGGCTTTACTTCTGCAATTAATATGGCGAGTAAAATCAGTACGGCCCCTACAACCATCCGACTTGTTAATACTTCATGTAAGAATATAACGGATAGTACCATGCCGAAGAAGGATTCCATAGATAGGATAATAGCTGCCTTTGTAGCAGACGTATATTGATTCGCAATATTTTGAAAAAGATAGGCGAGAGTAGTTGAAAAAATGGCTAAATAAATGATTGAATAGATGGCTTCTTTTTCAAGACTAGTTGGGATATCGCCTTGACTGATTACGACCAAGACACTTAAAAAAGATGCTGTCATAAATTGAACAATCGTAAGAGCAATGGCATCTTCCTTTTGGACAAATAGGTTCGTACAAAAAATATCAAAAGCAAAGGCGACAGCACAAGCTAGGGAAAGCGCATCTCCGATATTCATCGTCAGTGAGCCCTGTAATGATAAAAAACCGATGCCGACAATAGCTATAATCGAACCGATCATCTCATAGCCATCTATCCGACGCTTGTAAACCGCAAACGCAATTAATGGAACAATAATGACATTTACAGCAGTTAAAAAAGCATTTTTAGATGGTGTTGTATATTGTAACCCAACTGTTTGAAGGGCAAAGGCAATATACAAAATGCTTCCTAACAAAATACCTTTCCAGATAACTGATTTTGAAGCTTTTTTTAATTTATATCCAAATAAGACTGTCAATATAATTGAAGCTAATAAGAATCTACCTGCCATTACTTGATAAGCTGTTAAATATTCCAATGCAATAGCCGTTATTACAAATCCGCTACCCCAAACGATTGCAGTGACTAATAGCATACCATCAGCTATGTATTGTTTCATCATTCGTCCTCCTAACTTCAATAGAATAGCATGAGATGGGAGAAAATAGTTTGATTGTAATTCTAAAAATTCAGGCGTTTTTTTGTACTTATTCCAAAGCTGTCATTCACCATTCATTTTGCTATGTAATAAGTATAATTTAACGGCTGCAGCTATACGCTCATAAAAAACATAATCATTTTCTAAAGGTGCTACTAGCTGACGTATTTTTGACATACGATAACGGATGGTGTTTGGATGGCAGAAATGAGCCACTGCTACTTCCTTAATGTTGCCTTGTTTTACGACATAGGTGATTGCTGTGCTCATTAAATCCGGATCAACCTTTTCCTCAAGTAGGGGACCAAGATAGCTATTTACATAGTCCATAGCAAATGTAGCGTCCTTACGATGCAATTCTATTAACAACCAATCAGAAGCGAGGTTCTCATAACGACATATAGGAGCCGTTTCTATTTCAGCCATGATACGTGCATAAAAGGCTTCACGAACTGCAATAGGGAATTCTGTTTGTGTTACGTGACAACGACTATAGCCAAAGGTCATTGATTCTGTTGAGATTGCATACATCGTCAACCATTCATTAAGAAATTTTTCAAATTGAAATTGTTGTGATGAATGGGTCATTAAAATAAAGAGACTCTTTTTATAGGTACATATCATACCGGATTTCAATAGAGGCTCTAATTGAAAGAGAGATTGCATCCATTTACTATTTGCATGATCTTGCGTTTGAATATTAGCGACAAATACATATTTTTCAAAGGGCTTATTGATTTGCTGTAATATCGACTTTATTTGTTCATCAGTTACTTCTTCCTCCATAAGTCGTCGCATAATCGTTTCTAAAAAGAATGAATAATCCTGTGTTTTTGCATAGGCCATCGTTTCTAAAATAATCTTTTCAAAAAATTCGTCTCCGCCAAATCGCAATATCGGGAAATTTTGTTCATCTGCATAGACTAGCACTTCCTCTGGTAAATCCTCATAGATGACAGGCTTATAAGCTAAAGCACTTGCCCCTAGCTCAAAAAGGCTTTTCACGGCATTCCATAAATATTCTGGCTTTTGCTTTGCGAATAATAAACTGCTTAAAACAACACTATTCGGTGTGAAAATCGTTTCTCTCACAGTTTGAATATCAGGCGAAAATTCAAAGTCTAGAATTTCCACATTTTGAACGGGTTTATGTAAACCATTGCGACCAGCAACGACTGTAAAATCTTTTGTAATTGGCAGTTGTAAAAAGTTCTCTACGTTCATTGAGATATCAAGCGCCCTTTCTTGTGTTTGAGCTTCTATTTCTTATTATAAAAGTACTTGTCAGTAAAATACTATAAGTATCGCTGATAAACCGGTCAACATCGCTGATAAAACACTTCGAATCGCTGATAAACTGGCCAACATCGCTGATAAAGTTCCTCGAATCGCTGATAAACCAACCAATTAAAAAGAATCTGCTGAAGTTCTACAGACAAAGTCCGTAAAGCAAGCAGATTCTTCTACATTATCAAAATTAGATGTTAGCGAAAATATTTGGTTTTCTATTTTTCATTGGATTCGTTTGTTCAATGGCGTAACCAACGTTAAGAATACGACCTTCTTTAAAGGCTGGTCCAATGATTTGGAGGCCAACTGGTAAATTACCTTTAAAGCCACAAGGAACGGAAAGGGCAGGTAACCCTGTTAAGTTACTTGGGCCTGTAAATCGAATGATATTATCAATTAAATCAACTTTTTCACCATTTAAATATGCAAAGTCATCACCAACAGTACTTGCCACTACAGGTAATGTAGGGGTAATAAGCACATCAACCTGATTGAAAATTTTTGTGAACTCTTGTTTTATTTGTCGTCGTACCTGTTGAGCCTGTAGATAATCAACTGCAGACGGTAATTCACCGAGTTCAAATAACAGACGAATATCATCTCCGAAATCCTGTGGTCTTTTCTGTAAATCGGAATGATGGATTGCAGCTGCCTCCGAAAGGGAAGTAACGAGCTCTGCCCATTCTGCATATTGCAAGGATGGGATACGAACGATTTCAACCTTTGCCCCTTGATTCACTAAGCTTTGAATACTTGCTCGAACAGCCTTTTCTACATCTGAATCTACGCGGTTAAAGAAATATTCTTCGTTGATGCCGATGACTAAATCCTTCACATTACCCGAGATTTGCTGTACATAATTCTCTGTTGGAACGTCTGTACAAGTAGGGTCTCTGTGGTCAAATCCAGAAATAATCTCAAGTAAGCCAGCTGCGTCTTTTACTGTCTTTGTCATTGGACCAATATGGTCTAAGCTCCAAGCAAGAGGGTAGCAGCCATATTTACTTACGCGACCATGAGTAGGCTTTAAGCCGACAATCCCACAGGCTGATGAAGGGATTCGAATAGAGCCGGCAGTATCTGTACCTAATGATGCAACGCTTGCCCCTGCTGCAACTGCTGCGCCAGAGCCGCCACTAGAACCGCCAGGGATCTTATCTAAATCCCATGGATTGCGAACGGGTCCGTAATGAGGGTTATTATTCGTGATGCCCCATGCGTACTCATGCATGCTTAATTTACCCGTGAAAATAACACCGGCATTACGAAGCTTTTCTACAACCGTCGCATCATAATTTGAAACGAAGTCCTTATGAATCTTTGATGACATCGTTGTTATCTTATCTTTAAAGTACAAATTATCTTTTAATGCGATAGGAATCCCATGATACATTCCTCGATACTGTCCATTCAAAATTTCTTTTTCTACCACTTGCGCTTGTGCTAGGGCTTCTTCACGATAAAAAGCCATGTATGAATTAATTTTAGGCTGACTTTCTTCAGCAAAATCTAAAATTGCTTTCGTCAACTCGACAGGAGAGAGTTTTTTAGTTTCAAGTAAAGGTGCTAACTCTTCAACAGATTTTAAGTGTAAATCAGTTGTCAATGTGGTCACCTCCAGGAATGCTGCGGATAGCGATATCAGCATCATCAATAGCGATGCCTTCTAAATTACCACGAAGGGATTGCATACCTTCCCACCGTGCTTTTAGAAGTTCAAGGTGTTCAGATTTTGGTGTAATTCCTTGGTTCTCCAATAATTGTTGAATCGACAAACTCATTAACAGGATCCTCCCTTGAAAATAGTTTTTATCTAAATAGGTTTCCCTATAAAGAACAGATCTTTTATTATAAAGAATCATCGCCATAACGTGAGGGTGATTTCTGTTCCGGTTGGGCGCTTTCTTGGAGTCCGATGAGACTTGCGCACCGGGTTATCTGTGACGCTATGAGTGTTTATACAAAATGTCATCCTTATTGTATGGAGATGAGTTATTATTTCACTATAAAAATAACAAATTTCTATAAAAGGTAATAAAATACTATTATTACAAGCATACACTATTTACGATATATAGCAATAAATTGAATGAATATATAGTATATTGTGAAAAATATACTACTCTATCAAGTAATTAAGATTACTTTTAAAAGAGCAATGTCAACTGTTGAAAAGGAAATCTAGTGCTAGAGACACCTCTTTTTACATGAAATTCACAGTGCATTTACAATGAAAGCGTACAATAGATCCTAATAAGCGATTTAAGAGGTGCGAGAATGGAGTCTGTTGTGAGACAAAGCATAAAAACAAGTAATTTATTTTCTTATTTAAAGTTTTTATATGGGCAGCATCAAAACAATACGCTCTATATAAAACGTTTAAAAGCATTGAAGCAAATTATTCAGGACAAGAATTTACATACTTATTTTCAGCCTATCGTCGATTTACAGACGAGGCAAACGGTTGGTTTTGAGGCACTGAATCGTCCAGAGCCTTCAGAATTGTTTAATAGTGTCGATCAGTTTTATGAATTTGTTGGGCAAACAGACTGCGTATTTTTATTTGAATGCTTTTGTCGCAATCTTTCATTACAGCGTTTCAAAGAACGTCTGCACGGAGAATGGGTAAACAGAGATTTTTTAGTATTTGTCAATATACATCCTAATGTGTTACTAGATAAGAACTATCATAGTGGTGAAACCTTGCAGTTATTAAAGGAGCTTGGCATAAAACCACAGCAGGTAGTGTTTGAGCTAACTGAACGTAGTGCAGTAGTAGATTTTGTAGAGTTTGAACGTGTATTATCGCATTATCGATCACAGGGCTATCGAATTGCAGTGGATGATGTGGGGTCAGGCTATAATAGCTTGAAAACGCTAATTTACTTAAAGCCAGAATTTATTAAACTAGACCGTTCCTTAATACAATTTATTGATAAAAACAGCGAGCAGCAGCAGCTTGTTACATTGCTGATGCGATACGCAGAGCAGGCTGAGACGAAAATTATTGCAGAGGGTATTGAACGCCAGGAAGAGCTACATTATTTACATAATATTGGTATCCACTATGCGCAAGGTTATGCGATAGGGAAACCCGCAAAGGAAATACATTTGGGGAAAATAAGGATGGATGACCATGATGATAGGGGAAGTCATAGAGAATGTTCCTTGTATTGATGAATTTGTGAAAAATCAAGAGGTGGATTTACTTTTTACAAGTAATCTGTCATTACGTAGTGTGGTTGTTGTTCGAGATGACAAACCAATTGGGCATATTACACGTACACATTTCTATCAAAAAATTGGTACACGTTATGGCTATAATTTATTTATGGGACGGCATAATCAACTTATTATTAAAGAAAATCCTTTAATGGTAGATCGCAATATACCTATAACAGAAGTCAGTACGTTAGCAATGTCTAGACCTCCAGAGGACTTATATGATGATGTGATTGTAACAAGAAATGACTTATATTATGGTGTAGTAAGTATTCGGGAGCTACTATTAAAGCTCGTAGACACACAAGTAGCTATTGCTAGTTTTTTAAATCCATTAAGTAGTCTTCCTGGCAATAAATTAATTGATGATAAGCTAGAGGAAGCATTACAGCTATCGCAATATAGTGTAATGTATTTTGATTTAGACCATTTTAAATCTTACAATGATACGTACGGTTTTAATAAAGGGGATAAAATTTTACTGTATTTAACAGATATTTTGAAAAGAAATATAGTCTGTACAGAAGATTTTTTAGGGCATATTGGTGGAGATGATTTCGTTGCAATTCTTCCGCATTATGAGGCTGCGCCAATCTGTCAAAGGATTATTGATGAGTTTGATGCATGTATTTTAAGCTTTTATAATGTAGGGGATTTAACAAACTTACAAGTACAAAATAGGGCTGGTAAACTAGAGCCTTTATCTTGTACTACGCTATCCATTGCGGTTATTACTAGTCAATATCAGCAATTTGAATCGGTTGATCAATTGTCAGATGCGGTGACACGTGTGAAAAAACAATGTAAAAGAATCTCGGGAAGCTGTTACCTTATTAATGACCATGAAAAAGAAACTTACCTCGTTCATTAAACGAAGTAAGTCAGACTGTGGGCAAGCTCGTAATAATTTGAGCTTGTTCATAGTCTTTTTTGATTACGAACGCTTTTCACGACTGAGAGATGGGTGTACTTATATGATGGCGCCATTTGTTGTCGTTAAATTTCAATAACAGTTGTGCTACATGCAATTTTTATTAATTTTGGTTTTTAGGGCATAATCAAGAGAAATAAGCCGCTTTACTTTAGGAAATTACTAATCTTAATAAAACTTACTTGAATTATCGGGATTATCGGTATATAATTCGATTTACATTATAATTAACTTCTTAGGAGGCTTTCCATTGTCTACATTACAAATTATTCTTAACGTTGCCGTTTTACTCGTGTTCGTTGGAATTTTATATTTCATGAATAAAAAGCACGTTAAGTTTTCAAATCGGGTTTTTACTGCTCTAGGCTTAGGTATTGTACTTGGTCTTGGATTGCATTTAATATATGGTATTGATTCTGATGTGTTAGCTAAAACAACAAGTTGGTACAATATTATTGGTACTGGCTATGTTAAATTGCTACAAATGGTTGCGATGCCATTGATCTTTATTTCCATCTTAATAGCCTTTACGAAAATGAAGGTTGGTAAAAACTTCGGAAGAATGGCAGCTCTTATTTTAGCCATTTTAATCGGTACAACTGCTGTTTCAGCGGCTGTTGGTATTTTTTCAGCAACAGTATTCGATTTAGATGCTTCTCATATTATGCAAGGTGCTGCAGAAACTGAGCGTGGAGCATATTTAGAGGAAAAAACTTCTGGATTAACGGCACCGGATTTACCAACTCAAATTATTGAGTTATTCCCAGCAAACCCATTCTTAGATTTAACAGGTGCTCGTTCTACATCAACAATTGCTGTTGTAATTTTTTCAGCGTTCTTAGGTTTTGCTTACTTACGTGTAGCACGTAAGGATGAAGGCACTGCAGCTACTATTAAAAAGGGCTTGGATGCCATCTATGCATTAGTAATGGGCGTTGTAACAATTGTCTTACGTTTAACACCATATGGTATTTTAGCGATTATGGCACGTACAGTTGCAACATCTGATTTCGGGGCAATCTATAACTTAGGTAAGTTTGTTGTAGCGTCTTATGTAGCGTTATTTATCGTGTTTATAGTACACTTATTAATTCTTACTTTAAGCGGTTTAAATCCATTTACGTACTTAAAGAAAACTGCGGAAACATTATTATTTGCCTTCACTTCACGTTCAAGTGCAGGTGCTTTACCAATGAACATTAAAACACAAACAGGTCGTCTTGGTGTACCTGAGGGTATTGCAAACTTCTCGGGCTCATTTGGTCTATCTATTGGCCAAAATGGCTGTGCTGGTGTTTATCCTGCAATGCTAGCGATTATGATTGCACCGACAGTTGGGATTAATCCACTCGATCCAGTGTTTATCATTACTGTTATTGCAGTGGTAGCAGTCAGCTCATTTGGTGTAGCTGGTGTCGGTGGTGGTGCGACATTCGCAGCGATTCTTGTATTATCAGCACTTGATTTACCGATTGCACTTGCGGGTGTATTAATCTCAGTTGAGCCATTAATCGACATGGGCCGTACTGCGCTTAATGTCAGTGGTTCAATGACTGCTGGTGTGACAACAGCACGTATTACAAAAGAATTGGACACTGAAATGTACAATGATAAAGAATTAGGTGCTCAAGTATCAGATCTATAATAAAGTCGGAGCTACTCTCATTTTGAGGGTAGCTCTTTTTGAATATAAAAAGTGAGTTGTTATGTAAGAAACAACCCACTTAATGAAATCAATTCATCCCTTTATATTATTTTTACATAAAAATCTTTACCGTTTATAATCTCGGTCAGTGCAATGTTGTGATTTGTTTTATAGTAATTATAAATATTACGCGCTAACCCAGAGTGTCCATTTAAATATGTTCCTTTTTTAATCTCCCTACGAGGATTATGGAAATCAAAATACAAGCGAGAATCGTGACACATTGCATCCAAAATTGCTTTAAACTCTTGTTCTTCAATATGAATCCCTCGTGTATATTTACACTCTCTACGGTACGTATCATGAGAAACATTCACCGGCGACGACTCAAGAACCATTTCTATTTTTTTGCTCAAATGTTAGCAACTCCTTTTTAGAAATTAGCACTAAAGGGTAGAAAAAAAGACGTGAAAAAGGAATATCATTTTTATATAAGTTGATCTTCGTTTCGACTGGGCGACTCCTTGGGGATCAGCAATAGAGGAACGAAGGCTAAAAGCATCACATCCTGTGATAACGCCTTCGTGACCAACATCGTGTTTGCCCGAGACCCTGGAGCGAGCAGCGCGAGTGAAGCGGCTCATCGGACGCCCCCAGGAAAGCGCCCAGTCGGAACGGAGATCAACCACACGCTATTGTGATGATTCATAATATAGTTCTAGTATATAATTATCAGAAAATTATATCAATATTTTACCTACCAATCCTGTTGCTGTATTTCTTCTGCTACTACTTGTAAATCATAAGCGTTAATCATTAAAAGTGTATATTCGTGTGTTTCCATATATTTTTCTGCTAGACGTTTCATATACTTCGGGGAACCTTCATTTTCTTCATCATAAATTAGCAGCAGACCATCTGTGTTTTGTATAATGAATTTGTCTTTTTCGATAAATTGCCACGGAGCTTCGTATGGCTTTTTCGTCACACTCGTTACAAAGTCTGCTCGAGCTACTAAAGTTTGATATTTTTCTTTCTTCTGTTCTTGCCAATTTTTCTCCTGCTCTAAAAAAGGAGTGATCACAGCATATTTTAAATGAGGAAATTCATTTCTTAGCGTTAGAATAACCTCAGCACCCCATGTTTCTACACCTTGCTGACCACTAATAATCACCCATTCCAAACCTTCATCAATCAATATACGTAGACGGTTTTCGAGTGCTTTTTTTATGATGGCAATGCCGGGGTGCTTGTCATTAAAAATGCCCAATTCATGTGGTCTATAGCCAGTAATAATAATTCGCTGTAGCAAAAAAACGCCCCCTAAGCTGTATAGTATGTGTAGTCATAGTATACAGTAGGGGGCGAATGAAAACGAATTCCAAGATATTGTTGTATAGTTGTTCCCAAGTAAAGTTGATTGTTATATTAAAAAGCAAATAGTGTTAAAACGGCAGCTACAGCAGTACAGATTCCTAAGAACCACCATGTATCTGTAAAGTCCTCTTTGGAGTCACTATTCATGTAAAGTACTTCCTTTCTGCTTTATTTTAACCTGTCCGTTCCAAGACCAATTCGTCCATACACGCAGTGCGGTTTCAAATGGTCCGCGTTTAAATTTCTTGAAATAGGCAAGGCTGAAAACACATTGCAGGCTATACACGACGATTCCGAATAAAATACCGCCAAATACGCCGAGTTTGCCGTATAAGCCTAGACCATATCCATAAAATACTGTTGTACAAATAATGGTTTGCATTAGATAATTGGTTAATGATAGTTTACCGACACTCTCAAAGGCGGGAGCGAGACGTTGTACTGGGCGAGTTTTATATAATAAAGCTGCCAGGCAGACATAGCCAATTGAAAGTAGTTGTGAACCACCCATCATCAACATTCCGGAAAAATAGCTATCTATAAAACTTAAACTTTTACAAGCTAGACCTACAGGAACGAGTATGGATCCTATCCAATACCATTTCTTTTCACTTTCCATATTTACAAAGGCTTGCATTTTAGCGAGACCCATACCAAAAAGGAATAATGGTGCATACATGATAGGTGCTAAAATTAAAAGAACGAATATAATGGCAGGATCGTCCATTCCAGGAGGTATGGCATTTGAACGGAAATCCTGTATTTCTAAATAACTTCCATTTGCATACACATCATCGGCTTTCTCTATATAGGTTGCTATTTCTTTCTGTTCTTTTTTTGTTTCTTCTAAGGAAGCAAACGATAAGGCTGTAGTAAGTAAAAATAAGATACCTGCCCAAATAAATATTGTTTTTGGTTTTCGATTAATAAATGGGATTAAATATAAAGTCATACAGCCGTATGAAAATAAAATATCGCCCTCCCATAAAAATGAATGGAGCCAACCTAAAGCAATTAGTCCCGTTGCTCGGCGTAAAATGGACCATCGACTCTTATTTTTTTTTCTACGAATAGACTCTATAAGTTTAATAAGAGAGAAGCCAAATAAAATGGTGAAGATCGGCATAAATGATCCCTCTATAAAGATTTTTACAAAATACAAGGCTCCTTGATCGAGGGCGGAAAGATCTTTTAGTTCATCTTTGCCATACATACCAAACTGGAAAATCAACAGATTCGCCATTAAGATGCCGAATAAGCTAAACCCACGCATTGTATCTATGAAGGTAACACGGTTAGTTGTCATTGCGTTTTATCTCCTTAATTGGTTATCTTATACATAGTGTAGTTCGTAAAGCTTATGGTTAAATAATGACTATCTTAAAGTAATCTTAAAAGAAGGTGATAGCATGCAAGACGCGTCAATTTTAGTATTAGAGGACGAACGTGCAATTGCAGAAATGATTGAAATTATCTTAAGAAAAGAAGGATTTTCAAACATTACTCTCTGCGAATCCGTTCAAGAAGCAAAAAAGAAAATTGAAATGAAGGTTTTTGATTTTTATCTATTAGATATTATGCTCCCGGATGGTAGTGGACTTGATATGGCGAATATGATTCGAGAGCAAAGTGAAGCGCCAATATTCTTTTTAACGGCAAAAGGTAGTGATGCAGATAAGCTTCGTGGTTTTATGAACGGGGCAGACGATTATATTACGAAGCCATTTAATCCACTTGAGCTTGTTGCTAGGGTGAAGGTCCAGCTTTCGAGATATATCAAGAAAAAAGATGTTTCGGGAAGTCATTTATTTTCATGCAGTCGATTTACATTCGATATCGATGCAGCGGAGGTGACTGTAAATGGTACAAAGGAAATTATTAGCGGTAGGTTATTTTATTTATTGAAATATTTATGTGAAAATGCAGGGCAAGTATTATCGAAGGAGCAAATTTACGAGCGCGTATGGGGTGACTGTTTGTTTGATGATAATACCGTGATGGTGCATATTCGAAAACTGCGAGAAAAAATAGAAAAAAATCCAGGTAAACCAACCTGCATTATTACAGTGAGAGGGATTGGGTATAAACTTGTTGGAGATGTTCATTCATGAAGCCAGCTAGAAGATTAACGCTTCGTTTTGTATCTTATTTCATTATTTTTTATTTACTATTCATTGCAGGCTTTATTATAAGCTTGGTGTTGTTTGCAATCTTTATCAATAGTCATGTCGGTGACGATATTCACATAATGAGTTCCTCTGAAATTAAAGATGATGCTGTTGTGGAAAAAGGAGAATCTATTAAGATTGCTGATTATTTAGTGAGGCGAGCTAAGGAGAACTTAGGGCAATTATATTTGTTTGATAATTCGATGGACATTGTTGATTACACGGGAGATACATGTGAACTATGTAGTATGACAGATAACGAAATAATGTCTCTTAAACGGGCAGGAATGCACACGTGGGAGATTCCTAAATACCATTTGTTATTCCTCCCGTCCTTACCTGTCCAACCGCTTTTTGAGGAAGTAGTTCGGGATTGGAAGGAAAAAGGAGAGGTTTCTTCAGAACTGCTCCAGCGTTTACAGGATAAGAAGGCCTCAGTTGAAATCTATAATGAGCAGTGGGATCGTGTAGAAGTCATTGGTGAGCGCTATAAAAAGCTCCATAAGCCTCAATTGCTGGAAGAGAATTACGATATTTTTGAGTATAAAGAGCTTTCGCGAAATGTTGCTTTAGAGGATGGCTCGACACTAGTTGTACGTATGCCCAACCCATCATATAAGCCATTTGACGAGCCTTTTAATAAAGCGATGGTTTTATTTGTTTCCATCTTCTTTGGTGGACATATTATATTGTTAATAGGGATCATCTTTTTATCGATTAGCATTTCCCGTCAATTTGTTCGTCCGCTTATTTATGTAATATCTCGTATCGAGCGACTAACCCAGTTTGACTACAGTAAAGTAAGAGATAAAAGTATCCATCATCGGGAGACAGGGAAGTTAAAGAGGAAATTTAAATTATTTCAGCCAGTTGATGAATCGATTAATAATTTATCAAAACGCCTCTCTTCCAATGAAAGGCAAATTAAGCATGCAGAGCGATTACGTGAGGAATGGATAACAGGCTTATCCCATGATTTAAAGACACCGTTAAGCTCTATTTATGGTTATTCAACAATGCTAGCTTCCGAGGATTATGAGTGGACAAAGGAAGAAATGCGCGTCTTTGCAACTACGATGCAGGAGAAGGCGACGTATATGGATGCTCTTATACGAGACTTAACATATACGTATCAATTAAAAAATAAAGCGATACAGCTTGAAAAAGTGTTGTTACCACTCAACGTATGGTTACCACAATTTGCAGATGAGCAAGTGTCTGTAAAGGTGTATGGGGATGTCATGCTTGAAGCGGACGAGCTTTTATTAAAGCGCATTTTAGATAATCTAATAACCAATGCTAAAAAATATACGCCTGACGGTACAAAGGTGAACGTAGAAGCGCAGCATATAGGCAAGGAGATTATGCTGACAATTGCTGACCGAGGTCCGGGAATTCCTCAGGAGGAGCTCGATAACCTCTTTGAGCGATATTATCGAGGTACGAATACTACTGATGATACGGCAGGTACAGGGCTAGGATTGGCTATTACGAAGCAGTTAATTGATTTACACGATGGTACCATTAGTGTCCAATCAGGAGCGGAAGGTACAGTATTTGTATTGATGTTTGAATGTAAGTAAATACGAAAAAGGGGCTATATGAAAAGCGTAATACTACACTTTCCATATAGTCCCTTTATGTGTGTGAAGATAAGTTTTACTTGGTACAGCGTTCTGATGGTCGCTCAATCTTTACATAGCGCCATAAGCTATTAGCGATGTCACGTGCCTCTTCTGCGTGTTCGGTCCCAACGAATGCTTTACGGAAAGGTGTAAGAAGTGATTCAATGATAAAGAGTTTTGGTTTCTCACGCTGCAGTTCCTCTAATAAGAATTCTACGTACTCTAACCCTTCCACTGTTTCATTCTTAGATAATCCTTTTTTAAAGCCTGTTAATTGCTCGATGACTATTTCCTTATTAACTGGTCTATAGTTCACGACGTTTTGTATCGTGTTGATCATTTCCGTACTAATGAGGATTTCTTTTGATTCAAGCATAACAGGTATAATTACGCTAATATTGCGTAATGCTACACGTACAATGGCTTCGCGATTTATATATTTATAATCAGCAATTAAGACAGCACGTATTGAAAGGTTAATCATACCAAGTGTCTGCACAGCACATTCGTAGCTAATTGGACTAATTTCTTCTCCAAAAACTTGTACAAGTCGATTGGCAAGCCACTCTAGCTCTTGCAAATGATAGTTTAAAATAATTTTTTTCAGTTCATTATCACGAGAATGGAAAACCGATTCAAAAATTTGAATTAAATTATGTTCTCGATTGACATACATGAGTACCGCAACTTGCTGTGTTAATACTTCCAAATCAGTAGGATCTTTGCCGTAAAGCAGTTCGTGACGGCGATTACTTGCCTCCTCACGCCCTTCGTCTAATATAGCGATTAAGCATTCATTTTTAGAAGATAAATGATTATAAAATGTGCCCTTTGAGATTTTGGCTTCGCTAATGATGTCGTTTATCGATGTATCCACGAATCCCTTTTCAATAAATAGAGCACGAGCAGCAGTAATAATTTGTCTTTTTCTTTTGTTCATAACCTCACCTTTTTTAAAATATTATACTCTTATTCTATATTGAAAACGCCTATATATCAATGTTTTTAAAAATTTTAATCTTAATTCTTGAAAAAAGTAGACTACGAGTATAAAATAAGTTTTATCGAAAAAAACAAGAAAGAATTGAGGGGTATAAATGAATAGTGGGCAAACATTGCAAAAGCCTCCCTATGGTATGATTGGTATTTTATTTGTGGGTGCTTTTGTTGCTTTTCTTAATAACACATTGTTAAACGTTGCGTTACCAACAATCATGAAAGATTTTGACATAACGTATTCAAAGGTACAATGGTTAGCAACAGGTTATATGCTTGTAAGTGGTATTTTAGTACCTGCTTCAGCATTCTTCGTAACACGCTTTAAAAATAGACATTTATTTATTGCAGCGATGTCAGTCTTTACAATCGGTACAATTATGGCTGGCTTTGCACCTAACTTCGGTATGTTACTTGCAGGTCGTATGGTGCAAGCAGCGGGTGCTTCAAGTATGTCACCACTTTTAATGAATGTAATGTTAATTAGCTTCCCTAAAGAAAAACGTGGGTCGGCAATGGGGATCTTTGGTTTAGTTATGATTACAGCACCAGCGATAGGCCCAACGTTATCAGGATATATTGTTGAGCATCATGATTGGCGTATGCTATTCCAAATGATTATTCCGTTTGCTGTAATTAGTTTATTGTTTGGTATTTGGAAATTAGAAAACGTGATGGAGACACGTAAAATTCATTTAGATTTCCCATCAGTACTATTATCAACAGTTGCATTCGGTGGTATTCTATATGGTTTCAGTACTGCAGGGGATAAGGGCTGGTCAAGTCCTTGGGTATATGGCACAATTTCAGCTGGTCTTCTTGCTTTAATCATCTTCATATTTAAACAACTACGTATGGATCAGCCTTTGCTAGAATT
Source organism: Lysinibacillus sp. NPDC092081 (assembly GCF_044755845.1). NCBI lineage: Bacteria > Bacillati > Bacillota > Bacilli > Caryophanales > Bacillaceae > Lysinibacillus > Lysinibacillus sp. NPDC092081. The sequence goes on from NZ_JBIVRU010000013.1 coordinate 33,264, forward strand.
ACGTATTTATAAATACCCAATGTTTGCGTTGGGGTCAGCTATCTCGGTTATCGTGTCAATGGCTATGTTCTCTGGGATGATTTTAACTCCTGCTTATGTACAATCGATTCGAGGAATTGATCCATTTAAAGCGGGCTTAATGATGCTTCCAGGGGCAGTTGTAATGGGGATTATGTCGCCAATTACAGGAAAGCTGTTTGATAAATTCGGACCGCGTATACTAGCAATCATCGGTTTAACGATTACAACAATTGCGTCATTCGGTTTAACAAAGTTAGAAATAGACTCAAGTTATACATTTATTGTATCTTTGTACACAATTCGTATGTTTGGTTTGTCAATGGTTATGATGCCGATTATGACAAACGGTTTAAACCAATTACCACAAAAGATGAACCCGCATGGTACAGCTATTAACAATACTGTACAGCAAGTAGCAGGGGCAATTGGTAGTGCTGTGATGGTAACGTTCATGAATAACCGTACAAAAGCTAAAGCCGAAGAATTAATTGCAGAAGCTAAAGTGAATGCAGCACAATCAGGTGTTGCACCAACGCCGGAGCAAATGCAACAAATGCAGGATCACATTATGCAAAATGCTTTATTAGATGGTATAACACACTCATTCTTCATAGCAGCTTGTATTACAGTCCTTGCGCTAGTGCTTGCGTTCTTCCTAAAACGTGTAAAAATTGAAAGCTCAGCGGCTTCTATGGACTTGAAAAAACCAACTAAATAATTGTGATGTTGAGACCTGTTAGAGGAATTTTTCTTCTAACAGGTTTTTTGATAAACGAAATGAGGCAATTTGGGTGATGAATCGTAATTAGTTATCGATAAATTAAAAAATGTAGGCGATAAATTTTTTTATTAGTATTACATGAACAATTGAGGGGAAGTTTAAATAGACCAAATACTATTGAAAATCAAATGTTTTACAGAGATATTTTTAAAATTTGAGATTGAAAATATTGTATTTTTTAACAGTGGAGACAAAAAGCAAACTTAAATACGATGTATAGTTGATAAAATCAATGAATTTTGAAAAGATTGTCGAAATTGTGATTTAGCTCATTGAAATAATGTGCAAACAGTCTTATAATGGAGGTTGTAATGTCACCAAGACGAGATAAGGATGGAATTATGATGCACTTTTTGCAAAATAAAGTTAACATTGTAATAACAAATTATACGAATTGCTATCCAGCTCTTGAGACTGGTGATTTGTAAGATATACGCGCTGTAACGACTGTTAAGAAGTGCCTTAATGGTCTTTTTTACATGGAAGCAATAAAATTAAAATAGTGATAGTGATGGCAAAGGAGAGTTCAAAATGTCAGAAACGAATAACCAAACACAGTCTGAACAATTAACTGTGAGTAAAGAACAACTGGATGTGCTAGATCAATTATTAAAGCCTGAGGTTCAGGAATCACTTACAACTTTAGTTGAACAATTACCTAAGTTAACTGAAATGATGACGCTATTAACAAAATCATATGAGTTTGCTCAAGCTGTTGCAACTGACGAAGTACTGAAAAATGATACTGTTGGTGCGGTAACAGAAATGGCAGGCCCAGTAGTAGGCTCAGCTAAAAACCTTGCAGCTACTGCAATTGAAGCGAAAGACCGTGCGTCTGAAAGCCAAGAAGTAATTGGTTTATTCGGACTTATGAAAATGTTAAAAGACCCACAAGTTCAAGGTGTTTTCCGTTTTGTTAATGCTTTCTTACAAGTAAGCGCTGAACGTAAAGCTAAATAAGACTCGACTTGAGATATAGTCAAAACGTAAGGACGGAGGATTAATTAATCATGTCAAAAGAAATCGTCATCTTAGGTGCTGGTTACGCTGGCGTTTTAACTGCATTAACTGCACGCAAGTATCTATCAGCTGATGAAGCTAAAATTACTGTAGTAAACCAATTCCCAACACACCAAATCATCACTGAACTTCACCGTTTAGCTGGTGGTACTATTGCTGAAGGTGCTGTTGCTTTACCACTTAAAAAAATCTTTAAAGGTTTGGATATTGATTTACAAATTGCTAAAGTAACAAAATTCAATGTAGACACTAAAAAAGTGGACCTAGATAATGGTTATACTTTAAATTACGATACTTTAGTAGTATCTTTAGGTAGCCAAACTGGATTCTTCGGTATCCCTGGATTAGAAGAAAACTCAATGGTACTTAAATCAGTGAACGAAGCAAACAAAATTAACAAACACATCGAAGACCGTATTAAAGCATATGCACAAACAAAAGACGAAGCAGATGCAACAATCGTTATCGGTGGTGGCGGTTTAACAGGTGTAGAGCTTGTTGGTGAAATCGTGGACAACTTCCCGAAAATCGCAGCAAAACACGGTGTTAACTTTGCTGACCTTAAAATCAAACTTGTTGAAGCTGGTCCAAAAATCTTACCAGTACTTCCAGATGTACTTATCCAACGTGCTACTGAAAGCTTAACAAAACGTGGCGTTGAATTCATTACTGGTACTCCTGTAACAGGTGTTGATGGTAACGTCATCGCTCTTAAAGATCGTGAGCCAATCGTTGCCAATACACTTATTTGGACAGGTGGGGTAGCTCCACTTCCAATCGTTGGCGAGTCTGGTCTTGCAGCAGACCGCGGTAAAGCTACGATTAACGAGTTCTTACAATCTACATCTCATAATGATGTTTTCGTAATCGGTGATGCATCAGTAGCGTTACCTGCTGATGGCGGACGTCCGCTATACGCACCAACTGCTCAAGTTGCATGGCAAATGGGTGAGTGCGCTGGTTACAACCTATTCGCACAATACAAAAACCAAGAGATGAAACCTTTCTCTGCAATTAACTCGGGTACACTTGCAAGCTTAGGCCGTAAAGACGCTGTTGCGACTATCGGTGCTAGCAACACAGAACTTAAAGGTCTTCCTGCAACACTTATGAAAGAAGCGTCTAACATTCGCTATCTTACACACATTAAAGCGCTATTCGGCTTAGCGTACTAATATTTTGAGGGCGTGAATCAATAGTAATATTGAATTCATGCCCTTTTTTGTTTTATTTAGGGTATACATACAATTTAAGAGAAGTGAATGCTCGACATTGCAGCCGTAAAAATGGATAGAAGAGCCGGAGCGACGGAAAGAACGATCAAAGCGACGGATAGCAGAGCCAGAGCGATGGAAAGAAATCAGGGCGACGGATAGAAGAGTCGGAGTGACGGAAAGAACAGTCAAAGCGACGGAAAGAAATCAGAACGGCGGATAGAAGAGTCGGAGTGACGGAAAGAACAGTCAAAGCGACGGAAAGCAGAGCCAGAGCGACGGAAAGAAATCAGAGCGACGGATAGAACGGTCAAAGCAACAAATAGAGCTATCGATACAACGGTAAAAAAACCATTATGTCTTATCCGAACGTTTTATGTAGCACCTCTTATATAGGAGGTGCTACTAATTTTATATCGCGATTGCTTCCGTATGCGAAAGCGAAGCGACAGCATCAAAATTTCTTCTACTCATTGAGTTCAGAAACATTTCTATAAAATCTGGCCTTTGAAGGTTGAACATTAAAAATTAGCAGTATAGTTGCTACTACAAACATGGTGATGGCTGCAGATACAACAACATATCGAATAGATATAATTTCAGCTGCAACGCCAAAGATGGCAGTTATGATAATAATGAACAAGGCTTCTACAAAGCCGTAAATACTTCCTATTCTCCCCATACTATCGACAGGAATATTGTTTTGATAAAAAGTATAGAAGCCCGTATTAGCAAATGCTGTTGCGAAGGATATAATAAAAAATCCTAAAGAAGCTATAAGAAATGTATAAGAGGATGTAGAAATTATATAGCCTAAAGCTGTTATTAGTGATCCCAAACCTATAAGCCAAGCAGTTGGTATTTTTTCAACGATTGCTGTATTCATTAAAGAGCCAGCTAATATTCCAGCGCCTGCTATACTCACTAACACACCGTATTCACCTTCGGATAATGAAAGTACTTGAGTAGCAAAGGCAGCCTCTAAAGAATCCGTCGCGGTCATCATGACAAGCATCGCACTAAATAAAAAATAGATCATCATAATGTACGGATTTTTAAGGCTAAATCTTATAACAAGCTTCCAATCATTGAAAAATACCTTGTAGGAAATTTTCTCATCTGCTTTACTAGCCAGCTGTTGGTTAGCTTCAACATTAGGCATACCTAATGTAATACAGGCTGATAAAAATAAAGCAATGGCATTCAAGTAAATTGCCATAGTAGGCGTTCCAATCGTAAACAGCAGTCCTGCAATGGCTGGACCGGTTATGAATGCACCAGAATCAAGTAAGCTACGAAGCGAGTTAAAACGTTTTCTTTGTTCAATTGGTATCAATTTCGTAATGTAGGTCATGGAAGTCGGATGATACATAGAACTAGCTATTGTGATCACAAAGACCATGAAATATATCCAAGTCAACGTAGAGAAGAAAGGTAGTATGACAATTAGTAAAGATTCGAAAAGATTGAGAACAATCATGAGATATTTTTTATTTAAACGATCTATCAAACTACCTGACCAAAGATTAGCAAAAAGTGTAGATGACGCTCTAACGATATACAATCCGGACACAGCTATAGCTGACCCTGTAAGGTTTAAGACAATAAGATTTAAAGCTATAAAATATATCCAGCTTCCAACGCTGGATACACCAATACTAAACAATAATATTGCCGGATAACGCCACGCTTCTAATAATTTATTCATGCTCATATAAATTCCTCCTTGTAGTTATGACAAATAACTAAAACAAAAAAATCCCACCCCCAAGACGATTTGTCTTAGGGACGAGATTGTAGAATTTATACTCACGTGGTGCCACCCTAGTTTGCTATTATGTCACCATAATAGCCTTTTCAGTACGGCATAAATACTTATGCTTATACTGTTGCTCTGTAACGGGAGTTCCCGTCGCACCATCATTCAAACAAAATCCAATGCGCTACTCCGAGACTTGTTTCAATAATTCGTTCTTACTCGTTTTCAGCAACCCGAGCTCTCTGGGAAGAACAGCCTTATTTACTCTTCTCTTCAATGTATTTTTGCTAGTGTAGCATATATTTATAATTTTGGTAAAGTGTTCCGAAAAATTTTGAAAACATTCCGATAAATTCAGAAATTATACCGATAAATCCTGAAAAGGTTCCGATATTTTTATTGAAGATAAGCTTTAAGCTTCGTTAATAATGACTGACAAATGATGATGGACTCAACTGTACGATTTGCTATTTCAAGAGAATGGTCAGCATTTTCTACAATAGCAAGTTCATGTGAAGAAAGTTGTTCTAAACTTTCTTTAGAGTAGTGAGGGTCAGCTGTACCGATTGCTAGAAACGCCTGCTTTCCAAGCAAATTTTTCATAACATGATCAAGTGACAGTAGGGGTGTTAATAGCATATAACGAGAAGGAACAGGTGAAGCTTGCTGCATATAAAAATCTGTGATAGGTAATGTTCCGAGTGATTTTCCTATGTAAACAGCTTCTGTATAAGATTTTGTATTTAAAATATATCCCACAATAGGGTTTACGGCTGTATAAACCATTGCTGAAATAGCTTCTGGCCCCTGTTCAAATTGCTGCGAATTAAATGCATAGCATACTTGTACTACATCATAACCAAGCTCTAGCATCAGCTCAGTGGAATAATAAAGAAGTGGTTTTTCATACGTATAGCCTGTGCCAGAGAACATAAAACACACCTTGTCACTTTCTATATCAAAGTAATTGTATGTAACATCGTTGTATTGTTCTTTTTTAGGTTTGATTTTCATGGAAAAACCCCCATTAATTTCTTTTTTTATTTTATAATCTTAACTATAACAAGGAGGGGGAAATTTATGAAGGCTGTGATCATTAATGAGTTTGGTAGTTCTGATGTTTTAAAGTACGTGGAATGTCCAAAGCCCACTATTTCAGCAGGAGAAATATTAATACGTACGACATACACGAGTGTGAATTTTGCTGATATTAAAAACAGAACAGGAAATAAAGCAAAAGCAAGTTTTCCGATGGTACTTGGTTTAGATGTAGCTGGTGTAGTTGAAGAGGTTTTTGATGAAAGTAGTGCTTTTAAAGCTGGAGATGTCGTTCTTGCATTCCCGAAAAAGGGAGCCTATGCAGAATATGTGGTGGCGAAAGAGCAGCTCGTCTTTAAAATTCCGAGTGATGTCTCTTTGGAAAAGGCAGCCGCGGTGCCAACGGTTTTGTTTCTATCCTATCTTTTGACACATCAAATTGCGCCGATTAGTACAAACGATAGCGTATTAATTCATGCTGCATCTGGTGGTGCAGGGACAATGCTTATTCAAATGGCGAAAAAGCTAGGCGCCAAGAAGATTATTGGCACGGTTGGTGATATGAAGAAAGCGCAAATTGCCCTTGAACTAGGTGCACATCATGTACTGACATACGAAAATTTTAGTGCGCAAGTCAATGAATATATGGATGGTCATGGTGTTAACATTATTTTTGACTCTATTGCAGGAAATATTACGGAAGAGAGCTTTAACTGTTTAGCTCCGTATGGTACGTTGGTGCAATTTGGGAATAGCGGTGGCAAAGCCGGAAATATAAAAACATCTGATTTACATAGTAGCTGCCGCAATGTGAAAGGCTTTAGCCTAGGAAAGACTCGAGCTGCCAAGCCAGAAATGCTACAACAAATTGCACAGGAGATGTTTGCAATATTGAAGGATGAAAGCTTCCAAGTACCAATTGCTAAGATCTTTACATTAGAAGACATGCAGAAAGCACATGATTTGATGGAAAGTCGCCAGCATCAAGGGAAGATTTTAATTAAAATATAAAATGAACAACCTCTGTATAGTGATCAACTCGCTATACAGAGGTTGCTTTTATTTTAGTGTCTGTAGTTCAAAACGGTATTGTTGTGAGTGGAAGGTACAGAATCAAGTTCATCAGTCAATAGAATTTTAAGAGCAAAAAAACAGAGTAGATAAAACTAGGAAAAATCCTATTATTTTTTTCAAGAATTACCACATTATTTGTAGGTATTATCCTAACTAAAACCACCTTTCATTTTTCGACAACAAATAGGGGTTTCCTTTAAATATTTTTTAAAATGAGGTATTATTATATGGATTTTTGTCTTTCTTTACCTTATTTTTATATTGTTATTTGTTTTAGGTTAATTTTTTATTATAATGTTATATTTGGTCTCTTATAAATACATAATATGGTATTTATTTCATTTAGATTTTACTAGTGTGCCAATGTTAAAGTGTTATATGGCTAATTTGAAATTGATGTAAATATAATACTAAAACATTAAATATGATAGGCTCTTCACCAACATTTGTTAAACGTATGCCAAGTTTTTAGGTTGATTGGGGTAGAGGCTGGGCGCTCCTTTTGATCAGCAATAGAGGAACGAAGGCTAAAAACATCACGTCCTGTGATAACGCCTTCGTGACCAACATCGTGTTGGCCCAAGCGGCTCATCTGTCACGCCTAGTTGGAACGGAAATCTACTCCAAGTTGTGGTGAGGAGTCTATTATTTTGTATTGAATATAAAGGAATGGCTATTAGGGGAGTGGTGCAATGCTTTTTAATTCCTTTGAATTTATTTTTCTATTTTTACCAATAACATTTATTATCTATTTTTCATTAAATCGTTTCAGCAACCAGCAATATGCAATTTATTGGTTGGTACTGAGCTCTTTATTTTTTTACGGCTATTTTAAGTTAACTTATTTAGCAATCATCACAATCTCAATAGTTGTGAACTTTGCTTTAAGTCGGGTGATTAGTAATACCAATAGTCGTTCGAGAAAAACTTATATGATTTTTGGCATAATCTTCAATATTTTAATTCTCTGTTACTATAAATATACTGATTTCTTTATTGATAATATAAATAGTCTATTTGGTACAAATCTTGCACTGTTGCACTTATTGCTACCATTAGGACTTAGTTTTATTACATTCCAACAGATTGCTTTTATTGTTGATAGTTATCGTGATGGGACAGCTCATTATAAATTTGGTCATTATGCGCTGTTCATTTTGTTTTTCCCGCAGTTAATTGCAGGACCAATTGTTCAGCATGATGAAATGCTTCCACAGTATGAAACTAAGGAAAATCGTAAAATTATTCATGAACATGTAGCACGAGGCTTATTTATTTTTGCAATTGGTTTAGTCAAGAAGATTGTTATTGCTGATACGGTTGGCATATGGGCAAATGAAGGATTTACTAATTATAGTAACTTAAGTTTTATAGAAGCTTGGATTACCTCATTATCATATACAGTGCAACTTTATTATGATTTTAGTGGATATTCTGATATGGCGATTGGTTTGGCATTATTATTTAATATTAAACTGCCTGTAAATTTCTACTCTCCTTATAAAGCACGTAATATTCAGGAGTTTTGGAAAAAATGGCATATGACGTTGAACAGATTTTTAACTACATATGTATATTTTCCGTTAGGTGGTAGTCGTAAAGGGGCTTTTAGAACCTATTTAAATATATTAATTATTTTCTTCATCAGTGGATTTTGGCATGGAGCTGGGTGGAATTTTATTTTGTGGGGACTTCTACATGGCTTTGCGTCTGTTGTTGTGAGACTTATTAGTAAAACAGGTATTAAGCTTCCGTATATACTTTCGTGGTTTATGACTTTCCAATTTGTTAATATCGCTTGGATATATTTCCGTGCAACAAGTCTTGAGCAAGCGAATACTATTATAGCCAAAATGTTTACGCCAAACATGGCATCTATAAATAGTTTCTTTACGGAGCCGCTTACTAATTTTGCGCAAGCGGAGGCATTTAATATTTGGGGACTAACATTAAGTGATCCAATAGTGATTGTTGTAGGACTCTTAATCACACTTGTTATTGCTTTTACGGCCTTAAATTCTATTCAATTAATGGATAAGATGAAATTTAATTGGGGAGCAATCATTTATACGCAATTTATGATAGCACTAGTGCTAGTATCGATTTACTATATGCAAAAAAATAGTATATTCTTATATTTTAATTTCTAAATAAAGGTGTGAATTAACTTGGATCCGAAAAAATGGTTAGTAAAATTGTTTGCCACATCTTTCATAGTAATAGGATTACCTGTTTTCGGAATTATGGGTTTCAATTATTATATTGACCCTCTTTGGAATTACACACATGCGAATGACTTTAACGACTATCAGCTTGGCTTTGATGAAAGACAATTAAAAACAAATTATATGAATAGCCATGATTTTAACTATGATAGTTTGTTAATAGGAACGAGCAGGATTACGTATCTTGATGAGAGGGCCTTTAAAAAAGAAAAGGTTTATAACTATTCATTGAGTGGGCTGCATATAAAAGAATATTTGCCTTACATGCAATATGCTGAGAAGAAAAATGGTAAGCCATTTAAGAGAATTTTTATTGAGTTATATTTTGATTCAGCGAATGCTGGCAAACCTAGTACATTGAATCCGCCGCAAACTTATATTGAGACGTCGGAGGCACCTTTTTATGCAATAAAGTCTTTATTTTCGGCAAGCACGATGCACTATGCACTTTTTAATTATGATATTTCAAAAGCAAATCATTACGACGGTGCGCGCAGTTACACGCGTAATAATATTGCACAAACTACGTATCCAAATGATGATATGGAGCAGGAATGGCAAGAATTTAAGAAAAGTTTTACAGCAGAGACAGCCAAACCTTTTATGTATGATACCGACTATCGAAAAAGGCTTCAAGCTATAAAAGATGCATTCCCCAATACAGAACTAGTGGTCTTTACAGAGTTAATGCCTGCCAAAAGGCTTCAAACAATTTTGCATAACGATAATCGTTACGAGGCTTATAGTAGATGGATGAACGATATGGTAAATGTGTTTGGTACAGTTTATAGCTTCCATAGTGTGAATGAAGTAACGACAAATGAGAACAACTTTTTCGATTGGTTGCATTACTATCCAAACGTTGGAGATTTAATCATTAAATCTTTAGAGAACAGGGAAGAACGATCAACTATTATGCAGGCTGTAGATAAAGGGAATCTTGATGAGTACCTTAAAAATGTTGTGGTAGATGTAAAGTGAAACTTTAATCAGTGGGGATTTTCTTTATCCCCACTGATTATTAGTCTTCACCAATCGGGCGTTTACGGGCAGTTAATCTCCCACCTAACTTGTTTACTAATGCTGAGTATTGAATTGGAAGCCTTGTACCTGTCGTTTTGCTTACTGCCCGTTAATGCGGGGTTAATATTGATTAAACGATGAAAAGATGACTCCGATATGTACTGTCGGAGTCATTCTTTTTTGTTCTATAAAAGGCTTTCAACTGGAATAGATGTTTGCCAAACAGTAGCAAGTATCGCGATGCCTTCATTGATTTGCTCAAGGGTTAGCCCACCGTAACCCATAAGGACCATAGCATGCTTGGAGCCTTGTTGATAGGAGATTGAACATGGATAAACTTCGATTCCTACCTCCTGGGCAAGCCTAATTGCATCCTGTTCAGCAAGCCTTTTTGGTAACTTCATAACAATATGTAGCCCAGATTTTTCACCAATTACTTCGAATTCCTTAGAAAAATGGGTGTTAATAGCTGCTAGTAATGTCTGTTGCTTTTTGCGATAAATAGTACGCATTTTAGCTAAATGCTTATCGAAAAAACCTTGAGCAATAAAATCGGCTAACACAAGCTGATCTATTTTTGAGACAACGGATTTTTGCTCCTTATTAAATAGCATAAATTCTTCGACTAACGATTTAGGCAAAATCATATAACTAATACGCAACGATGGGATAAGTGTTTTAGAAAAGGTTCCGAAATAAATAACCCGTTGCAGCTGATCCATTTTTGCTAAAGAGGGAATAGGGAGCCCTTTATAACGAAATTCTGAGTCATAGTCATCTTCAATAATATATGCCTTCTTAGAAGTAGCCCATTGCAGAAGTGCTGCACGGCGTTCAACCGGCATGACCATCCCAAGTGGAAACTGGTGTGCGGGTGTTGTGTATAACATGTGGATTGATTTTTCTGGCATTGTAACCCCGGAGTTATCAACAGGAATAGCATGAGTTGTTAATCCACATTGTTGCAATGTTGCATGTACTCTTTTAAAGCCAGGTTCTTCTAAGCCAACGTGTGTTTTTGGGCCAAAAAAGTGACATAGAGCTTGAAGTTGATTTTGTGTACCACTATAAACAAATACCTGTGATGCTTCACAAGTAACTCCTCTTGATCGTTCTACATAGCGAGCGATTTCCGTCCGTAATATAGCTTCTCCTTGCCAAGGACTTGTCGTTAAATTATCCACATTGAAGTGTTTTTTCAACAACTTCTGCCAGGTCGAGAATGGAAAAGCTTCTTTATCCACATGTCCGTTATTAAAATCAAAATTTATATTGTATGTAGGTGATGTTATAGCTGTGGATATGTGATGTTTTTGCTGCTGTCCCCATTCAAATTCAAAGGGTGCTATAAAATAGCCAGAGCGTTCCTTACTATAGATATAGCCTTCAGCTTGTAATTGCTCGTAAGCTTCCTTAATCGTATGGACACTTACATCAAGCGTTTTAGCAAGTGTTCGTTTAGAAGGTAATTGCTCATGGGCCAATAGTTTCTTGCTTAAAATTGCTTGTTTTAATTCCTCGTAGATTTGCACGTATTTCGATGTATCTTCAGTAAATGAGATCGATAACTCCAAAACATTGCACCTCCTGGTACGGTGTATTTTTTGAAAATTGGTTCTATCTATCATATCAAAAATACCGTTAAATATTAAAAAAGGAGTGAAGCAAAATGGATTTTTTAGCGTTAGAAAATGAGGTCGTATTACTGAAGCCATTACAACAAGAGGACACGCAAGGATTATTGGAGGCTGGTAGTTATCCAGAGATTTGGCCACATATGTCCACAACAGTGGAGAAAATGGTCGATGTGAATAACTTTGTGGACAAGGCATTAGAGAAAAAACATGAGAAATCGGAGTTCCCATTTGTAATTGTGGATAAAAAATCCGGACAAATCATTGGTTCAACTCGGTTTATGGATGTTGATGAAACACATAAACGGCTTGAAATAGGTACTACATGGATTACACCTGCTTTTTGGCGTACAGCCATTAATACGAATTGCAAATATTTATTATTACAATACTGTTTTGAGGTATTAAATATACAGCGTGTACAAATTAAAACAGATCATGAAAATGTGCGTTCTCAAAAGGCAATCGAACGTCTAGGTGCAAAAAAGGAGGGGGTCTTACGTAATCATATGGTGCGTAAGGATGGCACAACCCGTAATACTGTGATGTACAGTATTACTTTGCAAGAATGGCCACAAGTGAAAAACCATTTACAACAGTTGCTAATTGATGTTACAGAGAAATTGGGGTAAAGAAACAAGGACGAGTTTTGGAACAAATAATAACTACAAATAAATTAGAGTCTTATTTTGCCCTTCACACAGGAATTTCTAACTGCAGGTAACCTTGACTCTTTCCTCAATAAAAGGGCGCTATTCCGAAGTAATGATAAAAGTCCAATTTCTTAGTTTTAATGTTGAGAAATTGGACTCTTTATATTTATTTATAGTGCAAAATAGCGCTTAAAATAGATGCGAAATAACTCTCAAAGGGACACGTTCCGGAATAATCAATCTTTAATATAAAGGCTGTTTTCGAAAAGATTGTTGTTATTCACAAACGGGGCAGTTTAGTTCAATAAGCATCACTATTGTATTTAGTTATTCTTCCATATACTGTATAATTTTAGGTAGTAATATTTAACTTTGTACATTTCTAATGAATTATTTCGGGAGGGAAAACATGTTATATTTAGCTTTATTAATTGGCATCATTTCAATTGTAATTACGGATAAGCTTACGCAAAGCTTTTAAATTATCAAGCATTTGGGGGCTGATTGGTCAAATTTGTGCATCACTTGTAATAATAATGGTCGGCAAACTTGAGGTTAGTCATATTAATCTAGGTAATTACATTGAATTAGGATATTTGACGATTCCGTTTACTTTATTATTTCTTGTAGGTTTTACAAATGTAATGAATATAGAAAAAGCGCAAAATCCTTCAATATTACTGTTGCCATTCGTTTCTTTAGTTTGTTTCTCAATGTCTGCTTTCATCATAGGCAATTCATTTGTTTTAATAACGGGGATTTGTGCCAGTTTAACGATTATGTTTATTCGGCTATACGGCTATTTTTCAGGTAAAGCATTTGTAGGAAGAACTCTTACTACTTCAATATGCTTCGTAATAGCAGTACTTTCAATATCCCTTATTAAAATGTCTATTATAACAATTTATATTCCGATATTTACTTTAGCACTACCATTCACTTTATATTTTTTTATAAAAGATAAATTTACGAGTATACAATCAATTGCAGTTAGCACTTTAACAGCTATTTTATTTGGTGTATTAATGTTCATGGTTCCTTCTCATATAATGTGGTATCTCGTTGTAGGATTATCGATTATTTTGGTTATCACGCAATTTTCACGTAAATATAGCTTTATTTAGAAACTAAAGTTCTTTTTCAACTCCCATGAAAGAACTTAATCATCTTTCATTTTCTGTGGTGAAGTGCAGAATTTTGCGCTTCATGGATGGCTAACGGGGTGCTTTACTTAAAGATGGAATTCTATAAAAATCCCATCTTTTTCTAATTTAACTAACGGCGCAGTTTACTTAAAGAATTTAATAAGTTTAATAGGGGGAGATTTGTTATTATAAAAAATAATTTGCTATTACTATCCCTGTTGGTTTTATTCTTGGGAGGATGTTCAAACAGTATTTTTGAAGATGTTACTACAATTACAAGTATTGAGATTTTGAAATTCTCAAGTGCTTCACCAAGTCCTGAAGAATATAGAGAGCAAGAAGGTGAAGTTATTTCAGTCATTAAATCGAAAGAAGAAATAAAGCGACTTATTAATTCAATTGAAAGAGCAGAACAAGAAAGTACCGAAAGCACGAATATTGCATTGCCTAATCATTTAATTATATTTAAAGAAAATGAAAAAGTAATCTTAACACTTGGCTATTATCCCAATATTAGTAATGCGAAGGATGAATTCCTTGATTTAGACAATGATAAAATTTATATAACCAACATACTGAATTTAATTCAAAAATGATAAGTATTAATACCATCTTGTTCAACTCCCATGAAAGAACTTAATCATCTTTCATTTTCTGTGGTGAAGAGCTGATTTTTGCGCTTCATGGATGGCTAACGGAGTGCTTTAGTTGAATAAGATAGATAAATCAGAAGCAACAATCTTTGAGAAAACAGCCAATATAAAAATGAATAGCGATAAACAGATAAAACCTCGTATTTTGATCAAACTTTGTTCAAAATACGAGGTTTAATTTAATCAGGAAACTGAGGTTTTGACTTTTAATTAGTCGACCATTCTTTTTTTATAAATAAATCCTACTACAATCCAAGTAACTAGTGACCAAACGATAATTGTAGCCATTGGAATAATGACGTCCATTGTTGTGTATGTGCCTTCTAGAGCCTCTGCTAATAGCACCAATTGAGAACTTGGTAACCACTCAGCGATTTTTAAAATAGGGAAGGCAGACGATAATGCTAGGGCAAAAGAACCAAACCCGAAAATAAGGATAACAGGTAAAATGATAAGAGATCCTTCCATAACTGTTTTGGCGAATAATCCACATAATGTTCCTATTGCAATATAGAACACAGTTGAAAGTATTAAAGCAATAGCTAAGATGAAAAGATTAGCTGGGCTATAGCCAACAATGAAAATAGTCAATGCTACAATTACCATTGTAAGGATAAAGACGAACAAGCTTTTACCAATTAATATATCACCAAGTGAAGCAGGGGAAAGCATTAGACTACGAAGCGTGTTTTTTTCTTTCTCCTCTGCAATTAGACAGCATTGTACATAGGCAGTCACCATAGAAAATGCCATATTTATTGTAAGGAAATAGGTGTTGATATTATTTCCACCTGTTTTATTAAATAAAAATGCCATAATAAGTGGCATAAGTACCATAACGGATACCGCATAGTTACGTGAAAATTCCTTATAATCCTTCATTAAAATAGCCTGAATACGTGTCATTGATATGTTCATACTAAATCACTCCCTGTTATTTGCATAAAAATATTCCCTAGTGTTGGCTCGTTCGTATAAATGCGAGAAACTTCGTTAGATTGCATCCAATGAAACAGTTTTTCTGCATCTTGTTCTCCAGTTTGAATGACTTCACTGGCACCATTTTTAAGTTCAACTGTAATAGACTCATCCCCAAACTCTTTTTTCAAATCCTTTGGGGAACCAATTGCTCGAATCTTCCCTTTATGTAAGAAGGCTACACGATCACAAAGTATTTCGGCTTCACTCATATCATGTGTTGTTAAAAATATTGTCGTACCCATCTCATTTAATTTACGTAATCCATTATAAATGTGCTGTGTATTAACAGGATCGAGAGCAGAAGTTGGTTCATCTAAAAATAATAGCTCTGGTTTATGCATGATGGCGCGTGCTAGCGTAACACGTTGCATCATTCCTTTAGAAAGCTGACTAATTTTCTTTTTACGATCAGCGTATAAGTTAACAAAATTCAACGCCTCTTTTACGGCTGATTTAGGTAATTGATATAAGTTACTAAAGAGTAATAAATTCTCCTCGATTGATAGTCGTGTATATAGTCCGCTATTATCTGTTAAAATACCGAAGCGTTTACGATTGTTGCTTTGTTTCATCTCATTTGCTGGGCGGCCAAACAATAAAACATCGCCAGCAGTTTCTTCAGTTTGTGCCGTTAATATTTTAATAGTAGTCGTTTTTCCGGAGCCGCTTGGTCCAAGGAAGCCGAATATTTCTCCTTTTTGAATGGTAAATGAAACATCCTGTAATGCTGCTTCCTTATTAAATGTTTTTTTCAAATGCTGAACATCGATCACTGCGTTCATTTGAAAACCTCCCTGTGTTGTTGTTGATATCTACACTATAAGGGACAATAAGGGTCGCAACATTAAATTACAGGTGAAAGGCAGTAAAATGACCTTTAGTGGAGAAATATTTCAGCTGACAGGAGTCGTTTATTTCCTGGGAAATCTACTAAATTCCGAGTATTTCTTTTAAATCTGCGAGCTTATTTTTCGACAAAGGTACTATGGTCTTTTCATTGCTATTTAAGGCCAGGCTGTAGCTATTACGAGTCCACGTAATGATTTCCCGTACCTTTTGTAAGTTAACGATATATGAGCGATGGCTTCTAAAAAAGCCAAATGGTGTCAATTTTTGCTCAAGCTCATTTAGTGATAATGTACATGGATAGGATTCACCCGCAACATATAGTGAAACAACACCCTCAATACTTTCGATATAATCGATTTCAGGGGGATTAAATAAAATGATCTTATCATTTTTCTTTGTAGGGATTTTATCAAGTCGAATCGGTACGTTTTCTTGAGAGGGGGAAACCGGTTCTGTTTCATCCTCTTTAACATCTAATGTGTGTAAGCCCATTGTATCCAGTCTATGTATTTCTGTACTTGAAATAATTAAATCCTCAAAATTGTTGGATAGTAAAACGACCGTTTTATTCTGTTTTTGAAGGGTATCCAGTAACTGAATGACTTTTTGCTTGGAAAACTCATCTAGGTTTTGGAATGGTTCTTCTAAAACATGTATCTGTGCCTGATTGAGATATGTATGAATCAGTTTTAAACGTTGCCTTTCGCCATTTGAAAGCTTGCTGATTTTATTGTTCTTTTGCTCCGTTAAAGCGAATAATTTTAATAAATCCTCCATCTTTTCGGAAGAAGCATGGAAAAGCTTTAAGCAAAATTTGATGTATTCTCGAACCGTCAGTCGCTCATACAAGGCACTTTCACGAATATGTGTATACGTATTGCTTTGCTTCGTAAACCACTGTATTAATGTATGTATTTTTGACACATCTGTATAGATGCCAATAATAATGCCAGGCTGCATAGATAGGTGGAAGTTTGGATAAATTACATTGCCTCCTTCTATATAGGGGTCAATAATTATGCTTTCATTTTGGTCCATTGTGTAGTCCTCCGTGACTTTGTTTAATTTCGAAAAATTGCGAGATTTCAGCCTGTGCTTGTAAATCACTTTCATAACAATAGTTTGAATTATTGCAGTCCATAAAACCATGCTGACCTAGATATTGTCTCGTGTGAACAGCTGGTAATGTATCGAGTGTTTCCTTTAATTCATGGACATCAAAGCTTTTCTCATGACTTGGTAAAATAATGAGTGCCGGACAAGAGGGGATTACATCTAAGTATTGGCGAATGCGTGAACCATAAACGCAAACGATTCCTTGTAATGGCAGTGTTGATAGTCTCCAAGCTAATGTTGCACCTACACTAAATCCGATTAACAGCACTTCATTATAATGTGACCTAGCTCCCAATATTTTTTCAGTTAGTCTTTCGAGGGGAGCATCAAAGCCAACTTCATTTATGAAATACTCATAGGCTTCCTGCTCTTGTTCATATGGAAATATTCTATTGTCTGAGTATAATGAAATGCACTCAACGGTAGTGTTGGCGTTGCTGTATGCTTCAGCTTGCTTTTTTATAAAATCATTGACACCATAAATCTCATGTAAAATAAATATCTTTCTTGTCATGTTGACCTCATTTTTGCTTTTTTCAATAGTGTACCAAAAAGTGACCATATCGTATATTTTGTAAATTTTTAGGGTGAATTCCGTTGTTTCAGTAATTAAAAAAGTGCCTAAAAGTAAAAAATCCGCGCAGACTTATGTGGTTCTTGATTTGACCACAAAAAGCGGGGCGAATTTTTCCATTGATATAAGCCTTTATTTTAACTTCTTTCAGACATTCGCTGAAAGAAGTTAAAGCCTCCGGCGGATGTCACGGAATAGGAAATGAGTTCAATATAGGATGTTAGCCTAAAATCATCGCATCCATGCGATAACGGCTAACTGACCTGCATCGGTAAAAACGCCACGTCCTGTGGCATTACCGAAATGACCGACATCGTGTCGGCCCTCGTGCAGGCCTAAGCACAAAGCCGATTCCGGACGCAATTATGCCGAGGCATAAGTGATTACGTTAGACATAAAACCCTTCATATCCATACTAAGCGTATTAAGCTCATCGATAATTTCACTAAAGTCCTGAACAAGTTGTGCCTGTTCGTTTGTGGCACCATTTATTTGAGTCATGTTTTGCTTTAAATTTTCAAGATTATGATTGATGCTTCGAAGCGAAGATTCAATGTTATCAGTAGCAGTAGCTGTTTCAGTAGAAAGCTTGCGAACTTCTTGTGCGACTATATTAAATCCGGCACCATGCTGGCCTGCTCGTGCTGCCTCAATCGATGCATTTAATCCGAGTAGATTTGTTTGACGAGAAATACTTTTTATTAAATCGGTAATACCATTTGTTTTTTCAGCATCCTCTAAAGCGAACTGGGTCTGTTTATTAATTTCCTCACTAGTTGCAGCTAGCTCCTCCGAATGAGAGGCAATTGTATGTACTTTATCCTGTAGGTTTTGAATAATATCATTCATAGTAAAAATATATTTCTCCATTTGGAGAGCATGATCAATAGGTAATCCAAAGGCTAGCGCGCCTACGATATGCCCATTTTCACGAACAGGAAAAGAAAATGCGTTAAAATCTACACCATAAACCTCTTTTGGTACAGGTTCATCAGTACTTTTGCCTTTAAGTGGGAGATGTAAAATAGCATCATCTGGGTGGATTTTTTGTCCATTTTTATAACCAGCATCTAACCGTTTCCCAGGTAAATAAGTAATAATGCTCTCACTCTCTTTTTCTACTACTGCCATCATGGCCTCGCCCTTCATAGCTAAATGAATGTAAGGCATTGACATTGATAATGCTTCAATAATATTCATAGCAACCTCCTCGGTGTATGTAAGCTCTGTTAAATTGGGGCATAATCTAGTTCTTCTAAAAACGTAATTTTTTGGAAAGTAATACTTCTTTAATTGTATGAAAAAAGAAAGAGAATAAAAAGACTATCTTAATACCATTATCCTTTTAAATTGTACGAAATTAAGGTTCTATATGTTTAATTCGTTTGAAAAGTTAGATTTGCATAGCAATGAATATTGCAGACAAGGTAATCATGGCGTATATGCAATAGAACTTTGCAGAAAATAGTACGGTATTAGATAGTGTTAAGGTATATGGATTTTTTTCTTTGGCCGTATTTAAAGAAGAGACAGGATTTATCAACGAAAGGTTAAAGTGTCATTTTGAAAAGCTATGTAATGTGAATAAGTTGATTGGAGTGGAGGCTGGGTGACTCCTCGGGGATCAGCGCAGGAAAGCGCCCAGCTGGAACATAGTTTGCTTTTTAGTTATTCTTTCGCAAAACCCTAACATAGCTTTCTCTTTTTTGGACAACCTAAACATTAGAAATAATGGCATGAGGTGATGATCATGAAAATAGAAAGGTCGTCCGAATGGGAAGAAGGCTTTATCAATAAACTAAATCCACTTGAAAAATGGGATAGTTGGACATTGTACAAGATGAATTATGACATTGTGAAAATGAAGTTAATTCCCGATTTCACAGGTTTACAGGCGACAAAGTATTTACCAAATTTAAAACCGCTTAAGCACCAGTTGGAAGCAGCAGAAACAGTGATTCAACGTATGAATGGTAAAGCGATTTTAGCTGATGAGGTAGGTCTTGGTAAAACAATTGAAGCAGGTTTAATTTTAAAGGAATACCTGATCCGAGGACTCGTAAAAAGAGCGTTAATATTAGCTCCAGCATCTCTTATTAATCAGTGGGTTGAAGAATTAAATATAAAGTTTCACATTCCGGCAATTGCTTATAAGAAAAATGTTCCGATAGAGCGCTACGATGTCCTTATTATGAGTCTGGATACGGCAAAGAAGAGTCCTCATAAAGAGCGCATTTATGAGCAGGATTACGACATGATTATTATCGATGAGGCTCATAAATTAAAAAATCATAAAACTCAAATTTATGAATTCGTACAAGGTTTAAAGAAAAAGTTTTGTTTATTACTAACGGCAACGCCGATTCAAAACGATGTCTTTGAATTATTTTATCTTATTTCTTTACTTAAGCCTGGTCATCTTGGTAATTATGATACATTTCAATCTGCATTCTCGGCAAGTAAGCATGATTTAGAGCATGATGATTATTTAAAGGAATTAGTGAACCAGGTGATGGTGAGGAATAGGAGAGAGGACACGGGTATTGAATGGACAAATCGCCGTGTTCAAATTGTTCCTATCCAATTTACGAAGGAAGAAGAGGAAGTTTATAATCTGCTCGGAACGCTGCAAAATACAGGCTCTTTTTCAATGATTACATTGCAGAAGGAAATGTGTAGTAGCAAAGAAGCAACAGCTTTAACATTATCTAAAATGATTGAAGACAATGCACAATCACAAGAGATTGAAGAAATACTAGCAAAATTAATGGCCTTAGAAGTGAATTCAAAGGCGAAAAAGACACTTGAAATAATCGAACTGGCCAAGGATAAAGTGATTATTTTTACAGAGTATAGAGCTACTCAAATTTATTTGCAATGGTATTTACATGCTAACGGTATAACGAGTGTCCTGTTCAACGGTAAATTCAATAAAAGCAAACGTGATTATATGAAGCATCTTTTTAAGGAAAGGGCACAGGTTCTAATCGCAACAGAGGCAGGTGGGGAGGGGATTAACCTTCAATTTTGTCATCATGTCATTAACTATGATTTGCCCTGGAATCCTATGAAGCTAGAGCAACGGATTGGTCGTGTACATCGATTAGGGCAAGAGCATGATGTTCATATTTATAATCTGGCTATTGCCAATACGATTGAAGAGAACATATTAGCATTACTTCATACGAAAATTGATGTTTTCGAAAAGGTAGTAGGCGACTTAGATGCGATTCTATCTAACTTTAAAGAATCTGTATAGTGTAAGGGAGAAGGACCATGTATCCACAGCAAGTTCATAGTTATTTACGGCAATTTTTTATTGAAAATGATTGCGGTATTTTAGGAGAAGACCATCATTATCTTACAGTACAATTAACCGTTGATATCGATAAAAGAATAATGAATCGACCTTTTTATTGGCAATACGTAGAAGCTACAAATAGTGAGGCAAATCCAGCCCAAGTAACTTTCATTACAAATCAAACAGTATCATCTGGGAGCCTTTATGGCGAAGTTATTCATTTCGGTTCGCCGAGAATGAATCAGCTTTTTCAAGCAACAAGGGAGCTAGGAGCTTATGTTCAGCTTTTTGAAAAGGTGGATAACGAAATAGGGCAAGTTATCCTTACTCCTTGGCTTGGTGTTAATTTTAAAGTGTCGTATTGCTGCGACCGAACGAAAGAAATGCTTTATTCATTTGGCATAAACTTGCTAACTGGGATAATAAAAGAGGATTTTCACGAGACGATATGTACATCTGAATTTGACCCTGTTCTAGCAGACAATGCTTTTCATGTACAATATATCATTAAGCCTCTTAGAGCACTTGAAAGATTAAATGCTACTGTTGAAAAGATCATTGAACGAGATGACCATTCATGGGCTACTGAAGCAAAAAAACGATGGCAACGTGATCAGCGAGTACTCGATTATTTTTATGAAGAGGAAGAAGACAAGCTAGAATGCTATGACATCGAAAAGAAGGCATTAGAGGAACAATACGATACGAAAATTAAAATAGAAATTATTAATGGTGGATTATTTTATCTTTATTAAACGAGGAGCTGTCCTAATAGTAGGGACAGCTCCTTGCCATTTTTACTTCTTTCAGCGGGTGTCAAAACACCCGCTGAAAGAAGTAAAGCCTCCGGCGGATGTCACAGAATCGGCTTTGTGCAAGCACAAAGCCGATTCGGGACGCAATAATGCCGGGGCATTATTGATTATTCTTCAAAAATACTTTGAAGTTGTGCCAATTTATTATCCCAAAATAAATCAAAGTACTGTAACCAGTCTTCAATTTCTTTTAGTTTGTCAGCATGTAATGTGTATATTTTTTCTCTTCCTTTTTTCTGAGCAGAAACTAGCTCAGCCTGTTCTAAAATTTTCAAATGCTTCACGACAGCAGTTCGACTTATAGAAAAATTTTCAGAAATAAGTGAGATAGGTTTATCACTTGAGGCAAGTAGCTGTAGGACATGACGTCTGGTCGGATCAGCGATTGCTTGAAAAACATCATACTTTACAGCAAGCTGTGTCATTGTGATTCCACAACTTCTTTCAATTTTTTGCCAACAAGCATTGTCCAGCCGCCATCCATTGTTGTACGAATAGCTTCAGCAGGCATGTTAGCTTTAGGAATGATATGCGAAGCTTCTTTCCAGCCACCATGAGTTAACGTAAATTCTGTTTGCTCACCAATTTCTTTCAGTTCAAAAGTGACAAACCATCCATCTGTATCCCATGCAAAACGAACGAAATGTGGAGCATCTACTTGTTCTACTCGACATGGTGAAGGGCCAAACGGTGATTGTATTGTAAATTCATGCCCTTCAACTGGCTTAAAATTATTTGGCATAAGCCAAGAAGCAATCTTTTCAGCGTCTGTTACTGTTTCCCATACTTTTTCAATTGGTGCATTGAGTGTAACGATTTTAACAATATTCTCTAGTTTTTTAGTCATTTAAAATGAACTCCTTTGCAAAAATATAACCTTAAGGTGTTATGAATATATAACACCTTAAGGTTATATGTCAATTATAAATACCTTGGATACATTTTTATATCACATCTTTTTGTGTAGCTTTACATATGTTAAAATTATTTTTATAATTTTCTGACTAAAAAAAGGGGGCATTAAAATGGTGAATGTATCTGTCTTTTTATTAATGTGCATGTTATTAATTATTTTGCCTGGCCCGGATACGGCGATCGCAACAAAAAATACACTTACCGTAAGCAGAAAGGGAGGCTTACAGACTTTACTAGGCTCGTGCTGTGGATTATTGATCCATACTTTTGCAGCAGTTGTTGGACTTTCTGCGATTATTGTAAAGTCAGCATATGTATTTGCCATTTTAAAATACGTCGGAGCGGTCTATTTATGCTATTTAGGTGTTAAAACTTTATGGACTTTACGAGCAATACGTTCGCAGTCTCCTGTTGTGCAAGATGAAACCCAAATTGATCACAAATATTCGAACCAATCTTGCTTTAAGCAAGGCTTCTTAACGAACGTTACCAATCCGAAGGTGGCTGTATTTTTCCTCACATTTTTACCTCAGTTTGTAGATGGCAAGAGCGGCACATTTATGCCGTTTCTAATAATGGGGCTTATTTATACTGCGTTAACAGGACTTTGGTTTGTATTCTATGTTTACTTGTTGGATAAAATCAGCACATTTATGAAAAAGCCAACGACGAAGGCTGTCATCGAAGGATTGACAGGTACAGTGTTAATTGGCTTTGGGATTAAGCTAGCATTAGAGAAAGCCCACTAAGGTTTAATTAAAAGTAAAAAAGATGTAATAAAGTTTGATGTAAATCACCTCTTTAGTTATTCCTTGAGGTGATTTTTTAATGGATACTTATGTTAAAATTGACGTTTATCTTGTGAAAAATTTTACTTAAACTGACGGAGCGGGTTAGTTCTATATAGAATTTTAAGAGTGAAAATGATCTGATTTTGATATGTACGGACATATTGAAAGAGGGGAATATGCAAAAATTATCCTATCAATAATTACATTGGGTTTATCTCTTACAGTTGCTTGAATAAAAGGCTGCAATAAGGCTTTCGAGAAAAGTGAAATAATCTTCTGTACTACTAGGGATATTGCCTATCAAATAAATTTTTATATTTTATTATTGGGAGGATGAAATAATGGATCTGGTAAACAAATTTTTAAACGGCTTGAGAGCAGCATTATCAACAGATGAGCTCGAGGAACTAAATACAGCTTGTGGTGCTACAAAAGAGGATATTGATACACTAAGGTCAGAATATCCAAATTGTCCAGAATCACTAATCTGTCTACTTGAAAATATTGATGGTACATATTGGCGGAAATATGGAGAAAACAAAATTGCGGTTTGTATTTTAGGATCAGATGTTGAAGAAGGTAAATATCCATATTATTTACTGTCTACACAGCAGATGCTCGAAAGTTCAAAAGAAGAAGAAGACATCTCCTATCTTTTAGAATACCAAGATGACGAGGAGGCTGTTGACCCTAAGATAAATTCGGAGGGATTTCTTCTAGGTACGTATATTCGTTTTTCAGACTGTATGAACAATGGTGGGTCATCGAGACTCTATATTGATTTTAACCCTTCTGATGAAGGTGAATACGGTCAAATAATTCGCTTTTTGCACGACCTTGATCAATATGAAGTGATTGCAAACAGCTTTGATGAGTATTTACAGGATCTTATTGACGGTGGTTACATTTTTCTGGAAAACGAAGAAGAGTAACCTCTTGCACTCGAGAAAATGCAAATACTAACCACATGAATATACTAGAAGTCTCCTACCTCTATAGGTGGTGAGATGAATGTAATTTTTGGTGATGAACCAAGATTTGTCTTAAGGATCTCTTAGTTTTTAAAAGGTACAAAAAAACTTCACGAAAATGTATGGTCATATACATCTGCGTGAAGTTTAAATACTTTATATTCGGCTAGAAGAAAAGGAAGCCAATGCTAATAATAATGCCTGTGAAGATTAAAATGAATAAACAAAAGCCCATTATATCCCTAGCCTTTAAGCCAGCGATTGCAAGGGCTGGAAGTGCCCAGAACGGTTGAATCATATTCGTCCAAGCGTCACCCCACGCAATAGCCATAGCGGTTTTTGCATAGTCGGCACCTAAAGTGGTTGCAGCATCTAGCATAATAGGAGCTTGCACCGCCCATTGTCCACCGCCTGATGGAACAAAGAAGTTAACAAGTCCTGCTGAGAAAAATGTGAACAAATAGAAGGTATGTTCATTAGAAATATTAACGAACCATTCTGAGAATACAGCAGCTAAACCAGAAGCGGTCATCATGCCCATAATTCCTGCATAAAACGGAAATTGAAAAATTATTCCTGTTGTTGTTTTAATAGCATCCTGTGCAGCAGCAAGGAAACGCTGTGGTGTCCCATGGAAAATGATACCCAACACAATAAAAATCGTATTAACCACATTTAAATCAAGAGCAAAGCCTTTCGTAATAAAATGATGTACTAAATATATAAGTCCAATAATACCAATTAAAATCGTTAAAATATAACTACGTTCAGAGCGGCTGGCAAAGTTGTTTTCGGGTTTAGGCAGCTCTGTTTTTTCTTCTATTAATAAAGCAGGGTCAACCTCAACCGTATCTTCTTTCTTTGGCATCATCCAACGATTAAACAACGGTAAGGTGAAGACGATAACAATGACTATAAATAAGTTATAAGTTGAAAAGAGTGTAACATTTGTTGGGATGATACCCATAATGTCAGCAAACTTATGACCTTCAGTCGCAATGGATAACGGAATAGAACCAGCTAGTCCGCCATGCCAAATAACAAAGCCTGAATAGGCACTAGCAATTAATAAACGATAATCTACTTTTTTAACATGACGGGCAATTTCCTTTGCAAAGAGGGCACCAATGACAAGTCCGAATCCCCAGTTAATCCAGCAAGCTATTAATGATACGAAAGTAACAATGATAATGGCCATACCTGGTGTTTTTATTTTACTTGCAATGGCTGATAATCCTTTTTTAAAGACCGGACTATTCGCTAAAATGTGACCTGCAGCTAAGACAATCACCATTTGCATTGTAAATGCTAATAGTTCCCAAAAACCATCTCCCCAATAGATCACCATATCGAGCGGAGAAGAATCTGTTAATGCAACCCCTAAAAGTAATACTAATACTGTGAGTATAGTGACAAATATGTATGGGTCAGGTAAATACTTTTCCATGATAGCATTCGAAACTCTTGTTAACGTTTTCATGTTAGAAATCCCCTTTCCTTTTCTGCCATCCCTTATTGCTAATTGTACATAGAAAAATGAATAAAGGAAGATAGAATGGGTATTAAGCACAATAAATCTAACTTGATGTAGAAATAAATTGATGGTTGTTATCTTGGGTATGGCGAGTAATTAAATATTATGAAAATTATAACAAATGCTTATTGCTATTGTATTTGTCTACATATTTATTAAGAAGAAGGATTAGTATAAAACGAGGAGAATTTATTACTGAATAGGGGGTTTGGGAATAATTTTTATAACAAATTAGAATAAATAGGAGGTATCAATATGGAGTTGCGAGATTTAAAAGCCTTTATGAATGTTGTTGAACATGGAAGCTTTACTAAGGCTGCTAGTGAATCCTTTGTGTCACAGCCTTCATTAAGCAAAAGCATTAAAAAGTTGGAGAATGCTCTGCGTGTAGAGTTATTAAACCGCTCTACACGCAATATAGAATTAACAGACGCAGGTAGTATTGTTTATAAACAAGGACAAAAAATAATACGTTCTGTACATGATTTACATATATTATTGGATGATTTATCGAACATCGAAACAGGTACGATTAAATTAGGGATTCCGCCGCTAATTGGTACACTATTTTTTCCTGAAATTGCTCGAAAGTTTCATAAGCGGTATCCAAAGGTGCATTTAGAGCTTGTGGAACGTGGAGCTAAAATGATCGGAACATTAGTAGAAAATGGCGATGTTGATATGGGGATTGTTGTCATACCTACAGATGGAAGGAAATTTTCTGTCCAATCATTTGTGGAAGACCAGTTTTTTGTCTTTATCAATGAGTCCCATCCATTGGCTCAGCAAGAACATATTCTATTACAAGATTTAAAAAATGAAACATTTATTATCTTTACAGAGGAATTCACACTGCATGATTATGTTATTAAATCATGTAAAAGCGTAGGATTTACACCAATAATAGGCTATAAAAGCTCGCAATGGGATTTAATAGTCGAGCTAGTATCCTCGAATTTAGGGGTGACGCTTTTACCATATTCCATTGCCGCAAAGCAGACGAATAAAAATGTGAAAATTATTCCATTACTTAATTTTGACATGCCATGGCGTTTAGGTGTTATTACGAAGAAAAATACATATCAATCTTTTGCATTAAAGCAGTTACTCAATACAATACGTTCTGAAAAATGATTTATGCACTTTTAGAATAAATAGTATTCTAATTAATTCCTTTACTTATAAAATGGTATTGAGGTAGAATTTTTCTTAATAAGTGAGCAATTTTAGGGGGTTTCGATATGGGGAAGGGCAAAGTGTGGAATTCGTTTAAGGAAGCCGTCGCTGATATTAAAGATGGAGATACATTAGCGGTAGGGGGCTTCGGGCTATGTGGTATCCCAGAAAAGTCAATTGCAGCGCTAGTACAAAGGGGAACAAATGACTTAACAGTTGTAAGCAATAACTGCGGTGTGGATGATTGGGGTTTAGGGCTTTTATTAGCAAATAAACAAATCAAAAAAATGATTGCATCCTATGTAGGTGAAAATAAAATTTTCGAGCAGCAATTTTTAAGTGGGGAGCTTGAAGTAGAATTGACACCACAAGGTACGTTGGCGGAGCGTATGCGAGCTGGCGGAGCAGGAATTCCGGGTTTTTACACAGCTACTGGAGTGGGAACACCTATTGCTGAGGGAAAAGAAGTAAAGGTTTTCGATGGCAAGGAATATATTTTAGAAAAAGGTATTGTCGCAGATTTTGCCCTTGTCAAAGCATGGAAGGCAGACAAGCTAGGAAATTTAGTTTTCAGGAAAACATCACGTAATTTTAATCCTTTAGCTGCAATGGCAGGGAAAATTACGATTGCAGAAGTAGAGGAAATCGTTGAAGTAGGAGAGCTAGATCCAGATCATATTCACACGCCAGGGGTGTTCGTGCAACGCATTTTACTAGGTGAACATTATGAGAAGCGTATCGAGCGTTTGACGGTGAAAAGGGGGGACGTGTGATGGCTGATACAAGACAAAGAATAGTAAATAGAGCGGTAAAAGAAATACAAAACGGCATGAACGTCAATTTAGGAATTGGTATCCCGACGCTAGTGGCTAATGCAATTCCAACTGATTATGATGTCCTTTTACAGTCAGAAAACGGACTCCTTGGCATTGGTCCATATCCAGCAGAAGAAGCCGTCGATCCTGATTTAATTAATGCGGGTAAAGAAACGGTAACGGTTGTTCCAGGCGCTTCCTTCTTTGATAGTGCTGAATCATTTGCCATGATTCGTGGCGGTCATATCGATCTTGCTATTTTAGGTGGCATGGAAGTATCTGAAACGGGTGACCTTGCGAATTGGATGATTCCAGGAAAAATGGTGAAAGGTATGGGAGGAGCCATGGACCTTGTAGTAGGGGCGAAAAGAGTAGTCGTCGTGATGGAGCATGTCAATAAAAACGGCGAGTCAAAAATAAAAAGACAATGTGAGCTACCGTTAACAGGAAAAGGCGTTGTGCATAGATTAATTACAGATTTGGCTGTTTTCGACTTTACAGATGAAGGCATGCAGCTTATAGAATTAGCAGAAGGTGTCACATTAGAGGAAGTGAAAGAGAAGACAGCTGCTTCTTTTAGTGTTGTCATAACAGGATAAAGTGAAACTTTAATCAGTGGGGATTTTCTTCATCCCCACTGATTATTAGTCTTCACCAATCGGGCGTTTACGGGCAGTTAACCTCCCATAACTTTTTTGCTTCCGTTTAATCTTGAGGTTGTACCCGATGCTTCTCTTTCGGTACACAATTACTGCCCGTTAATGCGGGGTAAAGTGATTGAATGTAACCAGTTCTTTAATAGGGCTGGTTATTTTTCATTCGGAGTGTCAATCAAAGAATATATTTGTGATTTTTGAAAGTAGTATTGTCGCTTCGCGGGTATTTGAAGAGCATTAAGGTTGATTGTGATTTTTCAGACTATTGGCTGTTCTCAAGCTCTGTTTTACAATTGTACAATGGTCGAAAAGGGGAAAAATAACAATGAGACAACAATGGTCAGATGAATTACAGGTAGCACAGGTACGCGTTGCACGGCCGACTGATAAAATAAAGGAAATTGAAAAATTTTACTGTGAAGGCGTAGGGTTAGAAAAAATCGGTTCTTTTTCAGGACATCGGGGATACATAGGTATCATGATTGGTCTTCCGAATGCTGGTTATCATTTAGAGTTTACAGAGCATATTGAAGGAAGTCCTTGCCCAGCACCAACAAAAGATAATTTGCTCGTATTGTATATCCCGAATCGTTCAACCATACAGCATATTGCTGAACGCTTATTGCAAATGGGCTACCCTGAAGTGGAACCAGAAAATCAATATTGGGCTGAAAAAGGTGTCACAATTGAAGATCCCGATGGCTGGCGTCTTGTATTGATGAACACAGAGGGTATTTAAATAGATAAGCGATTCGAACCACTTTTATACCCTGCGCAGTATTTAATTACAACCTTTAATATCAAAAGATAGAAAAGGTATTAAGCAAAAAAACTTTTGTCTGAAGTAATTAATAAATAAAACAAGATACCTCTTCTCTATACAAGGAGGGGTATCTTATTGTTGGAATGCTCTATTGTCCTAAAGCAGCACTTTGATGATAATGAGTAGCAATGGATTCAATATCTAGCTGGGTATAGTTTGCCCAATTAGCCTTTCTAAAATCTTCCTCACTAAAATAAATATTCAATAGCTCCGTCATAGATTTATCCCCCTTAGGGTCCGTTAAAGGTGCATACCAATTAATAGCTGGAGTTTTAACGCTTTGTAGCTTAGACAGCTCTGCAAATATTTTAGTGGAATCCTTCAGCATTTGATTTTTCATACCTTTTTTCACATCAGTATCCTGTATAGAGATTGATACGATACCGTTCTTTTCTTCAACGGTAAATTTATTTTTAACGATGGCTCCCACTATATCTTCAACGGAAGTATTTTTATCGACGGCAACTTCCTTTGGAGCAGTGTTTTTCCCGCAAGCTGATAAGAGTAGTGTGGCTAGTAAAAACAAATAAAATAACTTCTTCATGTAATAACCTCCCTTGTTACTACCATATATGCGCAAAATGGAGGTGAATTATACAAAAAGAAAGCTGTTAATAAAATAAATTAGAATGGAGTTGCATAAATCTGTTTTTCAGTGGGATCCCAGAGGACAATCCCGACATCTTGGTTTTGATCTATAATACGAATAGAAATAGGAATATAATCAAATAAAACAGTATTCAATTTAGTACTAGTCAACTGTAAAAGGCCAATCAATTCAGTATCATTTATTAAAGGCACATTAACATCTATTTTTAAGTCTGTTAAATTTCCGTTTTCATATCGAAGTTTACCAACTATTTTAGGATTTAAATGTTTAAAGCCTTCTTGAATATCTTCTTTGAAAATTAATAATTTACTATAAGTATCTTTGTCTATACTATAAAGTGAATCTGAAGGGAATGTATAATTTTTTATATCTATAGCAGCCCATTTATCTATTTTATCCTCGCCTTCTGGAATAAATGTTTGAGCTAAAAATATTCCTGGAATTATATCATTTTTATTGGATTCTTGATATAAAGTTAAATAAATAGGGATATTAGGTATTTTATTGTTATTTTTTATATTTTTTATTATAGTTCCGGCTATTTCCTTACCGTATTTTTCTACGTCATTAACCTCATCTTCGTTAGTATCGACTTTAACTTGATCTGTATAAGTTAAGCCTTTATCATCATGTACTCTAATGTCATAAAATTCATTTAAGGATATGGCTAAAGACATTCCTTCTACTTTTCCGTTTTCTTTGTTAACAAAATTTTGTTCTAAGACATGAGATAATATTTTAGGATTATTTTTTTCATCCTCTAAAATATCTCCAGTACTTTTTTCAATAGGTGGGTTTAAACCAAAACCTTCTTTTGATTTTCTATCTAACCATTGATTGATTATTTTTTTATCTAAATATTGACCTTCTTGCATATAAAACTTCTTTGTAGGAAAGTGATCGACTGATAAATCCATTAATCCTTTTTCAATTTCACTGACATTTATTGGATTGTTCATATTACTAAGTATCAACCCTCTTGAAACATTAGATATTGCAGGTTGTTTAATTTCATATATTTCCTGTTGTTGAATTGATGATGTATACATTTTCTCATCATTTTTAAGAACTTGATCATCATCACTACAAGAAGCTAAAAGAAATAGTGGTGATATAAAAAACAGCATACTCTTCTTTATATTCATTTAATATACTCCTTACTGATTCTTATATAATTAATCGTGTATCAAAAGTTATGATGACTTCAGGTTGGCTAATTAAGACTGAAATTGTTCCGATAAAAGCTAAAATTGTTCCGATAAAATGAGATTTTATTCCGATAAATCTTCAAAGTATTCCTTTAAAAATGAATTCATAACAATAACGTGGAGTTGATTTCGTTCCACTAGGCGCTTCTGATGAGCCCCTTCGCTCCAGGATCTCATCTTCAACTGCTTTATATTTACATTTTAAGTTGAATTATGGTAAAAGTATATAATAAAAAAACTGATATATATTTCGTACGTCATAAAATGCAAAATCCGCCTTATATCATCGCTTTAATTTTTTATTAATGATTTAAAAACTATTGGAGGCATTGATAAAATGAATTTTCCGGAGTTTAAAAACTGTCTTTTGACAATAAATGAAATAATTTATTTTGATAGCAATGAGTATCTTCGAGAAAAAACTTCTAATCCTTTTAGATTAAGGGAAATTATAGACATGGCTGAAGATTTACTAGCAAATCTAACGAATGAAGATGAAAAATATTTTCTAATGGGAACGCTAGGGAACTTATATAGAATTTACGGAGAACCACAAATAGCTGTTAACATTTTAACTAAATGTGTTACTATTGCCAGCAATCAAAACAACAGCAATCGAGAAATTGTGTTCTTAATACGTCTTGGAGAGGCAATTAAGTATAACGGTGATCCGATGAAAGCATTAGAAATCTTCAACGAAGCTTTAGTTAAATGTAAGGCAAACAATCAATTGTTATATTTGGACTTTGCCATACAACATAAAGGAAAGTGTTTATTAGAAATAGGGGAAATAGCTGAAGCAGAAAAATGCTTTAAAGAAGCATTAAATTTAAGGGAACTTAAAGGTGATGTATCTCTTATTGAATCTACCCAACAAGCATTAAATTTTATACAGAAATTGAAATGCTAATACCTAGATCCTATATTGAATAATCATAAAAAGGTTGGGTGGTTTAAAGGTCACTTATAATTATTGGACAGGGATTTATCCTTAAAA
Organism: Lysinibacillus sp. NPDC092081; assembly: GCF_044755845.1. Lineage (NCBI taxonomy): Bacteria > Bacillati > Bacillota > Bacilli > Caryophanales > Bacillaceae > Lysinibacillus > Lysinibacillus sp. NPDC092081. Next base: position 65,636 of record NZ_JBIVRU010000013.1, read on the forward strand.
GTTCATGTAAATAAGTATAATTTGAATAAAGTTTACAAAAACTTGTAGTAAGCTGGCCATCATTTATGATGGTCTTTTTTTATAAAACGATAATTTTGTAATCGTTTACTTTCAGGCATAGTTTTTTTCTTTTAACTATTGAATTGCTAGTGAAAACAATGTATAGTGAAGTGATTTGTCTGACGTCTGACTATCTACATAAATTCATTTTTAAGATCTATAACTGTTATTCAAGTTTCAATAATGGAACATAATGAGTGAAAGAAGGATTTGTAGTTTCGGATATCGAACGCAAAAATTATCAATATATTTATGGAGGAACTCATGAGATACTTAATATCCTTTTGTGGATTGTTACTTGTTTTTGGTTTAGCTCTGTTAATGAGTAAAAACAAAAAAGAAATAAAATATAAAAACATAATTATTATGTTAATCATTCAATTTATATTTGCAGCATTACTGTTAAATACGAAGTTTGGTTATGTTCTAATCAAAGGATTTACAAATGTATTTGATCATTTATTGTCTTACGCAAGTACGGGCGTAACTTTTGTTTTTGGTGGTTTAGCGAATAAAGGAGAGTATTCCTTCTTCCTAAATGTGTTATTACCAATTATTTTTATATCTGTATTGATAGGGATATTACAGCATTTCAAAATTCTTCCTTTCATCATGAAATGGATAGGTTTACTTTTAAGTAAAGTAAGTGGTATGGGGAAATTGGAATCCTATAATGCTGTTGCTTCTGCAATGGTAGGTCAATCTGAAGTATTTATTACTGTAAAAAAACAATTAGATAAGATTACTCCACAGCGAATGTATACATTATGTGCATCAGCAATGTCGACCGTTTCAATGTCAGTTGTTGGAGCATATATGACGATGATTGAACCAAAATATGTTGTCACGGCGATTGTATTGAACTTGTTTGGTGGATTTATTATTGCTTCAATCATTAATCCGTATAGCGTAGAAGAAAGTGAAGATATCTTAGCGATTGAAGATGAAAATAAGCAAACTTTCTTTCAAATGCTTGGAGAATATATCATGGATGGATTTAAAGTAGCCGTCATTGTTGGCGCTATGCTTATCGGTTTCGTAGCATTAATGGATTTAATCAATTCACTATTTGATATGATTTTCGGTATATCCTTCCAAGACATTTTAGGTTATATCTTTGCACCAATAGCTTTCCTAATGGGTGTACCATGGGCAGATGCTGTTTCTGCCGGAGGAATTATGGCAACCAAATTAGTAACGAATGAATTTGTTGCAATGGTAAGCCTTGGAGAAGTAGCTAAGTCTATGAGTGCACATACACTGGGTATTATTTCTGTATTTGTTGTATCCTTTGCAAACTTTTCATCGATCGGTATTATTGCCGGAGCAGTAAAAGGTTTGAATGAAAGGCAAGGAGATGTAGTTGCTCGTTTTGGTTTAAAGTTGTTGTATGGTGCCACACTCGTTAGTATCTTAACGGCTACAATTGTTGGTATTGTTATTTAATTTATAAAAAAGAAGCAGTTGACTGCACTCCAATTGATAGATACATCTATTGGGGTGCGTTTTTTTTATGACTGCGTGGTTTTTGCACTTCGTAGATGGATAGAACACAGGCACTTTTACATTAGTACATATAAAAAAGCCACTTTATTTAAGTGACTTAGAAAACTACAAAGACCACCGTTATTAAGATAGTCTTTTTGTTGAAGTATTGGTTGTACCTTTTTTAACAAAATGAATAAAAATGAGTAGTATTAGTTGAAACAGTGCAACAATCAAAAATACAATACCCAAAACAATGAATGAGACCATTCTAACTTCCGGAGTTTGAACTACCCCTGCATAATCAACTTCTCTTACTCCAATAAATATGGCCCCAGCAGCAAAAATGAATAACCATACAATATTTATAGCCCACCATATTTTCATACTCAAAATACATATCTCCTTTCTATTCATAATTGTATTTGGTTTACTACCATAACTTAGGGTTGATGACCTTTCTAGCGAGGTACTTCCCTAAAAATCAATGAGCATTCTAAAATCAATACGCTCTTTAATAAATGCGTTTTTATTGTAACACTTTTCCTTTTTACTGGAAACGAGCTTTAGGCGGTGCTACCTTTCAGCCTTAAGACTGATTTCCTTATAAATTAAATGAACAAAAAACAGACAACCAATATTAGCTCATTTTGATAAAAAAAAGTCACCCTCCAATAATGGAGAGTGATTCGTTCAAAAGCCTTGTGGCTGTATGATTAAATTAAAAAGCCGCGTATGCCGTAGTTATTATAGAAAGTTTTAAACCACCACTCCTCAAAGTGGGTGTTCGCAGAAGCTTTCCTGCTTATCCTCATGCACCTTGGTGTGAGGCCCGTCATTCCAACTCCAATAATAAAACTCCCTTTTACAGCTTAAAGGTTAAAACTTAATATTATACGAACAATGCAGCCTTTAAAAATATAATAAGGCATGTTAAACGAACTTGCAAGTAAGATGGTTTGTACAAAAAAGTCAATGGGCGAGTATCCCAAATCATACTTATCCAAAATGAAATAGCTCCAAAAACATAAAATAGATTCAAACATTTATCACAAATACGAACGAAAAATACGAACGCCCTTTACTTAATAGGGCGAAGTATGTAAAGATAGGAGAATATACAGGGTTTACCTAGCAAAAAAGTAAAGGGAGGAAGCGGAAATGGCAGCTTATCCAAATTGTCCGAAATGTAATTCTGAATACACATATGAGGATGGAACGAACTTTGTATGTCCAGAATGTGCGCATGAGTGGAGCACTGATGTAACGGAGCAGGACACAGATACGTTACTCGTAAAGGATGCTCATGGCAATCTACTTGCAGATGGTGATTCCGTTACAGTTATTAAGGATTTAAAGGTGAAAGGTAGTTCTTCAACGCTAAAAATTGGGACAAAGGTGAAAAGCATTCGTCTCATTGAAGGTGATCACAATATTGATTGTAAAATCGATGGCTTTGGTGCAATGAAATTAAAGTCTGAGTTCGTAAAAAAAGCATAATTACTGTAAAAAGAGTCGTGAAATGAAGCGCCCCAACTTAATGTTGGAAGGCTATTCTAAACCGACTCTTTTTATTTTTTTAAAAAATTTAGTAATTACTGTAACATTTAGAAAAGATATACGTTTTACTTATGAAATAGCGAAACGAGGGGATGGCATGGCATGGACAGACAGCGGAAAAACGAGCTTGAGCAACTTTATGAAAAATACGCGAAATCGTTATATTATTTTCTGCTGAAGATGTCTGGATCAGTGCATATAGCGGAAGATTTAGTGCAAGAAACATTTGTACGAGCTACGATATCGCTGTCGTTTTATAAAGAGGAGGATGTGAGAGCGTGGTTATTCAAAGTTGCGCGGAACACGTATTTAGATGAATGGCGTAAGCAGAAAAGGCGAAGGACTATTCCATTCGCAAACTTATTTTGGAAAGATGAAATGCTAAGTCCGTATGGGTTACCAGAAGAGGATTTTTTAACGCAGGAAGTGACAGAAGATGTACAGGCGTTGTTGAAATTTTTGCCTGAAAATTACCGAACGATTTTATATTTACGTGAATATGAACAATTCACCTACTTAGAATTGCAGGAAGCCCTAGAGCTTTCTGAGGGGCAGGTGAAAATACTTTTGCATCGTGCCCGTAAAAGATTGGAAGAAATAGTGAGAAAGAATGGAGGTTTCCAACATGACTGAGTGGTCGCAGGAGAATGAAAAAAAGATTTTAAGAAAATACCGTTTTACGTTAACATTTCGAGTACTGCGTATATTGCTAATATGCTTCGTTATTTATGCTCTCTATATAGCAGGGGTGTCCATCGTTTTTGATAAAACGCGTCCTGATCTTAAACATGCTTATAACTCTTTAATAGTACTTGAATGGCTACATCCAAATATGAAAGGTCAATATTCTATGGGTTCGCCTGCTGAAATAACACCATTTCTGACGCAAAAAATTAGCTATCCTCTAGAGAAGCAGGTAGGAAAGGAAAAGGTAGTAGTCGGCGAAATGCATGTTGAAAAATCTATAATGAATTCTAATTCATCTCTGAGTATGGACTTACCGTCGACAAATACATCACAACAATTTAATTTTAATTTACCCGAAGATCCGGTAACGGGAAAAGCAACCTCATCTCAACTTAACAATAATATATGGAAGATATTAGAAGAATTACCTGATGGAACTGTAGCGGAAATGGCATTTTCAATTTCATCATTTAAAGAGCCTATAGAATTGGTAAAAATGCTTGCTCCGTACGACGTCCGAATCGTTTGGATGCCATTATATACAGGTGAGTTTAAATCCTTTGAACCAACTGCTTCTGGCCGCTCCAGTGGTACAATTACAATTTATGATAGAATCGGTCTATCAGGAGGCTTAACAGTTAGTGATGATTATTCACATATATCTGAAGCACAGGACTTATCAAGTAACTTCTCAAGTACTGTGAAAGATAGCCAGCGTTGGATGGTAAGAAATATGGAAAAACTATTGAAAAATGAAAAGAAAAGCTATTATGAGGAGTTTCTCGGTTTACACCATTTGCAAGAACGCTATGATTATATTAAAAAGAATGGATTTCAAGCTTATGGTGCTGTTGTAACAGGACCGACAAAGCAACTATGGATGCTTCAAGATCTAGAAGGTATTTCTAATGAAATGCTAGGGGATGTTGAGCTTATGAATGGGTATAATTGGTGATGAAAGAAGTTGTCTCAGATACTTGAGACAACTTCTTTCTGCAGGTGTAACATTATTTTGTAAACCTACGAAACATAATAGCAAAACCTGCACCAAATAGTGCGAAAATAGTATGTAAAAGGGCTATGTAGCTAGCTCCAATCAACAGTGTACCGATTTCCGTTAAGGAGTAGTGGGTGACATAGAGTGAATTATTAATATTGTTAATAATGGCCCAGACGAAAACAGGTACAGAGCTGATAGCAAAAACAATCCAAATATTTTTGTAAAAGAAATAAGTAAGGCAGCCAAAAATCGCGTAACATATAGCAAAGCTTGTTTGATTGCCAAGTAAGGAAGAGTTAATGGCAAACATAAAGGATAGTACGATAAAAACAAGATGGAAAAATGTTATCGTTCTTTTCATTAATAAAGGATAGCCCAATGATTGCTTTGAAGTAGCGAGCAGCCGACAATGCTCACAAATAGCTAAATGTTGTTCGATAAATTCTACAGTAGTTGCTTGGAGCGCTTGTTTTTTATACAAAGGTAATAAATCCTCTACAATTGAACATTCCTGTGACAAAAGCTTCCCTCCAATCGATCTCCTTCCATTATACGACTTTTTTGAGAAAATAAAAAAAGCCTTCCGTGAGTTAATTCGTTCGGAAAACTTGTAATGCACCCTATTAATTTGATGTTAATACTTCATTGGTCAAAGCTTGAATATCAATATGTGTTTTTTCCTTTACAGCATCCTTCAGAATCTCGGTACGGAAATAGTGAACCGACGCTTCAAGAGGAATAGTTAAAATCTTGGAAAGGGCTGATTGATACATATGCACAAATTCTTTATCTGTGTTTCCGCGTTTTAACTCAGCAAAGGCTTCATAAAATTGGTCAAGCTTATCAGCAAACTCAAGTAGGAGACCTTCTATAGTTTTATCCTTACCTTCTTTCATGCGCTCAAAGAAGACAGCCTGAAACTCTTGTGGGATCTCATCAATAATAAATTTCTCCATCATTTTTTCTTCCACATGTGCAAGCATTTGCTTAAGCTCTGGACTCGCATGCTTTACTGGAGTTTTAATATCACCGATAAATACTTCAGCAAAGTCGTGGTTGATGGTTTTTTCATATAATGATTTCCAATTGACCGTAGCTCCATTCATTTCTTCAAGTGTGGCAAAGAACATTGCATATTGTGATACCTTCCAAGAGTGAGCAGCCACATTGTGCTCCTCAAATTTGAAGCGTCCAGGGCAACGAATAATTCGCTCTAAGTCGTTAAGACTTGTAAAAAATTGATGAATACCTATAAAAATCACTCCTTTTTGTTCTATATGTGCATGTTACTATAATCCATACCCTCTTTGTGCAAATTTCAAACAATTTTACAATGATTCAATTTGTATTTACAAATGATTCACAATTGACGATAAAGTACGCTTTTGTTGAGTGCTATAATGAGGGGGACAGATTAAAAGGAGAGTATGCACCATGATTTCAATTTATACACTTCTTCTTTACATACATATTTTAAGTGCTATTCTTTCGATTGGGCCTTTGTTCGTTGTTTTAACAATTGTTAAGAAAATGCGTATAGCATCTCATGTTGAAATGTCGCCATATATTGAGTCTTTTAAAGGGGCAATTACGATCGTCAAGCATTCGGGGCATGTCCTTGTTGCATCTGGTATTTTATTAATGTGGCACGCGGGCTACCATTGGAGTACCTCTTGGATTGTTCTTACATTTCTTGTGATGTTGGTATCTATTGTTTTTTTAGCTAGAGCGTTTAAACCGACTTTACAGACATTTAATACACCTGCCTATGACCAACAAAAATTTACTTCATTGTTACATCGTAAAGCATGGATGTATATTTTATTATTGCTAATTATGTTATGGCTAATGGTAGCAAAGCCTGTGCTTTGGTAAATAGGAATAAAAAAATTCGCACTCCACAAAGGGTGCGGATTTTTTTATTAAAGGCTAAGCAAGCGTTTAAAATAGCTTTTGCGAATAAATATAAAACTAACGAAGAACAGGGCAAAGAAGCATAAAGAGCTCATCATTGAGACTTGTAAAAATGATGTTGAAACCATATTTCGCATAGCAAATAATGTAGCAAATAACATTGTAGTGGCTATCGCGAATGGTACAAATATAAGGATTGCCAGCTCTTTAGAAACGACAGTGAATAACTCTTTTTTAGATAGTCCAAGTTTTCGTATGCCTACATACTTTTCTTTTTCTTGAAGAAGTGTCGTTTGTAAATAGAAGTAGAGTATACTCATAGCTGCACTTAAGAAAATCAAGCTCAACATAGAGCCGATAAAGAACTCTACACTTTTTATAAACATCTCTCCGTCATACAATACGATTTTTGAAGTTACATAACGTTCCTCATATATAGGGGGCATATCCCCAATAATTTCTTTCGCAAGTTCTGTATGTTCTGTCCAATTGTCTAACTCAAATAAATAAGCTTTGTAGACAGGATATTTGATGCTGTTATAAACTTCATCAGGCACAATAAAATACGTTTGTTGGAAACCTGTTGTTAATAGATTTTTTTCATTTACAGATACAAGCTTAAATTGCTTTAGATATTTGTCATCACTTACATTAGTAATTGGTAATGTTTTACGATTACCAGCAACTGCCATAAATTCATTTTCACCTAAGCTAACCTTTTCATTGTGTAACAAGTTATAGTCGGAAACCGACATATAACCAAGTCGTGTATCTTCATTCGATTTAAATTCAATGAAATATTTTTCTGAATCCACTGTGGATAATTGTTTTTCAATATTTTCAATATCAGCTTCTACCATACTTGGATCAGCCTTAGGAGGTGCAATGTACTGAAAACTGTATGGATAATTTGCCTCACTATCTTTTTCAACATTATAGTAAGAGCTAAATAAAATGCTTGTACTTAAAAATACACCGCTTAATAAGACCGTGATTAAAAATAGTATATTTGCGTGCGATTTCATTTTCGCATTGAGATTGGAAGCTAGTAACATATTCGTTTTCCGCATATAGGCTGGTGATCTCTCGAAAATTTTAAGCAGGAAGTGCATACCTTGTGAGATGACTAGATAAATGGTAGAAAGAATACTTGCGAAAAACGCTGTGTAGTAAAGAACACCAAAGCCATATATAACCTCATGATCAATTTTTAATAAATAGGCTAAAGTAGTGAAAATAATAATACTAATAAATAATAAAAGATAATGTGGTTTTATCGATTTTTCAATAACAGCATCACTTTTTAATAGTTGAATGGAAGCTTCTTTATTAATAAATCTTGTCATTACTTTTGAAATCACAACGAATAATACAAGGAATAAACCAATAGTTAACACGATTGCTTTAATGGGGATATACATACCGAAAGTTTCTGCCTTTAAAACAACTTTGGCACCCATTAAGAAGAGAGGTGCAATGACAAGCCCAAGAATAATGGCTGTAATAATCGCCATGACACCGATTAGAATATTTTCACGAAAGACTAACATACGAATCTGTTTCATCGATGCACCAGTAATCATAAAAATACCTAGTGTTTTTGTTTTTTTCTTTAAAAAGGCCATGATGGAATAGGCGATATAGATAAATGAAAACAAATAAACGAGCAAACTCGCTAACATTAATGCAAGGCCAAGTGTTGAGTTGGAATCTAAACTTGCAAGACTCGGATGAAACACAATGACTGTAAATAGAAAGAAAATAATGATAGAGAACATACTGCTAAGGAAATACGAAACATAGGTCCATTTATCACGTAAAATGTTTTGAACAACGATATGATTAAAGCTCATGCTGTCCACCACCTAAAAAAGCAAGTGTGTCCATGATTTCCTGGTAAAATTGTTTCCGATTATGACCACGATGAATTTCGTTATATAATTTACCATCCTTAATGAAAATAATACGATTGGCAAAGCTTGCTACATAAGGGTCATGTGTCACCATTAAAATGGAAGTTTTTAGCTCAGTATTAATAGAACTAAATAAGTTCATGACATCATTTACTGCTTTGGAATCGAGATTTCCTGTAGGCTCATCTGCCAGCAATAAACTCGGTTCATGAATAACCGCACGAGCAATAGCAACACGTTGTTTTTGTCCACCGGAAATTTCATAAATTCGTTTTGATAGAAGCTCTTCAATTCCGAGAAATTGAGATACATGTTTAAGTCGTTGCTGCATTTTATCGGCAGGTAAACTATCTAACGTTAACGGTAATAAAATATTTTCTTTCACCGTTAATGTGTGGACAAGATTAAAGTCTTGAAAGACAAAGCCTAATTCTGAACGTCGGAACTTTGCAAGTTCCTCATCATCTAAAGAATAAGGATTTCTATCATTTATAAGAATTTCGCCAGCGGTAGGGCGATCGATTGTTGACACGCTATTTAAAAATGTAGTTTTCCCACTTCCAGAAGGTCCCATTACGGCTACGAATTCGTTCTCACCAAGCTGAAAATCAATGCCATTCAAAGCCTTGTATGTGATTTCGCCGAAATATTCTTTTTGCAAATTAGTCACTTGTAGGATTGAGTTTCCCATCTTTAACAACTCCCTTACTTCGATTGAATAGCTTAAGTATAAAGAAGGAGCAGCATTTTACCTATTTGGCTTTATGACGTCAATATGACAAAGTTGTCATAATACGAACCTACAATCATGATTTTTTCACGTTATTTGAAAAGTCTATAGAAAAGGTAGTGACGCACTCGTGGGACTTTAAAGTAAAAGGGTGCTCTAATTCAGTTAAAATCTTTTTCACTAAATACAAGCCTATACCGGTTGCTTCACCGCTCGTTCTCCCTTTCTCACCTGTATAAAATAAATCAAAGACACGTGAAATTTCACTCTCGGGAATCGTATCTCCATCGTTTTTAATGCGTAAAGTAGCTTCGTCATAAATAATTTGGATAGAACTTTCAGACTTACCGTATTTAACGGCGTTATTGATGATTTGATAAAGCACAATTTTTAACCATTTTCGATCTGAATAAATAATCGTATTTTCAACAAGCGTCACTTTTGGAAAAACTTCTTTGGCAATGAAATAATCCTTTAAATCGTTAACAACTTCCTTCATAGGCTCTTTTAATGAGAGTGCTTCTATTTTTAAATCAGCCACAAGATTGGACGTGCGTTCATAAGTTAGTAGCTGATTGAGAGTAAACGTCAGCTTATCGCATTGTTGATTAATTGTTTGTAAATGCTCGGGCTGGCTATTTGCATTCGATTGGATAATTAGTTGAATAACCGACAATGGCGTTTTCATTTGATGGGTAAAATGTGAAAGCACAAGCTGTTTTTCTTTCCCTTGCTCCTCTAAATATTGCTGCTGTGTTAAGTATAGATATTGCATTTGTCGTAGTTTTTGGCTGTAGGCTTGCTCAATCATAGCCTGTGGTTCATACAGATGGAGGTTATCGTTAGTTAATGTGTTTTCCTGTAAATGAGCATAGAGTTTTTTTCTACGATAATAACGTCCAATCAGCCAAATGGTAAATAGAAAGCTAACGAGAAAGATAAAATAAAGATAATGTGAAGATAAATCATCCAATGAATGAATGATCCAGGGTAATAATAAAAAGCTTACACAATAAAGAATGATTACACTTACATGATCACGCAAGAAAAGCTTCATTCTTCTGCCTCCACTAATTGATAACCAAGGCCACGAATTGTTTTAATTTCGAGTCTAGATTGGATCGCCTCGAATTTTTTGCGTAATCGGCCAATATTAACAGATAAAGTGTTTTCTTCAACGAAGGATTCATCATCCCAAATGGCACTTAACAATTTTTGACGAGGAACTACATTAGGATAAGCTTCAAATAGTAATGTACTAAGCTGCATCTCTTTTAACGTTAACAGGCTCTCATGTTTCTCTGTGTAAAGACGAACTGTATTAGAATTTAATGTTGTATTAGCAATTGATATCGAATTAGAATCGGAGGAAGCGTATTCTCCGTATGTACGACGAATAAGACCATTCACTTTTGCCATAAGCACATCTAGCGAGAAGGGCTTAGTGATAAAATCGTCCGCACCATTTTCAATACCATGCACTTGATCGATGTCATTCACACGCGCAGATACGATGATAATAGGGCAGTTGGATAGCTGACGGAGTTTACGCGACCAAAAGTACCCATCATAGGTTGGCAGGTTAATGTCCATAACAACTAGATGAGGTTGTATAGCTTGAAATTCTTCTACTATATAATTAAATTGTTGGACGGTATAGCATTCAAATTGATATTTTGATAAATGCTCCTCAATAATTTTTGAAATATTGATATCGTCCTCTACTATGTATATTTTGTACATATTATCGACCTTTCTTTATGAGGTATCATTAAAAAATGGGTAATTTAATAAAATATACGCTTTATATTAGTTGATCTTCGTTTCGACTGGGCGACTCCTCGGGGATCAGCAATAAAGGAACGAAGGCTAAAAGCATCACATCCTGTGATAACACCTTCGTGACCAACATCGTGTTGGCCCGAGACCCTGGAGCGAAGCGGGAGGGGAACGAAGGCTAAAAGCATCACGCCCTGTGATAACGCCTTCGTGACCAACCTCCTATTGCCCCGACGCCCCCAGGAAGCTCTGCTCTGTGCGAAAGCGAAGCGTCAGCAACAATGTTTTATCTGAGCGAAAGCAAAGCGTCAGCAACAATGTTTTATCTGCGCGAAAGCAAAGCGTCAGCGACAATGTTTTATCTGCGCGAAAGCAAAGCGTCAGCGACAAAGCGCCCAGTCGGAACAGAAATCAACCCCACGTTATGCTGAGTAGCCTTTCTTTATTTATATATTTTTAATGTACCCTGATTTTAAAAAATCCATTAATATTCTTTATTGAATATAGTAATTGTAACTTGAAAGTATAAAAAAGAGCCACCACCAACTCAATTGAGAAGGTGATGACCTCTTTCATTTATTTTTTAGGAATATGGAAGGTGACAGTTGTTCCTTCATTTAGTGCGCTTGTAATTTGTAATCTCTGTCCGTAAATCCTTTTAAGACGTAAATCCGTATTACGTAGACCTACACCAGTGTTTGGTGAATGGCTACCGGATTGTAGTTCATCTAATATACTTGGATCTATCCCAACGCCATCATCGATAACACTTACTGCTACATGATCCGTAAAATCTTTTATACGGATACAAACTTTACCGCCTTCTTCCTGTTTCAATACACCGTGACGAATTGCATTTTCGACTAAAGTTTGTAAGGAGATAGGGGGGATTTCAATGTTTATATTGTCATCAACATCCCATTCAATGTTTAGTAAGTCCCCAAAACGCTGCTGATTAATATAGAGATATGACCGTACTAGCTCTAACTCATCCTTAAGTGGCACAACTCGCTGTAAATTCCGCACATCGAAGCTTGCATGTAGATACTCACCAAAATGATGCATTAAGTCAATCATTCGATCTGTATCGATCGTACTAAGTGATGCAATTGTATTTAAAGTATTAAATAAAAAATGCGGCTGTATCTGGGCCTGAAGCCAAGCTGTTTCCAAATGTAGTCGTTGATTGATGCTATATTTTAAATCGATTAAGGCTCTACTCCTGACCTTTAGCTCTACAGAATTAATAGGCTTCGTAACGTAATCATTTGCACCGTTGGCGAAACCAGTATAAACATCCTCGGAATAATTACGAGCTGTTAATAGTAGGACAGGTAACTCAAGCAATGAGTAGTGTTCTCGAATTATTTCAGTTAATGCAAAGCCAGATATATAAGGTAGCATCGCATCGATAATGACTAAATCCCAACAATCCTCTTGCTGTAACATTTCCAATGCCTTTTCGCTGCTAGTAACTGTAGTAACAGCATATTCTTTTGTTGCAAATAAACTTCGCATAATGGTTAAGTTTACAGGATCATCATCGACCATTAAAATATTAAATTGCTTTTCCACTGTCGATGATGAATTATGTTCTTTAATAGGAAGAAGCATGTCCTCTTCCTCAATATAGGATTGCTCCTCCTTAAGGTCTCCCTCTGCTAATGGTAATGTAAAATAAACATCCGATCCTTTGTCAGGAATAGAATGTATTTGCAAAGTTCCACCATGCAATTCGATAAGCTTCTTTGAAATTAATAACCCGAGACCGATCCCATTATTATTGTCACTTCCTTGTTCGTAAGGGGAAAATAGACGACTTTGGATAGCATCATCCATTCCTAACCCAGTGTCACGGATATGGATAACTGCCATATTATTTTTTATATGGGCACTGATTTTTATCGATCCTGCACTCGTATATTTAATGGCATTATGTAGGATATTGAAAAGAATTTGAATCAATCGATTTTCATCAGCCACTACATTAGGGAATGACCTAGGAATCGTTGAATTCATTTGAATCTGTTTTCCGCTTGTTATAAAGCGTAACATATCAAAAACACCATAAACTATACTTTGGATGCTAACGTTCTTTTTATGGAGATGTAAATGACCTTCCTTTAAACGAGTAAAATCTAGTATGTCATTTAAGGTAAAGGACATGCTTCTCCCGATATCAATTAGATGTTTCAGGTTGTGTTTATCATCAGCCATAAGCTTGTTGTTTGGATTATCATAGATGGACTGTCCTAATGTAATCATTTTATTCATGGGATCCCACAGCTTTTGTGAGCTACTGGATAAAAATTCATCCTTTAATGCATCATCCTTTTGTAATTTAGCAATCAATTGATTAATTTGCGCTTGATTTTCAAAAAAGCGTTTAAACCAATAACCAGAAAAACCTAGCATGGCAAATAAATAATCGAATGGATACATTGGTATATCAAAAATATAGATGGATTTGATGTACGCCCATATGATGCCATTCGTTGTACCAAGGGCCGTCAATGCAATAAAAACAGTGCTCTGTTTTTGATTTTCAAGATACTCTTTTAAAGAGAGTGCTATTACATATAAAAATGAAGCGACATAAAGGAGAAAGTAAAAAGAATTTATTGTGTATAACCAATTAATCGGTAAGATGATAGTTAAAAATGCTGAAAGACCATAGAAAGCAAAGAGCCATTTAAAGCATTTAGCATTATGATATTTGACTAGTAAAACACGCATAAATTGAACAAAGAAAAAAGAAGACCCGAGATAAATGATAGTAGATAGCTTAAATGACCATACATAATCAAGATGTATCCAAGTGAGTATAGATCGATCATATGAAATTAATTCATCTGCTAAAGGTAAAAGAAAGCCTACTGTGAACAGTAAAACAATTGGCTTTGGATTAATAAACAAGAACACAAGGGTGCTAAAAAGTGCGAACAATATGAGTGTTATTGAAATTGTAGCAAGGGATAAATCGTTAATCATTTGGTGATGTTCTATAGCTGAAGCAGAGCCAAATAAAATTCTTTTATCTATGGTAGGGCTTATTGATGTATCAAAATTAGATACATGTAAAATTATGTCAATTTCAGGCTGCTCATTTGTAAAGTAAAGAGTATAAGGAGCGGCTTGGCCTTTATGACTACGTGAATTAGTAGCTACTTTTCCTGACTGTTCAACCAACTTTCCATTAATATATAATGCTGAAGCAGTTGACACTGCAGGGATCCGAACGGCAAAACGATTATCTTTGGGAGCATTGTGATTGAGTAAGATTTTTAAACGGTATGAGCCATATCGTTGGGTCGTTGCATCTGAATCTCGCATAGGAATCGTTCGGGTAGTTTGTTCAAATGATTGGGTATTAATGTTTAAGGGATCTATTAATGATCCGGGATAGTAGAGCCATTCACCATCTAAGTTAAGAACTTCTTCATCGGATAACTGCTGATCCCGTATATCAAATATACCTTCCCGGGCAATCGGTTGATCACTTGAAGGGAGAAAGTATGCTAGCCAAAGTAAACGAAGTGCAGTAAGCACTATGAAAATTAAAATAATGAAAAGTGAATGTCGTATAGTCGCTTTTTTCAACAGTGACATAAGAACCTCCAAAATTTCTTCTTGTAATCAATTATGCCTCGGCATAATTGCGTCCGGAATCGGCTTTGTGCGTAGGCCTGCATGAGGGCCAACACGATGTTGGTCATTTCGGTAATGTCACAGGACGTGGCGTTTTTACCGAGGGCCAACACGATGTTGGTCATTTCGGTAATGTCACAGGACGTGGCGTTTTTACCGATGCAGGTCAGTTAGGCGTTATCGCATGGATGCGATGATTTTAGGCTAACATCCTATGTGAACTCATTTCCGATTCTGTGACATCCGCCGGAGGCTTTGGGCCAACAAGATGTTGGTCACTCAGTCGTTGCCACAGGACGTGGCGTTCTTAGACTGAGTTCCTCTATTTCAGCGGGTGTTTGGACATCTGTAGCTGACGTTTCACTTTCGCTACAAAAGACATCTGCTGAAAGAAGTTAAAAGTACTATATTTACCATGCCATGAAATTTAGTAAATGGAAATAAGAAATTTTTAAAAATAATACTTTCAGACTAATCAGAAATAATGGAGGGGAGCTGATTTCCGCTACAGGCTACTTGCTTTGCTGTGGGCGTAGCGTGAGATTTGAGACTCTTCTTACTGTGCAGTCAAGTACATATTTTGAGGGAGAGTCATTAGTGTTTAAGTTTTTTTTAAGAGGCGTGACGTATGATGAAGTAATAAGTAATTTGTGGGTTAAAGCGTATAAAAATTTAACAAAAAATCATCTCAATGGGAGAAATGATCTATTGTGGGTAAATTCAAGTTAAAGTTATCGTTTGTTATTGTTAGTATGACGGTAATTGTTGTACTTGCGACTTCTAGTATTAGTATTTGGAGTAGCTATCGAAATTTTAACGACATTCTTATGAAAAATAAGATTGCCATGCAGGAAAATTATGTGAAGGAAGTTTCGGTAATCACAGAAAGCTACGTACAAGAAAAACTGATGGAACCAAATCAAGATAAGTCGATCGAACCTTATATGATGCAAGTGGTTGACAAGTTACTTGATGAAAGGGTTGTTTCATTTAGCGCGTTCATAAAAAGTATAATCATTCCTTTACTATTATGGTTAGTTACAGTACTTGTATTAGCTGTATGGCTTGCTTTCAAAATTGCACGACCTTTAAAAAAGCTTTCTACTAGCGTGGAGAGAGAAGAAATACAGAAGCTTGAAGAAATGGATGACTGGTATGACGAAGCACATTCGTTAAAAAAAGTAGTACAAAACATGGTCATAAGTTTGGAAAGCAAAATATTTGATTTAACGAATCAACTGAATTTAGACTCTTTAACGGGAATTCCTAACCGTAGAAGGATGGATCAAATTTTAAATGAGCTAATCATCAATAAAGTGCCACATACAATAGTGTTAATAGATCTAGATGACTTTAAAAGTATAAATGATACTTATGGACATACTGTAGGGGATGAAGTTTTAAAAGCTTTCGCAATTCATATGCAGGAGAACATTGGGCAACAGGGAATGTGTTTTCGATATGGTGGGGAAGAGTTTATGGTTATATTGCCATCCTCGACAATAGATGTGGCTTTAGATTTAGCGGAGAATGTACGTATTAAGCAGGCCTTGTTAGATACGGAGTGTGGCAGGCCAGTTACAATGTCTGCCGGCATTACAGCATTTACAGCAAATATCAAGACTGCTAATCAGATCATTACAATTGCAGATCAAGCATTATATAAGGCGAAGCAGTCAGGAAGGAATTGTATCTGTGTCGTCGAAGAATTATCTGAAATGAATACAAGATAAGAGGCATCGAGAGTTATCTTCTCGATGCCTTTTATAGATTAAAATTATTCAACCGATATAGCATTAAATACCTCAGTTGTTTCTTGCTCGGGTAAAATACCGAGATCCGCTAACAAGGTACATTTAAAGGAATTGTAAACCTTTACTGCACTTGCTCGGTTATCCACTTCTATATAGTGTTTTATTAGCTGACGGATGGTTTTATCGGAATATGGATTATGCTCTATCGTTATAAGTAATATTTCTTCTCGTTTTTTTACATCATGTATTGCTGTATAATGCTCTACTAAATCATGAAGTAAAAGAGTAAATTTATTGTTCATAAAATTTGCCTTACTAGTAATCCAGGGATAATCTAATGAGGCCATAAATTCACCTTGGTAGTTTTGTAGTAGTGCCTCAGCCTTCTCTACATCAATCTTACCAGTCTCCGTTTTACCATTTAAAATTCGCTCTAAGTCATGGGCATCACATTGAAAATCCTCTAGTTGCAAAATATAGCAGACATTTGCATACTGTATGACTTCTGAATAGCCCAGTGCTGAAAGCGTAGTACGTAAATAGGAAACTGTTGTATGTAACTGAACTCTTGCCTTTTTAAATTCTGTATTTGCCCATAAAGCATCGATGATTGTATCACGGGGTACAGGGTTATTAAGATTGGAAAAAAGAAAGGCGAATAATTCCTTTGTTTTAAGCGTTCTCCAATGGACTGCTTTGTCATTGTGTAAAACAACGAATCCTCCAAAGCATTGTATCGTAAGTGCGGGTTTATTTCGTATTTGTATAGGAGTCGATTTATTTTCTAAGTGAAGGAGTTCTTGGATTCTATTAATAGTTGTCTCTAGACGAGCTTTTGAAATAGGCTTTAATAAATAGTCAATGGAGTGAATTTCAAATGCTTGGACAGCATAGTCCCGATACGCAGTGACAAATACGATAAAAATGTTTTTGTTCCATTCTTTTAATAGCCGTGCAATCTCTAAACCGTTCATGCCAGGCATTTCAACATCTAAAAATGCTACTTGAAAATCCAAGCTTGGCCCCTCTGCAAGCAAATCTTTTGCAGTTGTAAAAGATTTAATGACCTCTATTGAATAAAATTCTTTTAACTTTTTCTCCATGTTTATAAGAGCTAATGGCTCATCATCCATTATGATCACTCGAATCAAAAAGGGCACCAACTTTCCAATATTTATTAACCTGATATCAATTATGCCACGGCATAATTGCGTCCTGAATCGGCTTTGTGCTCTGCACAAAGAACTCCTTTCCGATTCTGTGACATCCGCCGGAGTGAAATAGGTTAAATTGAAATATCAAAGGCTGCCCCTTTATACGGATGTATGGCCACTTGCTGCTGTGGCAGATCTTTTAATAATTCGATAGCGGCTGCAGTATTTAAATTAAGCGCATTTTGCATAACACTCATTTGTACAGTTTGTTGTAGCTCCATAATCTGAGAAGACATTATTGTATTAATTTCCATTATACATTCCTCCTTTACCATATTATCGTATAAAAACACTGATTTTCCAACATATAAAAATTGCAAATAGAGTCCCAATGTTCTTTCTGCAAAATTACTCAATTTCCCAAAAATATTATTGATATTGTATATTTTTCCGTTTTTATAGAAATAATTCGTACTATCAGGTCCGTTGTCCTGAGTTATTAATTGCATTCTCTAACATTGCTTGCATAAAAGAGCCTAACTCTAGTGTGCTAGCAGCAGACTGCAAAATAATCAAATATGGAGGTTACAAAATATGAAAAAACAAGCTTTAGCTTTAGCTGTAACATTGACCTTGGGATTAAGTTTATTTGCCAGTCCATCATCTGCTAAGGAAAAACTCACTTTTAAGCCATACGACGTATTGTGGGGAATCTCGAAAATTTACAATTTATCTTTAGGAGATTATGAGCCAATGATCGACCCAGACGCGAAATGGTTTTATCCAGAGCAAGATTTAGATGTAGTCGAATCGAAAAATGATAATTCTATGAAAGACCAGCACTTTGTTGAGGGCGGGGATACATTATTTTCAATTGCACGCGTAAATGGTGTATCAGTGGAAGAATTAAAGGAATGGAATAACCTTTCATCTGATCTAATTTATGTAGGGGAATCATTAGCTATCAAAGCATCGGCGGCAAAACCTAAAACTTCCGAAAGCAAAACAAATAAGGTAGCAACGACATCAAGCAAAAAGAAAGTAACGACATCAAGCACAAACTCAGTGAGTGCACCACCAGCAAATACGGGCAAAACATTAACAATGCGGGCAACAGCCTATACAGCGTATTGTGAAGGATGTTCGGGGATTACAGCGAACGGAACAGATATAAGATCTAATCCAAACTTAAAGGTAATTGCTGTAGATCCACGTGTAATTCCTCTTGGTAGCAGGGTTTGGGTTGAAGGTTATGGTGAAGCAATCGCAGCAGATACTGGCGGAGCGATAAAAGGTAATAAAATTGATGTATTTATTCCTACCGAGGGACAAGCTCGTCAGTGGGGCGTCAAACATGTAACTGTAAAAATTTTAAATTAATGTAAGTTGAAGGATATCTCGTTTATTAGAGATATCCTTTTATTTTGTATCATTATTTTTAAGCGTCAAAGCCATTAAAAGCCAAGTATGAACAATTTACTCCTTAACCAATAATTAGCAAAATTCTACTGAAATTGCATAAGTGGAGGGATTGTTGGCAACCATCAGAAATAGAGGAGGTATTTTTATGAAAAAAATGAGTTTAATAATTATTTCTTTATTAGTATTTGTCGGTGGTTGTGGTTTCTTTGAAAAGAAGGAGCAAAAAGTGGCAGTTAACGCAAATTCAGGACCAACGGCAACCGCGAAAGTAATTGGTAAAAATAATGAAAGCTATGGCAATGCATATTTTGAGGAAGAGGATAATGGGGTTAAGGTAACACTTGCACTTTCGGGATTGCCTGCCGGAACTCATGGCATTCATGTTCATTCAGTTGGGAAGTGTGAACCACCGACGTTTGAATCAGCAGGTCCGCATTTTAATCCAACGCATAAAGAGCATGGGAAACTTAATCCTAAGGGATATCATTTAGGGGATCTTCCGAATTTAGAAGTTGGAGAAGATGGTAAAGTGGATCTGAATTTCTTAGCTGAAGGGTTAACTTTAGAAAAAGATGCTGCCAACTCATTGTTACGTGATGGAGGCACTACATTAATCATTCATGAATCTGAGGATGATTATAAAACAGATCCTTCCGGTAATTCTGGTGCTAGAATTGCTTGTGGCATTATTCAATAAGGAAAATGAATCGACTGTATCTGAAGTAAATCACTTTAGATACAGTATTTTTGTTTTAAGGGTAAAATCGACAACAAATGATTAATGTTCGAAATAAATCGTCATCATAACGTAGGGTTGATTTCCGTTCCGGCTGGGCGCTTTGTCGCTGACGCTTTGCTTTCGCGCAGATAAAACATTGTTGCTGCCGCTTCGCTTTCGCACAGAGCAGAGCTTCCTGGGGGCGTCCGATGAGCCGCTTGGGCCAACACGATGTTGGTCACGAAGGCGTTATCACAGGATGTGATGCTCTTAGCCTTCGTTCCCCTATCGCTGATCCCCGAGGAGTCGCCCAGCCTCCACTCCAATCAACTTATTCACATAATATTCCTTTTAACAAATGCTCTCCCCAATTTAAAAAAGAAGTAAATGGTTACTTCAATAATGAATATGCATTTTTTATACATGTAGCAATTAAAAATGTTTTCTTGGAAAAAGAATTTAATGGATTAATGTAGATAAATTCAGTGTGAAGAAGTTATTAGTTTAATCCGGAAATGTTAGGTATTTAAGGAGAAAGGTATAATTATAAAAGACTGAATTTACAATAAATAGATTGACATTATTATACTATGTTTGATAATTTTAAATAGATTATTATTTTTAACCAAGGGGGAAGGTTACTGTGAAGAAAAAACAATTCAGGTTATTAATGCTATTAAGTGCCTTTGCGCTATTGATTTTAGCTGCATGTGGTTCGGATAGTGGAACAGGTTCAAAGGACTCGAATAAGGGAGAATCGGCATCATCTGAAAAGCCTAAATTTCTGAACTTATTAACAGGTGGAACGCAAGGTACTTACTATGCATTGGGTGGAACGTTTGCGGATCTAATTACGAAAGAAACAGGCATCAAAACAACTGCTGAAGTTTCTCAAGCATCTGCTGCCAACATGACGGCTTTGCAAGATGCTAAAGGTGAAGTTGCCTTTGTACAATCAGATATTGCTTATTATGCCACTGAAGGAACAAAGATGTTTGATGGTAAAAAAATCGATGCAATTGCTGCTCTAGGTGCACTTTATCCAGAAACAATCCAATTAGTAACAACTGAAGCATCAGGCATTAAAACATACGCTGATTTAAAAGGGAAAAAGATTTCTGTAGGTGCTCCAGGTTCTGGAACTTACGCAAATGCTGAACAATTACTTGAGATTCATGGTTTAACAATGGATGATATCAAAGCACAAAACCTTGATTTTGGTGAGTCTGCTGACGGTCTTCAATCGGGGCAAATCGATGCAGCGTTTATTACTGCGGGTACGCCAACAGGTGCTGTTGAGGCATTAAATGCAACAACTAAAGTAAATATTATCGGTGTAGATCCTGGTAAAGCAGATGAGCTAATTGCTAAATATCCTTACTACGCAAAAGACACAGTAAAAGCTGGTACGTATGGTCTTGCAAAAGATACTGAAACAGTTTCAGTGCTTGCAATGCTAGCGGTGAAAAAAGATCTTTCAGATGATGTTGTTTATTCAATAACAAAAGCTATTTATGATAACAAAGATAAAATTTCTCACCCTAAAGGGGCGTATATCAACGCTAAGACAGGTTTACAGGGTATCAGCATTGACGTTCACCCAGGTGCCAAAAAATACTTTGATGAAAAGAAATAACGGAACATTCGGGTTTGGATTTTTCAAAACTATAGCTTATGGCGAGTAGAAAGTTATTTTCTTAAATAAAAGAGGCTCGGATTGCGTAAAGCTTCGAGTCTCTTTTCTTCCGTACATAGCTTTTTAAGTGGGGGAACAGATGTAGTGCGAAAGAGAACATTAATAATTGTTATAGTTTTTTTATGTATTTGCTTGAGTATAGTCATTTTTCTTCCTCTTCAAAAGGTATTCGCATTTACGGAAACACGTATAAATAATCCGGTTGTGCATTATATACCACTGACAACTGAGGATACATTTGAAATTAGATACACTCACTCCATCCATAAAACGGATGTACTCGAACATTATAAATGTGTAGATGGAACAAGTATTCAAATGTTAGGGATGGAGTATGAAAGTTTAGCAATCGGCATGCCAAGCTATGCAGAGAAAAATCAAACATTAACAGAACGAAATGGTAAATATTTTTTGCAGTTTGACAATGAAGTTATTAAAAATTTTACGATCTATATAGCCGATTTGGATTTAGATCTTGTATTAGATTACGAGGATTATGAATACGATTTTAAAAAAAACTTACAAAGGGGAAAATCCTATTTATTTGAGGTGAAGCGTTTATCGCTTTATGAACAATGGAAAGGAGCAAGGATGAAATGACGACACAACATAAATCAAACGACGACGTAAAAAAAGAAGAATTCGAACAAATATCAGCTGAAGAGCAACAAGCAATACTTGAGAAATATGATATTGAATCCAATGTCCGAACGGTATCAGGCATTATGAAGCATGTCATTTTCTTTGGACTACTAGCATTTTCGTTGTTTCAGCTTTACACAGCAATTAAAGGCCAATTCCCAGCGCAAATCCAGCGTACGATACATTTAGGTTTTGGTTTGACCCTAATATTCTTACTATTCCCTGCTCGAAAAAAAGCAGCAAAGAATAAAATTGCATGGTTCGATTATATTTTAGCGGTATTATCCATTGCAGTAGGTTCGTATTGGACGATGAATTATACAGAGCTTGTCAATAGTAATGGTACTATTACACAAACAGATTTTATTGTTGGTCTCATAGCTGTTGTATTGGTGCTTGAGGCAGCTCGTCGTGCAGTAGGTTTACCGATTACCATCATTGCAATATGTTTCTTAATTTATGCCTATTTCGGACCGTATTTCCCGGATTTTATGGCACACAGAGGGCAAGATGTAGAGAGTATTGTTAATCTCATGTATTATACGACAGATGGGATTTTTGGAACACCGATTAGTGTTTCTGCCACATTTATTTTTGTGTTTTTACTCTTCGGATCATTCCTTGTCAAAACAGGTGTTGGTCAATACTTTAATGATTTAGCAGTAGCTATAGCAGGTAAATTGATTGGTGGTCCTGCAAAAGTAGCGGTATTTTCTAGTGCGCTTCAAGGTACGATTTCAGGGAGCTCTGTAGCGAATGTTGTAACATCTGGGTCATATACGATTCCGATGATGAAAAAGCTTGGATACCGCAAAGAGTTCGCGGGTGCCGTTGAGGCAGCAGCATCTACAGGTGGGCAGTTAATGCCTCCAATTATGGGTGCGGCAGCGTTTTTAATGGTTGAGTTTATCGGTCGCGGAATTACGTATTGGGATATTGCGAAGGCGGCGGCTATACCTGCATTGCTTTATTTTACAGGTATTTGGATCATGACTCATTTCGAAGCGAAACGTGTAGGTTTAAAAGGCTTACGTGATGATCAAATGCCAAATCGTCTAGAGGTATTTAAGAAAATTTACCTTCTATTACCGATAATCTCTATCATCGTTTTAATGTTAACAGGTACAGCAGTAATGCATGCTGCCCTTTACGGTATTCTTATTTCTATTGGTGTTACTATGTTTAATAAAGAAACACGTTTAAAACCAAAGGATATTATTGATGCATTAGTTGAAGGTGCTCGTACAGCACTTGGTGTTGTAGCGGCAACAGCTTGTGCAGGTATTATCGTAGGTGTAGTTGTAAAAACAGGTTTAGGCTTAAGTTTAGCTAATAGCTTAGTAGCTTTAGCTGGTGGTAGTATTATTTTAACGCTGATCTTTGTTATGATTGCTTCCCTAATTCTTGGGATGGGGGCTCCGACAACAGCAAACTATGTAATTACGTCCACAATTGCTGCTCCTGCAATCGTGGCATTATTATCACCGAATACACCACAGGAATTAGTACCAGTAGTCGTTTTATTATCAGCTCACTTCTTTGTATTCTACTTTGGTATTATTGCTGATATAACGCCACCTGTTGCGCTTGCTGCTTTTGCGGCCTCAGGGATCTCTGGTGGGGATCCGATTAAAACAGGTGTAAACTCAGCAAAGCTTGCTATTGCAGCGTTTATTATTCCGTATATGATTGTATTTTCACCGGCGTTGCTAATGATCGATACAACTATACCTGAAATTATTTGGGTAGTAATCACGGCTATTACAGGAATGGTAGCTATAGGTGCGGGAGTAATTGGTTACTGGTATCGCAAAATGCTTTGGTTTGAACGCATTATTGCGATTGCAGCTGGTTTACTTCTTATCTATCCAGAAAAATTTTCGGATTGGGCTGGTTTAGCCATCTTTATTGTAATGTTTGTTATTCAATATGTAACACAGCAAAAAGGTAACGATGATGACAATCAAAATAGTAAAACGAGTGCTATAGCTTAAGTAATATCATTTTTGGATGTCCCACATAGCCATCCTTACTATCAACAAATTACACTACTCCAACAAGCGGGTATTATAGACGGTTCAAACGGGGCTTTCCGTCCGAATGCTTATATTACTCGTGCCCAAATGGCAAAAATGATGGTGCTTGCATTTGGCTTAACGCCAGAAGGCAATAGTACGTTCAAAGATGTCGATCCATCACACTGGGCGAGTGGATATATTGCCGCTTTAGCGGACCATAACATTGCACTAGGCGATGAAAACGGTAATTTTAGACCGAATGAAAACTTAACACGCGCACAATTTACGGCGTTCATGTACAGAGCACTTGGTTTATAAGTCTTACTATAAGGGAGATGTATCGTAATTTGATACATCTCTTTTTCTGATAAACCCGGAATTTCAATCTAAAAAGTAGATTGTTTTTATACTTTTTATGCATAATGAGCATCGTTTATTGCTTTTTTTACAAAGGGCATTGTATAATTCTTTTATCAGAAAATTCAATTAAATAAAAAGGGGGTGATTAAATGAAAAAGTTGTTGAACTCAAAATTTGAAACGTATTTAATGGATCAGGAAATTGAGCTTAATATGGAAGAGGAAAAAAATGAGGAGCAACTAACGATGGTACATTATGAAGAATATCCAGAAGGTTTTTTTACAAGTTTATAATAAATATTTGATGGACTGTGCTAAAGGTAGAAATAACTTTTAACACAGTCCTTCGTTTTTTTTACATATATTAATCATTTTTGGATCCTCACAATAGCGTGTGGTTGATTTTTGTTCCGACTGGGCGCTTTGTTGCTGCCGCTACGCTTTCGCACAGATAAAACATTTGTTGCTGCCGCTACGCTTTCGCGCAGAGCAGAGCTTCCTGGGGGCGTTGGAGCAACGGGATGTTGGTCACGAAGGCGTTATCACAGGACGTGATGGTTTTAGCCTTCGTTCCTCTGTTGCTGATCCCCAAGGAGTCGCCCAGTCGGAACGGAAATCAACTTATATATGATATACGTTTTATTTAATATTTGATTTCTTCGGCTGTATGGAGTCATATTAATATTTTTTTTCATATATATAGGTCTAAATCCATATGTACTTTTAAGAAATACTTTCATGTATAATGAGAAACAAAAATGCGTATAGAGGTGTAGTTATGTCAAATGCAGTAACAGTAGAAGAAGCAATTTATCAATGGTTTGAACATTTCCATAAATACCCAGAGGTAAGCTGGAAGGAATTTGAAACTACTAAAAAGATTGCGTCCATTTTAGATGAGTTAAACGTATCCTATCGTTTGTTAGGGGATGTTCCGGGGTTAATTGCTGAAATTGGTACAGGTGATGAAATTGTTGCTGTACGTGCAGATATAGATGCTTTATGGCAGGAAGTGGATGGGGAATGGCAAGCGAACCACTCATGTGGGCACGATGCAAATATAACGATGGTGCTTGGCGCTTTATTACTGCTGCAAGATCGACCATTGCAACATCGTGTTCGTTTTATTTTCCAGCCTGCTGAAGAACTTGGGAATGGAGCTTGTGCAGCCTTTGAACGTGGAGCTGTTGATGGTGTATCGCATTTATTTGGTGTTCATCTAAGACCAATTGAAGAGTTACCACTTGGCAAGGTATCGCCTGCTATCCATCACGGAGCGGCTTATTTTTTAGAAGGAACAATACGAGGCACTGATGCCCATGGTGCTAGACCTCATCAAGGGAAAAATGCAATCGATGTTATTATGGCCGTACAGCAAATGATCCATAGTATACATTTATCACCTTTCGAGCCTCATTCTGCAAAGTTAACGAAGATTGTTGCAGACGGTGGTAGTACGAATATTATTCCAGGCACTGCGAGCTTCTCAATGGATATTCGGGCGCAACGTAATAATCAATTAGAATTACTTCGTAGTCGTATTGAGTTTGGCTTAACATCAATCCAACAGCAGTTTGAGATTGATATGGACTGGAAATGGATAGATTTCACACCTGGTGCTGAGGTTTCTTCAATTGCTGCACGTATGGCTAAAGACGCAATTATTGAAACACTTGGGGAAGAGCATTTAGCTGGGGAAATTACAACACCTGGAAGTGATGACTTCCATTTTTACACAGTTAAAAAACCTAAATTAAAAGCAACAATGGTTGGTATTGGAGCCAACTTAACACCAGGATTACATCATCCAAAAATGACTTTTGAACGAAGAGCATTAATGGATGCCGCAAAAGTACTTGCTTGTGTGTTAGAAAAAAAACCTGAATACGAATAATGATAGCGAGAGGGAGTTATATCAAAAGTACAAAATTCTTTTGATATAATTCCTTTTTCTTTTCTTTTTTGTCGAAAAGTATGAATATTTCGCATTGTCCTTAATAGCTATTTGAAAACGTTTTTATACGCTAAAATAGTCGAAATTGCTCGAGAAGCATAATTTTTTTGCGTTGACTTTTAATTTTTTGAATATTATGCTAAAAAACATAAAAAAATATTTGCGTCTTTGACAACCGAGAATGGCAACTGGTGCAAAAAAAGGGGATGGATTATATGAAAAAGGATATTAATGCGGGTTGGGCACTTCTGACTTTTGTACTAATGATTATAGCTATGCTAATTACAGTAGTTGTGTTAAAGCAAAGTCCTCACGTACCACTTATTGTTGGAACAACTGTAGCAGCAATTGTGGCTAAAATGCATGGATTTAAGTGGATAGAAATTGAGGAAATGATGTATAAGGGGATACGTCTAGCTTTACCAGCGATTGTTATTATTATTTTAGTAGGTTTGACAATTGGCGCATGGATTGGCGGCGGTGTTGTCGCAACAATGATTTATTTTGGTTTAAAATTAATTTCTCCAGCTTGGTTTTTAGTAACAATAATGCTGTTATGTGCAATCGTTTCACTGGCGATTGGTAGCTCATGGTCGACGATGGCAACAATCGGTGTTGCTGGTATGGGGATTGGTTTAAGTATGGGGATTCCTGCAGCAATGATTGCTGGAGCAGTTATTTCAGGTTCATACTTTGGTGATAAGATGTCGCCATTATCGGATACTACTAATCTTGCAGCAGGTTTAACAGGCACAGACTTATTTGATCATATTAAGCATATGCTTTATACGACAATTCCAGCTTTAGTCATTGCGATCGTTGTATTTGGAATTATGGGTAGAAGCTTTGCAGATATCTCCATGAAATCAGAAAGCATTTTAACGACATTAAAAGTAATGCAGGAAAGTTTTGTTATTTCTCCTTGGTTATTACTTGTACCAGTTGGTGTAATTGTATTGGTAGCGAAAAAAGTACCTGCAATTCCAGCTTTAATTATCGGAATAATCTCAGGATTCTTACTACAAATCTTCGTACAAGGTGGCACACCTACAATGGCTGTACATGCTTTACAAGAAGGATTTGTGATTTCAACTGGCAATGAAATGGTGGACAATCTATTTAACCGTGGTGGCTTAGATTCGATGATGAATACGGTTTCAATGACAATTGTGGCTATGACATTCGGTGGGGTGTTAGAATATTCCGGCATGTTAAAAGCACTTATGAATGTCATTATGAAATTTGCTAAATCAACAGGAAGCTTAGTTGCTTCAACGATTGCTGCATGTATTACAACAAATGCTACATGTTCTGAGCAGTATATTTCAATTGTTGTTCCATCACGTATGTTTGCGAATGTGTATAGAGAGCGTGGCTTGCATTCGAAAAACTTATCTCGTGCGTTAGAGGATGGGGGAACACTAACTTCTGTATTCTTCCCATGGAATACTTGTGGAGTCTTTATTTTAGCAACATTAGGTGTAGGAGCTATGGACTATGCGCCATATGCCATTATTAACTTCCTGGTACCTATTATTTCAATTTTTTATGCCTATATCGGATTTGCGATTGTTAAGCTGACACCTGAAGAAATGGAAGAAGCTGAGAAGCGCAAAAAAGAGCAAGAAATAAATGATGCTGACATGGTCATGGCTGACTAAATCTCTTCTGATAGTTAACAAAAAGTCTCGCGGATGCAAAGGCATCTGCGAGAGATTTTTCTATGTTAATAGATAGCAAAGTTCAATTCATATATTGTACGTGGGCGGCCTTGCTGGTGAGTCATTTCTTCACCAACTACTTTAGCATAACCGTTATCCACTAATTTTTTAATAATGCGCTCTGTTGTACGGCGTGTAACCTGTAAGTATTCTGCAAGATTATGGGATGTAAATTGTGCTGATTGTCGCTCTCGGCTAAAATGAATGATCTTGGAAATATTTAATGGACTTAAGCTTGTTTGCTTGGCCATTTGTAAAACGTAGGGATCATCTGTTTTTAAAGCTAGTCTTACTTCCGATTTTGGAAATGGACCTAGCAAGTTTTTATGTTCATCAAGTATATAAATTTCACAAGGTTTAGCAAATGTTAATGCATTCTTAGCATTTTGGTTAGCCTCAAATATTGAATGACCATAACCGAATGCTAGCTTAAATGGCTGATCGATTTGTTGTAATAAGTTCTGTAAGTTCTCTTTCTCGAGTGCCTTTTGCAAATGCCCAGCTGTCGTATATAGTTCAAAAGAGTATGGTGAAATTTCTTTATAAGTTGAATGTGTAGCTACTGAGATTTGCGTTAATATGTTATAGTCTATAGGTTTATTTTCAGGAGCTTCTAATAGTCCAACAACGGCTTTTACAGACTCGGATTTTGTAAGAAGTGATTGGGATCTCGTTTCCTCTAAGCATTGAATAATGGAGTTAGTTGCATCTAACATACGCATTGCAGGTATTTGAAGAGCTTGTAATTCATCAAACACACTATGAATACTTGTTATGACAAAGTCAATGCTGTTAGCTTCCCATAAAGCTATATGATGCTGCAATATAGCTTGAGTAGGTTTAGTGATAGAAATAGGTTGAATATATGGTTTTGGACCACAATACTCTATTTCTGTTAAAACATTTTCTACAATAGCGGGATTCATAACATCAATGGAAATTCTATTTAAAGGTACTGCATGACTGGCTATAAGCGATAACAAAGTTGTGGAAATTGTCGTCTCATCTTGTTTTATATAATTCCAAGGTATTGGCAGTTCTGACAGTGCAGATTGGGCATGTAAGTAGGGTAGTGTTCCTCCGAATAAGAGTGCATCACATGGCTTCATTTCCTTTAACAAAACGGGTGCCTCTGTAGGTTGATTATAAAGATAAAAATCTATTTGAATATTCTCTATGTTTTGTGCGATACTGTTTATACGCTTCATAAATGCTTTCGAGCAGATAACCGCTATTTTAGTAGACATAGGCACTTTCCTTTTCTATTTTTTTTAACAATTAGCGACGTATTAGCGACAACTATATTATACAGGAGACTGATAAAAATGAAAATCCAACAAGTAGAGATTTTTGCAATTCATTTACCACTTATTGATCCATTTATCATCAGTTATGCTACATATGATACAATGCCTTCTATTATTTTGAAGGTTACGACAGACACGGGTATTGTAGGCTACGGTGAAGCAGTACCAGATGAGCACGTAACAGGGGAGACGTGGGAGAGCACGTACGCGCTATTAAAAAGCCAACTTGCTCCTGCAATCATTGGAGAAAATCCAATGGCCTTTGAAAAGCTTCACGATAAAATGAACAAAGTAGTGAAGGATGTCCCAGCAGCGAAAGCAGCGATTGACATTGCTTGTTTCGATATTGCAGGTAAAGCGTTACAGGTTCCAGTGTACCAACTACTAGGTGGACGTTATCATGAGAAATTCCCGATTACGCATGTACTGAGCATTGGAACTCCTGAGGCAATGGCAGAAGAGGCGGCTGACCGTGTAGAGATGGGCTATCGATCATTTAAAATGAAGGTAGGGACAGAGGTAGTTCGTGATGTTGCTCGTATCAAAGCGGTGCGTGAACGTGTTGGTGAAGACATCGCAATTCGTGTAGATGTAAACCAAGGATGGGGCAATGCGTCAACTACATTACAAGGTTTACGTGCATTAAAGGATCTAAATATCGATTGGTTAGAGCAGCCAGTAGATAGTGAAGATATTGATGGAATGGTAGAAGTGAAGTCAAAGTCTGATGTATCATTAATGATTGATGAAGGGCTTCGCGGTGTACGTGAAATGCGTGAAATTATTGCAAAGCGTGCTGCAGATAAAGTCAATATTAAATTAATGAAATGCGGTGGAATTTATCCTGCTATGAAACTAGCAGTAATGGCTGAAATGGCAGGCATTGAATGTCAAATCGGTTCAATGGTAGAATCATCCGTTGGTTCAGCAGCTGGCTTCCATGTAGCATTCTCTAAAAAAATAATGACAAGTGTAGAATTAACAGGTCCATTAAAATTCTCTAAGGATGTCGGAAACTTACACTATGATGTGCCATTTATCTGTTTAAATGAAAAACCAGGATTAGGTGTAGACGTAGATGAAGAAATCCTTAAAGAATTATGTAAGTTCTCAACAATTGTAACGGCCTAAGGAGGCGGCGAAATGGAAAAAATTCATGAAGGTGTACTTGGGGAAACGCCGTTTTTTGTTACAACACTAAACCTTCAGCATTTGCAAGAAATTGAAAAATTACAGTTTGAGGTTTATGAATCATTAGCAGACCAAAGTATATTACAGCCATTAAGCACGGAGGAATTTGACTATATTTTAAGAGGCAATGGCATGATGATAGGTGCTTACGTAGGGGATGAGTTAATGGCCTTTCGTGCACTATTGAACCCACCTATTGATGACGAGCACCTTGGCTATGATTGTGGGATTGCCGAGGACGAATTTCATAAAGTTTTATATCAAGAAATATCGAATGTCTCACCAACATATCGTGGCTATGGCTTACAAAAAACATTAGCCCAAGTTGTCATGGGTCATATCGATTTAGAAAAATATGATTATGTATGCTCAACAGTAAAGCCATATAATATCCCTAGCTTAAAGGATAAATTTTCTCAAGGATTAGTCGTAAAGGGATTAAAGATTAAGTATGTAGATAAGCTACGATATGTTTTCTATAAAGACTTGCGACAAGAGCTATCCACCTTTACAGAAAAGAAGGCGATTTCGATGGATGATACAGCTGGTCAGCAACAGCTTTTGAAACAGGGTTATATGGGTACTTCTATGTATGAGGATCAAAATGATTGGTTCGTCGTTTATGAAAAATAAATAATAGCAAAAAGCCTTACCTTTTACTTATTGTGAGGGTAAGGCTTAGTTAGTCGACAAAAGAATATAGATTAAGGGGTATCAATAATCAAAGGTTGATTTTCACTCCGAGTTGGCGCTTTCCGCGGGCTTGGCTTCAATCTCCTCGTCACTACGTTCCTGCGGGGCTTTCAGCGCAAGCTAATCCCGTAGGAGTCGCCACTCTCCGTGAAAAGTCAACAGCTCCTCATCACTAGTGTGAGTCGACAAGCTGATTCAAATTTATAACCATGATAAAAAGAACAAAGCCATGTAATATAACAATAAAGGTATTTAATTTTAAAAGCTCAAACAAGCACAACCCCGTTCTAAATTTAGGACGGGGTTAAAAATATAGTTGTTTAATTTCAATGTAAGGTATTTAACTACACTAACAAATAGCGCTCGATTATTTAATAAGGATATACGGTTACAATTAAATAGTTTTTTTCAGTTATTAAATTTAGACTTGATTATCTCTCCATCAGTTGTTTGGATTACTAACGGCTCAACAATTTTATCTAGACCTATCTTTATAAAGGGGAGTCCCGTTTCTTTTCCTTTATCGACGACCTTAACTGTGACTTCAGTGTTCCCAAGGGTCTTTACATCTTTTACTTCCAGATGCTTTCCTTCATATTTCTCGCCTAATTGAATATAAATTTGTTTCATTCCTTCAGAAATCGTAGATACCTCATAGTAGGAGGGAGTATCTTTATCAGCCTCTATAACGCCTTCTTCATTGACCCAATAACCTTCATCTAAGGTGATCGCCCAACCAATAATAGCAAAAATAAGGACTGGGACTATAAACAAGATTGATTTATCCACTTTGTTAAATTCAGATTTTTTTAGGCCATTCGTAAAAGGAAGTAACAACGTCCCAACCATGGCAGCTATCAAAATACCTACTCCAATAATGCCAAAACCCATCCCTTCAAAGCCCCCCACTTTGAACAATCCGTATAGGACGGTAAGCACAGCAATTAAAAATGTCACAATCGGAGCCAAGTAGAACTTTCCTGTTTTTTTCAAAGCTATAAAAGTAAAAAGGAAAATACAGGTCCCTATAATGAAACCAACTAAACTTATCATCCCCAATTGATTCACCTCCAAAATAATAAGGTATTAATTGAAAATCGACATAAATGTGTCTAAAAAAAATATAATCCCCAAATCAAAAAGAATTGAGAGTATAATCCATCTTTTGGTAAAAAAAGTCATCGTGAATACTGATAAAAAAATAGCTGCTGGGAAATAGAACATGAAAGTGGCACTTTTGATATATTCAATGGCCGCATCAGCAGACAGTTCCCAGTTGTAAAAGTAAAAAGAAGAATAAATGATATAAAATAAAATGAAGGCTCTAATGGAAATAAACAACCATTTAAGGCCATGATTAAACTGAACTAATTTCTTTAATGGCTTTATTTCTACTTCCTCACTATGTTCTAACATCGGGTAATTTCCTTCAGCTAATTCATTAAATAATTGCCTACACTCATTACAGTCTTGAATATGTTCCAAAACCACTTCTTTTGTTTCTTGTTCTAACTCATCAAATACAGAGATTAACTCCCGCGAAAGAATATGAATCTTTTGGGAATCCTCCATCTTTTTCACCTCTTTTTAGCCATCTGCTTTCTCATCCTAAATATCTTGGACTTTAATGTAGGGATAGGTATATCCAAAAGTGTACTAATTTCTTGATAATCATAACCATAATGAAACTTAGCTAAAAAAATGGCTTTATCACTCGTCGATAAATAACCTAAGGTAGTTGTAATTTGGGAATTTATGATTGCTTTTGACTCGGGTGTTTGATTATCAATTAATAAGCTTTCAATTACACTTTCATCATGAAACAGCGCTGGTTTTCTTTTTTTGTAATGATCGAGGAGTGTATTTTTGGCTACCTTTACTAACCAACTTTTCATATAAGTAACTTCTTGGATTTTTGATGGATCTGTTAAGATTTTTGCAAATAACTCTTGAATGATGTCATCGGCTACGTCATAACTTTTAGTTAATCCAATTAAAAAATTCCGTAAATATGTGTAATGCTCCTCGTAAATCTCTTCAATCACCTCAAATGGATTTTGATTAATCATTTTTATCCTCCGTAAGATATCGCGCACTAAAGAGACGACTCAAATTGGAAAAAGTTTTAACTTTTTTTAGTAATAGTAAAAAAATAAAAAGAATCCAGTTTGAATAAAAATTTAATCAAAATGGATTCTTTTTCATATGAGAGGTAAGGCTTTTTTATTTTATCGGGCAAAATCCACAAGCCATTAAACCAGGTATGTCTTTAGAAAAACAACATGATTTTCGTACTGGGACGTTCACTAAATAAGAGGGGCTTTGGCCTCCTGTATATTGTGCCCACCAAGATTTGTTGGAGAAACGAGCCCATGTTTTAGGGTCCTCTAAAGCTTCAATATCCTCCATTGCCTGATCGGCTAGACCGGGATTAGAAAGCAATATATGATAGTGCCAAAGAAGATATCCAAAGAAATTCTCCCAAATTGTGAGAGGGGAAATAGATGTTACTTTACGAAGCTGTTGAACGATAACGTGCCCATCATAGAGGATCTTCTCAATAACTGCTTGACGTCCATCCTCATCGACATAACGCCAATCATTTGGGTTAACAAACATTGCGACTGTAAAACTGTCAAATTCTTTTGCTGCATCAAAGCGAAGCTCGATTGGTTTACCGTCCCACACCTCGTCATAGGCGGCAAGCATGTAAAGTTGCATAGCGAAAAACATACCGTAGCGGCGTGCAAAGTGAGAAATAGCGGCTGTTTCCGTTGCTGCGTCTGTAATTCCCATCATAAGGTTTAAAAAATCAGGATGGTAAAAGTCCTTATGTATATCCGCTAATGTAAATAATGTTCGCTTTGGTTCTGTCGTATAAATGCTATAGGAATTCAATTGTCGAACTTGATCCATCGTTAATGCTGGCATTGTGATCACCTTTTCTTTCAGTCTTCTGTTACTTCAATTATAAATTAATCATTTTTGCTTCACAAATGGAATGCAATATAGTAAAATACATTAAACATATCCGAAAGGTAGGTTTTATGATGTCACAGCCTCATGCAATCCCAAGGCCGCTCGTTCGACTCAATCAATGGACGATTCTTTTAAGTGTCATGATAACGTGGGTAACAGGCGTCTTTTGGATTTTAGCAATTCCTTTAGTAGCAAATTTACTTGGTGTTTTATGTAATTACAACCCCATTATTCGGGTAGGGAAGCTGTTTCTAAAAAATGCGCCATCTACATATATACCAGAGGATGCACAACAGCAAAAATTCAATTCCAGAATTGCTAGCTTTTGTTTAGCAGGTGGAATTTTAGGTTACTTGCTTAAATGGCAGGTGGTTGGCTATGTCTTTACGGGAATGGTTGCTGTAGCTTCATCGCTAGCAATTGCAGGATTTTGTATAGGTTGTTTCCTACTTTTTCAGCTAAAGCAATGGCAATATCGTCGCTCGCTGAAGAAGGCATAAAAAACTTAAAATAATTTTCAGATTAATGTTGACTTTATAACTGATAATGATTATCATTATCATATAAAGATTATTCCTCCTCTGCAATACAGTGTAGAGAGGATGAACTTTAGCTACTTTTCTCCAGAAGTTTGCTAGTTCATGATAACGCTCCTAAAACCCCCCTCATTTTTTGGGAACGTAAAATCTCTAGACGACTCACTCCATTGTGAC
Organism: Lysinibacillus sp. NPDC092081; assembly: GCF_044755845.1. Classification (NCBI taxonomy): domain Bacteria; kingdom Bacillati; phylum Bacillota; class Bacilli; order Caryophanales; family Bacillaceae; genus Lysinibacillus; species Lysinibacillus sp. NPDC092081. Next base: position 100,733 of record NZ_JBIVRU010000013.1, read on the forward strand.
TGAGTCGTCTTTTTTTGATTAAAACTGCAATTGTTCCGATAAAAGCTAAAATTGTTCCGATAAATCTTCAAAGAGTTCCGATAAAAATGAAATCCTCGCAAAGTCATGAATATTATACCAAAAATTACAATTTAATATATAATATACCTTAATGAGAAGGAGTGATTATTTCATGTTTTCTATTAGAAACTTCGAAGGTAGTGAAAAAGAGTTTGAGTTCTTTCTAGATATGTTATATGAGTCTATTCATATTCCTGAGAATAAACCATCAAAAGAATTTTTACTAAACTTGCCCGACATAAGAAAATATCACGAAGGTTGGGGGAGAAAGGGAGATAAAGTATTGATTGCCTTTAACACAGAAAATCACACTGTTGGTGCAGTCTGGTACAGATTGTTTGACGACAATAATAAAAGCTATGGTTATATTGATGGCAACACGCCTGAAATAGGAATGGCTGTTTCAAAAGAAGTAAGAGGAAGAGGGGTAGGAACTTTACTGATGCGTAAAATAATTCAACAAGCAAAGGATGAAGGATACAATACCATTTCACTTAGTGTAGACCTCGAAAATGACACGGCCATTAATATGTATCAAAAATTAGGCTTTAAAGATTATGAAGTAGTAGGGACATCTAAAACAATGATTTACAAATTTTAGTGTTCACTAGAATAAAAAATGTACACGACTAAAAGGTAATTTAGTAACGTACATTTTTCTATTTCTTGTCTTTCATATTACGGAGTAGAACTACTGCTAGGAACAGCACTTTTTTTCCCTAGTATCATCGTATAGTAGCTATGTAACAGCATGCCAACAATAATGACACCTAGGCCCGCAAGAGCAATTGGATTTGGGAATGCAATGCCGAGTAATAATACTTCACCAATAATGACAAAGAGTATTTCAGTCGATTGTGTTGCTTCAACTGCTGCAAGCTTGCCTTGATGATCGTGAACACGGTCAGTTGCGATGAAAAATAAAGTTGTGGCGATGACACCAGAGCTTATACCTACAAGCAATGATTGCATCACTTGGTTGATAGAAGGTAGCCCGACCGTTGCTAATGCATAAATAGCTAGAATAATCCATGCAGGCATTGAGGCGATGGTCATTCCTAAAACTCGTTGATATGTATCGATGCGTCCGCCACAGATTGCCATCATTTTGCGGTTACCAAGAGGGTAGGCAAATGCAGCGATGACAACAGGTAAAATGCCAAGCATTAAACTTTTAAGTGGAACAGATTGTGCCTGTGGTATTTGAATAAGTAAAATGCCGACTAAAATGACACATGAAATGAGTAATGAAATAAGCGGTATTTTTTGACGTACAGTTTTCCCGGCTACTACTGAAACAAATAGGGGGGCTAGTAATACGCCAGCGACAATTGTCAATTGCCATGTTCCGGAAACGAGCCAACCTGGACCGAATGCTGCTGCATATGTCAGTGGTGCATAGAACAATACGAATCCGATAAAGCTCCAAAGTAGCCAAGCGATAGGCTGTGCTTTCATTTCACCTGATAGTTGGGAAAAACCTTTTCGATAGAAGACGATCGCAAGTAAAAACGGTAGCATGAAGAAATAGCGCAAGGATGCACTCCATAGCCAACTACCACCTTGCATTTCCATTGCATGATTTAATATAAATGTAACAGCAAAAAAAAGTGAGGCTAAAATGCCTAATGCAATTTCTTTCATTAAAGTCACCTCAAAACCTTTCGTGTAATTTGAAAATTCAGTCATTGTTTTTGAAAAAAATTACGAAGAAGGGGCAAACCCTTCTTCGTAACTAACTATTTTCCTTGCTGTTCAAATAGCTCAACAATCTCAATAATCACTTGTGTAGCTTTCTCCATCGTTTCTGCAGATACGTATTCGAATTTACCGTGCATATTTTCTCCACCTGCAAAAATGTTTGGTGTCGGTAAGCCCATGTAAGAAAGCTGTGAACCATCAGTACCGCCACGGATTGGTAATGTAATTGGAGTAATATCTAACTTTTCCATTGCTGTGCGTGCAATGTCGACGATTTCTTTAACAGGCTCAATTTTTTCGCCCATATTATAGTATTGATCTTCCATAGTAATGCTTAAAGCATCCTCACCATATTGGGCTTTAATTTTTGCCGCAGCATCAAGAATTAATTGTTTTTTTGCCTCGAATTTTTGACGGTCATGGTCACGGACGATATAAGAAAGCTCAGTATGCTCGATCGCACCGTTAAAGCTCATTAAGTGAATAAAGCCCTCATAGCCTTCCGTTTTTTCTGGTACTTCATTGGTAGGCATTTCATTTTGGAAGGCGATCGCCATTGTGATGGCATTGACCATTTTATTTTTCGCAGAACCAGGGTGTACACTCGTACCTTTTGTCACAACCTTTACGCCTGCAGCATTAAAGCTTTCGTATTGTAGCTCGCCAAGTGGTCCGCCGTCCATCGTATAAGCATAGTCGGCTCCAAAGGCAGCCACATCGAATTTATGAGGACCGCGGCCAATTTCTTCGTCGGGTGTAAACGCTACACGCAATTTACCATGTTTAATAGAAGGAGTGTTTACTAGGTATTCCATAGCCGTCATAATTTCTGCGATACCAGCTTTATCGTCAGCGCCTAATAATGTAGTGCCATCCGTTGTAATTAACGTTTGACCTACATAATTTTTAAGCTCAGGAAAATCTGTTGGCGACATCGCTAGATTTTCATTGAGCTGGATAACTCCGCCATCATAGTTGTCAATGCGCTGTGGATTAACATTTGTGCCAGTAAAGTCTGTTGTAGTGTCCACATGTGCTAAAAAGCCAATAGTAGGCACTTTTTTATCTGTATTTGCTTCGAGTGTCGCAAATAAATAACCATTTTCATCTAATGTAATGTCAGTTAAGCCTATTGCTGCAAGTTCATCTTTTAGTACATGCAATAAGTCAAATTGCTTTTGTGTTGAAGGAGTTGTTTCGCTTGTGAAATCAGATTGTGTATCAATTTTTGCATAACGAATTAAACGCTCGATTACTTGTTCTTTCATAAGTATGGCCTCCTAATGTGATGTCTAAATTATTGTAACACTTTACTTCGGATTTCGGAATATTGAAGGATGCTTAAGGCAATTAGTATTTGGGCACTGTAATATGTCAACATAATAACCTCATGAGAAAATGGTAAGGGCATAACAAATTTATTAATAGATAAATAGGAATCTGATGAAATAAATAGCAGAGCTCCAATCGTTGCAAATGTAGAACCTGTTCGAATCGCAGTCCAACCCATCGTTAATATGACTGAAATATAGGCAATTACTGCGATACCAAGCACGACTTCCCCTGATGAAAACACTGTACCTGCAATCCACACAGCCATACTTGCCCCGTAAACGAGTAATACAATCTTCGCCCAAGTCGGTACTTGTCGTTCATTAGTAGAAAAAAAGGCGAGGATATAAAAAATATGACCGATTAAGAAGCTTGTTAACCCGATTAGAAACCACTGTAGTGTATAATCACCGACCATACAAAACACAAGTCCGATGACGATCAGCAGTTGATACTTTTTAATGCCTAAATTTCTTTGTGTAGCGGCTAAGATAATGATTAAAAGCATTGGAATGACTTTAAAGACAAGTATCAAGCTTTCTGCAATATGGGAAAGGAAAAAAATATAATATAGACCAAACAAAATAATAAATGCTATTAAAATTTTTTTAGACAAATTTCTCATCTCCTTTTCTTTGAAATTCTTTATCTATGTTAGAATTTCCTTTATTCTTTTGTGAAGGAAATGCCCAAGAGGGTACTCACTCATCTTATGTATGAAACTTTTTTAGTATGTAGCCGTAAATAAGTGGACAGTAAGGTTAGAGAGGGTGAGCAAAATGACTAAGCTATTAATAGCTTCGGCAGTCATTGGATTAATCGCGAGTGTTATATTAACACCGATTATAACAAAAAAACGAGAAGATGGCGGATCTAAAAAGGTAATTGGATATTTCTTTATCGGTGTATTTGTACTAGGATTTTTAGCTACTGGTATAACAGTATATGTGACAAAGATGGATGTAAACTGGCTTGCTTTTTGGCCAGCTATTATTCTATTAACATTAGGCGGTGCACTTCTTGCAAGTGGTATTGAAAGAAAAATAAAGGGTGTTTTATTTTTAGCTAGTTTAGGTGTCGCAGTGTATGTATTGTCAGCCCCTTTATGGAATGCTAATGAAAAATTCAAATCAGCTGAAATGAAGGAAGAGGTTGAAATAAAACCATTCGATGAAACACAAACGCCAGCTAGTGTTCCTCCTAAATTTGCGCGTAATAAGATGAAAAAAGCATTCGGACAAGTACCGAATACGAGTTACTATGAGTTAGGGCGCTTACAAATTCAAAAAGTGAAGGGTGAATATGTTTATATAGCGCCAGTAGAGTTTTCAGGTTTCTTTAAATGGATGAACGGCGGGACGACTCCTGGTTACTTTATAATGAGTGCAACGGATTCGGCGGATAATCCTAAATTTGTTAAGCAGGAAATGAAGTATGTTCCTTCTGCTTATTTAAATTCAAATTTAGAGCGTCATATACGTTTACAACATCCATTCCTTGTTTTTTGTGGAGATGTACAACTTGAAATAGATGATGAGGGTAAACCATACTACATCCGTTCATATGGTGAATTTATTTCAGCACGTAATGGCTTCGATGTAAAAGGGATCGTGCTTGTAGATGCGCTAACAGGAAAATCAGAAGTTATTAAGTTGGAAGATGTCCCAGAGTTTATTGATGGAGCGGTTTCTCCAGAGACAGTAAGCTTACAAAATAGTTATTTCGGTAATTATGTACACGGATTTTGGAACAGTAAGTTTGGTAAGAAAGATGTAAAACTTCCTTCAGATGAGGGAACAGAGGAAAATGTTAGCCCGATTTTTGACGAGAAGGGCGATATGTATTATTTCACAGACTTTACGAGCCCTAAAGAGGGTGTCGATTCAATGCTTGGCTATTCCTTAACAAATGCCCGAACAGGTCAAGCAACCTATTATACTGGAAATCAAGACGCTTCTTATATGGATTCACAAGGTAACTTGCAAATTATCGAGAAGAAATTTATAGAGAAAAAATGGTCTGGAGAAATGCCGGTATTGTATAACTTCTACGGTGAAGCTAGCTGGCTAACAGCGGTGCTTGATTCAAATGGTTTCTTACAAAATTATTTCATCGTATCGGCAGCAAATCCTGAAATTTCGGTTTATGCGACAACTCCTAAAGAGGCATTAAAATTATATAAAACAGCCTTAAGTCGCGGTGGAACTACAGTCGAAGGAAGCTCACATGCAGAAGAGAAAAATGTAAGTGGAAAGGTGCTTCGCGTATACAAGGAACGTCTCGGTGACTATACAGTTGTATCATTTTTACTAAATGACGGGAAAAACTATTTGGTCAGCTCTGAAACAGAACCGCTTGCGATTTATTTACAAGAAGGTGATGATGTCATTCTCACTTATGGTGATACAGGAGAGCAATTCCTACCAGTTCGATCAATAATTATTAAAGGATTAAAATAAAAGAAAAAGACGATCTAGTTGCAATGTGCTACTAAGATCGTCTTTTTTATGTTGGTTGAGATTCCATATAGTGAAGCATCTTTTCCTGGTGATTAGTATAAAGTGATTTTGCATGATCGTTTAACGTAAATATTTCAAGAATGCACCCTTGAAGTAAATGATGTTCATATTCAAAAGCATAACAGTCTTCGTTTTCTAATATATGCGCTAATAAAAGTGCATGTAACACAACGACTTCTAGATTTTGTGTATTTGTAATGAATTTTAAGTTGAGGATGGTAGTGTGGGAAACGAATTGATTCACATAATCAATAGCATTCTTATAAACAGCTAGGTCGATCTGTAGTTCAAGTCGTTTTCTTAATAATGTACAATCATTATTTAAGTCTTGAATTTTTAAAAATAAACCTCTTACACTTCGCTTATGTAGTTGTTCTAAGGTACGAGCAAGATCTTTATTGACATAGGACATTTATGTATAACTCCTTTCCACATAGTGGTCATCTATTAGTATTAATGGAATTATTTAAAAAGGAAAGAGTCTTTTTGTTTAATTTATAAACTTCTCCCACAAAAAAAGTCTCTCACTTCTAAACGTGAAAAACAATGTACTTTCTCATTTAATCACCTATTGAACAAGGTTTGATCAAAATGATAACTTAATTATTAAATAGGAAGATTTTCAATGGAATGAAAAAGTATAAATTTTTATTAGAAAAAGTGTTGACCTTTTTAAATTAAGAGTGTAGTATTATACAAGTCGTTAAGACAACCGCTGAAAAACAACTTAATCAAATAAATTAGTTGTTGACATCGAGCTTACGACATGATATTATATAAGAGTTGCTGTTGAAGAAATGGCGACAAAATGAACCTTGAAAACTGAACAAGCAAAACGTAATCAATAAAGTTTTTAGTAACTAACCTTGAGTTGGTGAACGAAACAAAATTTTTGGACATCAAACATGATGCCAGCAAAACAATTTGAGCTAATCAAATTTCTTTTTATGGAGAGTTTGATCCTGGCTCAGGACGAACGCTGGCGGCGTGCCTAATACATGCAAGTCGAGCGAACAGAGAAGGAGCTTGCTCCTTTGA
>NZ_JBIVRU010000014.1:0-105030 GCF_044755845.1 Lysinibacillus sp. NPDC092081
TCACACCCGTTCCCATACCGAACACGGAAGTTAAGCTCTTTAGCGCCGATGGTAGTTGGGGGCTTCCCCCTGTGAGAGTAGGACGTCGCTAGGCAATCTAAAGTCTGAGAATTTTTTCTCAGGCTTTTTTATTTTTCAGGCTGTCTTATACAATCAATGTATAGGACAGCCTTTTATCTTAGTTAGCAAAATGTTTTCTGTGCGAAAGCGAAACGATAGCAACAAATGACATTAATTACGCTAAGGTGAAATCTAAAATTCAAGGGCGTTTCTTAGATTATTTAAATAAGATTGGCTAACGGGTAGTTCACTTCCATCCTTTAGAGTGACAATAAAATTGGAAGTAAGATCACGAGCCATTTTTTTTATGAAATGAATATTAACAATATAAGATCTGTGAATGCGAATAAAAGATGAAGGTAGGCGCATTTGAAGTTCTTTAAGTGTAATACTTGTTTTAAATTGTTCCCCCGCCACATAAAACCACGTTTTTTTCTGCAGACTTTCAATATGAGAGATTTTTTCAATTGCAACAGGATTCCATTCCTCTTCTTGCTTTCCAGTTAAAAATTGAAAGGGCTCTAATTTCTTTTCGGTAAAGGTTGACGGTAATACTACAATAAGTGCTGCAGGCACATCTAAAATGTTTATAGGGTAACCTATCCCATAATAGGGTGTTCCGAATAAAGAATTATCTAAAATGGCGTCTGTTCGTTTCCTTGTACGTAGTACTTGCTCTGCTATGCTTCCAGATTGTACTTGTTGACCTACTTCCAAGTTAACGTTTTGATGCCCAGAATGAAAATAGATATAGGCGTTTTCAGCAGCAATTGCAATGGATGAATTGGCTGGAACCCAGTCTTTTAGCATTGAAATAAACTGTTGTGAAATATCTTTTGGCAAAGAATTAGACTCATTGTTCATTGTGAATATCCCCCTTGTTTGTAAACAGTTTACCAAATTTCGTCGCCCAAAAAAGCAGTTTCATCATTAAAATTTGGTATTTTATCTAAAAATAATGAAAATTCAGATGCTCTGTTATATATTAATTTACAACAAATAAACCTGTTATGGAACAGTTGAATAAAAGTTTTTTAACAGAGTATATTGTATACAAAGGGGAAGGTGGAATTTCAATATGTCAACACGTCAAGAAAAAATCCAAACATTAGAAAAACAATGGGCAGAGAACCCTCGTTGGGCAGGTATTGAACGCGCATATTCAGCTGAAGAGGTTGTTAAGTTACAGGGCTCTGTAGTACTTGAACAAACTTTAGCAACTAAAGGTGCGGATCGACTTTGGAAATCTTTACACGAAGAACCGTTCATTAATGCATTAGGTGCATTAACTGGTAATCAAGCTGTACAACAAGTAAAAGCGGGATTAAAAGCAATCTACTTATCAGGCTGGCAAGTTGCTGCTGATGCTAACCTTTCTGGTCAAATGTACCCTGACCAATCCTTATATCCAGCAAACTCTGTACCAGCAGTAGTTAAGCGTATTAACCAAGCTTTACAACGTGCAGACCAAATCGATCATGCTGAAGGACGTGTAGATCAATTTGATTGGTTCGCTCCAATCGTAGCAGATGCTGAGGCTGGCTTCGGTGGTCCTCTAAACGTATTTGAGCTTGTAAAAGGTATGATCGAAGCTGGAGCTGCTGGTGTTCACTTAGAAGACCAATTAGCTTCTGAGAAAAAATGTGGTCACTTAGGCGGTAAAGTTTTACTTCCAACACAAAATGCTGTTCGTAACTTAATTGCTGCTCGTCTTGCAACAGACGTAATGGGTGTTGATACAATTTTAATCGCTCGTACAGATGCTGATGCTGCTGATATGGTAACATCTGATATCGATCCACGTGATGCTGAGTTTATTACTGGTGAACGTACTCCAGAAGGCTTCTTCCGTACAAAACCGGGCATCAAACAAGCGATTGCTCGTGGTTTAGCTTACGCGCCATATGCAGATTTAATTTGGTGTGAAACTTCTAAACCATCTCTTGAGGAAGCTCGTGAATTTGCGGCAGCTATTCATGCCGAATTCCCTGGTAAATTGCTAGCATACAATTGCTCACCTTCTTTCAACTGGAAAGCAAATCTATCAGAAGAAGAAATCGCAGAATATCAACGCGAGCTAGGTAAATTGGGATATAAATTCCAATTCGTAACATTAGCTGGTTTCCACGCATTAAACCACTCTATGTTTGAGCTTGCACATGATTATAAAGATAATGGTATGGCTGCATACTCTAAGCTACAACAAGCTGAGTTTGAATCAGAATCAAAAGGCTACACAGCTACACGCCATCAACGTGAAGTAGGTACTGGTTACTTTGATGATGTATCTCAAGTTATCTCTGGTGGTACTTCTTCTACAACAGCAATGGCTGGTTCTACAGAAACAGAACAATTCGTATAAGTTTCATAAAGTACGTGTATTCCTAAATTCATAATCATAGATTAGTCTCCTCCGCTCCTCCTAAAGCGGGGGATGACTACTTAAAATCACAAAGGTGGGGGAAACAACTGATGGAACAAGCAACAACAGGTAAGCTTAAAATTGTTGGGGAACAAAACGAGCAAACAAAAGAAATTTTAACACCAGAAGCCCTTGAGTTTGTTCTTGCCCTGCACGAAAAATTTGATGCTCGTCGAAAAGAGTTATTAGAGGCTCGTCAAGAACGCCAAAAGCGTCTTGATGCAGGTGAGAAACTCGACTTCTTACCAGAAACAAAGCAGATCCGTGAGGGAGATTGGACAATCGCACCACTTCCAGCAGATTTGCATGACCGTCGTGTAGAAATTACAGGACCTGTTGACCGTAAAATGGTTATTAATGCATTAAACTCTGGCGCAAAAATGTTTATGGCTTGCTTTGAGGATGCATCTGCACCGACATGGGAAAACATGATTGGCGGTCAAATTAATATGCGTGATGCTATTAATAAGACAATTGAATTTACACAAGCATCTAATGGTAAAACGTATAAGTTAAACGAAAACACAGCTGTGTTATTAGTTCGACCACGTGGTCTACATTTACTTGAAAAGCATGTACTAGTAGATGGCAAACCGATCTCTGGTAGTTTCTTTGATTTCGGTCTGTATTTATTCCATAATGCTAAAAATGCATTGGCAAAAGGTACGGGGCCTTATTTCTACCTACCGAAGCTTGAAAGCCATTTGGAGGCACGCTTATGGAATGATGTCTTTGTGTTTGCACAAGATTATATCGGAATTCCACAAGGGACAATTAAGGCTACTGTATTAATTGAAACAATTTTAGCAGCATTTGAAATGGATGAAATTTTATATGAACTACGTGAACATTCAGCTGGTCTGAATTGTGGACGCTGGGATTACATTTTCAGCTATATCAAACGTCTGCGCAATCAACCTGATGTAATTTTACCGGACCGTGGACAAGTAACAATGACTGTACCTTTCATGAAGGCATATACGTCTTTATGTATTCAAACATGTCATAAACGTAATGCTCCTGCGATGGGCGGTATGGCAGCACAAATCCCGGTTAAAGGGGATGACGACGCGAATGCTGTAGCGTTTGCAAAGGTTGCAGAAGATAAAAGTCGTGAAGCAACAGATGGCCATGATGGAACTTGGGTAGCGCACCCAGGTATGGTTGCAACGGCAATGGAACAGTTTGATGCGATTATGACGACACCAAATCAAATCCATAAAAAGCGTGAGGATGTAAATGTTACAGCGGAAGATTTAGTAGCTGTTCCAGAGGGGACAATTACACTAGAAGGTCTTCGTATTAACTGTAGTGTAGGGGTTCAGTACATTGCTTCTTGGCTACGAGGCAACGGAGCTGCACCGATTAACAACTTAATGGAGGATGCTGCAACTGCAGAAATCTCTCGTACACAAGTATGGCAATGGATTCGTCATCCAAAAGGTATCTTGGATGATGGTCGTGGTATTACATTGGCCTTTGTACTAGATATCTTGGAGGAAGAGCTTGTGAAAATTAAAGAGGCTGCTGGGAATCAAGCCTATAACGGTGGCCGCTATGAAGAAGCTGCTGAGCTGTTTAAATCTTTAATTGAACAAGATGAATTTACGGAATTCTTGACGCTTCCAGGTTACGAAAAATTAGCTTAACTTGCTTTCAGCAATTGCTGAAAGAGAGGAACTCAGTCTAAAAGCGCCACGTCCTGTGGCAACGACTGAGTGACCAACATCATGTTGCTGTCGCTTCGCTTTCGCACAGAAAACATTTGTTGGCCTAAAGCCTCCGGCGGATGTCACGGAATCGGAAAGGAGTGCTTATAGGATGTTAGCCTAAAATCATCGAATCCATGCGATAACGGTTAACTGACCTGCATCGGTAAAAACGCCACGTCCTGTGGCATTACCGAAATGACCAACATCGTGTTGGCCCTCATGCAGGCCCAAGCACAAAGCCGATTCCGGACGCAATTATGCCGAGGCATAATTGATTTGAGATACGAATCTACTAAACGAACATATCCAAACTTTCCTAAATTGTTGTGGACTAAACTCGAATGGAGTCCACCTTATTCCACTAATGTAACGAGCGGGGTCTGTTCCCCCGTTCCTTACTGAAAAATGAACACGGTTACAAAAAAAGGGGTCTTAATAAAAAGAGATTTAAAAGGGGTGAAGGATGTCTTACGAGCTTAGATGGGGGCTTGTAAGGCATTTTTTTATCTTCTAAAAAATGTTCCTGGACCGACGCCGGTAATTGATGAAATTTATGATGCATTAGCAATAGTTTAGAAATAGCTATAGTTGAAGGGGATGTCTCGAATTAATCATGAGACATCTCCTTTTTTCGATTGTTCATATTGAATATGAAAGTCAATTGGTCTTTTTCTTTGTGCACAAAGAATGATTATTTGTTATATTAGCTATATAACAATTATGGAGATGATATTAATGTTTATTCAAATAGAGCCACAATCTGATGTACCAATCTATGAACAGGTAACACGGCGAATTATGGAAGGTGTTGCAAGGGGAGAAATGAAACCAGGAGATACCCTACCATCTGTACGTAATTTAGCGGCTGATCTGGGTGTAAATATGCACACGGTTAATAAAAGCTATCATGAGCTAGAGGAAAAGGGGATCATTACTATAAGAGCCAAATCAGGTGCTATTATTCGTTCAACAGAGGAACGAGCGTTAACTTCTGAACAATTACAACAAATTGAAAAAAACTTAAAGCCTGTTGTGGTAGAAGGAATGGTGCTCGGCGCAACAGCTGAACAAATCGAGCACATGATAAAAAAGGTATTTTCTGATTTGCAAATACCTGTAGAAGGGGTGTAACACATGTTACTTGGCGTTTTTTCAACCGTGTACATCATAACATTAGCTCTACAAGTATTTGTTCCGTATATAGTACGTGAGACAATTGTTTTTGGCGTTACTGTACCTGAACAAAAAGTAAAACATCCCGCATTACGTAATATGAAAAAGCATTATGCTCAAATTGTTGGAATTTCTGGTGTCTTGTTATTACTGATGATGATTGTTAGCTATTATTACTTTGCACAATCTGAATTCATGCAAAGTATTTTATTGTTGGGCTGCTTATTTGCAATGCTTGCAGTCAGTATGACACTATATTGGATAAACCATCAAAAAGCTTTAAAACTTAAAAAGGAAGAGCAATGGGGCTTAAATATAAAACAAGTTCGTGCAGTTGACTTAACGGCCCGTAGTCGCGATGAAATGCTTCCGTGGCCATTTTATGTAATCCCTTTTGGTGTTGCGATGTTTCTAATTATCTTTACATTCCGCCATTATGACCAAATACCAGATCACATTGCTGTACACTGGGGACCTAGCGGTGAAGCGGATTCTTGGAGAAGCAAAACATATTTTACTGCGGTTTCACTGCCGCTTGTTATGCTGATGATGCAATGTATGATGTGGGGAATTGTAGATTCCATCAAGCGTTCAGCAATAAAGTTGGCTGTTAATCGTAAGGAAGACTCGTTGGAAGATCAGTTAAAAAGCCGAAAGTATATGAGCTGGAGCATTATGTTGTTAAGCTATGCACTTACTATTTTATTTACAGTGTTGCAGCTAAGCAATATCTATCCTTCGATGACTACAGGAAAAAGTCTATTACCGGTATTTATTTTATTCTTATTGCTTGTTCTTGGCTCAGTCCTTGTTTACGCATGGAAAAAACGTAAGCTGAGGGTGAATTATGGAGATAATGTTGCTTCAGAGGTAATGGATGTGGATGAGGATCGCTATTGGAAGGGTGGATTAATTTATATGAATCGTCAAGATCCTTCCGTTTTTGTAGAGAAACGCTTTGGGATCGGTTGGACGATGAATTTTGCAAACCCACGAGGTTATATCGTGATTGGTTTGCCGTTACTTATATTGCTGTTGATTTCTTTCTTTTCGTTATAATATAAATGAAAGTTGTTATGAAAAAAATTCGCTACACTCCTGCGGGACAGCGAGACGCGAGGCTTGCAGAACGTCCGCGGAATGGGGCGGATTTTTTGTTGAAATAGTGTGCCAGAAACAAGTTAGATGGAGGTAGACTTGAATGAAAATTCTCGTTGTAGATGATGATGTACATATTTTACAGCTAGTGAATATCTATCTGACAAGAGAGGGCTATCAGGTGATACAGGCAGAAAACGGACAACAGGCACTTAAATCACTTGAAGGAAACTTGCCTGATTTGGCTGTTGTAGATGTAATGATGCCGGGAATGGATGGTTTTACATTAACCGAGACATTGAGCCAGGATTACGATATCCCTGTACTGTTATTAACAGCAAAAGGCGAACTTGAGGACAAGGAACGAGGGTTTTTGGCAGGTTCAGACGACTATGTAGTAAAGCCTTTTGAACCTAAAGAATTGCTGTTTCGCATAGCCGCGATATTGCGTAGACTAGATAAGAAAAATCAGGTAACCATCCAGGTGGGCAGGCTAGTTATTGATCGTCTAAGCTTTGAGGTTGTCATTGGGGAAGATACACTCGTTCTGCCTTTAAAGGAATTTGAACTATTGGCATTACTAGCTTCTCGCCCGAATCAGGTGTTTACACGTAGTTTTATTATGGAGCAAGTGTGGGGCTATGATTATGATGGAGATGAGCAGACTTTAAATACGCATGTGAAGCGGATTCGTGAGCGTCTGCATCGTTATGAAACAGGTGTTGAGATTACTACGGTGCGTGGTGTTGGCTATAAGCTTGAGGTTATTGCATGATGAAAACGTTATATAGTAGATTTGTTGTCACGACTATGTTTGTTATGATCGGAAGCTTATGTATCGGCTTTTTATTCACAAATACTTATTATCATCAAGTTGTGAAGGAAAAAAACGATGCTAAAAATGTGAAAATTGCGCAGGATATTGCGAAATACATTGAGTCGTCTAAGCCTAACGATTTAGATAATTATTTAACGACTCTTGGCGAAATAGGCTATCAAATTTATGCAACAACCGGTGACGAAGGCCATTTCTTCGGCGGTGAGTATCGTGATAAAACACTACCGTCTAATACAGTCAAGCGTGTTTTAAACGGGGAAATTTATCATGGTATGCGTGATTTTCCAAAAGAGACTTTTGTGACAGGCTTTTTTGCGAATGAGTTAATTAATACGATAGGTGTGCCATTTACTTATGAGAATAAGCAGTATGCACTGTTCATTAGACCTGATATTCGCTTGTTGTTCTCTGAGGTGCATACGATACTTGGTGGACTTATTCTTACGATGACAGTACTTAGTCTATTAGCAATGCTGCTTTTTGCTAAGGCACTAATTCGCCCTATTACACAATTAACAGAGGCAACACATCAGCTTGCACATGAAAAATTCGATACGCTCCTGGATATAGATCGAGCAGATGAGATTGGACAATTAGCAGATAGCTTTAATGTCATGACCGGAAAATTACAGGAAAATGATCGAATACGTAAAGAGTTTATTAGTAATGTGTCCCATGATTTTCAGTCGCCATTGTTGAATATTCAAGGCTATGTAGATTTACTAAAGAATCCCTTGCTGACCGACAAGGAAAGGCAGGAATATACAACGATTATTGAACTAGAAACGAAGCGTATGTCGACATTAACTAAGCAATTACTTTTACTAACGTCACTCGATCAATCTACAAGGTTGTTAAAGTGTGAACCTTATCGTTTAGATGAGCAATTAAAGGAAACAGTAAGAAAATACCGCTGGCAGCTTGAAGACGCAAATGTACAATTATCATATCAGTTTGAACCAATAACTTATGATGGTGATGCGGGGCTATTACAAAATGTTTGGGATAATTTATTGACGAATGCCATTAAATATAATGTTGAAGGTGGAGAAATTCATATTCACTTGCAAGAATCCTCAAACTCGGTTGAAGTGCTTATTGAGGATAGTGGCATAGGAATGACTGCTGAACAATTACAAAAGGTATTTGATCGCTTTTATCGAGCCGATGCGTCCAGAACAAAGCAAGGTACGGGGCTTGGACTAGCCATCGTGAAGCAAATTGCTGAGCTACATGGAGGAACGGTTCATATGGAAAGTGTGATGAACTCCGGCACAAAGGTCCATGTCCACTTACCCAAATTGAAATGAAGAGTTCATGTAAAGTTCATGTTCACGAGATAAACTGCTACTAAGTTAAAAAAGCTTAGGGGGAGTTATCGTATGGAACAAAAATGGAGTATACGCCTTATTCGTCTTGCTGCGATTTTTGCCTTATTGGGAACGTATCTAGGCTCACATATGTCCGGTTCAGGTAGTTATCAATATAGACCAATACATGCACATATTTTGCTTGTAGGTTGGTTAAGTATGTTTGCCTGGGGTATTTTCTATCGTGCCTTCAAAGTGAAATCACAAAAGTTAGTGGCCGCACATGGTTGGACAGCTATTCTCGGTGTTTTTGGCTTAACACTGGGCATGTGGTTCTACAATTTAAATCCATTTAGTTTTAGCAGAACATTTACAATGATTTTCTTTATCATAGGTGGGACAACATTATTAATTAGTTTCGCTTTATTCATCGTTGTAACATTTATGGTAGATCAAAAAGAAGAAATGAAAAACTAATCAACATACCGTGTCACTATCTTTAATAAGAGGTGACACGGTATTTTTTATGAAGAACAGTTTTGTTTTGGATATGACATTTGTTAAAATATATGACATATATAAGTTGATTGGAGTGGAGACTTAGCGACAAAATAAAGTAAAAGGATTCACACACAGTTTTGTGTGTGAATCTTTTTTTACTATTTGGAAGGTGAATGTCGATAAAATTCAGAAGTTGGGTGATAAAAATTAAAAGTTGGGCGATAATTCCTGAAAATGTTCCGATAAAACTAAAAGTTGGATGACATTCTGTTAAAACGTATGTCATGTGGATAGGTTGATTGGAGCGAGCCCATAGGGGAACGAAGGCTAAAACCATCACGTCCTGTGATAACGCCTTCGTGACAAACATCCTGTTGCCCTAAGCGGCTCATCGGACGCCCCCAGGAAAGCGCCCAGCCGGAACGGAAATCAACCCCACACTATGCTGATGAGTCCTTTATTTTAAATTTTCAAGAGACTTCTTAAGCCATTTTGTTGCCTCTGTATAATCCTGTGCAACACCATGACCTTTTTTGTAAAGCATACCAAGCTGGAATTGTGCTTTTGGATGCCCTTGATTGGCTGCCAGTCGATACAGTTGGGCTGCTTTCGTAAAATCCTTCGGTACCCCTTGTCCATGACTGTGCATTTGAGCCAATTGATATTGTGCTTTGGCATGTCCTTTAGCTGCAGCTTGTTCAATCCATTTTGCGGCCTCTGTATAATCCTGATCGACACCTTTTCCTTTATCAAATAAATTACCGAGCTGATATTGGGCACCTGAATGTCCTTGGATGGCTGCTAGTCGATAGCAGCGTCGTGCCTCTTCTAAGTCCTGTTCGATCCCCAATCCGTGCTCATATAATAATCCTAATTGATATTCAGCCTGAATATGGGACTGATCAGTAGCGGCTCTCCACCATTTTACTGCTTCAACATAATTCAATTCAGCTTCATATAATAATCCGAGCTCATACTGAGCATCAGCATACCCCTTTTCAGCAGCTGCTTTAAAGTGAGGGAGAGCTTTCTCTGGTTGCTGAAGTTGGTATACATAAATACGTCCAAGCTCAAATCCTGCACTTATATGTCCATTGTTAGTGGCTAACTGTAACCATTTTTCTGCTAAAGTTATATCGTTTTCTTTGACATAGAGCACACCGAGACAGTATTGAGCATTTAAATGTCCTTTATGTGCTGCGAGTTTAAACCATTTTATAGCCTCTACGTGATCCTGGGGAATACCTTGACCAGTGTTGTATAGCATTGCCAATTGAAATTCCGCATTTGTATGGTCTTGAAGTGCAGCTAAATGGAACCATTGCACAGCTTCTTCAAGATTTTGCGAGATGCCACGACCTTTAAGGTACATATAGCCAAGATTATACTGAGCGCTTGCATCACCAGCTAATGCAGCCATTTCAAAATAGGCTATAGCTTCCTCATAGCTTTGCTCGACACCAGTTCCATTGTGATAAAGGAATCCAAGGTTATTTTGAGCACTTGTATTTCCTTGATTGGCTGCTAGCATGTACCATTTTGCTGCCTCGGCAAAGTTTAGTGGCATCCCAAGTCCTTGATTGTATAGAACCCCCAGATTGTACTGTGCATCTGCGTTTTCTAAATCCGCAGCAGCTTTATAATATTGAGCGGCTTCTTCATAATTTTGTATAACACCATGGCCTAAATGATAGAGCACGCCTAAGCTATAAAGCGCGTTTGCATCATTTTGCGCAGCGGCGCGTTCATACCACATTTTTGCAACAGCATAATCTTTCTTAACACCACGGCCTTGATTATAAAGAGCGCCTAAATTATATTGGGCACTTGCATTCCCTTGTTTGGCTGCAAGCTCAAACCAGTTTGCAGCACTTTTATAAGCCTCGGTTGATTGGTCATTTTGAAGCAGCAAATTTACATCAAAAGCTGAAGTTATATCTTCAAAGCCTGGTGCTATGCGAATCATTTTTGCCTTTAAGCTACGGTCATAGCATTCGATAAACCATTCTACAATATCACTTATATAATCAAGAACAATTTTTGCCGCCTTTGCTTCTACAACTTCACTACTATTACTAGAAGTCATTTTGCTTACAAGATTCATTAATAAATAAATACGACGTGGATGAATTTTTGCAACAAAGTTACGATTATTGAGTAACGTTCTCATGTTTTTTAACTTCGGTTCGGTATGCATTTCCAGCTTATAAAGCTCATGTAAAATTTCCTCCAGTACTAGGAGTGATTTTTGAAGAGATAGAGCTGGCTTTGAAATGGCGAGCGAGCTAGCATCCTGTAAATTTTTAGCCAATTTAACCAAGCATAAAGCTTTTAATTTCGTACATTGATCTTGGAGAATCTCGTATTGTATGACGATAGCAATCACCACTTTCATAAAAATGGGTCATCACCATAACGTGGGGTTGATTTCCGTTCCGGCTGGGCGCGTCCGATGAGCCGCTTGGGGCAACAGGATGTTGGTCACGAAGGCGTTATCACAGGACGTGATGCTTTTAGCCTTCGTTCCTCTATCGCTTATCCCCAAGGAGTCGCCCAGCCGGAACGAAGATCAACTTATTTACATGGTATACGTCTTGACCAATACCATTCCCAACTTTTGGTGATGAATCATAAATGTCCTCTTTTTTCATATATCGGGAAAATACCGTTATTGTTGAATTGTCCTCGATACATGATACTATTTGTTATAAGGAGATTCGTTGATATTCGAAGTAGCAATTACTAAAAAATACATCTGCCAAAGTTTCATGTTATCCGGGGGATAGAAATGATGAAAAATATTGCAGCAATTATACCAGCCTATAATCCACAACAGTCACTTATAACCTATGTCCATCAATTATTAGCCACCACCATTAGCCAAATTATTATTGTCAATGATGGCAGCGATCAAAAATATGCAAGTGTATTTGAAGAGTTGAAAAAGATTGACTGCTGTAGAGTGCTAGAGCATGACCACAATATTGGAAAGGGAGGCGCACTAAAAACAGCCTTTGCCTATGTAAGGGCGCAAAGGGGTATGTTTCAAGGTGTCATTACAGTAGGTGCTCATGACCAACATACGTTACAAGATGTAAAGTTAGTTTTAACGATGACAAAGGTATTTTCTGAAGGAATTGTGTTAGGAGTACGTAACTTCCATTCTTCGGATAGCACGTTTTTATCATATTGGGGTAATCGTACAACAAGTTTGTTTTTTGAGATCCTTTATCATAGAAAACTAATGGATACACAAACAGGTTTACGGTTTATTTCTATAAAGGAGCTACCATGGCTGATAAAAGTAAAAGGTGAACGATATGACTACGACACAAATATGCTAGTCGCTGCACTTGAAAGAAAGTGCCCAATTTTTGAAGTAGAGATAGGTCAGTTACGAATAAAGAAAAATACAGTGATCCAGTATGATGAAATAACAAATGCAGGGTCAATTATTACTAAAATGCTTATGAATTATTTAAATCCAAGAAAAAAATAACTATAGGTTTAATTTTGAAATAATGTGCTAGAATAAAAATTACTCAAGACCGTAGCGAGTATAGAAAGAAGGAACAAGGATGATGGAGTATTCAGATCAAGTGAAAAATCGTGTAAAACGGATGGAAGGCCAGCTACGTGGAATTTTAAAAATGATGGAAGAAGAAAAGGACTGTAAGGCAGTCATTACTCAATTATCGGCAGTACGTTCAGCAGTAGATCGAACAGTTGGTGTCATTGTAAGTACGAATCTTTTAGAATGTGTACAAAATGCTGAAGGTGATGGCGAGAAAATGAATGAAGCTATTCAAGAGGCAGTCAACTTAGTAGTAAAAAGTCGCTAAAATAAAGAGAAGCCTGCTCGATAGAAATGGCCATTAATATATAGAAAACTCACTGAAAAACGGGTGAGTTTTTATTTTTTTACAAAAATATAGTTTAATTCGATACTTCTATTATTTTCAAGGGAGTTTATACCTATATATTGTTTATTGTGTATACAGATAAAAGTCATGGTTAGTGAACTTGTCCGATAGATTTATAGTTCCTTCCTTTGTTATTCTAATTATAAGAATTTAACAAATGGGAAGGTGATTTATTGTGAAAAAGTGGTTAATAAGCGGAGCAGCATTATTGATGTTAAGCCCAACAACAGCCTATGCGCAAAATGCAGACGCTCGTTCAGTAAATACTTCCTCAGTGAATGCTTATAATGTAGTAGCTAATACGAAAGTAACAAATTGGGATCAATTCACAACAGAAATCGTAAAGCAATTAAATAATTTCGCTCCCGAAATAAAAATTACATATAGTGGACCAATGACTGATTTCAAAAAGAACTTTATGGAGTCCTTTGAAAAAGCACAGGAGCAAGCAGTCTATGCGAGTGGTCATATGGAAAGTACCGCTATTTCTGCAGACTCAACAGGCAATGTAACGTTTAAAGTGAAATATTTGACAAACCAAACACAAGAAGCGGACGTACAAAAAAAGGTCGATCAACTATTAAAAACAATTATTAAGACTTCAATGACAGAATTCGAAAAAGTAAAAGCGATTAATGATTATATTGTGTCAAATACTACATATGGTACTAAAACAAAGGCTAGTCCCCATAGTACTTATGCATTGTTGATGGAAGGGCAAGCTGTATGTCAGGGCTACGCATTAACAACTTATAAAATGTTAGAACAAGCTGGATTCGATGTGAAATATGTTGTTGGTACTGTTAATGGTAACGAGGCACATGCATGGAATCTAGTGAAGGTTGATGGTAAATGGTATCATTTAGATACAACATGGAATGATCCATTACCAAATCGTTTCGGCGCTTCTTCATACGATTATTTCTTAGTAACGGATGCACAGCTAAAGAAAGATCATAAATGGATAGCATCAAATTATCCTACTGCAACAAGTACAAAATATAGCTATATGCAAAATGTTCATTTTGCATATCAGGTTAATAATACACTGTACTTTAGTAATACAGCAGATAAAGATAAATTGTATAAGCTTGATTTAGCAAGTGGTACAAAAACAAAGGTCATTGATAAACGTGCCTTATATATTACAGGAGCGGATAACTTTTTATATTTCAGTGATTACAGTAACAGTGGCTACTTAACAAAATTAAATCTTAAAACATTAAAAACTGAGGTGCTCGTGAAGCAAGCAGTTTCTGATTTAAGAATTAATGATAATTATTTAGTTTATACTGTTAATGGTAAAGAACAGAAGCTTAAAATAAAATAAACTTCAAATACTTATCTATTGATAAAATGAAAGCACAAAAGGACTTCCAAGTGAGTCCTTTGTGCTTTTTTTGTATATAATGAAAACAGGAAAACGGTTGGAGGTGAGGATCTTGTGGAAAAAATTAGCCATTATTGTAATTATTATTATTTTTATTGACCCCATTTATACGGCTGGTAAAGCAGTTGTACAACAAGTGATAACTTGGTCAAATAATGATGAAATAGAAACGATGCTTCTTTCAACAAAGGAAAAAATTATAGACGTTACTGCTAAACTTTCAGAGAATACCTCCATTGAAACGGCCACACCTATAAAAGAAAAGCCAGAAGAAGGAGTAGCCGTTACAGCTCCTGCAGCCAAAAAACCTGAAGCAAAGTTAGTTGTAACAAATGCAAAGGAAATGGCTGATGCGATGTATGCGTACTACAGTAGTTTTTCACCTAAGTTTGAGATTCAATATAAAGGCGATACACAACGAATTGAACAGCTAGTGGAAGAAGCCTATGAAAATGCTATTAAACGAGATGATTATGTATATGGGCATATTAGTAAACACTCAATTCGTTTTGAATATGGAGGAAGAACGGCCACAATCTTTGGAGAGCAAAGTTATTTAATGACACCAGAGCAGGCAGCATTTGTTGAAATGAATGTGCAAGAGATTGTAGCCTCTATCAATAAAAAAGCATTAAGTGATGTAGAGAAGGTGAGGGCTGTCAATGATTATATCGTTGCCAATACCGCCTATACGGATCAAACGAAATCAAGTCCACATAGCGCTTATACAGTGCTTGCGGAACATGGTGGCGTTTGTCAGGGCTATGCATTGCTGGCTCATTCGATGTTACAAAAGCTAGGTATAGAAACAAAATATATAGTAGGCTATGTCGGACAGGAAGGACATGCTTGGAATTTAGTAAAGCTGGACGGTCAATGGTATCACCTCGATACTACATGGAATGATCCGGTGCCTGATCGTAAAGGGGCGGTACGCTATCAATATTTTTTAGTGGATGATCGAACAATGGCAAAAGATCATACGTGGATTACTAAAGACTACCCGAAAGCAACGAGTACGATGTATAACTACTTTCACAATGTAGATTTCGCTGCACAGGTAGGGCAACAAATATTCTATAGTAATGTATCTGATGATAATAAATTGTACGTGCTTGATTTAAAAACAGGTAAATCGAAACGCATCTCCAATTCACGTACACAGTACGTCGTTTATGCAGATGGTTGGCTATATTTTAGTAATTATTCACACGGAGCGTATTTAACAAAGATTCGCCCGGATGGAAGCGAAGAAAAAATATTAAATAGGGAAGAAACGAAGGATTTATTTGTGCAGGACAGCTATTTATATTTCACTACAAATGAGCTTAAAAAAATGGCACTTTAACGTTATGGCGCAATTGTAATCTGTTGTTATTGCAGTTTCGTTTTATCACAATAAATTAGAGTGACATGCCAGAAGATGCATGCTTTGTGTAGTGGTTGATTGGAGTGAAGACTGGGCGACTCTTTGGGGATTAGCGATAGAGGAACGAAGGCTAAAGCATCACGTCCTGTGATAACGCCTTCGTGACCAACATCCTGTTGCCCCGACGCCCCCAGGAAAGCGCCCAGTCGGAACGGAAATCAACCACTCGTTTTGCAGAAGAGAAATGGATACCCTGATTTCATTGAATATAATAGTTTTTCAACAACATGAAGGGCCTATGACATTACAAACTGTCATAGGCCCTTTTTGTTCGCTCCATAAGATAATAGATTGGTTGATGCTGACATAGAGAAACTTCGATTTGCGGATACATCAATTTCATTTCCTGTGAAAAAATCTTAAAAATTAATGGATTATGCTTAATGGCACCACCATTACAATAAAGGCTAAATGCTTCGCCTTGATAGTTGACTTTTTGCAACACGGCGCTTGCAAGGAGCACTAATTCATGGGCAGCACGCGTTGATATTTGAATGGCACATGAATCCTTTTTGGTCACGGCATCTGCTAAAAATGCGCCCATTTTTGCTAGCTGTGCATTCGTGTAGGATGGATGGAACAGCCATGTAGCTAGCTCTGTAACATCTTGGATTCTTAAGTAATCATAGACAGCATTTTTTAATAGGGTCGGCTCACCGCGTCCGTCTTCCATGCGGAAAATGGCACGTATGACTTCTTGCCCTAACCAATAGCCACTGCCTTCATCTCCTGCACGATGCCCCCAACCACCTGCACGTACTATTTGTGTACCATCAAATGCGTACGCAATGGCTCCTGTTCCAGCAATGAGTAATGCGCCTGCCTGTCCAGCAGTAACACCAAGTAAAGTGGCTTGTGCATCATTTTCTATAAGAAGCGTATCTATTTTTAACTGTAATGCCGATACAGCACTATGAACGATTGCCGATACGACTTCATGATCTTTGGGAGAATCAATGCCAGCCATTGCAAAGGTAGCTACAGCAATATTTGAGTAATTTTGCTTTTGCAAAAAGTTCTGCACGTTTACTAGTAACGCTTGCAATATTTCTGTAGCAGACGCAGCACCGATTGCTTGATAATTCGAGCCACTTGTTGATGTTGTATATTTTATTTCACCAGACTCGGCATGTACGAGCGCACATGCCGTTTTTGTAGCACCACCGTCAATAATAAGTAGCCATCCCATCATTGATTCCATTCCTCTATATATACTGTTAATTGTTTTTCTGCCTCAATAATCATAGACTCCTTCAAACGAATCCACTCATAAAGGTTATGAGTATTTTCATTGGAGCGTTCAAGAGATGCTTTCATCGTTACGGGTGCCGGACCACCAGGTAATGTACGTACAGCAACGAAAGTCTCTGGTTTTAATGTGTTATAAAAATCTTCCTCGGAAATTTTTAATGGTTTACCAGTAATTAATTTGGATTGTGTATTGGTAAGACCCCATGTAAGGCTTGCTAGAGATTCCTCGCCATGAGAGAGCAATACTTTAATACATTTACTAACTATACTATGTGCTTGGCGGAATGAAATACCTTCCGAGCGCACTAGCGTATCGGCAAGCTCTGTCACATTGGCAAAACTATTTTCTGCTCGACTTTTTAGTTTTTTCTTGTTTACATCCATCGTGACAACAAGTGAACCAAATAGTTTATAAATACCTATTAAACGGTCAATGGCGCGCCATAAATATGGTTGCATATCATCCTCTGTGTCTACGATATCTCCAAAAGGTGTATTATGTACCATTTGTAATACTGTACTAGCATCACCAACAACCGCTGAGAGCAATGAACGTGTATGTTCGATCGAAACAGGATTGCGCTTTTGTGGCATGATAGAGCTAACTTGCACGTACGGACTTGCTAGTGTAAATGCATTGAATTCCTGTGTAGCCCATAATAAAAAATCTTGGGATGTGCGTCCGAGATTAAGTGCCGCAAGCTGAACGATACTTGCTGCCTCTGCAATATAATCTGCACCAGCAACAGCATCCCAAGCATTTTCGATAATATCATCGAATGCCAATAACTCCCGCATGCGCTCTCGACTTATATTGAAGCCTGTTGTCGTTAATGCCGCAGCTCCCATACTACTGCGATTTACCGTTTTATAGACATGCTGTAAACGTTCAAAATCTCGTTCAAGTTGATCGATGACGGCTTTCAAATAATGCGCAAAGGTTGTTGGCTGTGCCTGCTGCGTATGTGTATAGCCAATCATAATCGTATCGACGTGCTCCTCAGCAGCTGCGATTAAATCATCTCGTAATGTCAGTAATTCTTGCATAAGCAACAACAATTTTTTTCTTAAAGTCATGCGATAGATGGCAATACCCATATCATTACGACTTCTTCCAATGTGAAGATTCCCAGCAACATCGCCAGCAAGCTCTATTAATTTATTTTCGATGCGGAAAAACAAATCTTCATATCGCGGGCTGTAATCCTCTATACGATAATAGTTCAAGTCTAGTTTTTTTAGAGCAATACCAATTTCTTTAGCTTCTTCTTTTTGTACTAGTCCCTGTTCTTCTAACATTTTTAAGTGTGCAATATTGATCTGTAGCATAATTGTTAAAAAGTTTTTCTTGGCTTCATCGTAAGCCGGCTGTAAGACAATTTTACGATAAATATTAGAAGGGAAGATCATCCCATCTTCTTGCTGGGTTTTGTTGCGGAAATCTTCAAACATATTAATTGCCTCCTAGTAGATTGGCAGTTATATGGCCGAACCAGCACTGCCTTTAGATAACTTCTCGGAAATAATAAGTACAATTAAAATTAAACAAATTTGTAAGACGCCATATGCACAAGCAGTTCCAAATTTAAAGGAATACAATTTTTGGAATATTGCCACTGATAATGGCATTGTTGACGTACTGTAAATAAGGATAGACGCTACGAATTCGCCAAAGCTTTGAACAAGTGCTAATAACGTACCTGCCAAAATGCCCGTAAATGTAAGTGGTAGGACAATACGTCTAAATGAATACCACCATGTTGCACCTAAACTTCGTGATGCTTCTTCGATAGATTGATCTAATAGCACAAGTGATGCTGATGTCGATCGGAAAACAAGAGGTAAATGTCTAATAAAATAAGCTAATGGCAAAATCCAGAATGTCCCGATAAGAACCTGATTAAAGGCGAATATATTTTCCGTACTAAAGGCTGCTATTAAATTGACAGCTACAACCGTTCCCGGCAATGCCCAAGGAACCATGATTAAAATATCGAGTAATGTTTTACCTTTAAAATTTAACCGTACCATCGCATAGGCTGCCGCAACACCGAAAATGATATTGCCGAGTGTTGCAACGATCCCCATTCGAACGGAATTCCAAATCGGTCGCCACGTCCGTTCATCTGTAAAAAGCGCTTGATAATGATCTAATGTATAGTCTGTTGGAAGAATTTGCGTTTTCCAGGCACCATCAACGGAAAATGAAATTAATATAAGCACTAAAATCGGCAAAATTAAAATTAATGTACCTAGGAAAGACGCAATAGTCGCTATGATTTTCATGCTTTTTGAAGATACTTCAGATCGATGAACACTAATACCTTTGCTGAGATTTTGATAATTTCGGCGGTTTTGATACCAGCGCATAACAATTAAAAAGGTAATGGACACAAAGGATAAAATCATAGATTGTGTCGCTGCCATATCTAAATTCCCATTCGTACGTGATAAATAGATTTGCATTGTCATCGTGCGTTCGACACCGAACATTAAAGGTGCAGTGTAGGATGCCATAGATATCATAAATACGAGTAAGGATGAGGCAACAATCGAGGGTGTCAACATGGGCAAAATAACCTTTGTCCATACTCGAATACGCCCGGCACCTAAGCTAGTTGCGGCTTCTTCTAAAGCTGGATCAAGACCTTTTATAGCTGCTGAGGCGGTTAAGTAGAAGTAAGTGTACATAGTGAATGTATGTACTACGATAACCCCCCATATGCCTTTTAATGAAAAAGGTACTTGCTCTAAACCGAATAGGTGCTGAAACGCACGTGGGAAAATTCCACTCTCTCCATACAAAAATGTAAAGGACAGCACACCTACTAATGGCGGAAGAGCCATGGGTACTAATACTAAAACAGAGAGTATCCGTCTGCCTGGGAAATCATAGCGTTCCAGTAAAAATGCCATAGTTACACCGACGATTGCACAGCAAATAACACTGATAACGGATATATAAATACTAGTCCACAATGCCTCTAAATTTGCTGGGCTAGCTATATTAAAAAAGTTTTTATAATTAGATAGCGCGTCAGCACCAGAAAAGCTTTCTTTAAAAGTTTGATAGAACGGGTATACTACATAGGCAAACAACACTAAAAATAAAGGTGCAACTAAAATATAGACAAACCAATTTGAGCTAGTTAGTCGTGTCCATGCATTTCCTTCAGAAGGTTTGAGGTGTGTTTTTTCCATGTTGGTACCCTCCTATTCCCCTAAAAAATACAGTGAATCTTGGGCTATATTTAAGGTGATTTCTTCACCGATTTTTTTAAATTGACCGTTCATATTAATAATCATTACTTTTAGTGAAAAATCTAGACATTCCACAATGTAGTTCACACTAATTCCTGTAAATTCAACAAAAGTGATTTTACCTGTTAAGTTGTTTTCACCAGTACCTTGATTAATGGATTCAGGACGAATAGAAATAAACACTTTGTCTCCAATCATATGCGTTAAAGTGGGGGAGCTTTGTTGCTTTCGCCCAGTGAAAACAAGTCCACTCACAGTTTTTACTTGTATATCGTCACCATTAATTGCATCGATTGTCGCCTCAATTAAGTTTGTCTCACCAATAAAATCTGCTACGAAGCGGTTTGAAGGTCGATTATAAATCTCTTGCGGAGTACCGATTTGCCTGACATTACCATTTTCCATGACCATTATCCGATCGGACATGGACATAGCTTCCATTTGATCATGCGTAACATAAATGGTTGTAACACCGAGCTCAGATTGAATACGTTTTATTTCAACGCGCGTTTCTTCGCGTAATTTAGCATCTAAATTCGACAATGGCTCGTCGAGTAATAAAATGTCAGGCTCAATCACAAGAGCTCTTGCCAATGCAACCCGTTGCTGCTGCCCACCAGATAATTCATTAATTTTCCGATTCCCATATTGCGATAAATGTACAAGCCCTCTAATACGGTCAACTTTTTGCTTGATCTCCGCCTTCGAAAATTTTCGTACTTGTAATCCAAATGCGATATTTTCGTCTACCGTCATATGTGGAAAGAGAGCATAATTTTGAAACACCATACCGATGTTCCGTTTATTAGGTTGAAGCCTTGTTACATCAAAATCATCAAAAAGAATTTTCCCTTCGCTTGGGTAATAAAAGCCGGCTATCATCCTTAGCGTTGTCGTTTTCCCACAACCACTTGGACCGAGGAACGTGAAAAATTCACCAGCTTTAATATGAAGATCTAAATCTTGTACGCCATGAATTTGACCGAATTTCTTAGAGACATTTTCTATTTTGACACTTTTCAAGTGAAATGCTCCTCTCTCGTTAGAAAATTAGTTACATGAAGCCTCGAGTAAAATATACTCGAGGCTTAAAAATATGAACAATATTGGTAGATGTTTTATGAGTTACTTATTAATCGGTCACTTTTTCCCGCGTCCTTTAATATTGTTATCCCAATGTTCCATCCATTCTGCTTCGTTTTCAGACATGAGTTTCCAGTCTATATCAAACGTTTTTAAATCTAATTCTTTATACCACTCAGGCATAGCAGCTTTATCAATATCTGAGCGAGTAGGAATTTGATAGTAATCGTTTGCTAGTTGGGTCACCATACCTTTTTCAAATAAGAATTCGACGAAGAGCTTTGCATTTTCTAAGTTTTTGGCATTGTTGACAACTGCAACACCATCAACTAGAATCGGTGCACCACTTTTCGGATAAATATAGTCAAACGGATAATCAGTCGTATATTTCTTTAATAAAATATCTTGCAAATTCCATAAAGAAACACTGCCTTCTTGTCGTGTCATCTTTAAATAAAGCGCATTTGGGTCTTGTGTATATTCCTTCGTGTTGGCATCTAATTTTAATAACCAATCGTAGCCCTTCTCAGGTGAATCTGCACCTTGACGTAAAATCATAGATGAATAAATAGTACGCATCGTTCCAGATGCTAACACACCACGAATTAAAATTTTATCCTTCCACTTTGGATCTAATAAATCATTCCAATCTTGTGGACCTGTTTCTTTCGTTAATACATCACGGTTAATCATAATGACCTCTGGCAGTAACATTTCACCAAACCAACGACCATCTGCATCTTTATAAGCTGCATCAATGGAGTCGTTAAAGCTCGGCTTCCAAGCGTGAAGTAAACCTTCATTGGCGCCGACAGTTAGTGCAGATTGCGTACCGCCCCACCAAAAATCAGCCTGAGGATTTGCTTTTTCACCACGTAGGCGTTCTAAAATTTGCTGTGCGCCCATCGTTAAAAATTCCACTTCAATGTCCGGGTACTTTTCATTAAACTGATCGATTACCTTTTGCACCATTTCTTCATCGCGCCCTGTATAGATAACAAGCTTTCCAGATGGCTTAGCTGCTACATCGGTCTTTTCAGAACTGGATGTTTTGTCGCTATCTTTTGCATCTTTTGTAGATGCCTTGTCACTACTACAAGCAGCTAAGACAAGAAGCATCAGCACAAGTAAAAAACCGAAGATACGTTTTTTCTGCATAATCTCCCCCCTTCCTAATAGTGAAAAACTTACATACTATCAGTATAATCTTTAAACCTGACATTAATGTTAGAATAATTAAAAAATTATAATTAGTTTCATCATAGCTAAGTAAATTCTAGATAGCAATGGCGCTTCACTAAAGTCGAAAACTCTTTAAAGTAGCGAGAATTAAAGCTTTTCAGAGTAGATTATCAAAATATGTTCAAAAGTGAACAAAAGTTGATTTTGGTGATTTTGAAATGCATGCTATTATTTTAAGAATAATTCGAATTATTTGTTATTAAAAAATGAAAAGGAGTGAAGAGACATTATTGGTAGGTAATTTTTTGAATAAAAAAATTTTTTTCGATTTGCATAGTTTGTATAGCTATAATTTCGCTATTTAGTCCGACAATTGTTTCTTCTTTAATGATAACTGACAACAAAATACTAAATACTCATTATTACATTCAATATATTGCTAATTTGTTGAGTTTCCATTTAAGTTTATTCTTCCTTGTTTTGTTAGCAATATTCTATTTGTCAAAAAAGATCGATGACTAATTAGTACAGACAAAACCTACCTAAAATCGATGTGAATAGAGATTTTAGGTAGGTTTTAATTGTTCTTTAAACGATGACATTGACTTTTTTCTTGGGCGAGTGGATATATTGCCACTCTTGCGGACTACAACATTGCGCTAGGCGATGAAAACGGTAATTTTAGACCGAATGAAAACTTAACACGAGCTCAATTTACGGCGTTTATGTATCGAGCACTTGGTTTATAAAAGTTCATATATAAATAAGGGAGATGTATCAAAAAATAGGATACATCTCCCTTTCTAATGTAGATTAAAGTATTTATTTACTGATAGGCTCTAGAGATTTTTCCTTTTGTCGTCGCTGCGAAAGTATTGTCGGTAGCATCATACCGACAATAACCAAAATAATACCGGCTATTTGTAAAGAAGTTAATGGTTCGTCGAGAACAATAACTGAAACAGTTACAGCAACGGGTAACTCCATAGCACTTAAAATAGAGGCAAGAGCGCCTCCCACCTTCGGAACAGCTATAGAGAATAAATAAATTGGCAAAATAATACCGAAGAGTCCTAGTGCTAGTCCAAATTTCCATAAGCCCCCGGTGAATAATTTGCCGTTCCAAAGAACTTCAGGGTTTAGGAAAATACTAATCATGATAAGAGCGACAAAGGAAACGATCAACACGCGTGATGTAGTTGTAATACCTTCCACGTGACGAGAGTTAAATTGAATAAAGCAAGCAAAAGTAAAGGCAGCAGCAAATCCTAGTAGCCAGCCTTGAATGGCAATACCGCTTAAATCTACATTTAGTACGCCAGCAGCTAAAATAGTTCCAGCAAATAATACAATAATTGAAATCACTTCAGTTCGACTTGGTAGGCGTTTATGAAGTGCGCAATCTATTAATAAGCCGATCCAAGTGAATTGGAAGAGCATTACTACTGCAAGAGAGGCTGGTAGATACTTTAATGATTCGCCGTATATAATTCCTGTAGTGCCGGTAAATATCCCGGCGCACACCAAAATAAGCAGTCCCTTTTTAGAAAGCTTCGGTAATTGTCTTTGTGTCACTATAAAAATAGTTGCAACAAGCATAAAGCCAATAATATATTGACTCGATACGGCCTCTCCTGTTGTAAAGCCATGCTGCATAGCTACTTTGACAATTGTCGATAATACACCGTAGCTACTAGAAGCAATGACAATCAAAAGAGGATAAATTAAATTCTTTTTCATGTTTTTTATTTCACTTCCTAAAATTGCTTGACCATATGATGAAATGGTTCATCGATTATGGACCATGGCTCTGTAATGACAAAGCCCATACGTTCATAAAGACGACGAGCGTCCTCTTTTTCCGTTTCAACATTTAATGATAATTTTGTATAACCTCGTTTTTCTGTTTCCGCTAAGACAAATTGTAGTAATAATGTTCCTATTCCTTTACCACGAGCTTCTGGTGCTACACAAATAGTATCAATATAATATTCATCTTCATGAGCTTCTTTATCGATGATGATGGATGGCGCATTTTTTTCTTCAAGCCATTTTACGAGATTTGCATCCATATGAATGGCTTCGACACCATTATAGTAAACAAGAATTCCTAGTACTTGCTCATTCTCAACTGCAACAAAAGTATTTAAATAGGAATGTCGATTATCCTCACGCTTGAATAGTACAGTAAGTTCTTGCTCCACTGCTTTAGCTGTCAGTTCTCCGGTTAAACGGTTGGCAATCTCACCAATCGCATCAATAATTAGTGGTATAACGGCATGGGCATCCTGTGGTTGCGCTTGTCGAATTGTAATACTCATTGTCAAAATCCCTACCTTTCTATAAGCAAGTATAACAAAGATAGAGGATGACTCAAGTTTTTGAATAAATGGTGATATTCTGACGGCATCATTGGTTATTTTTCCGAAAGTTTAAAACTTTATACGATATCTGATTTCGTGTTAATCTATAATGACTAGAGTTTCGGGAGGACAACAATGACAAAGGAAGATAAAGATTATATTTTAGTTTATGGAGATGCTTTTATTGACTATATCGCAGATGATGTAACAAACACATCTTTTACTAAATATATGGGTGGTGCAACGGTAAATGTTGCTGCGGGAATTAGCCGTATCGGCGCTCCATCTGCATTAATTACGATCACAGGAGACGACGAAGGCTCTCAGTTTGTTCGAGATGGCCTTGCACAAGAAGGGGTAAGCCTGGATTATGCAGTATTTAACCCTGCGAAGCGTGTTAGCGGTGTCTATGTACATTTAACAGAAGCATGTGAGCGAATTTTTAAAGATTATGTCGATGAGACGCCAGATTTACAAGTAGAAGCAATACAATTAAATGAAGCAGCTTTTAAATATGCATCTGCTTTAACAGTATGCTCGGGTACAATGTTCCATCCTACAGCCCTTGATACAACACGTGCTGCTGTAGAAATGGCAAAGGAAAAAGGGGCAATTATCGCAATGGATGCGAATATTCGTCCTCTACGCTGGAGCAGTGAGCAGGTTTGCCGTGAAACGATCACGTCATTTTTTGAGCACGTAGATATTTTAAAGGTTACTGATGAAGAATTATTTTTCCTAACAGAAACAACTAGCTTGGAAGAGGGCATTGAGCAGTTAAACAGTTATTTAGTGCCCATTATTTTAGTAACAGTGGGGGAAAATGGCACATATGCGGTATTAAATGGTGAAGTTATCCATGTACCGACAGAAAAGGTAGTGCCAGTAGATACTACAGGTGCTGGAGATGCATTTATGGCTGGTGTATTACGCGATATTCATTACAATGGTTTACCTACAACGGAAGAAGAACTTGTTCGTTGTGTAAGCTTTGGCAATAAGCTAGGTGCTATGGCAGCTACTAAAGCAGGAGCATTAACAGCCCTTCCATTTTATGATGATATTAAGCATTTACTTAAATAGTCGTTTGGAGCGTGCATACAATGGAAAAAAATTACGATGTATTAGTGAAGGATCGATTATTTTTTGGCGGTGCGAAAGATGCAGATTCAGCTTTTGAACAAGAAACGGTTGATATCGTGATTGATGTTCGAGTAAATGGCTTATCTAATGAGGAGCAAGAATCAGCTTCATATGCGTACAAGCATATGCCGATTGCTGATGAGGACATAGAAGTAGCACCATCTATTCAAAAAGTGGCGAAAGAAATTGTTTCTGCTTATGAGAATGGGCAGAAAGTGTACTTCCATTGCGGAAGCGGGGGAGGTCGCGCAGGAGTGGCTGCCACTGCTGTATTGATGGAACTTGGCATGGCCAATTCTCTAGAGGAAGCGGAAGAGGCCGTAAAGAACGCCCGTCCACAAGTAACAATTCGTCCAAAAATGGCAGATGCATTGCAGAAGCTATTTAAGTAAATGAGAAGATGTACCAAAAGGTTTTTCAACCCTGGTACATCTTCTTTTTTAGTTTTAATGAATTATCCTTTTTTGCTCTTTGAAAGTTTATCGATAAAATTCAAAAGTTGGGCGATAATTCCTGAAAGTGTTCCGATAAAACTAAAAAGTTGGATGACATTATGTTAAAACGTGGTTTATTTTTGAAAATATAATTCACTTTAATTTTTGTAAGTTAAAAAATACAAATTTAGGAGTGAATCAAATGACTACATTTACATCCTTACAAGAGGCTCAAGCCTTCGCCGAAGCTTTTCTTTTATCAACTGAGCAGGTATCTTTAAACCATCCTTATAAGAAGGATAAAGGTCGATATCCACGAGTGCGAAAATTTTTCCAAGACCATCTATTAAATGGTACAAGTGATGCGTCCACATATCAACAAGGTGTTGGACAATTAATGATGTTCTGTGCCCAATTCGCCCAACAAAAAGCACTAGTTGGCGAGCGTGATGCAGTTTACAAGGAAATGGTTAATAATGTTATTCCCAAACTTTTGGAAAGAACATATAATTTTCCGACAATCAATCCATTAGCTGGCTTTATTTATCTTGGTGTAGCGATGCTTAAGAAATTAGATGAATCGCAAAGTGATGTATCTCTTTCTAATGTAGATGAGTTGTTAGTGCGATACCGAGATTATTTTGCTAATGAAGTATTAAGTTCTAAAGAATACCATGCTCTAATGTATCATCGTACTCCGTCTGCTTGGACATACAATGACTCAGAAAAAGCGTACCGTTTTGCTACTGGACCATATTCGGGGCAAATCGGATACTGGATAACTACTGCCGATTTATCTACCGATCCTCAAAAAAATTACTTAGAGATGCCAACAGTTCTGGATAGTTCAGGACAAGTTACTTTCGCTGGTATTCAACCAGGAACAAGTGGAAGAGATTATATAGATCATCATTCCTTTTGCCACACTAAAAACCAGCGATTTATTCTTAATGCCTCGCTCAATGCAATTGCTTTATGGATGGCGGCACATGTTTATGATGTAAAAGTTAATGAGACTGGAGCTTCATTAAACCCTGCCTATAACATGAAAAATGCAATTAGAGATGTTCTTAGCTATACTCATTGGGGTTCCAATACTTCAGTTGCTAATGCTTCTAAAGGGTGTTTCCAACAAGAGCCCTTTAACGGTGCATTAACTGCTAGAAGAGTCCTCCCGGTTCATGGATTTTCCGAGGTAAATCTAGCGAATAGTATGCTGCGAGCTCGATTTGATTCTCCGGCATATAATACATTTGCAATAACATTCTTACAAATCTTTGCAAGTTTAATTGAAAATCCAACAGTTTCGTCATGGTATAATCTTGTTCCAAACTTTAAATCAGATTCTGGAGTTATGGTAACTCAGATGATTAATACCTACCAAGATATATTTACAAACTATTCAACTATCAAAAATACTTTAATTAATAATTTGTTTAGCCTAGCTAAATATTGGGGTATGTACATTCCGGAAAATGCAATGTTAGGTTCATCCGAGATGATTAAAAATCCGTGGCAAATACCTAATAAGGGTGAGGGGATTAATCAAGCCATGGTTGGATTGTTCAATGTTTATCCTGGATTCACAGGTCAAGGATTTGCAAGTAGTAACAATAAAATAGGAGAAGCTATTAAACTTCAACTTGAAGTTGGTCAAGCATTACACGGCCAAAGTTTCTTCCCATCGCACGATCGTTCTGGTCTTTGGGATTTAGCCCGCTTAGATATATTAGCCGATGCTTCAAATACAGATGGAACTGTTAGCTCTGCTACAGACCTTACGACTACAGATAAAGAATCTCCAAACTGTGCCGGAGCACGTCGCACATTCTACGCTTTAGCTATGGCGTTAGCAGTCGATGGTTCTAATGGATTCAAATTAATTTAATGCCCCATTAGGATGGAAGGAAACATATAAATAATGACTAGCTGCGATATAAAAGCCTAATCATGAACGCATATAAATTTGGAGATATTTCAAATTTATATGTGTTTTTTATACAACTGTGATTTTTATAAATTATCGTTGCGGCTGGAGCCCCTAAGAAAGCACTCAGCCGCAACGGAAATCAATCCCACTTTATGGTAAATAACCGTTAAAATAAGGATTGTTGACGCCCTAGTTAATATATAGTTATTATTGTGTCTAGGGAGGTTCTTCAATTGCCTTTAAAGAAAGAACGAATTGACGCAGTAAAATTTATGCGAGTAACAGCGATGTTACTTGTTATATTAATTCATGCAACTGGGGTTGCACTGAGTAAAATCTCAAATGATAATTCCTCTTATTTTGTCTATTTATTTTTAAACCGCTTTACACGCTTTGAAGGGGCTGTTTTTGTATTTTTAAGTGGACTTACATTGTTTTACAATTACGAATCGAAACCTTTTACAAAACAAACATGGACAAACTTTTACAAACGTAGATTTTTGTTTATTCTAGGACCTTTCCTCATTTGGTCTATTTTTTATGAGCTATTTTCCTACTATCAAGGATTCCGAGTGTTTGCAGGTGGGAAGGCAATGTTCACTTCCATCGTTACAGGGGGAGCCTATTATCAATTATATTTCATATTAATTTTAGTGCAGCTCTATTTTTTAATGCCGCTTTTCATATATCTCGTAAAACGCTTTTGGTGGTTTAAAAAATATTTATTATTCATTGGCTTTACTGTTGAAGTAGCTGTTCAAAGTTACTTTGAAATGTTTGATATTTCCTTTACCGTTCCTTTATTTGCTATATACATTGCGAGCTTTTTCTTCGGTGGCTGGGTTGCATTACATTATCAATTTTTAAAGGAACAATGGTCGAAAAGGCAATATTTCGTATGGATATCCTTTACCTTTTTATTAGGAATAGCTTACACAATTCTGTATTATTTCCGCAGCGTATTGGAGCATGATGAAATTTCATACATAGCATTTAAATTTTTGTCTACTAGCTATATGCTTCTCTCTTGTTTTGTACTATTCAAAATTAGTATTTGTTTAGTTCATCACGGAGGACGAAAGCTCAACGAATTTGCAGAGCATTTAAGAATTTATTCGTTTGGGTTTTATTTAGTCCATCCATGTATTTTATATTTATTGAGCGATACTATTTTGAGTGGCCTCGTTACTTCACATATACATTTATATATATTTCTGAGATTTGTCTTAACGGTCATTTTCTGTTATGTATTTATTCGCTCATTGCATCTTCTTTTCCCTCGTGCATGGTTTTTATTTGGAAATTTACCTGCACCAAAGAAGAAAAGTTCGCTTTAGATATTCTTGAAATTATCAGTTGATAAAAATCAAAAACAGCCTTAGCTCCTCATAATTGTTGATCTTTGGCTGTTTTTGCATACGTAAATTTGTGCTATACATATTAGAACAGTTTTTGTTATAGTAATAATATAACAAAGATGAGGTGATCTGTATGATGGAGGAGTTAGCGAAAGTTCCTTGGGCAGTCATAGCGCCACTAATTGTGGTTCAATTTATTTTAATGATTGTTGCTCTAGTCGACTTGCGAAAAATCCATGCCACTAATGGGCCTAAGATATTATGGGTGTTTCTTATTATTTTTACTAGTTATCTCGGATCGATTGCGTACTTTATAGTTGGGAGAAAACAATCATGACGATATTACTTCAGGTAACAAAACTTACAAAGCAATTTGCAGAGAGAGTAGTTGTGGATGGAATCGAGTTCACATTAGAAAAAAACACATCGACAGCTTTAATTGGACCTAATGGCGCTGGTAAAACAACGACATTATCGATGCTAACAGGTTTATTAAAACCG
Source organism: Lysinibacillus sp. NPDC092081 (assembly GCF_044755845.1). Classification (NCBI taxonomy): domain Bacteria; kingdom Bacillati; phylum Bacillota; class Bacilli; order Caryophanales; family Bacillaceae; genus Lysinibacillus; species Lysinibacillus sp. NPDC092081. The sequence continues at coordinate 30,363 of NZ_JBIVRU010000014.1, forward strand.
ACCTCTGGAAGTGTAAAAATGCTGGATGGTGATGTAAGAGCCAACATTGGTTTCTTGCCACAATATCCGCAATTCCATCCTTGGTTAAGTGCGTTAGAGTTTACTGAAATGGCGGCAAAGTTAAATGGTGTACCTGCAAAAAAAGCAAAGTTAGAAGCACAAAAAACGCTTGAGTTTGTAGGTTTAGGTAATGATTTAAATAAGAAAATTTCCACTTTTTCTGGAGGCATGCGGCAACGACTAGGTATTTCCCAAGCAATTGTGCATAAGCCGAAATTGCTCTTATTAGACGAACCAGTATCTGCTTTGGATCCGGTTGGTCGTAGGGAAGTTCTTGATTTATTGAAGGGCTTACAACAAGAAACAACTATTTTATATTCGACACATATTTTAAATGATGCCGAAGAGATGACAGATCAATTACTGTTTTTACGTGATGGAAAGCTAGTAGAACAGGGGACATTACGTGAAGTTCGACAACGTTTCGATGAACAAAATTATGTTGTAGAATTTAGCACTGAAAAAGAAGCAAAACTTTTTGCTAGTCAATCTGAACTTATAGGAGAAGCAAAGGGTAGTCATGTATATATAGAAATTATTGATGAAAAACCGAGTATGCAGGAGCTGCTTCAACATTTGAGTAGTTGTCCTTATAAAATACGAAAAGTGGAGCGACAAACAGCATCACTTGAAGAGATTTTCATGAAGGTGGCGAGAAAAATATGAGAGGATTTAATGTACTTCTGCAAAAGGAATTCAGAGAAGCTTGGCGAAGCTGGAAGTTTTTATGGATACCTCTTGTATTTGCTTTGCTCGGTATGAGTGATCCACTGACAAACTACTATATGATGGATATTTTAAATGCGGTTGGTAACGTACCAGAGGGCTTTGAAATGTTGATGCCAGAATTAATGCCAGTTGACCTATTACAAGCTTCCATTGGACAGTTTCAAACGATAGGTTTACTCGTATTAATGGCTACTTTCGTAGGAGCCATTAGTAAAGAAAGAGCAAGTGGAATGGCTACTTTATTGTACGTCCGTCCTATATCGTTCGGCGCTTATTTTATGAGTAAATTTATCGTCATGAGTACTGTTGGCTTTATTAGTATTTTAGCTGGTTTTGCTGCGAGCATATACTATACGGTCGTGCTTTATGGAACATTTGAGATTGGGCCACTTATAGCAAGTTTTTCCACGTATTTTTCTTGGCTACTCTTCGTGATAGCAGTGACATTAATGATGAGTGCGACTTTTAAAACAGTGATCGCTACAGCATGTGCATTTGCTTTCATATTTATTGGGCAAATATTGGACGCTTTAGTTGGGGCGTTTTGGACAATATCACCGTGGAAATTACCGGTATATGGTGTTCAATTAATGAGGGGCACGATGGAGATGTCGGATTATTGGTTGACCCTATCTATTACATTAGTTATCACGATCATTTGTATGAGTATAGGAATTTTAACAATGAAGAAAAACGCATCGATGACGAAAATTTAAAGGAAATGTACCCTGCCAATAGAAAACTATAGTGTACTTAGCCACATGGTTAAAGTAAGAATTCCATGTCTGTTGAAGTGCTATTCCGTTACACATAAGTAACTTTATTAACTTTATTTTATAATGGTTTAATCATATTTATGAGCATCAACCTGGTAGATTCCTGCCGAGTTGATGTTTTTTTTATCTAAACTAATTATAAGAACTGTTCTTGGAATATCCATAACTTAGGAATATAATGTAGCTGTAACTCATGGTTTGTCGAACAACTCAGAAAATATAAAAATATAAGTAGGAGGATGTGGTTAAATTGGCTACAGAAAATTCTGATCGCTTTCTCATTTCATTTAACTTCTTTCAGCTGGTCCAAACACCAGCTGAAAGAAGTTAAAGCCTCCGGCGGATGTCACGGAATCAGAAAGGAGTTCACATAGGATGTTAGCCTAAAATCATCGCATCCATGCGATAACGCCTTAGCTACGATGATGGGAGGCGATCAAATACCTAAGAAGATTCCGACCTTACATGATATATTAATGCATGAAAAGAATAGAGTGAATTATAAATTTGTGAGTAGATACATAACGATTTACGAGGCTGAAGATATTTTTAAACAAGGAGTGGAGCGGGGACGCCGCTTTGAAGCTTTATTAATAACGGAGCATGGCAAACCACATCAAAAACTAATCGGCATTGTTACACCATTAGATATTGTAAAAATAGATTAAGCAAGACGAAACAAGCTGTTAAGGGCTTGAGCGTCTTGCTTTATCCTTCATGCTTATATAGAGGGAACCGTTTGCTTGAACCTGAGCAAAATAAACATCTTCAACGGATTGGACATTTTGCTTTTTCAGCTTTTTCATAAGCCAATCTTCAGTTAATTCAAGTTCAACTAAGTTTTCATAAATAACCTTCCCATCTGAAGCTACTTCTGTTGGTATATAGGTTGGTGGTGTAACATCGGCCTTTACATCTTGTTTTGTAGCTGGTTGTTCAGCAGGCCTTGGTAGTACACTTAATTTACCCGTAGTTTCAAGTAATGCGTATTGTACATCTTGTACAGAGAATACGGCTTGTTCCCTTAGCATCATCGCTAATTCATCCATATGCAAACGATTCTTCTTTAAGGCAGACTCTAAAATAATTCCATTTTGAATAAGGATTGTAGGCTTGTCATCAACAATCACACGGGCTTTTTTAGATTTAATGGTTATGATGGTCATTAAATATGTTAAAACGCTCCACCAAATGAGGGCAATGAGTCCATCTAAAAACGGTGTCTCAGCCTGTGCTGCTATTTCTGATGCAATGGAACCAAATGTGATACCTGTTGTATAGTGGAAGAATGTAAGTTGTCCAAGCTGTTTTTTTCCTAGTAGTCGGGTTACGATGAGTAACGCAAAGAAGGAAAGTGTGGACCTAAGTATCATTTCCCAAAAATCAGCTTTAAAAAATTCGTCTATATTCATACATAAATCAACTCCCTTAAAACTGCTATTTCAATAAATAGCTTGTGCAAAAAGGTTAATAGTATGCGACGATCTCTTATAAATGGAGATTAAATAAAATTGGAAAGTAGGTGGCGACATGAATAAGAAAATAGAAAATTTAAATAATCCGGTCTATCCCATTATGATTGCAATAGCTGTTGCCCATCTTATCAATGATACGATGCAGGCCGTTATTCCAGCGATGTTCCCGATATTGAAGAGTGATTTAGGGTTAACTTTCACACAAATAGGTCTTATTTCGTTCGCATTAAATATGTTTGCTTCTGCTTTGCAGCCTGTTGTTGGTTTTGCTAGCGATAAAAAGCCGATGCCTTATGCTCTACCGATTGGTATGATAAGTTCATTCATAGGCATTGCTATTATAGCGTTTACATCACAATATTGGATAATTATTATTGCAGTATTATTTTTAGGGTTTGGCTCAGCTATTTTCCATCCTGAAGGTTCACGTGTTTCATTCATGGCAGCGGGCTCAAAAAGAGGACTTGCTCAATCGGTTTATCAAGTTGGCGGTAACTCTGGGCAAGCACTCGCACCACTAATTAGTGCTTATATTTTTGCTTTGCTTGGACAACGTGGTGCCGCGATTGTCTTAGTAGTGGCAGCAATAGGTATTGTTATATTGAGCAAAATTGCAGTGTGGTATAAAAAGCAGTTGGAGCAAGAACGTATGGCAAAGAAAAAACGAGTGTTGATTTCTAACTTGCCTCCATTAACAAAGAAACAAGTAGGCATTGCGTTGACGTTACTATTTACTATTATTTTTGCGAGATCATTTTATACAACTAATATTACAAGTTTTTATGTATTTTATTTAATGGATCATTATGGTGTTAGTCTTCGCCTTGGACAAATTTTAATTTTCACCTTTATGGCATTTGGGGTCGTTGGCACATTTTTCGGAGGTTCATTATCAGATCGAATTGGTAGAAAAAACGTTATTTTACTGTCCGTTGTTGTACCGATGCCATTTTGTTTAGCGTTGCCTTATGTACCGTTATGGGCAGCAATGATATTTTTAGTAATTATCGGTACACTCATTATGATTAGCTTCTCGGTAACGGTTGTCTACGCACAAGAACTTGTTCCGACAAAAATTGGGACAATGGCTGGTTTAACAACTGGTTTTGCTTTCGGAATGGGTGCAATCGGTGCGATGGTAATTGGTGTATTAATGGATCATAGGGGTATTGATTTTACGATGATGGTCGTATCTTTGCTACCATTATTATTACTAGTAGCATTTTTCTTACCTAAGGATAAACCAGCTTCGGCGGTGTAACGCTTAGGTAAGAGTGAAAGATAAAAACGCTACTCCTAATTGCATAAAGCTGTATGGTGATTTTTTTGCGAGGAGTATCGAAACAGTTTGTTTTCCTCCTAGGTGAGGCTTGTCTTGGGAGAATAATTTAGGTTGGATCTTTTTAGTATTTTAATCAAAGTTATTAAACTATTTTGGTTTAGCTTGCTATTCATACCAATGATGAGGAACTGTTGATTTTTCACGGAGAGTGGTGACTCCTGCGGGATGAGCTTGCGCTGAAAGCCCCGCAGGAACGTAGTGACGAGGAGATTGAAGCCAAGCCCGCGGAAAGCGCCAACTCGGAGTGAAAATCAACTTTTGATTAATGCTACACTTTAATTTATATTCATTATTTTATAGATAAGCTAAAACGCGTTCTCAAGTTAGAAGAACGCGTTTTTATTATTGACGTAATGGGGATAAAAATTCAGTCGGAAGTTTTCCCTTATCTAGTACATAGCCCTCTGATACGTGAACTTCATGCATTTTATCATTGTAAGTGAATTTAAAAATACCATTATCAAAGTCAGTGCCAATCTCTTTGAAAAATATTCCTTCAATTGATACATATTTAGGACATGTAAATGCTACTTTAAAATCCTCATGTTCTTGGATTAAATAAGCACGTACCCCTTTTTCATATGTATCGTTAGCATCATCGTCAGTTGGACGTTGGACAGCCACGATGTGAAAATCAACAAAAGGAACCTCTTTTAATAAGACGTTTAGGAAGGAACCCTTTGTAATCTCTTCCCAGCGACTTTGTGCGCTTTGGCCTACGATGATTTGAGAAATTCCGTAGTTTTTTGCCACTTCTGCAATAACCTTTTGTATTGGGCGCTTTTCATTATCTTGTAATATAAACTTTTCAATTTCAAGCTCATCAGATAACTTTTTCCATTGCTCGATGTAGCTAGATTTCTCTGCATCAAATGCATCAAGGGGTTGCGAATCGACGGAAAGAATATATAATGGACAATCTAACATTGTAGCCATTTTATGACCACGTCGTATTAATCGCTCACCGTTAAGCCCATAGTAGACACAAACTAATATACTTTCGTCTAAACGCCCTTTTATATGCTTCATAAAAATTAACACCTCATATCTTGTCTTTATTTTGTCATTTTTACTGTAGATTTTGAAAAAATATCCTAAAACAGCTAAAACCGATACTGATACAGTGCATTATGCTCATTTGTATTGTATACTAAAAAACGTATAAAAGTTAATGATAATATATTGGAAAAACCTTGAGGAAACAGGATTATCTCTATACTTTACAGTTATTTGATTTATGCATTTCATGCATTTAAACTAATTGCTTCTATATGCCACACTATTATGCAGTTAGTTAAAAAGATAGTCAAGTGACTCGGTACGCCGTAGTGACAGGAATAGTGTGTACATTTTATCTCTTCAAAAGTCATGCTATTTTCTAAAGGCCTTAAGAAAATACGTTATTGGTTATTCAGGTTTCTTAAGATAGGGAGTTCATAGCCTGAAAAGTTCCCCTGGTTTTATGCAGTGCTATCACCATAAAATAATATGCGCTGAATGTTGAATGAACTAGATTTGTCATTATTTATTATTTCTATTACTTCAACACATACCACTTACTTTCCAATTCAAGGAGTACACAAATCAAATTTTGTACGTGAAGCAAAGTATAAAACAGTAGTAACTTCAGTAGATTTGGGAATACTTTATTATCGGTTATTTTCTCATATACACAGTTTTTCGCACCATATCAAACAGCGGTTGCTAAACGAATTTGTTAGTAGGAGGTTTTCACTTGGTTACAGTTCTCTTTGCGATACTTTTACCAATTGTTTGTGCTGCGCTTATTCCACTACTTTATAGGCGACTAAGGCGTGTTGCACATCTTGGCTGGTTTGTTTTATCCGTTCCATTCATCTTGTTTCTTTTACTCGCGAGCTATATTCCTCAAATTGCCGAGGGTAAAACGTTTATTCATACATATGAGTGGATTCCCTCTTTTAATATAAATTTCACAACTTATCTCGACGGACTCAGTATGATTTTTGGCTTGCTGATTACGGGTGTAGGTAGCTTAGTCATTTTATATTCTATTTTTTATTTATCAACGAAAGAATCTCTTCATCATTTTTACTGCTATTTATTACTTTTCATGGGCGCTATGCTTGGCGTCGTCTTTTCAGATAATTTAATGGTATTATACACATTTTGGGAGCTAACAAGTGTATCTTCATTCCTGTTAATTGCTTTTTGGCATCATCGAAAATCATCTCGCGCTGGTGCAAGAAAAGCGATGACAATTACCGTTTTTGGTGGCCTTTCAATGCTTGCGGGCTTTCTAATGCTTTATGTGGCATCTGGTACATTTAGTATTCGTGAAATCGTAGCTAATGTAGGGACTATACGAGATCATACATTGTTTATCCCAGCGTTAATCCTCATTCTAATTGGTGCATTTACAAAATCTGCACAGTTTCCTTTCCATATTTGGTTGCCAGATGCGATGGAGGCGCCAACACCAGTTAGTGCTTATTTACACTCGGCAACGATGGTAAAGGCCGGCATATATTTAGTTGCACGTTTTTCTCCAGTATTTGGAGGAGAGGCTGTTTGGTTCTGGCTAGTAAGTGTGATTGGTCTTGTAACGTTGTTCTGGGGCTCATTTAATGCTGTGCGGCAAACAGATTTAAAGGCGCTATTAGCCTTTTCAACGGTTAGTCAGCTCGGTCTAATTATGAGTTTATTTGGACTAGGATCCGTTGGTCATTATTACGGCTATGCTGCAGATACTGTTCTTTACACGCAGGCAAGCTTTGCAGCGTTGTTTCATCTTATTAATCACTCCACGTTTAAAGGTGCACTATTCATGATGGTTGGTATTGTCGATCATGAGGCGGGCACACGCGATATTCGCCGTCTCGGAGGATTAATGGCCTTAATGCCTGTGACCTTCACAATTGCAGTCATTGGCGGATTTTCTATGGCCGGCTTACCTCCATTTAATGGCTTCTTAAGTAAAGAAATGTTTTTCGCAGCGGTACTAGCTATTCGTAATGTTGAGGCATTTTCAATTTCCGATTTGGGACTGCTATTTCCAATCGTGGCATGGGTAGCAAGTATCTTTACATTTGTTTACTGTATGATTTTAATCAGTCGAACGTTTTTCGGAAAACTACAGCTTGATAAGTTGGATAAAAAACCGCATGAAGCTCCATTAGGTATGCTACTTTCGCCAATTATTCTGTGCGTCTTTGTAGTGGGGATTTTCTTCTTCCCAAACGTGCTAGGGCATTATATTTTAGAGCCTGCTATGGCTAGTATTTATCCAGCATTCCCATCAACTAGTGAATTAACACCACATATTCATGCTTGGCATGGCATTAATGCTGAATTGTTAATGACTTTTGTTGTAGTAATTATTGGGATCATCTTATTTAAAACGTTAAAAAGCTGGAAGCCTTTGTATCGGATATTCCCGCAAAGATATACGTTTAATATGTATTACAATCGTTTGATTGAGTTTGGTGAAAATGGTTCTGCAAAGCTTACGAATCGTTATATGACAGGTAATTTAACGCATTATTTTGTCTATATATATGTATTTTTTGTTGCGCTTATCGCAGGATATTTTATATGGTCGGATGCTACTGCATTTAACTTTGCGAAGGATTCCGTAATTGAGTCCTATGAGCTCATTTTAGTGTTTGTCATGATGTTCGCTGCAGTATGGATGATTTTCGCTAAAGGACGCGTAACAGCCATGTTGTTGAATGGCGTACTTGGCTATTCAATCGCATTTTTCTTTGTAATTTTCCGTGCTCCTGATTTAGCATTAACCCAATTAGTCGTTGAATCTGTGACAACAGCATTATTCCTTCTATGTTTTAAATATTTACCTGATTTAATGCCTGAAGCTTCTCGTAAAAAAATGCAATGGTCTAAGGCGATTATATCCATTTCCGTTGGCGCCACAGTTACATTAATAGGCTTAGCGGTTGTCCATTTCGATCGCTTTGAGCCAGTGGCTACTTACTTCAATGATTCCTACGAACTGGCGGGTGGTTCAAATATTGTCAACACAATATTAGGCGATTTCCGTGCATTTGATACGATGCTAGAAGTTGTCGTTCTTCTGATTGCTGGCTTAGGAGTGTATACATTAACGAAGCTAAAGCCACGAAAGGAGGAAGCGGATCATGAAAATAAATGACGTTATTTTGCGTACAATCACAAAGACGGTCGTCTTCATTATTTTAACCCTTGGAATTTATCTATTCTTTGCAGGGCATCATGCTCCAGGTGGAGGTTTTATAGGTGGCCTCGTACTGGCCTCTGGCATTGTTCTACTATATTTAGCGTATGACATTGAAACAGTGCATAAAGGAATGCCATTTGATTTTAAAAAAGTGGCAGCGCTTGGCGTATTACTTGCGACAGGCACAGCAATCGGCTCACTATTTTTTGATGTTCCGTTTTTAACGCAGACATATAGTTATATAAATGTGCCGATATTCGGGAAAATGGGCTTTTCGACTGTAACCATTTTCGAGGCTGGCGTGGCTTTAACGGTAGTAGGTGTTGTGGTCACAATTATTTTAAGTATAAGTGAGGATGAGTAGCCAATGGAGTCTTTAATACTAGTGTTAGTTGGTGTATTAGTAGCTGTTGCGACGTACTTAATCCTCTCGAAACAGTTATTACGTGTGATTTTAGGAACTGCGGTCTTATCGCATGCGGCACATTTACTGATTTTAACGATGGGTGGACTGAAAAAGGGGGACGTACCACTTTTAGAAGAATCAGAAGGTCCTTACACAGATGCTCTGCCGCAAGCATTAATTTTAACGGCAATCGTAATTAGCTTTGCGGTAACGGCGTTCGTGCTTGTTCTCGGTTACCGAGCCTATAAAACGAACGGTTCGGCGAATTTTGATGAATTGAGAGGTACGCCGGATGAGTAATATGATTGTTTTACCATTAATTGTGCCGGTTATAACGGCAATTTTACTTGTGTTTTTACGTGAAAATGTCTTTTTGCAGCGCATCATTAGTTTATTGACATTAAGCTTTGTTGTCCTTATTAGTGTCATTTTATTGCAAGAGATTCAGAAACAAGGTGTAATACGTATTGATTTTAGTGGCTGGGCACCACCATTCGGCATTTTATTTGTTGCTGATTCATTCGCCATGCTCCTTGTATTAGTAGCGAATATTGTGGCAGCCATTTGTTTGTTATATGCCATTTTTACAATCGGTAAGAGCTTTGAAAAGATGTATTTTTACCCGTTTGTCCTGCTTATGGTAGCGGGAGTTAACGGCTCGTTTCTAACGGGGGATATTTTTAACTTGTTTGTATGCTTTGAGGTGATGTTACTTGCTTCTTACGCACTCATTAGTTTAGGTGGCGATAAAGTTCAGCTGCGCGAAGCGTTAAAATATGTGCTGATCAATATTGTTGCATCTTGGATTTTCCTAGTGGCATTAGCTTTTTTATATGGAACCGTTGGAACGTTGAATATGGCACATATTTCTGTCCGTGTTATTGAGGCAGGAGTTAACCCACTAATAACGACTGTGGCTCTTATTTTCTTAATTGTTTTTAGCTTGAAGGCTGGCCTATTATTATTCTTCTGGCTTCCAGGCTCATACAGTGCACCTCCAACAGCTATAGCTGCACTTTTTGCAGCATTATTAACGAAGGTTGGAATTTATGCGCTCGTCCGTACCTTTACATTACTTTTCCCAACTAATACTGAAGTGACTCATATGGTGCTAGGAATTATGGCGGGAATTACGATTATTGCTGGATGTATGGGAGCACTGGCAGGGCGAGATGTAAGAACAATTGCCTCTTATAACGTCCTTATTGGTGTTGGCTTTATAGTAGCTGGTCTAGCGATCGGTACGGAGTCTGCTTTACAGGGCGTAACATACTATTTGATGCATGATATGGTAGCTAAGGCTATGCTGTTTTTAGCAGTCGGAATGATGATGTATGTTACTGGCGAAACGGTTATTGATAAAATGAGTGGGCTTATTCGAAATTACCCTCTTTTTGGCTGGTTATTTTTTATTGTCATGTGTTCGCTGGCTGGAATACCACCATTAAGTGGCTTTTTAGGTAAGGTTTTAATTGGACAAGGAGCTATTGAGGGCGGAAATTTTGTTCTACTAGGTCTAGGATTTTTATCTAGTTTAATTGTTTTGTATTCACTATTACGAATATTTCTCTCCTCATTCTTTGGGGAAACCATTATTAGTCTAGAGGATGAAAAGCCGTTACCAAAGCGCATGGTCTTGCCATTAACATTGTTGGCAGCTTGTACAATTGGTTTAGGGATTGGAGCTGAATGGATGGCTCCGTATGTAACAGATGCAGCAAAAACACTCTACACGCCATCAATTTATATTGATGCAGTGCTGGATGGCACAACATGGCAAGGTGAGGTGAATAAATAATGGCGATGCAATTTATCTTAAATTTATTTATCGCAACACTTTGGCTATTGTTACAGGATGAAGTTATACCGCAGTTTTCGACATTTTTAATGGGCTTTATCGTCGGAATAGGGATTTTATATGCTATGCATCGCTTTTACGGCACACAATTTTATTTACGACGTGTGTTTTCAATTATTAAATTATTATGGCTCTTTAATTGGGAGCTACTATTATCGAGTTATAGTGTATTAAGACAAATTACTACTCCGAAGCTCAATATTACCCCTGGTATATTTACTTATAAAACAGCGCTTAAAGGAGACTGGGAAATAACAGCACTTGCCTTGTTGCTCACCCTTACTCCAGGCTCAGTAGTGATGGAAGTTTCTGAAGAGGGAGATATGTTTTATATTCATGCAATGGATATTGAACAATCGAAAGAAGCTGTCATTCGTTCAATAGGGAAGTTTGAACAAGCGATTATGGAGGTGACACGTTAATGATTGAAAAAATTTTACTATTGGCTCTTGCGTTATTCAGTGTATCGATTGCGTTGTCGTTGTTTCGTGTAATTCGAGGTCCTTCGTTGCCCGACCGTGCCATAGCGCTTGATACAATCGGTGTTAATTTACTTTCAGCAATCGCTATCGTCTCCATTATATTGAAAACAAAAGCATACCTAGAAGCCATTTTAATATTGGGCATTTTAGCTTTTATCGGCACAATAGCGTTTACGAAATATATTGAAAGAGGTGTGATTGTTGAACGTAAATCAAATGATTGAATGGGCGGCAGTTATACTTATATTGATTGGCTCCATTGTAAGTGTTATTAGCGCTTTTGGAATGATTCGTTTACCTGACGTATACACACGCTCACATGCTGCAACAAAAAGTTCGACATTGTCGGTCTTAACATGTCTATTAGGCGCATTTATTTACTTTTGGGTACATGATGGATATGTGAGTGTACGTTTAATTTTAGGAATTATCTTCGTTTTTGTAACAGCTCCTGTAGCTGGACATTTAATATGTCGTGCAGCGTATCGCTCTCGCGTACCTTTAGCAGAAGGATCTGGGGAGGATGAGTTGAAGGAAAAGCTATTTGCAGATGAAAAATAAGATAAGTGGGGACCTCCATTTTTGGGGGTCTCAGTTTGTCGACAAAGGGATAAACATAATGTGAATCAATAAACAAAGGTTGATTTCCACTCCAAGTGAACGCTTACAGCGGAAATTAAAATAGATTGATTTATCAGAAAATTATGTTTATAATGTTTTGTCTAAAAATTTTCAATTTAGCTTGATTATTATTTCAAAAGAGTATATCTTATTAGCAGATAGATTTTTTATTCTCTAAAGTGAATAAATATCCATTCGATTATTTCAAGAACTTAGATTTTCATAGCCAATAAAACATAAATAAAAGGAGATCATGAATATGAAAAACAAAATTTTCATGCTAATGCTCGTTCTAGTAATTGGTGTACTAGCAGCATGTGGCGCAAAAAGTAATAAAGCAAGCGATAAAAATTCAAATGCTGGCGAAGGCACAGAACAAAAGCAAGTCTTAAAAGTAGGTACTTCATCTGATTATGCACCATTTGAGTATGTTGACGCTGCAAAGGGTGAAGATATTATTGGTTTTGATATTGATTTAATTAAATTAGTTGGTGACAAGATTGGTGTAGAAATGCAAGTTCAAGATATCGACTTCAATAGTCTAGTGCCAGCTCTACAAGCAGGTAAAGTGGATGTTGTTATTTCTGGTATGTCACCTGATAAAGACCGTGAAAAAGTTGTAGATTTCTCTAATAAATATAATCAAACAGAGCAAGTGTTTATCGTGAAAAAGAATAGTGGAATTAAAAAAGAGGCTGATTTAGCTGGTAAAAAAATTGGTGTTCAAAATGCTTCTATCCAAGAAAAATTAGGTAACAAAATTGCAAAAGAAATAGATGCTACAGTTGAAGGACGTACACGAATTCCTGAAATTATCCAAGACATGATGTCTAAACGTTTAGATGCTGGGATTGTAGAAAGCGGTGTAGCAAAAGGTTATCTTGATACGAACGAAAAACTAGAAGCGTTCCCAGTTAAAGAGCAACCTGAAGACTTCAAAGCAATCGCTGTTCAAAAAGGTAGCGATCTTAAAGATAAAATTAACAAAGCATTAAAAGAATTAGCTGATGAAGGTAAAATTAAAGAGCTAGAAGATAAATGGTTAAAAGTTAAATAAGTAAGGTGAACTGCGATAGCTCTATTTCGAGCTATCGCTTACGTTTCCTTAAAAGAGAACAAGAAAGGAGGGGGCGCTGTGAATTTAGATTTTACAGCTATCATTCCCTCTATTCCTTACATATTAAAAGGGATAGGTGTCACACTTCAAATTGCAATCGGTGCATCAATCATCGGTTTTATAGTTGGTATATTACTAGCATTATGCAAAATTGGTAAAGTGAATGTTTTGCGTTGGTTTGCAGATTTTTATACATCGATTTTCCGTGGTACACCGCTTGTATTACAATTAATGATTATTTACTATGCAGTGCCACAGTTATTAGATATTCAAATTGACCCAGTTCCAACAGCTATTATTGCATTCGGGTTAAATTCAGGTGCTTATATTTCTGAAATCATTCGAGCTGGTATTAATGCGGTTGATAAAGGACAGATGGAAGCGGCACAAGCGCTCGGTATTCCATATGCAAAAATGATGAAAGATATTATAATCCCACAAGCCGTAAAAAATATTTTACCATCTTTAGTAAATGAGTTTATTACATTAAATAAAGAAACAGCTGTTGTTACGGTTATTAGTGCACTTGATATTATGCGCCGTGCTTATATTGTAGGTGGTTCAACATATCGCTATCTTGAGCCTTTACTATTTGCGGGTGTGATCTACTACATTATGACGCTTGTACTAACGTTCCTTGGTAAACGAATTGAGAAAGGAATGAGAAAAAGTGATTAAAATTGAAGATTTACACAAATCATATGGGCAAAACGAAGTACTAAAGGGTATTTCAACTGAAATAAAAGAAAAAGAAGTAATTGCTATTATTGGACCATCAGGATCCGGTAAATCAACATTCCTGCGCTGCTTAAATTTATTAGAAGAGCCCACGAGCGGAAAGATTACAATTGCTGGCGAAGTTCTAACGGACAAAGGAACAAACATTATGAAGATCCGTGAAGAAGTCGGTATGGTATTTCAGCATTTTCATCTTTTCCCTCATAAAACGGTACTTGAAAATTTAACATACGCACCGATTAATGTGAAGGGAATGAATAAGGCAGCTGCTATCAAAAAGGCTGAAGATTTACTAACGAAGGTAGGCCTATTTGAAAAGCGCAATGAATATCCAAACCGTCTATCAGGAGGGCAGAAGCAACGTGTTGCCATTGCTCGAGCACTTGCAATGGATCCAAAAGTAATTTTATTTGACGAGCCTACTTCAGCTCTTGACCCTGAGATGGTAAAAGAGGTATTAGCTGTTATGAAAAATCTTGCTGATACGGGGATGACGATGTTAATCGTAACGCATGAGATGGGCTTTGCACGTGAAGTGGCTGACCGTATACTATTCCTTGATGGTGGAAAGTTAATTGAGGATGCCTCACCAGAAGAGTTTTTCACATCACCATCTACACAGCGCGCGAAAGACTTTTTAGAAAAAGTATTATAAACGAGAAAACGCATTTAGACTTTCTGAAAGGAATGTCTAAATGCGTTTTTTTGACCGCCTTAAAGGTAACGTTTTGAGTTACTCTTTTTGTACAATCTAATGATTTTATGTGTATGTGCTTACAATTACTTTGTTTTATGCTTATAATAGGGGGGTCAGAATTTTTTCTGAAAAAGTAGCCACAAAGTGAGCGATTGCGATTGAAAAAATTATTATATGTAGCTTTTTTTGTTGTTTTTATAGTCATTTTTTTGTACGTAAACAATCACTGGCTGGTTGTAAGCAAGTATGAATTCGAGTCAGAAAAAGTGCCTGCCAGCTTTGATGGGCTACGCATTACGCAAATAACAGATTTACAGGATTCTCTCTTTGGCGAACATCAAGAGAAACTCATAGCTAAGGTGAAAACAACAAATCCTGACCTGATTTTTATTACAGGTGATTTAGTTGATAGTAATCGTTATAATTTGGAGCGAAGCTTGCAGGCTGTTAGAGGGTTAGTTAAATTAGCGGATGTCTATTTTGTACTAGGAAACCATGAAGTAGCGACGAATAAAGTGAATGTAATTTATGAGGAGCTATCATCGTTAGGTGTACATGTGTTGTCCAATGAATCGACCTTCATTGAGCGCGACGGGGAGCGCTTGGCGATTGTTGGCATAGAAGATCCGTTAACGGGTAGAACAACGAAAGAAATGCTAGAGATAGCAACAAGAAATGTTCAACCAAATGAACTAACAATTTTACTAGCGCATCGACCAGAAGTGTTTAATACGTATGTGGAGTTTGGAATTGATTTAGTATTTTCAGGACATGCACATGGTGGACAAGTTCGAATTCCTGGTATTGGTGGTCTTTTCGCACGAGGACAGGGAATATTCCCAAAATATACGGCTGGTCTTTATAAAGAAGGAACCACAACTATGGCCGTTAGTCGAGGATTAGGTAATAGTACAGTACCTATGCGAATTTTTAATCTACCAGAGATTCTTGTCATAGAATTAAAGAAAAAATAAGCACTGCGTCTTTGCTACGCAGTGCTTTCTATTTGTTTACGCTCTATACGTTTAACAAGATAGATGCTTATTTCATATAAAATAATCATTGGAATTAAGACGAGTAGCTGACTAATAAAATCGGGTGGTGTAATTACAGCAGAACCAACGCCCATCCCGATATAAGACCAGCCTCGTATTTTTTTCATGGAGTCAGCCGTTAGTACACCAATGGACGATAAAAAGAGGGTTACGATTGGTAATTCAAAGAGTAGTCCAAGTGGTACAGTTGTCATCACTAAAAAATGCATGTATTCATTTGCTGATACCATAACATCAAAATTAGTTGCCCCTATACCCACTAAAAATGAGTAGCTGAGTGGATTCACAATAAAGTAACCGAAAGCTACGCCTGATAAAAAGAGTACAAGCATGACAGGTGCATAAAGACCGAGGAAACGGCTTTCTTCTTCTTTTAAACCTGGCTTTACGAAGCTCCACAGAAAATGAACTAAAAACGGCATAGATAGCCCGAATGCTAGTGTTGTGGAAATCGTCATATAAAATTTGACAACCTCTAATGGCCCTAAAATAATTAGTGAATGCCCTCGAGTTACATAAGGAAACCAAATATTAATGGTAGAGAATACAATAATAAAAAATAGAATAAATACGATTAGCCCTTTAATAATTTGTTTGCGCAGTTCCGTAAGATGTTCAAGCAATGATGTCAATGGAAAAAGTGGTTCATCAGCTTCCGTATCCTCTTCAATTGTCACTACTGGAACTTCAACAAAAGCCTCTACAGTCGTGAGAGGCTCAGCTTCTTTCTTATCAAGTGGACTTAAATATTTTCTTTTTCCTTCTTCATATGGATCCATAGGACAACCTCCTACGAAGCGTCAGATTTTTTTTCTTCTTTTTTCGCTGTATCATCCTCATCATCGATAAGCCCTTTCGTGGACTTTTTAAACTCTGCAAATGTTTTACCGACTGCACCGCCGATTTCTGGCAATTTTTTCGGACCAAACACGATTAAAACAATTACCAAAATAATGATTAACCCAGGTACTCCAATTGCTCCAAGACCTCCCATAGTCTTACCTCCTTTTAATAAATTGTTTAGTATATCAATTATGCCTCGGCATAATTGCGTCTGGAATCGGCTTTGTGCCAACGTGATGTTGGTCACTCAGTCATGTGTTGTTGCTGCCGCTGCGCTTTCGCACAGATAAAACCCTATTGCTGTCGCTACGCTTTCGCACAGATAAATTGCCACAGGACGTGGCAACGTCTGAGTTCCTCTATTTCAGCGGGTCTCTAAACACCCGCTGAAAGAAGTTATACTAAGGAACCACCTGATTTGCTATATTTCACAACACCCTCTGCGCAGCGATAGGCTAGCGCCCCCAAAGTACCAGTTGGATTATAGCCACTATTGTGTGCAAAGTTTCCGGCACTCACAGCAAAAAGATTTTCTACATTCCAATGCTGCAGGTAGTTATTCACAACGCCATCCTCTGGCTTTAAGCTCATAACTGTTCCACCTGTATTATGGGTTGTTTGATACGGTACAATATTGTAATCAGTGATTTCGGCATTTGGGACAACAGTTTTGGCGCCCATTTCTTTCATAATGTCAGCTGCACGTGCTGAAATATATTTATGAAGTGCGCGATCCTGATCCGTAAAGTTGTACGTTAACTGTATTAGAGGTAAGCCGTAAGCATCTTTATACGTAGAATCAAGAGACAAATAATTTTCTTTATGTGGCATCGAAGCACCTTGTGCACCAATCCCGAATGAGCGTGTATAGTAATGAATAGATTGTTTTTTAAATTCTGATCCCCATGTTGGCGTATCAGGAGGTGTTGGGTTCGAGCCGATAGGGCGTGCACCTGTTTGTGTTAGAGCTATATTTCCGCCGTGAATAAAATCTAAGTCACTATGATCGAAATTATCGCCATTATAGTCATCTATACTCATACCGAGTGAACCTGCACCCATAAATGTGTTATATTGCTCATCAAAGAATCCTGCTGCTCCAGGTAATATTTGATAGCAATAGTTTCTTCCAAGTGTCCCTTTTCCAGTAGCCGGATCATATCGTTCTCCAATGTTAGAGACCATCAATAGCTTGGCATTATTAAAGACATAACTAGTGAGTACAACAGCGTTTGCTGGTTGAATAAATTCTTCACCAGATATCGTATCGATGTATCGGACACCAGTTACTTTATTGCCTTTC
Organism: Lysinibacillus sp. NPDC092081; assembly: GCF_044755845.1. NCBI lineage: Bacteria > Bacillati > Bacillota > Bacilli > Caryophanales > Bacillaceae > Lysinibacillus > Lysinibacillus sp. NPDC092081. The sequence goes on from NZ_JBIVRU010000014.1 coordinate 48,060, forward strand.
TTTAAGATTTCAACAACATTGGAATTATAGCGTAAGTCAAATTTACCTGTTTTTAATGCAGTAGGAACAACAGTAATCTCTGCAGATGATTTGGCGCCATATTCACAGCCGAAGCGCTCACAGAAGCCGCAATATTGACAAGCATTAATCGTTTCACCGTCAGGATTCTTATAAACTTCTGATACGTTTGCAGAAGGTACCATGTAAGGTGATAATTTTAATTTTTTTGCAGCTGTTTCAAACTGCGTAAGCATCGGAGTCATTTTCATAGGCCCAGTTGGATATGGATTTGAACGTTTTCCGCTAAATGGATTTTTATCATCTCCGGAAATACCTGCCGTTTTTTCGAATTTGTCGAAATAGGGCTCAAGTTCATCGTAAGTTAATCCCCAGTCCTGTAATAAATAATCTGGTCCAAGCTTTTTCGGACCATAATGTTTATCTGTTAATGTTTTAATTTGAAAATCATAGGGTAAGAAGCGATACGTCATACCGTTCCAGTGTGTGCCAGAGCCGCCAAGCCCTTCACCAAGTAAAAAGGAACCGAGCTGACGCATAGGCAATGCCTTCATATTGCGATTATTACGGAAGCTTACAGTTTCCTTTGAAAGATTTTGCATTAAATCATAACGAATTGCATAACGATACTCGTCATGGATCGTCATATAATCTTCTGTGCCGCGTTTTTGTCCGCGCTCTAAACCAACGACCTTTAAGCCTGCCTTCGAGCACTCTGCAGCGACAATGCCGCCAGTCCAACCTACCCCGACTGTAACAACGTCTACACCTGGTAATGTTGTTGCCATTTTCTAACCCCCTTATATTAGTGGCTGCCTAATGAATTAGGCTCAATTTTTTGGAATTTCGGATCTTCGATTTGAGTAATATACGCCATTTGATGACCAGGAAAGCCTTTCATACGCCAACCATCCATATTGCGATTCCCGCCATATATAGGGTCAGAGTAAGCGCCTTCTAATGTTGCTGCACGTAATAAAGTAAAGAAGAAAGCAGATGTGACACCACTCATTTGCACGTCACCTTTCTGGAAGGCAGTTAAAATTTCATCCATTTGCTTAGCATCTATATCATTAAAGCTCTTTTTAAAGCGATTCTGTGCCTCCGACTCTAACTTTTGAACACCTTGCTTAAAAATTTCCGCACGGGTTAAACGACTCTGATAACCTTGTGTTGGGGCACCCTCACCAAATGGACCATGCATATATTCTTTAGAATTACTGCCGTATTGCCCTGCTAGCTGATGATCGATAAAGTAAGGCACATCTAAGCCCTTTGCTCCTGGACCTAAATCATCCTCAGGGAAAATACGTTCAGTAGCATTTGCTAAAATATTAAAATCTCGTTGATTCATAAAAAACATTTTAGCTTTTGGCGAGCCAGTCTCTTCAGTAGCAGTTCCATGCTGACCATGTTCTAGCGTGGCAGTTCCTTTACCAGGCATGTTATAGCCTACAAGCCCTCCTATTAATCCACCGCCGACTAATGTACCTGCTGCAATCCCTGTTGTTTTTAAAAAATCACGACGTGAAACATCCTTTTCAGAACTCATCGAAATCCTCCCCTCAAAATGTATAGAAACTATTCTATTTTTTATATTCAGCAAAAAAAGTAAATTATAATCAGGTATCTATGGAAAAATTTTTAATTTCATCCAAAAGGTGAATCAATTTGATGTAATTGCGATAAATTGTGGGTGAGTTGTGGATTAATTGTTGATAATGTGTGGATAAATGCAGGTTGCTGAGGAATTAATTACGTCAATTGAGCAAATGTTTGTGAACAATCATCGTGGGGGAAGATAGTAGCAATAGAACGTGCAGCAAGTGATGATGAGCATGAATGAACAAAGGAGCTACCCTAGCAATGGGGCAGCTCCTATTTGGTAATTTATTATCGAAAAGTTAGTTTAGTATTTCTTGCATAGCTTCCAATAGTTGTTCGGTAGAGATAAGACGCTCGCCACCGCCTTGTACCATCTGATCACTGCCACCGCCTTTTCCATTAACGAGTGGCAGTACTTTTGCAGCAATGTCCTTCATACTTTTCTCAACCTTTGCGCCACGTGCTGCGACAAACTGAAGCTTATCTTCATTTTCTGAAACAAGTAAGACGATAGCGTCTGTCTGCTCAGCGACAACAGTCCGTGCTAATTTTTGAAGCTCTTGCATCGTACGCTGAGTAAAGGCCGCAGTAATAATGCTTTTTTTTCTAGAAACTAGCGCTTTTGCTTCATAATTTAGTAGTTCCTCTTGTGCTGCCACAAGTGCTTTTTCTGTACTTTTCTGTGTTGTTAAGATTTTTGTAAGTGCTGTAGATGCTTCAACTTCAGGTACACTTAATTGTCTTGCAACGTCAGCTAGTACTTTCTTTCGCATGGCAAGCTCTGCTAAAACTCTGTGACCGCAGACAAAGGAGACGCGAATATTACCCTTCATTTTTTCTGTGCCAAGGATTTTTATAGCACTTACTTGTCCTGTGGATGTCGGATGGGTGCCACCACAGCCGTTGTAATCAAAATCAGGAATAATAACAAGTCGAATATCTCCTGTGACGGCAACCTCTTTGCGAAGGCTATAGTTTTCAAGTTCTTTTTCTGTAATCCATTTCGTTGCAATTGGACGATTCTCTAAAATAATTTCATTGGCGCGGGCTTCCGCGGCTACAAGCTGTTCTTCCGTTAGGGCGTCCATGGCAATATCAATTGTGACCTGCTCACTACCTAAATGGAAGCTAACAGTTGGTACATCAAAAAGCTCGACAAAGGCCGCTGTTAAAATATGTTGACCTGCATGCTGCTGCATATGATCAAATCGTCGTTGCCAATTCAATTGTCCATGCACTTCACCAGCTAAACTTGAAGAGTCATCTTGAATATAATGACGAATTTCATCATTAATTTTCTCAACATCAATGACCTCGATATCATTTAAAGTACCTGTATCATGAGGTTGTCCGCCTCCTGTTGGATAAAATGCAGTATTTGATAGCACCACGTAGTTACGACCATCTCTATCAGTTCCACTGTTGATAATTGTTGCTTTAAATTCACGTAGCATAACATCTTGATAATATAGTAGCTCTTTCAAGAAAAAAGCCTCCTTTATATAGAGTATTCTTAAGAGAAGCAGGTCTCTCAATTAGTTTCATTTTATTTTGGCATAATTACTTTCAAGTGTATACGAGTTTTCTAGTTGACCCATGCTGAATTTGATTTAATATATAAAAGAACAGGTTAACTTAAAGGAGATAATACAATGGAAATTACACAATTCTCAATGGAAGAAATTTTAGATCCAACAAACATTATTGAAGGTAAGCGTTATGAATTTATTTTAGATGTAGATATTGATGAAGAAGATGAGCTTTATCATGAAGCAGGAATTGAGCTTCGTGTATTAATTGCTGAAAAAGGTGAAGAGCCATTTATTTTAAATTACTTCATTCTGGAAAAAGCTAAAGGTGAGTATTTAGATTTTGCATTAGAGGATGAGGAGCTAGAGGAAATTTTAGCATTCTGCAAAGAGGAAATTGCCAAAGCATAGTATGCTCGTGTGAAAATCCTCCAAACAAAAATTAATATTCTTATTTGGTAAAATTCCGCTTTTCTTTCAGTGGGCAGGCACGAGCTACATTGACGTACTCTTGTTTGTCTCCTGGGAGTCTACGCGGAATTTTAACTTTATGACCAAAAATATCTTTTGAATGCCTTATTTTTAAATTAAGGATTATTTAAGATTGATGAAATATTCGTGTTGTGTTCATGAGCTAAACTATGTTTAAGATATAAAAAAACGGGGATTTTTAAACGAAGAGGTGTTTTATGTCAGTTTACTCACATTCTATTATGGTAGCTTTTTTAATAACCATTTTCTCATCCTTTGTACTATTTGTACCTTGGCTTATTTATACGTATCGGAAATATGGCTACTTATCTGTATCTAAAACCATTATTATGTTCTCATTTATTTTTTACTTTTTATCGGCATTATGCTTAGTTTTGCTACCTTTCCCGGAAACACGTGATACTTGCTCTCTGCAAGCACCAGGTACAGTCCATTATAATTTACATCCTTTTCAATTTGTCACTGATATTTTAAAGGATAGTGGGATTGTTTTGACGAATCCATCAACGTGGATGTATATCCCAAAACAGCCTGCTTTTTATCAGGCATTCTATAATTTCTTACTGCTCATGCCTTTTGGCGTATACTTGCGTTATTTTCTTAAAAAAAGAGAGTACTGGAAACGTGCATTTCTATTTAGCTTTTTGCTAACATTGTTTTATGAGGTAACCCAATACACAGGGATTTATGGCATCTTTAATTGTGCGTATCGAATTTTTGATGTGGATGATTTAATGCTTAACAGTGTTGGTGCACTTTTAGGATTCTTTTTAGCTCCTGTTGTGTGGGCGCTGTTTCCTTCTCATGAAGAGGTGGCGGCTAAAGCAGCAGAGATGGTCGAAAAAGATATCGTCAAGCCATTATCTATTTTGTTAGCACTTGCAATAGATTTATTTATCGCATATATCATTTCGTTCTTCGTTGGTGTCGTAACAGGTTATAGTGGTATGTTCGAGTTTTTAGTAAAAATTGCTTTATATATGTTGCTGTTTGGTGTTGTTCCAAGCTTTACAAACGGCGCAACATTAGGGATGAAGTTTATGCGCTTTACAATGGTAAGTGAAAACGGCAAAAGTATTGTAAGCCAATCTTGGCGCCGTTGTGTCGCTATTCTCGTGGTAGTATGTACTTCGAAGGTTATAACAACTATAGGCCATATTCAATTAGATATGGATTCACCATTTTATGTATTACAAATTGTCATTACATTGCTAGCCTTTATTGCGAATTTTGTTCTAACGATGGTAATTGCTATTCATGTAATACGTGTCATCGTAAGTGGAGGCAGACGCCGTTTGTATATGGACTATTATGCAGGCTTACTAGCAACGAGAAAAAAATAAGGGGGATTGTTGGATGAAATACGTAATCATCGGAGGAGATGCTGCCGGAATGTCAGCAGCAATGGAAATATATCGAAATGTACCAGGAGCAGAGATTACATCTGTAGAACGTGGCTTTATTTATTCATATGGGCAGTGTGGCTTGCCCTATGTTGTAGATGGGCGTATTTCATCGACAAAGCGTCTAATAGCAAGAGATGTAGAAACGTTTCGTGATAAGTATCGTATTGACGCACGTGTTGGTCATGAGGTTAACGGAATTGCTGTAGACAAGAAGCTTGTTTTTGGAACACAGTCGTCTGGGGAATCCTTTGAAATTCCTTATGATAAGCTATTGATTGCAACAGGCGCGGATCCTATTATGCCAGTGGAAAAGGGTTCGGATTTAACGGGTATACACACGGTGAAAACAATACCTCAGCTAGATAATTTACTAGCCGATTTAACGCCAGATATAGAAAATGTAACAATTATAGGTGCAGGCTATATTGGGCTAGAGATGGCTGAGACGATACATGCTTGCGGCAAAAAAGTAAGATTGATTCAACGAGGTAGCTATGTTGCAAGAATTCTAGATGAAGAGCTAGCACAACATGTTCATGAGGAAGCAAAAAAGAACGACATCGAGCTTGTGCTAAATACAAAAGTAGAGGCGTTTGAGGGCAATCACCGTGTTGAGCGTGTTATTACGGACAATGGCGCATTTGATACAGATTTAGTCATTATGGCTGTGGGGATTAAACCGAATACCCAATTCTTAGAGGGAACAGGAATAGCACTAGCTAAAAATGGTGCAGTCATTGTCAATCGACATTTAGAGACATCTGTTGAAAACATTTATGCTGCAGGAGATTGTGCAACACACTTTAATATTGTGAAAGAGCGCTTAGATTATGTACCTCTTGGCACGACAGCTAATAAGCAAGGTCGTTTAGCGGGACTCAATATGTCAGGCAAATCTGCGCCGTTTAGTGGTATTGTAGGTACTTCAATCTTAAAGTTTTTCAATTTAACGATCGCCACGACAGGTATTAATGAGCGTAAGGCAAAAGAGCTAGGCTTTGAATATGAGGCATTTAAATTATCTGCCCGCCATATTGCGGGTTATTATCCAGGTGCCCAACGGATGTTTATTAAAATTGTTGTGCGTAAACGAGATCAACAGCTGTTAGGGGCGCAAATTGTTGGACCTGCAGGTGTTGATAAACGTATCGATGTGTTTGCAACTGCCTTATACAATAAAATGACATTACCAGATCTACTAGATTTAGATTTAGCCTACGCGCCTCCATTCAATGGTGTTTGGGATCCTCTACAGCAGATTGCTAGAAAAAATGCGCGTTTATAACATAGGGGGTATTAGAAATGAGCATTTACGACATTCAGGTTGCTCTAGAAGATGGTACTGAATATAGCTTAGATCGTTATAAGGGCAAGGCAATGTTAATTGTTAATACGGCTTCAAAATGTGGTTTTACACCCCAGTTTGAAGAATTAGAAGGTCTATATAAAAAATATCAGGATGAAGGCCTTGTTGTTCTTGGCTTCCCATCAAATCAGTTTAAGCAAGAGGTAGCGACTGCTGAGGAAGCGGCGTCTCAATGCCGTTTGACTTATGGTGTGACGTTCCCGATGCATGAAATCGTGAAGGTCAATGGTAAGGATGCACACCCTATTTTTAAGCATGTGACATCCCATTCAAAAGGCTTTCTCAGCAACAGTGTAAAGTGGAATTTCACAAAATTCCTTGTGAATCGTAATGGTGAAGTCGTTGGACGCTATGGATCAGCTGATAAGCCAAGTAGCTTTGAGGATGAAATAAAAAAAGTATTAGCATAATAAAGGTAGAGGATTCACGCACAGTTTTGTGTGTGAATCCTTTTTTGCTTTTTGGAAAGTAGATGTCGATTAAATTCAGAAGTTGGGTGATAAAACGCAAAAGTTTATCGATAAAAATTAAAAGTTGGGTGATAAATCCTAGAAGTGTTCCGATAAAACGCAAAAGTTGGATGACATTTTGTTAAAACGTATGTCATGTGGAAGGTTGATGACGATTTAAGGTTGTTGTAAGCTTGCGACAATTTTGTTGTAAGTTTGGGGTCGTATACTAAAGTCAGAAAGAAGAGGTGAGCGTTTATGACGCCATTATTAAAGGTACAAAATGTAGAAAAAACTTACGGCAAAGGCGCAAATACATTTACAGCGCTATCGAATATATCATTTGAAGTAGAAAAAGGAGAGTTTGTTGGTGTAATGGGGCCTTCAGGGGCTGGGAAATCGACGCTACTAAATGTGTTAGCGACAATTGACACACCAACGACTGGTGAAATCATTATTGGAGATACAAACTTAGCGCGCATGAAGGATGCTGAGTTAGCAGATTTTCGTCGTGACAATCTAGGTTTTATCTTCCAAGACTATAACTTACTCGATTCTTTAACAGTTCGTGAAAATATTGTACTGCCGCTTGCGATAGCAAAAGTACCAACAAAGGCAATTAACGAAAGGGTAGAACGCATAGCTACACTGTTTGGGATAAAAGAGTTACTAGATAAATATCCATATCAAATTTCAGGTGGACAAAAACAACGTACAGCATCATCACGTGCGTTAGTTACAGAGCCGAAATTAATTTTTGCGGATGAGCCGACTGGTGCTCTTGATTCAAAATCAGCAACAGACTTGCTTGAAAGTTTAAGTGATTTGAATAATTCTCAAGCGTCCACTATTATGATGGTTACGCATGATGCATTCGCAGCAAGTTTCTGTCAGCGTATTCTATTCATTCAAGACGGACAGCTTTCGAGGGAAATTCATCGTGGTACTCAAACAAGAAAGCAATTCTTCCAAGAGATTTTACAGGTGCTTGCTGGCATCGGAGGTGGAGTAAATGACGTTATTTAGTTTAGCGCGTAAAAATATTCAGCGTAATTTGTCGAACTACTTTTTATATATCGCCTCGATGGTCTTTAGTATCGTTATCTACTTTACGTTTGTGACATTGAAATATAATGATGATCTTTCAGCTTTAAAGCAATCATCACAGCAAATTAAAGGATTGATGAGTGCATCATCCGTTGTGCTATTATTCTTTATCGTCATCTTTATGGCGTATTCCAATTCGTTTTTTATGAAAAAACGAAAAAAGGAAGTAGCACTTTACTCGCTACTAGGTGTGCGTAAGCAGAAAATTGGCTTAATGCTCTTTTTTGAGAATTTAGTGATCGGTTTTGTTTCTCTAGTACTAGGAATTGTTCTTGGATTCTTTATGTCACAAGGATTATTAATGATTTTAGTACGTTTGATGGGCTATGAGGTTGTAGGAAGTTTAACATTTTCTACTGAGGCTCTAGTAAATACAGCAGGGATTTTTACGCTACTATTTTTATTCACATCCTTACAGGGCTATCGTGTCATCTATCAATTTAAATTGATTGACCTGTTCCATGCGGAGAAGCAGGGAGAGAAAATTCCACGTGCATCATTATTAGCAGCTATTCTTGGGACAGCGCTACTTGCATTTGGTTATTATACAGCGTCTTCAGATATCTTCACGAGTAATATTTGGAAATTTTTCACAGTACTAGGTACTCCACTAATGGTTATAGGTGTGACAATTGCAGGGACATATTTATTATTCCATAGTGTTAGCGTATTTGTATTAACTACGTTGAAAAAAGCAACTTCTTGGTCATGGAAAGGCTTGAATTTAATTGGTGTATCGCAATTATTGTACCGTATTCGAGCAAATGCTAAATCTCTTTCGATCATCGCTATTTTAAGTGCGACAACGATCACAGCAGGTGGCGGCGTTTTCGGAATGTATTACAATGCGGAAGCCAGCGTACGTCATATGCTACCTAACACATTTATGTGGAAGGGCGATACGGTAAAATTTTCTCAAGAAGACGTCTTGTACAACGAATCGCTTTCTGTGAAAAATTTACGCGTAGATAATGAATTTTCGTTTTTTGAATATACATTATTAAAGGAATCTGACTATAATCGTTTAGCAAAATTGCAGGGGAAAGATGAAGAACTGCACATTGCAAATGGTTCAACCGTTTTACTTGATGCAAGCTTCGATGAACGTTTTTCACATAATTTTACGGGTGAAGAGTTTAAGTTGGAGAACGGGGAATCATTCCATGTTGATAAAATGTATACAGAGAGTGTATTAAACTTTATGCCAGCTGGTACAGTCCTCGTTGTTAATGATAAAGTGTTCTCTGCAACAAATGCAGAAGGTGTTAAAATGCAAGTAGTTGGTATGGATAATGACTTGAAGCAACAGGCTATTTCAAAGGAAATTTACAAACAACTATCTACTGAACAGCAGGAAGGGTTTTCAAGTGTTCCGCAAAGTTATGAGGATGGTTTAGCTACTGTAGGATCACTATTGTTTGTAGGAAGCTTTTTAGGATTAGTATTTTTAGCAGCGACAGGAAGTATCATTTACTTCAAAGTTTTAACAGAGGCAGAGGAAGATCAGCCTAAATATGCAATTTTAAATAAAATCGGTGTTAACAAAAAACAAATCTTAAAAACAGTTGCAGGGCAGGTTGCCGTTATCTTTAGTGCACCACTCGTTGTCGGCATCGTTCATAGTGCATTTGCGCTACTAGCCTTTTCACAGCTATTTGGTATGGATATAACGAAACCAGTAATACTGTGGATGATTGCTTATTCAGCAATCTACGGCATATATTATATCTTTACAGTTCGTTCATTCTATAAAATTATTAGACAGGGGAATTAATATGAAAAAGGTCTTCTTAGGTATAGGAGCATTGTTCTTATTGTTCGTAGCAGGTCTTGTTGTTCTGATGACCGTAGATTTTAACCGTTTAAATAAAGAGGCATACTATGTTCATATCACTACTGATGGTAAAATAGAGGAATATAAGGTAAGTAATGGTGAAATATGGAAGTCATATTGGTACGAGATACCTGCTTATGACGAAAACGGTAAAGAGCAAACATTAAAGTTTTCAGCTCAGAAAAATTTACGTCACGATGCATACATGAAGCTTTATGTAAAAAAAGAAACGGAAGTTACATCATATGATGAAGTAAAATTCCATGAGCTACCTGCAAAAGTACAGGAGTTAATGAAGAAATAAGAAGAAGGAGTAGTCCCTAGTATCGGGCTACTCCTTTTTTCCTTCTAGTAATTGAATGCTGACAGTTGTACCTTGTTGCTCTTCAGAGGTAATAGTTACAGTTCCTCCGTGCGCTTCAATAATATCTCTAGCAATAGCAGTACCTAACCCAGTACCATGTGTTTGCTCAGTATTTGTACCACGATAATAGCGCTCAAAAATATGTTCAAGGTCTTCTGCAGAAATGCCGTTACCGTTATCAGAAATCGTAATAGAATGATCATCAACAAGAATATTAACTGAAACATCAGAAGGATTATGGAGCAATGCATTGTGTAAAAAATTCATCACTGCTCGTCGCATAAAGTGCTCGTCAATGTGATGCTTGATGACATCTTTAGTTGCATTAAATTCGATATTGGCTTGCTCATATTGTGGTGTATTGAGTGTATCAATAACAATTTCGCGAATAAATTGCACCATATTTACCTCAGTTAAGCTGAGCGGCAGCTGCTGATGTCTTAATCGCATAGTTAAGTTTAAATCATCCAGTAAATCCTGCATATGCAATGATTGTTTTTCGATAATCTGCGCATAGTCTGTTTGTTCATGAGGAGTCAATTTCCCATCATTGAGCAGCTCCGCATAACCGCGAATGGAGGCAAGAGGTGTTTTCATATCGTGTGAGACATTACTGATCCATTCCTCGCGCATCATCTCTAATCTTTTACGCTCCTGCTCATGTGCAGCAAGCTCTCTCGATACCTCATTTAAATTCTCAAAAACGGGTTTGTACACACCACCGGGCATTTTACTAGGCATATGCTCACGATTCTTTAAATGACGAATACGTTCAATCATTGCATGTAGAGGTTTGGTCAACGTACGACCGAAAAGCCATCCAACTAATGTAGCTACTAATAAGTCAGCGATGACAATGAATAACCCAAACTTGCCAATAAACTGTAATACCGATGAGCCAGAAAAATGAGTGACATATCTAGTAACGCCACTGCCCTTGATGCCGATAAGATAACTAATACTTTCTTTACTTCCCACATACACGGTTGTATCAACATCGAATTCTTTATATTTATAAACTTGAATTAAGTCAATCGGTGCATAGTGTGAAGGAGCTTTATCTGGAGCGAAATTGGCTTCAACGACCTGTCCGTTATTATCAAGTAATTGGATCCAAGCATTTCGCTGATGCAATTGTTGGAGTCCATCCTTGCTTACTGCTGGCGTTCCATTACTTATATCAATATACTGTTGGAACTCTCGCACGAAGTTTTCCTCTGAATACGAAGTTGTATTATCGTAATTAGTTCCCTGTTGGAAAATGAAAAACCCAATTAAAATGGCCGTATTGACGAAAATAACAATAATAACAATAGACAGCACAGATAGAAGGAATCTAGCAGTTAGTTTCCATTTCATCCTTGCGCCTCTTTTGGAACGCCAAATTTATAGCCAAGCCCTTTTACAGTTGTAATATACACAGGTTTTGATGCATCCTTTTCAACCTTTTCACGAAGACGTCGAATATGCACCATAACAGTATTGTCTGAGCCGAAAAAGTCCTCTCCCCATACACGCTCAAACAGCGTCTCTTTACTTAAAATTCGATTAGGATTGTTCATAAAGCAAGCCATCAAGCCGATTTCCTTTGCTGTTAGCTCCAATAAAACGCCGTCCTTATGTGCCTCCGTTTCATCCCCATTAAGCAAAAATGGACCAACTTGAATAGACTTCGTTGAAGTTACTGGTGCCGCTTCCTGCGTTTGATAACCAGCTCTGCGAAGCTGTGCCTTCACACGATAGGCAACCTCTTTAGGACTAAAAGGTTTCGTAATATAATCGTCGCCTCCGATCGCAAGTCCTAAAATTTTATCGATTTCCTCATTTTTCGCTGACATGAAAAGCACAGGCACATGCGACACGTCTCGAATACGTCGACATAAATCGTAGCCCTCGCCATCAGGAAGCATCACATCAAGAAGTACAATATCGGGTTGTGTCTGTTGAAAGCTCGTCCAAGCTTCTTGAATGGAGCCAGCTGTATGAATTTGCTTATAGCCTTCTTTTTGTAGGCTGACTTTTAGAAGGTTTGCTAAATCTGCCTCATCATCCACCACTAGAATAGTTGGTTCTTGCATTGTTTACACGTCCTTTCTTCTTTATTATTTTATCGTCATTAGAATTTTAAGAATAGTGTATAGCTAATAAGTTTTGCAGTGGCCCGATAATCAATTCCTTATTATTATTATCTCAAAAAAGGTTCTTCATTATAACGGGAGTTGATTTCCGTTCGGATTGGGTACTTTCCTAGGGGCGTCAAGCTTGAGATTTGCCCACCGATTGAAGTTTCACTTTATGTGACTCATTATAAATGAAACTTACTTTAAAAAGGTATTGAGACATTACCTGAATTAAAAAAATAGACAGATGTTCTCAATGCATATTAGCGATATTCTTCACGAAATGGCAGGAATTATCGAGCTTTATTACAAAATAAAAGTGCAGACTTTTACAATACATTTGTACGAGTCTGTGCTTTCTTATGTATAAATGGTTGAAAATACATAAAATCAATGGCATGATTTTCCATGTTAGCAATAGCTATTCTATTGGACGAAAATCATGCATTTATTCATAGAGAAAATGCACTGAAAAAGAAGAATTCCAACGCTATTTAAATTATTTAATACATACGATTATTGACATATTCCTCGAAATGGAAGGAACTATTGAACTTGATGTCGAAATTAAGTTTTACAATCGACAATTCATTACATATTAAAGACGTTGAAATCAAATTTAACAAAAATCTATAAAACTAGGAGCGTGACGAAAGAAATGACAAGCGAATTGCATGTGCTAGAAAAAGAAGGAATGCAAAGTGAAGACTTTGTACAACAGCCGCAAGCCGTCGAAACATTATTCGTAAATGAGTTCATAGATGGTATTTTAGATCCACAACAGAAAATGCTAGGACCTGTTAAAGACGGTGGAACAATTATTGCTAATACGACGCCAGGATGTTGGGGCCCGATGCTAACACCAACGATTCGTGGTGGGCATGAAGTAACAAAACCTGTATTTGTAGAAGGGGCAGAGGTAGGAGACGCCATTGTTATTAAGATTAAATCAATACAGGTAACATCAATAGCAACAGCATCTGGGCACGATGAGGCAATTTTGGATCGATTTATTGGGGATCCGTTCGTATCAGTAAAATGTCCAGGCTGTGGTAAGCTTCATCCTAGTACAGTTGTCAAAGGGATAGGTCGGCAGGCTATTCGCTGTTCGACATGTGATACAGAAACATCACCTTTTAACATGACGAATGGATATACTATGGCGTTAGATCATAATGGTAATATTGGTGTGACTGTTGGGCGAGAAGGGGCTCGCCGTATTGCACTTGATGCGAAAAATTATATGCGTACACCTGAAAATTCTGTGCAAAATCCTGTAGTTGCATTAGCACCAAGTGATTTAATTGGTGTTATGGCAAGAATGCGACCATTTTTAGGGCAGCTTGGAACGACACCTTCAAAGGCGATGCCAGACTCCCATAATGCTGGAGATTTTGGTTCGTTTTTAATTGGTGCGCCACATGAATATGCATTTACGCAAACTGAATTAGATACACACCGTACAGATGGACATATGGATATAAGCCGTGTTCGTGAGGGTGCAACAATTATTTGTCCAGTAAAGGTTCCAGGTGGCGGTGTGTATATAGGTGATATGCACGCAATGCAAGGGGACGGAGAAATTGCAGGACATACAACAGATGTTGCTGGTATTGTTCAACTTCAGGTAAGTGTAATGCAAAAAGTAGCTTTGGATGGCCCTATTTTATTGCCAAATACAGAGGATTTACCGTATACGGCTAAACCTTTTACAAAGGAAGAAAAACGTCGTGCACGTGAGCTTGCGGAGGAATTCGGCGTTAAACAAGTGGAGGAAGTATTCCCTGTATCAATTATTGGCTCTGGAACATCATTAAATGAGGCAACAACTAATGCTATAAGCCGTGCTGCAAGGCTTTTTGAGATGAGCGAGCCAGAAGTTATGAATCGAGCGACGATTACAGGATCGATTGAAATCGGCCGTCATCCGGGAGTTGTAACAGCAACCTTCCAAGTACCTAAAACAGTGCTAAAAAAAGCGAAAATTTATAAGCCAGTGAAAAAACAATATGATTAAATGAATAACGAAAAGCCCGAAAAGAAAGCAAACTAGAAGATTTCATAGTTTGCTTTTTTGTGTTATAGGGCGATAAACTACTTAACTAAAAGTCAGATGCTATTTGAAAATGTGTCTAAAATTCGACATTTTGAAATTGAATTCTATTCAGTAGTTGTTATAATAGAACAAGCTTAGAATATAAAAAAATCGATACGGTTCTATAGAATTTTGGATAGAAAGAAAGGTGAATCATGGCAGATTTCGTACGTTTGCAGGACAAGGAAGAAAAAACAAACCCTATTAAAACATACATATTCAAGATGAAAGGTGGGGGACATGCTCCTTCACGAACAAATTTTGCTGATGCCATAACAGGTGCATTCGGCGGATTAATATGTATTTCCGTATTGCTTTGGTTGACGAACTATACAGGGGCACCATGGTTAATGGCATCACTTGGTGGGAGCTGTGTACTTGTATTTGTCGTTTGGAATGCACCATTGTCCCAACCTCGAAATATTATCGGAGGTCATTTAATTTCAGCTGTCATCGGCTTAATCATGTATTCACTGTTGGGGACGAGCATTGTATCAATTAGCCTTGGTGTAGGTTTAACCATTTTTTTAATGGCCTTATTAGGAATCATTCATCCGCCAGCAGGAGCAAATCCGATTATTATTATTTTAGGAGGCTATGGATGGAGCTATCTAGTAATGCCCGTCCTTATTGGTGCTCTCATTATCGTATTTTTTGGTCTTGTGATAAATAATCTACGAGAAACGCGGAAGTATCCTTTGTTTTGGTGAGGAATAAATTTAAGCAAATTGCGGAAAAAATGCGTTGCAATTTCGGGCAGAAAAAATTCTGTCTCGCTACGCTTTAGGGGCAGAAAAACCTCCCTCAAAAAATTTGATGGAGGTTTTTTGTAACTATTTTGTTGGTCGCCCGTCTACTGTTGTGAGAATGCTTTTTTTCGATTGCATTAGCGAATGATGCATAGCTTTCTTAGTTGTGCGTACTATCGCGCTAGCTTTGATTAGCGTAGGCAATGAGCCGTTTGAGACAATACAAATGGGCTACCAACTTATGAGTAATTTTCCAATGAGCTCATTTGCCGTTCTGCTTTAAAACAGCAAAGTAAATTTTTACCCATCTATGAGGGGCAGTTGACCTTTATAGATGGCTTTTTTTATGCGTTGTAGCTGAAGATGTCGATTTTACACGAATACTTTTGTTGTTATTTCTTTTATGCATATTACGATTTTTTTAGCATATGTTGGATAAGATTTGTTATATTGAAGAAAGAGTGTTAAAACATTTAAGCAAGTATTTTACACGATAGGGGAAGATCTTTGTTGGTTGAATTTGATGGGGGGCTCCAGTTGCATGCTGTTGGATTGTGATGAGCAGTTATTCATGACATATAAACAAAGTGGTGAAAAGGGTGCTGAGAAATTACTTTCAAAATGGTTAGAGGCAGAGATTGACTCACCGGCTGACCCGAAAATTCTAGGTACTGCACTTTCACCGAATTTATTTTTAGTGAATGAGGAAACAGCGATGAATATTGCGTTTTCAACTGCACGAAAATATTGGGGTCGTGTAACGACAGATATGCAAACTTTTTTTAACAAGCATGGTTTAGATACTAAATTTGTCAATGAACGTCTCGATGCTTTTTTTTACACGCAAAAAGGCAAGGAGACCTTTTTTGAGCAGCTTTTCGCACAGCATACAATGGACTTAGAACGATTAATCTGGCTAATTTTCGGGAAGCGAATGCAAATTACATTGCCAGTTAACGAATTACAAACAATATTTTTATATAAATTTGAAAATGAATATTTCGTGCATATGATTTATAAAGAAGAAGCCCAATTTTGGCATTGGCTTTTCACGAAAAAGGTTTATTCACTGTTTATCCACAAACCATTAGAACAATTCACATTTATCCATGAAATGATGGGTCATATTGAACAATCCACAAGAGAAACTTGTGTACATGTGGATAACTTTGTGAATAATTACAGAGAAATTCTGGATAAGTGTATAACTTATGTGGATAACTGTAATTCGACTTGCTTGGCAAAAAAACAGTTACACCTTTACCAAATTGTAACGCACTATCGCTTATCAAAAGGGGATTATCGATGTGTTAAAGCTCTAATTACTTCCTTTGAAGCCGATTGGCGCTATTCGATGTATGCATTGACAGAGAAAGAAAAAGTTCTGATTGCATATCTTTTATTTCATATAGCACATCAGGAGCAGAATCATGAAACTGTTATTCACTACGGTGAGTATTTATTAGAAGATGAAAGACTTAATAATTACGCGATAGAGATTTTGTTGGAATATAAGGACTTATTGCCAAATCGTAAGCCAACACCTCCTGCTATTATTAAAAATTATGAACTAAATTTTTTAGAAAACTTGTATGCAGTATTGCTTGAGCATTATGTAAAAATGGAGCGTTATCAAGGGGGGCTCCTGCTTTTAAAGGAACATGTACTAGCATCCAATAAAAAAATACATGCCACTTTAGTACAGAATAACTATAGTAATGAGCAATTTATTGCGATTGAGGCGTCAGTTCAGCAGGATATTGCTCTCCATGTGAATAATTCATTACAGCATATCGGCTTGTCTGTGGAAGAATGGCGCAGACATTATCGTCAACCAGAAACGCCTTGCTATTTGGTAGCGCAAAGTGCATCCTTGCATATGCTTAATATTTTAAAAGTTTTATTTGTGACCGAGCAGTATGAGCTGTTTGAAAAATTAATGGAAATTTATAAAAAGTATTTACTCATTGACGATCATTTCGAAAAGCTACGAGTTTTTATAAGTGCACGTTTAATAGAAATACAAAAAAGTGTCTAATGTGTTTTACATGCATCATTAGACACTCTTTTTATTTCGTGTAGTTGGCCTACGATATTATTCTAAAACCCCTTTGTCCTTTAAGTCCGCGATTTGCTCGACACTATAGCCAAGTGAAGATAACACTTCTTTATTATGCTCTCCTAGCTTAGCACCGACATGCTTGTACTGCGGTTTAACACCGTCAAACTTAAAAGCAGATGCAATTTGTTTTTGCATAGTACCGTCGCTTTTGGGAATATCAACAATCATGTCACGAGCTTTGAGCTGAGGATGATCGCATGCTTCTGGAAAAGTTAATACTGGTTCGACACATCCCTCGAAGCTCTCGTTAAACACTTCAAGCCATTCTTCGTAAGTCTTCGATAAGAACGCATCATGGACAGCCTCTTTAAAACGAATTTGTGTATAGTATGAATCATTAAAAGTATTATCAATGAGCTCAGGAATATCAAGCGCTTCACAGAGTAATCTGCGGAATTGAGGCTCAAGACTTCCTACTGAGTAAAATCGGCCATCCTTTGTTTTGTAAAAGTCATAGTAGCTGCCACCATTTAAAATTTCCTGCTCGGGCTGAGGCACACGGCCAGCGCCGATATAGGCAGACCCATACATAGCATTGAGCGAAAATACAGCATCGGTCATACTTATATCAATATATTGTCCTTCACCTGTTTTTTCACGATGTAAAGCAGCTGCAAGTACTCCAATTGCTGCATGCATCGTGCCCCCAGCAATATCAGCTAGCTGAATACCCATGGAGACAGGTTTTTTATCTTTATGGCGTGAATAATCAAGTATGCCAGCTAATGATAAATAGTTATTGTCATGTCCTGGCCGATTGCTATATGGTCCAGTTTGTCCATAGCCTGTAATAGCACAATAAATAACCTTAGGATTTACTTCTTTTAGAGCGTCATAGCCGATACCGAGTCGTTGCATGACACCAGGTCGAAATCCCTCGATAATGATGTCGTACTCTTTCACAAGTGACTTAACAATTTCGATAGCTTCAGGCGATTTTAAATTTAATGTTAATGACTTTTTAGAACGATTCAAATGTTGATGAATATACGCCTCATGATCATCGTCGTAAGGAGGCATAATACGTGTTAAATCTACGCGCTTTGATGATTCAACGTGAATAACATCTGCGCCTAAATCAGCAAATATCATTGTCGCCATTGGTCCCGGTAGTAATGCAGAAAAATCGAGAATTTTTAACCCCTTTAAAATACCCAAATCTCCCAACCCCTTTTTGTGTAGGCTACATTGTATTCAAGAATGCATTGTAGCGCTTTTCTCATAATCCCCATTTTGTGAAAAGCATGTACCATCGCTGTATTAATACAGAGTGGTGATAAATTATCAGTATTATAACAGAAAGATTGATGGCTTGACTATGTTAAATTTTATTATAAAATAATTAGTCAGAAAATTATATGTCGGAATAACATTAAAAGTAAAAAAATTCAGAATGTAGGATTGTCTTCGTAACGGAGGTGATTTCGTTCCGATTGGTCTAATCCAATTAACTTATAGAAGGGGACCGATTTTCTGTCATATTTCAGTAAAGATACAAAAAATCTCTATGCAATAGATTTCTGCATAGAGGTTTTTGTGTATATTGGTCATCGTCGATAAGCTTCAACTATTCAAATTACTTAGAATAGAAGTTAACTGTATAATAGGGCGCACCGTTATCTTTAAAGCAGACACCAACAAATATATGTGTAAATTCTTTTCTTAAAATATTTATACGATGCCCTTTTGAATTCATCAGTGCTTCATGGGCAAATATACTATTGGGCTGACCGTGTGCTATATTTTCGCCATACCAATAGTGATTAACTCCACCAGTAGTGAGGCGGTCATTGGAATGATACCCTTTATGATCTTCATGACTAAAAAATTGATGTGTGATCATATTGCTACTATGCTGCCGAGCAATAGGATTACATCCTTTGTCATAAATGAGCGGTTGCAATCCTTCTATAACCCGCTCATGGTTAATAAGATCAACCATTAAATTTTCAAGTCCTGTGCGTAGCTCATTGGAAGGCTTACCATAATAACCACGTTTACTTAATTCTGTTTTGGCATGAATCCAAATAATAGAACGGACAATATTGTTTTTGTGTAAATCATAGAAAAAAGTAACATAGTGATCATCAATCAAATAGGTACCGTGTGTAGTATTGCCTTCACAATCGTTGTAATCGAGCAAATAGCTTGTATTTTGATAGTGAAAGTCTCTAAGTGGAAGACCGTATTTTCTATTCACATCTATTCGATTAGCACCGATACGAATACCAAATACGCTATGCCCAGTGCGTGTTTCATATCCTGCAACCTCATAGGAATTATGTTTTCCTACGAGGGAAAATTGGGAATAGTCCTTCTCTACTCGATGCCATTTCATTTTATATTCACTTTGAAAGCTGGATAGTGACAAAGTTTTTTGTGTATTTGTTATTTTTGTACGAGCTGACTTATTTGGATTGAGAGAAGTATTCGTCCAAAGAGCCATACTAAAACCAACCATTATTGGAGCTACTTTACGTAACAACATATTTAAACCCTCTTCTAATAATAAATTTATAATAAAAATCTATCAAAATAATAAAAGTTCTATAGATATAAAGTTACTATATTTTTGTTCTGTTAACGACGCTAAAATTTTGGAACTTTCCCTACTATATGGCTAACCATCAAAACGTGGGGTTGATTTCCGTTCCGGCTGGGCGCTTTCCTGGGGGCGTCCGATGAGGCGATGCTCGCTCCAGGGTCTCGGGCCAACACGATGTTGGTCACGAAGGCGTTATCACAGGACGTGATGGTTTTAGCCTTCGTTCCCCTATCGCTGATCCCCAAGGAGTCGCCCAGCCTCCACTCCAATCAACTTATATACTAGGTAAATTTTCATTTCGAATTTTTATGGTGAGTCTACTATTTTATTTTTGTTATATGAGGGAATTATTTTTACAAATTCTTTTTTCTCAATATAAGATATTTTCTTAATAAGGAATTTTTTTGTGCTTTAATAGAACCATAGAGGAAATTATAAACTAGGGGTAAAAGACAGAAAATGAAATCAAAACAGATAAAGTTAAAGTATTTAATCATGGGTGTTGCCATGGCTGCTTTTTTCTTAACGGGCATTGGTAGTATTTGGAGCGGTTACCGAATGAATGTTGACTCGATTAAAGAGAATACACTTGAAACGAATCGAGTATATTCACAAAAATTAGCAACAACCGCAAGTTCTTATCTTGAAGAATCTTTTCAGACTTTAGGGTACAGCGCCAGTACGATAAAGACGAAAATGCATGATAATAATGCATTGATTCAGGAAACTGAGCGTTTGAAGAAGCAAAATAATATGTTTAACTCTGTTCTTATTACAAATGCAGAAGGTCTTGTATTATCTATTTCACCACCATCTGAGGAGGTACAAGGGAAAGTATTAACATCCATTGGAGCGAAAGAGGCTTTATCTAAAAAGAAACCTCTTGTCTCAAAGCCTTATAAGGGAATTACAGGGCGGCTCCTTATTTTTATATCGTATCCTATATTTTCAGAGACAAATGAGTATTTAGGAATGGTAGCAGGGACAATTTATTTAAAGGAACGAAATGTTTTTAATGAATTACTTGGAGAGCATTATTATCATGATGGTTCATATGTGTACGTAGTTGATTCGGATGGGCGCGTTATCTATCATCAGGACCCAAGTCGCGTTAATGATAGTGCTATTGATAATGAAGTTGTGCAAGCAGTAGTTTCTGGAAAAAGCGGGGCTCAGCAAGTATTAAATACTAAAGGAGTAGACATGCTTGCTGGTTATAGTACCGTACCTTTAACAGGCTGGGGAGTAGTTGCTCAACGACCGTTAAAGGTAGCATTAGCTCCTTCATTTGATAGGGTACAGGAGGTAGCTATAAAATCTATTCCGCTTATGTTAATTTCAATTTTAATTGTCCTTTGGGCGGCAGCACGTATTGCCAATCCTTTACAGCAATTAGCTACTTTAACAGAGGAGAGTATGGAATCGAAAAATGTAGAAGGCTTAAAATCTGTACGTAGTTGGTATTTTGAAGCACACTATCTAAAAAGTGCTCTCATTCGGAGTTTAACATTTTTACAGGGTCAGGTGTCCTATTTTAAAGACCAATCTACAACAGATCCGTTAACAGGTGTTACTAATCGCCGCACAATGGATGCGATGCTAGCTGAGTGGCTTAAGAACGATTTGCCACATGCCCTCATTTTGCTGGACTTAGATCATTTTAAAAGTGTGAATGATACGTATGGTCATGCAGTAGGTGATAAGGTGTTACAATTTTTAGCACGCAATATGAAAACAGTCGCTCGTGAGGGAGATGTTTGCTGTCGCTACGGTGGTGAGGAATTTGTGATGTTATTGCCAACTACTACAGCTGAGGAAGCGGCACAGGTGGCCGAGCAACTGCGCGATATGTTGGCACATACTATAAGTCCATGTGATCGCCCAGTTACTTTATCTGCAGGCGTTGCAGTATATCCACAAATGGCCGACACGACGGAAAAGTTAATTGAGGTAGCGGATGGTGCACTGTATCTTGCTAAACAAGCTGGACGTAATCAAGTCATGGTAGCAGAGCAAGAAAATAAATAAAAATGTTTTGGAATAAGCATACATTTCTAATTCTTGGGGTACATGATTAATGCTACGATCATTTGGGCAAGCTACTTTTAAGTCATCCCCATATGACTTGTATACCATGTTCAAATGATACGTAAACTCGGGACACATCTCTTGATTCGACTTGACAAGATGCAAGGTTATCCCCCTTTCCCTTATAACATCACAAGTACGACTAGATGTATGCCTATATATCGTTAAAGCCAAGTGAGCACCGATGCTCCTTGGCTTTTTAATGTTTGTTGCCGATTTTTGCTAACGATTTTCTTCCAGTATTTTAGAATTATCTATGAAGGTTCACTACCTACCTGTCGATATAAAGGGTATGATGAAAATGATATTTTGAACGTATCAAATACATAGATGAAAGGAAGAGTGGGATGGATAAAACAAAAGTCCAAAAAGTGAACAAAGCACTTATAGCAACTGTTTTTGCTACTAGTGGGATTGCTGTTGTAGTACCACCACAAAATGCAGCTGCAGCTACGTCACCATTTACGGATATTAACCAATATTCAAGCCATTACGATAATATTTTAAAATTATACTCTCAAGGTGCAATTAGTGGGTATGCAGATAAAACCTTTCGACCAAATCAAAATGTAACACGTGGTCAGGCAGCAAAAATGCTGGCAACTGTTTTAGACTTGGATTTAAAAAATGTGCAAGACCCATATTTTAAAGATGTCCCAAAAAGTAGTGAATACTACAAGTATATAGCTGCATTACAAAATGCAGGAATCATGGCAGGGTATTCAAACGGAACATTTATGCCTAATGAAGTGATGACACGTGGGCAATTGGCGAAAATTTTAGTGCTTGGCTTTAAATTTGAGGTAGCATCTAATTACAACCATAGTTTCAAAGATGTAACTAGCCAAACAAGCAACGCTATCTATATTCAAACTTTAGTAGATTTAAAGATTACAGAAGGAACAACACCTGTCACTTTCTCACCATTTAATGCGGTAACACGTGGACAAATTGCATCCTTTATTGTGCGTTCACAAGAGAAAAAGGGCAATGCCACATCTTTCAAAATTACAGGTGTTGAAGACGATAATGTCTACATAAATGGTGAGCCTTACTCAGTACCGGAAAGTCTCTCGCATATTTTTAACGAAGATAATGCCCCAGTATTAAAAGGTGCACTTATTGAAGGGGATCTTTCAGGCAAAACTATCCGCTCTGTCTCAAAGTTAACATTGAATGCAAGTGGGACAAGCTCAAGATTTCTAGAGTTTGATGGCAATCATGGGTCCTTTGGTGCGACAATCGTTGTCAATGGGAACTATATTGAATTTTCCAATGTTACACTGACTGGCACAATGCTTGTCAACGAAACGGTACGTCCACCTTTACAATTAGGCGTTTCCAACTATAAGCCATTATCACTTGGCCGTGTAGCAAGCACCAATACTGCATTTATCGACTGGTCTAATCCAGATAATCCAAATGATGAAGGCTCGTCCAATAAAGGTCCGACAACAGATCTTCAGAATTGGACAGATCAGAATCCCGACAAGAATCCTGATAAAAACAAGCCATTTGAGAACTGGTCTAAAGATAAAGTGACGATGAAAAATGTTGAAAAACATATTGAATTTTATAACAGCACTGTATCACGCCTAGTTGTCTCTCAAAGCGGTACAAAAATCGAAACGAATATGAAGCTACCACGTGTAGACATCATTGGGAATGTTCGTGAATTTGAGATTCAAGGGAATATCGGCACACTAAACCTTGATACAGAAACGAAGCTAACAATTTACGGAGATGGCAACATCGATTGGATTAACTACAATAGCTATACAGATTTAGAATTGTATATAGACGGCCGCGTAGGTACTCTGTATGTTGATAATGTATACGGTTGGGTTGATCTTGGAGATTACACGTATGTTGACAAAGTGATTATACCGAAGGGCGAGGGACCGAATAATATTTTCGACGACTTCCTAGAGGATAAAGACAATATTGGTACAATTACAGATCCAGACGGTAAACCAGTCGATAAAGATGATCTTGAAAACCAAAAACCAGCTGATAAAACAAAACCTTTAATCGACATTACGAATGTATCAGTTTTAAGTGGTAGTGAGGTACAGGTAGATTTCACTTCAGATAAAGTTGGAACTTACTACTATATCGTCCGTGAAAAAGGCGCCGATGCACCAACGAAAAAGGAAATGGTAAATCGTATTTCTACTGACAATGTGGCAAGTGGAACAGGCGCAGCAGTGAATGGTAAAAACACCTTTAAAATCACTAAATTAGGTGAGAAAAAAGAATATGTCGTTTATGTGATGGTCGTTGACGGAGCGAACAATGTTTCGGATATTAAATCACAATCATTCCAAATGAAAGATGGAACACCACCAGTTGTTAAATCTTTAACAGTAACACCTTTACATGGTGGAACACGTGCAGAGTTTACATTTACAGCGAGTGAACCAGGAGACTATTACTACTACGTACGTAAAAAGACGACTGCAGCTGCTCCAACAACTGCAGATATTGTTGCTAAACCAACAGGTAAGGGTAAGGCAGTTGCAGGGAAACTTGGAATTACTGAAATTCTAACAGGCTTAGAGGCTGAAACAGAATATGAACTTTATGTAGTGATGAAGGATGATTCGGGTAATTATTCGATAGACCCAGCTGCTTCGAAAGGCTTTAAGACAGGTGCACTTGATAATATCCCACCATATATTGTAGGTGGTGAACTGTTTTTACTTGATGAAGTAAAAAATGAGTTTTATGTAACAGTGAGTGAGGAATTAGATCCTGTATCTGCTGAAAAAGTAGAGAACTATGAACTTACAGGTACAGGGATTGTCAATCAAGGCTTGCAAAAACCAATTCGTCCAGAAAAAGTCGTCTATAATAAATCACAAAAAAGATTAATATTCACAATCCCTTCATTAACAGGATTTGTAAATGGCGATAACTTAGTTGTAACTATTTCTCCAAATGTTAAAGACTTAGCTGATAATGGATTCGAAAATATTAATAATATTCCGCCTAATAGTGTTCCTAGAAATACGGCTGAATATATTCATAAAGATGGTGAATGGCCTTACTTAACAATTATAGGAGAACCTGCGATTAATGCTGCAAAAGATCAGACGCTTATTGAATTCAATGCAACTAAAGCAGGTACGTATCATTATTTGATTATGGAGTCAGACTTAAAGCTAACACGTGATGATCGTCTACGTTTAATTGAAGCTGTTCAATTGAATTCGAAAACATTTAAAGTTGGCACAGAGGATGTAGCTATTATCGGTAGTGGTGGTAATAAACCAGCTCAATTAGGAAAACAAAAGGTTACAGTTCCGCTTCCAAATACAACACCACCATTAGATCCATTTAAAAGCTATTCGATTTATATGGTGTTACGAGATCGTTCAGGAAATGTTTCTGATATTCAAGCAAAACATGTTATTGATGATCAAACACCACCGAAAATTGAAAATACATCAATAAAAATAGCTGAGGGTGACAAGAAAGCTACATTTAAATTTATGTCAGACGAAGATGGAACCTATTACTATGTCCTTAGGAAAGCTGATGATACAACTATTCCAGTTCCAACTAGTGCAGAAGAGGTTATCGCTAAAGGAACTGCTAGCAATATGCGGAAAGATACAAATGAAATTAACCTTTCTTTATCAGAACATCAAGATTACGAGCTTTATGTTGCAGTAAAGGATCGCTATAATAACGCGACAATGTTACAGGTGGGTACAGAATCAAAAGTTTACACATTTGATGAAAAACAAAATAAACCAATAACCCTGACTCCTAGTGGAAATGGAACAGGTGTTATGGCATACAAATTCTTCTCAGATGGCACACCACCAAAGGTAGAAGATCCAATCTTTAAACGTCTGGATGGTAAAACATTTGAAGTAACATTTTCAGAGGCTATTGATCTAAAAGATTCTGATTTTAAATTAGTAGAACCAGGTACAAATACTGCTATTTCGCCATCCTATCCATGGGAGTGGGAAGATACTACAGGTAAGAAGGATTGGGAATCTCGTAAGCTAATTATCAAGTTTGCTAATGAAGTAAAACAAAGCTTCGACATTACTGTAAATGCTACAGCTACAGATAAAGGTGGATGGACATTCAGTAAAGAAAGAGCAGAGTACAAATATCCAAGTTCTGATGCTAATAATAAAATTATTGAAGCATATTTAACAGGAACTTTAGGTGGTAGTGATATCAAAACATCCCCAACTATGGAAGTTAGTATTGAAATCAATACAGAACTATCTTGGGAACAAACATATTATTATGCTATTACTAACTCAGCTTCTCAGGTACTCACAAAAGAAGATATTATTAACAGTATCGAAACAGGAAAGTGGTCGCAAGGTATCACTCAAGCTGGTAAGAAATTATTACCGACAACTCCTGAACAACAAAATCAATCACAGGCAAGTTTCAGATTACAACTAAAAGCTACAGGTACTAATGCTATCTTTATGGAGAAACAAAGAGCCTATCTGTTAACTGTAGACAAGTATGGAAATATCGTAATGTCTGTTAATGGTTCATTGCCGTATTCTGAAATTAAAAGGGGTAATTAATAAAATCGTATATGATAGAGATTTTAGAATAGTATTTTAGCTATTGTGCTAAAATTCCTCGTAGTTCATGGTATAGAATAAAGCCCAGTAAAGCATTTTTCCATAATGTTTTACTGGGTTTATTAATTCTATAAAAAATATAATTATATAACTAATAAGCCAAACAATGTTTTCAATATATCATTAGAAAAGGGGAATAGAAACGCCTTTATCAAAGAATCGATGCCCTCTAAATTTCTCCTATAACCTAAATCGACAACTACAAAGAGTGTATCCATCTCCACAGTAAACATGCCTCTGAGATAGGAATAACGATTTACAACATAGCTTATTCGGTTTCCCAGGTCCCCATGGGGGATGTTCATCCAAGTATCGATCATGTCTCCACCTTGTTCAAATATGGCTTTGACAGCTCTGTTTTCTTGTATCTTGGAGTAATTGTATTCACTTTTGTATAATGCTTTGCTCATTCATTGCTAAACTCTTCGTAAGCATAATCACACCGACTTTTGATGTGTTATAAGAAGATTGGCATTGTGGGGTTTTCGCAATGATGCCAGACATAGAGGAGATATTTATGAGTTATAATTTTGTAGTGCTTGCTCAGCTTTCTGTTTTTCAATAAGAAGTTGGAAGAATACATAGTGCCCAAAAGAGACGTCTCAAAATCTATTGAGATGTCTCTTTTCATGTTTAAAAGAAAATAAAATCCGTTAAACGGCATTATTATCCGTCTATTGGTAGAGAAGTAGGACTAAAAAAATTAAGATAACTATATTTCTAAAGAGAAAAATTAACAAAAAATGAAAAGGGGATCTTAGATCAACATATTGAATAGTTTCTTTATTTTAAGAGTAATAGGCATTAATTGATGAAAGGGGAATAAAAATGAAAAATTTTTGGGCATTTGTTATGACTGGGATGCTATTAATCGTTACAACTACGGGATTTGCTCGTATGGCTTACGGAATTA
The DNA here is from genome assembly GCF_044755845.1 of Lysinibacillus sp. NPDC092081. Lineage (NCBI taxonomy): Bacteria > Bacillati > Bacillota > Bacilli > Caryophanales > Bacillaceae > Lysinibacillus > Lysinibacillus sp. NPDC092081. The sequence goes on from NZ_JBIVRU010000014.1 coordinate 75,490, forward strand.
TATTACCTTTTATGCAGGAAGGGCTGTCATTAACTACATCACAGTCAGGTTTATTAGGTACGATGCTCTTTTTAGGTTATTTACTTACAGTAGGTCTGTCTGGGATGCTGACGATGCGTATTGGGGCGAAAAACGTGCTGTTGGTAGGCGGAGGCTTAGTTATTGCAGGTTTAGGAGGTCTTATATTTATCCCGAACTTTTGGTGGGCTGCTATAGCTTTATTTTTAGCTGGTGCTGGTAGTGCTCTTGTCTATACACCACTACTATCAATAGCAGTTAGCTCATTCCCAAAGAAAAGAGGGACGGTGATGGGGTTACTAATGAGTGGTGCGGGAGTAGGGATGTTATTGTCTGGATTAATCGTGCCCTTTATGCTTCAGCATTTTCCTAAGCTTGGCTGGCGAGGAGTGTGGTTAGTATTTGAGGTAATCACAATTATAGTCGTATTAGTAGCATTTTTTGTGATAAAGACACCACACTCGGCAGAAAAGGGGACTGCACAAGAAAAAACTAAAGCCTGGAGAAGTAAAGAGTTGTACCTCATAGCTGGAATTTATTTTGCCGTTGGACTTGTTTATCTTATTCCGAATTTATATCAAACAAGCTATATGAAGGACATTGGGATTTCGAATGCAGTGGCGGGCTTCATTTATGCTGTTGCAGGAATCGTTTCAATTGGTGGTGCGCCATTATGGGGAATGCTAGCGGATAAGATAGGCGTAAAAAAAGCATTAATGGCAGCGTTGCTTTTATCAATTGTTGGAGATGTTTTTCCAATGCTATTTCCTAATGTAGTTGGATTTATCATGTCTGCTATTATATGGGGCTCGTCTCTTGGAGGTGTCCTTGTGCTCATTCAAATGAAGGCGAGTCAAGGGGTATCGGCAAAATATGTGGCGTCAGCGATCGGCTTTATTTCTATCTTTTACGCTATCGGCCAAATGATTGGGCCTGGACTCGCAGGTTGGCTTATAGAATATGCTGGGGGATACGCTACTGCTTATGGTTTTGGAGCTACTATTTTCTTTTTATGTTTACTACTGTCAATGGTACTTACTACGAAAGAAGAATAGCTTAATCGCTGTTCGTTTGCTACACTTTGGTTATAATTGATAATAGTTCTCGATTAAAAACGGAGGATGGTGACGAACATGTTGAATACTAATTTCCATGAGAACTTTAGTGAATTTTTTCATGCATTGGAAATGTCAAAGGTACAAGAATGTCCGTTTGTATTCCAACCAAATGTGCAGGAAGGAGCTATACATCGTTTTATTCCTCGGCCAGATTTAGAAGTGGTTATATCTGATTACTCATTTTATCGAGAGCACCAAATGCAAGTAGTAACAAAGCAGCCTATGGTTGAACTTAGTTTCTGTTTACAAGGTAATAGAGGTGTTTACATCTCAGGTTCAGAATATGAAATTTCTTCAGGAACATGCTCGCTTCAATTTATAGAGCAAGTAGGGGCAAATTTTATGTTTCATAAAAATCAATCCTATCAAATGGTTGGGATTGGTATTCCGGTTTCAACTTTCAATCATTTTATGAGTGAAATTAGTAAAACTAGTGAGGAATCCCTAAATTTCTCTAAAATTCTTGATGGAAAACGATATAGACTATTTCAAGAGAGAATTAACGCATCTTCCCTAATTATTGTTCGGCAAATGTTAGATGCTATAGCAAGTAAGAAAATGACCAATTTAGAGTTAGAATGCCGAGCATTGCAGCTTTTATCTATGACATTCCGATCTCATCTATTTGATAATTCTCTTAGTCCTGTTATGTTTTCAAAAAGTGATAGAACAAAAATACAGCAAGCCCAATCAATTATTATGGAGCATATGTCCAATCCTCCAACACTAATTGAGTTATCGCGTTTAATTGGTTTAAATGATTACAAATTAAAAAAGGGATTTAAAGAGATGTTCGGAACAACTGTGTTTGGATATTTACGAGAAAAAAGGCTAGAGAAAGCATTTCTTTTACTACAAGAGGGAACTATGAATGTAACTGATATTGCGAATGCAGTGGGATATTCTAATCCTAGCTATTTTGCGGAGATTTTTAAGGAGAGATTTGGAATTAATCCTAGGGAAATATTAAGGGGTCTTAATCGATTGTAGTTAAAAACACCTTAAATTGAGTGAGTCAATTTAAGGTGTTTATTATGGGAAATAACAAAGGAATAACTAAAGTTCCTTTCCGTTAATTGTTTCTTGCTCTATCGCTTCATGAACGATTAAGCCTTTATGTGGTGTAAATACGTATGTGATACTAAATAAGGGGTGTCTGGTTTAAGACCATCCCCTCCATCATCACACCCAACCAAACGCGCGAGCAATTGTCGCCGTTAGCCATGTTACACCAATGGCAATAACAGTTGGAATTAAAAATGACATAAATGTCCACTTTGCACTTTTTGTTTCTTTATAAATATTGACTAAAGTCGTTCCGCAAGGGAAGTGTAGAAGTGAGAATAACATCATATTTAATGCTGTTAGCCAAGTCCAGCCTTGGTCGATAAACACTTGTTTTAGCCTCGATAAATCCTCAATTTCTAGCATAGCTCCTTGTGATAAATACGCCATAATTAGGATAGGGATCACAATTTCATTGGCTGGCAGCCCAAGAAGAAACGCAGCCATAATAAAGCCATCCATACCAAGAGCGTGACCAAACGGCTCTAAAAAGTTTACAAAATGCATTAGAATACTCGTATCACCAACGTAAATATTGGCGAATACCCAAGTCAAAATAGAGGCAGGCGCTGCAACGATTACTGCTCTTTTTAATACATTCCATGCTTTATCAATACTTGCTCTTAAAATTGTATCCCAGAACTTTGGTTTTCTGAACGGTGGAAGCTCTAAAGTGTAATGGGTTGGTACACCCTTTAAAGCTGTTTTAGAAAGAACCCATGAAACAGATAATGTTACAACGACGCCCAACATGACAAATCCTATTAAAATGGCTGATGTTACAAGTGTACTTGTTGCACCTGAAAAACCAGTTACCATAAATAAGGATGCTAATAAAATAAGGGTTGGCCATCTCCCGTTACAAGGAACAAAATTGTTTGTTAAAATGGCTAACATTCGTTCACGAGGGGATTCTATAATTCTCGTAGACAGAATAGCAGCAGCATTACAGCCAAAGCCCATTGCCATTGTTAATGACTGCTTCCCGTGTCCACCTGCTCGTTTAAATAAACGGTCCATATTAAATGCTACTCGTGGTAGATAACCGTAGTTTTCTAATAGAGCGAACATAGGGAAGAATATAGCCATTGGCGGTAGCATAACACTAATAACCCAACCAGTACCTCTAAATAGCCCAAGAATTAAAATACCGTGTAGCCATTCTGGTGCGTGCATTGCTTCAAAAAGAATTGTTAGCTTACCCTCTAGATAGCCAAATAAGTTTGCTAACATATCAGATGGTACGTTCGCGCCAGCAATAGTAATGTAAAAGACAGTCCCGAGCAAGATAAGCATAATAGGGAATCCCCAAATGCGGGATGTGAAAATTTCATCTAATTTATCAGATCTGTACATTGCAGGCTGCTGCGATACTACTTTTTTACATAAAGATTTGCTTTTAGTATAAATATCACTAACGATTTCATCTCGAATATCCTCATTCGAAACCTCGTTCACTTCAGCTAAAATACCCTTAAGTGAATTATGATTTAACACTGACTGGGACTCCATTCGTTCTCACCTCGTGCTGTTTATTATTCTTATGATTTTGCAGTTTTAAGATCATTTCCTCATCACCATCAAGTAAGCGCAGGGCAACCCATCTCGATGGATATTTTTCATCAAAATAACCTTCTAATTTCGATTCTATCTTTGTTATGGCTTCTTCTATTTCTTTCGAATATTTCATGCGATACGGAGTTGTAACAATCGTCCCGTTCACCAATTGACTTAAAGTATCCAACAAACGATTAATACCTTTTTTATTTCTTGCCGATATTTTTACGACTGGGACTCCTAGTTCACGAGCTAATTTCCGGTCATCAATTCGAATACCTTTCTTCTCAGCTTCATCAATTAAATTGATACAAATGATGACGTTATTCGTCATTTCTAAAACTTGGAGCGCAAGATTTAAATTTCTCTCTAATGATGTTGCATCAAGCACAACAATCGTTGCATCCGGTTGATCAAAAACAATATGGTCTCTTGCAACTTCTTCATCTGCTGAATTGGAAAATAGCGAATAGGTCCCGGGTAAATCCACTAGTACATATTGCTCTCCTTTGTGTTCAAAAGATCCTTCTGCATGAACAACCGTTTTCCCTGGCCAGTTCCCAGTATGCTGCTTCAATCCTGTTAATGTATTAAATAATGTGCTTTTACCGGTATTTGGGTTACCTGCTAAAGCTATTCTATTTACTCTCACTTTGTATTCCCCCTAACAATTTCGCCCAAAATCATAGAGCTTTCATCATTACGTAATGCAATCGTCGTATTGCTTACGCGATAAGCAACAGGGTCTCCTAAAGGACTTTTACGAAGAACAGAGATTTCTGCTTCTTTCACAAAGCCTAAATCTAATAATCTTCTTCTTAACGGACCCTTAATATTTATTTCTTTTATTAAAAAGCAATCTCCAAATGAGCATTCAGAAAGTGGTTTTAATGACGTCTTTTCCATGTGCATTTTTTATTCCTTTCTATAATAATATTTCCCGAACTTCATATTGTTTCTCTAAGGAAACTTTATTAATGATTATCCCTGTTTTATGACAATTGTCAATAGTTTTCAGGTTTTTTTTGAAAGAACGCGATAAAAGAGCGTTCTGATGAAGGGAACGACAGCGTATTGCTTAATCAGTTGTTGGACCAAGAAATGTTGAAAAAAAGGGGTAATTTGGCATATCAAGAAGAGCGAAGTTGTTGATGGAATGATATAAAAAGGTCTCTTTATGATGTATTAGAGTAAGTAGGATTTCGTTACAGGTGCCCATTGATTTTTTGAAAGAAGTGCTTTTGCTTTGAAGAAGCGATAGCGGAGCAGAAAAAAGCATAACCCTCCGCAAATAATAAAATTGGCAGAGGGTTATGCTTTTTTTTTACTGAAAATTATTAGTGGATTACTATCTAACAATTTGGAATGAACCAGATGTAGTTGTTTGAATGAAATGACGGTTTCCTTCTACTATGTAATCAGCAGGCTCTTGATCGCCAAGATCAAACGTACGAACGATGGAGGCATTTGGTGATAAATTATCGATAATGATTTCCATATCTGCCTCAAATTCAACTGGTTTTTTATTTAATGTTGCTTTGAAAGTGATACGATTCAAATTTCGTGTAATTTGAATTTCCATAACACCAGTATCCTCATTAAGAAGAGTTCCTAGCGGTGGAATAATAACAGTCATATTAGATTTTGTTGTTAAAACGAAGCGCTCTGTACTAATTTCTGAGTCAGCAACGTTTATTTTTGCTGTATAGGTATTTTTGTTTCTAGTCATAGCTGTAATTTTACCAGGTACGGCTGCCGTATCCGATAAAATTGGCGTTTTTGTCCCGTTCCCTTTAGTCGGTAGCTTATATTTCCCATTTACAAAGTCCACTAAAGTCCAGACATTAGGGACAAGCTGTTGTTGCACAGGCGTTAAAGCCTCGAAGGCTGTTTTCACTGCCTGTACATCTTGGGCAGTAGACGTTTTAGGTGATAAATCTGCAATGGCGTTTTCCACTTCCTTAGCTGCTTCCTTATCTTTCACAACAAGCTGTTCAGCATCTAATAAAAGCTGCTCTACACCAACAGGTAAAGAAGCGTTTGTAAATTTGCGTAATGCATTAAGCTCTGCTCTAGCATCAGCTACATCTTGATGGAAGGTAATGCGAGAAGAGTTTAACAATCGAATTTTATTAACCACTTTATCGATAGATGTGTTTGGTGCGATATAGGATGTCAGTATCCTTTGTGATGCAGCACTCACAAATGTTTTCTGTGCTGCATTTAACGTATTGTACCAATCTCTCGTTTCCATAACATTTTGATAGTAATTGACGGAAGTTGATTCTACCGAAGCTAATTTCTCTTCAATTTGATCAGCAAGCTTACGATACGCTACTTTTGTCTGTTTATAATTTGACAGCGTTGAATAATTCGTGACGTACTCTTGTTCCGTTACGGTTAACGCATCGTATGCTTTGCTGGCTGTCTCTAAAGTTGTTTGGAATGAAGCGGTTGTATCATTAATGTTGGAAATAAGTCGAACAACATTCGCAACATTAGCGTTGTAGTAATAAGTATTATCATATATGTAAGCAGTTTTTACCTTCCCTGTAATATCAGCAGCCGATGCTGACGTAGGTGCAGTATAGATCAGTGAAGGGGCCGCAACTAGGGCGAGTAAGGCTAATTTTCGTTTGTTTTTCATAATACGGGAAACCTCCTAATTGGTTTTTGATAAGTGTTATGGGTAAAACGTAGGATTTTTTATCCTAGATAAAACCTTTGATTGTCTCGGTAATATCCTAATTTATGTTGATAAACCAATTTTATCATAGACCAGGATTTTTTTATGTATATTTTAAGTGAATAGGTAGATAGGTTGTGCGTTTTTTTAAAATATTTTGTGTCTTATGTACTTATGGGAATATGAAAGGTAAGAGGTCGCTTTTTTAATAGCGACGGATAGAACTGTAAAACTGCCGGATAGAAACAGACGGTTAGAACCCTCATACTAAGGGGAGAGTTTGTTATAATGATGCTAAGAAGAGCGGGGGTGTTTAATTTGCAACAAAACTGGCAGAAGGTAGTTGTTGAAAAGCTTGCCTCAGCTGTTAATCCAGCCTTTGTTATTGTTTTTGGTTCTTATGCGAAAGGTTTAATACGTGAAGATAGTGATTTAGATATTGCGTATTTTGCAGATAAACCACTCTCGGGTTATGAACGTTTTCTATTAGCTGGAGAAATTGCACAGGCTTGTAATATTGATGTTGATTTAGTTGATATGAAGACGGTTGATACAGTGTTTGCAGCACAAATTTATTCAAGTGGTATGGTCATTGATTGCCAAAATGAAAACACTTTTGTTAAAGAACGAATGAAGGCTCTATCAATGTATGTGACGTTAAATGAACAACGCGCGGGAATTCTGAAGGCAATTGAAGAGAGGGGTAGTGTCTATGGTGAATAATGATGTTGTTCTAAATAAGATTGCTACAATTGAACGCTGTGTGAACCGTGTTAACGAGGTGTATGGTGGTTATCCAGAGAATTTAGAAGACATTACGAAGCAGGATAGTATCATTCTGAATGTTCAACGTGCGTGTGAAGCTAGTATTGATTTGGCCATGCATATTGTTAGTGATTTAAAGCTTGGCTTACCTAAAACGAGTAGAGAAGCATTCAAGTTACTTGAGGAAAAAGACATTATTGACCATGCATTAGCAAAAACATTAATAAATATGGTCGGGTTCCGAAATATTGCTGTGCACGATTATCAAGCTATTGATATAAATATACTTCAAGCAATTATTGAGAATCATTTAGGTGATTTTAAAAGCTATACAGAGGCAATATTGCTTATATAAAAGAAACCACAGGCTCTAGGGATATTTCTAGCCTGTTTTTTAAAAATAGTAGAACGGATAGAACCCTCAAACCGATAGAGATGATCCTACTCTTATTTAGGAATTGAGAAAGAGATGGTCGTACCTTTCCAATCACTTTCGACTGTTAATCCTACGCCAAATAATTGCTTTAGGCGTTGTTCGGTATTAACGAGGCCGGCGCTTGCTTTCTTTTTAACACGCGAATGACTTGTCATAAGGGACCCTTGTTTGGTAGCAGCAGAAAGGTGCAAGAAAAAGTTCAATCATTTTCTCCCGATGAGGAAGATAGCTATTTCACCTTGATGAAGCTCTATGATTTACTGAACAACGCTGCTGCAGTTGAAGAGCATTATTGGCTGTTAACGAAAATGCTACAGGAGCAATTAGCAGTGGAGCCTAGTGAGGAAATTGAAGAATGGTATAAAAGCTGGAGAAAAATGAGTGAGATTTCGCAGGTGGATGTTTTGGGCTAGATGTAATTTTATATGAAATGAAAAGGACTTGGCATGTGCCGAGTCCTTTTCATTAATATTTTGAGCTATAACTTTTAGCTTCTACCATTTTTTTTGTTACTTTTATAGGTTGAGATAGCTTTATTTAAATTATCGATGGCATAAGAAATATCATACTGAGTTGAATTGCTATTATAATAAATATTTTCAGCGTTTGAAACCGCGGAATCTAAAGCGTTTCTTTCAGCTTGTGTAGTCCAATAAATATAATTTGGCAATCCAGCCCCATTTTCAGAAACTTCTACATATTCAGATCGAGCGGAATCGATAAGTGACCGAAGTTGAGATTTATCCACATTATACCCATTCGTCCCATATTTCTGAGCATTCTTGTAAGTCCAAATAGCATTGTTTAAATTATTCGTAGCATTGGCAATATCATTTTGAGTTGAGTAGTAATTGTTCACAACTGTTTGAGCAGATGAAACCGCCGAAGACATAGCATTATACTCAGATTGAGTTGTCCAAGGCGTATTGTTTGGAACGTCAGAACCATCCCAAGAAACTTTTACATACTGAACAGAATTGATAAGGTTCGTTAGTTGAGATTTATCAACGTAATTTCCATTAACACCATATTTATAAGCGTTCTTGTAAGTCTGGATCGCATTGTTTAAATTATTCGTAGCATTCGTAAAATCATTTTGCGTAGAATAGTAATTATTCACAACTGTTTGAGCAGATGAAACCGCCGAAGATAAAGCATTTTTCTCAGATTGAGTTGTCCAAGGCGTGTTATATGGAACGTTGTAGCCATCCGAAGAAACGGTTACATACTGAACAGAATTGATAAGTGTTTGAAGTGAAGCCTTATCACCATAACCATATTTTGTGCCACTTTTTTGTGCAACTTGATAAACGGCTAATGCATTTCTGTACTGTGTAATAGCATTGTTTACTTGTTCCTGAGAGGCGTTGGAATTATTAGCTACTACTTTTGCGCTGCTTACGGCAGATTCGAATGCTGTACGTTCAGCTTGCGTCGTCCATTTTTCAGTTGTTAAAACGTCATATCCATTAACAGATACTGCAACGTACGGAGGTGTAGCCACTAATTTACTTAGCTCCGTTTTATTCACCACTGGTAAGGTTACAGAGGCTTTATTATCATCCACCTGCACCTTGTTAATTAGATGCCCTGAATCTAATGTCACCTTTGCCCCGTGCTTAACGATCACTTGATCAATTTTACCTTCTCCGTAAAGGCTAAAATCTTTTTCAACATCGATTGTAAGCTTATCAACATTGGCATTAACCTCAAATGCTGCAACTTTACCTACTACATCAACCTTAGAAATGTTTTTGTCAGAAGTCACATTTACTTTAGTACGCTCCATGTTAATATTTGGAGATTTGATATCTTTTAGGGAAACATTTAACCATTTAATGTTTCTCGTCACTAAAGGTTTAAACGTAATCGTATCCCCGATAGTAACGGTATCAATCGTAATTGCCTTCTTGACACGATTAGTTACGATAAGCTCATCTTTAATAGTTACATTTTGAATTTTTACATAATCCGCATTTACAGTTAGGCTTCCATCAATTTGTTCGCCACCGCCGTCAAAATATACCTCTTTTTTGTTTGTACCAGCTTTAGATAGAGTTAGTGCGGTAATACTTGTAATTTCACCGTTCTTTACGATAATAGTAGCTTCAGCATTTGCCAATGCAGTGCTATTTGATGTATTTAAGAGAGGCTTCAGCGACTGACTAATTTTAAATTGGCCATTGGATGTAAGTACTTTATCTTTAGTGATGTTGTTAATGGTAACAGTTTGCCCCTTAGCTGTGGCTGCGGCTACCTGCCCACCAATTTGAATTGAGTGGTTTAAAGATTGATCATTTGAAGCGGCGTTTGCAGATGCTACTGGCAAAACTAAGGTTGCTGTAATAGCTGTTGCCATAAAAGTCGATAACGCTTTATTTTTCAAGTTAATCACTCCAATCGTAGTATTTAGTAGATAATATATCATATATTTCAATATTTTAGTATATAAAGGGTATGTTTTACTAAACAACCAATAATAAATGGATAATTGATCCTTTTTTATGCGATTTAAATTTTTGGATTTGCAAACAGTAGAATTCTCTATAAATCATCAAAATTCTACTTGATTCGCTAAATATCTTATTGTTATACGACCTTCCATCCATTATCATTATGTATAAAAGTGGGGTGTTGTGATGGGGAAGTCTAGGAGTATCGCTTTAAAGCTATCTGCTTTAATTATAGGGCTATTTTTAGTGTTATTTATTACATATACGGTTATTGTAAGTGTTATTTTAAAGAGTCAAAGCGTTGATGATGCAGAAAGTGCAACACTGGAAACTGCTGAATATTCGGCAGCAAAGATGAGTGAACGCTTTCAAAAAGCAAACACGACTTTACTGACGACGAAACGTATAGTTGAGGGTATGGAGAAAAAAGGTAAGCTTTCTGCAGAAGACATAATAGATATGATGGAAACTAACTTAGTTAATAATGAAGATTTACTTGGTGTAGGAGCTGTTTTTGAACAGAACTCCACAAATATAGAGCCAACAATAAATGCTACTTTAGTAGATTCAAAAAATCGCTTTATACCTTATTTAAATAAGGATGGAAATGGAATAACAACGACTTCTCTTGAAAGCATCGACGACAAGAGTATTTCCGAGTGGTATTGGATACCAAAAGAAGAAGGAAGATCCGTTCTAACGGAACCATACGAATATAATATCAACGGACAAACAGTACTAATGACAACGATTGCTGTTCCGTTAGTCGATGCTTCGGGATCGTTTTTTGGCACATTGACGGCTGATATAGCTATTGACTATTTAAAGGGATTGACAGAGTCTGTAAAGCCAGATGGTGGCTATGCAGCTATTATTACTAATAATGGAGTTTTAACTGCAAATAGCTTTGGTGAGTCATTAAAAGGATTAAATATGCAGGATAAATTGGACTGGACAAGCATTAAACAAACAATGGATAGTGGCGAGCTAAAAAGTATGTATTTGGATTCCGAAGAGCTCAAGGAAAATTCATTTAACGTTTTTGCTCCGATGAATTTAGATGGGATTGATGAAACATGGACTGTACAATTAGTGCTACCAAAATCCAAAATATTAGAAACCTATAATCATGTGCTTACTTTTACCATCATAGCGTCAATTATTATAATTGTTTTAATGGCAGTTGCTAGTGCATTGTTTATCTATAAATTACTGAGGCCATTAAAGTTTTTACGCACTTCTATTGAAACGGCGGCAAATGGAGATTTAACTCAAAAAGTGGATGAGAAATATATTAAGCCTGATGAGATTGGTGCTGTTGCATTAGCTTATAATAATATGTTAGATCAAACGAATAGCGCCATTCAAACCGTGCTGAATGCTACGACATCACTCAATCAATCATCAAATTATGTTCATGAGGCGTTTAATGAAATAGTTGCTTCAAGTCAAGAGGTCTCTGTAGCTATTAATGAAATTGCGCAGGGAGCATCCAAGCAATCTGAGGATACAGAAGAAACCAATTATCGAATGATTGATTTATCCGATCAAATTGATGCTATTACAACGCTTTCAAATGAAATGGACGAGCTATCGAATAAAACGAAAACAACTACAGACGAAGGAATGAAAGAAGTCGAAAGCTTACGTGAACGTAACTCAGAAACGAATGCAATGAATGGACGTATTCAGCAGCAAATGGAGTCATTGGCGTCTAATATTGCCAATATCAATCAGATTATAGCGTCTATTCAAGGTATTACCGAGCAAACAAATTTATTAGCCTTAAATGCAAGCATAGAAGCTGCACGTGCTGGTGAACATGGTAAAGGTTTTGCAGTTGTCGCTGAGGAGGTACGAAAGCTAGCAGAGCAATCCAGAAATGAAACAGATGTTATTAAGCAAACGGTAGATAGCATTCTTGAAAATTCTCAGCAAACGGTAGCTGTCATTGCCTCAAACGCGGGCTTAATACAAGCTCAAAATGAGTCAGTACAAAGCACTGAGGTTGCGTTTAAAGACAATAGTGAGCTTTCTAATTCTATTGCAACGTCAATTAGTGAGTTAATGACTAAACTTTCTCATATGTTAGAGCATAAAAATCAAGCGATAATGGCAATCCAAAGTATTTCTGCTATTTCTGAGGAGACTGCTGCATCTGCAGAACAGGTAAGTGCATCTGCTATTGACCAACAAGCGGAACTACAAAAGGTTGCAGAGTCCATCAATAATATGAACGAGATTTCAAAAGAATTACAAGAGGTTGTTAATCGATTTAAGCTTGTTTAACTTCTTTCAGAGAAAGACTGCTTCAATTTGTGAGGCAGTCTTTTTGTTTATTTATGGTAAAAGACATTGGGCTAAAAATGCCTCGTAAAGGGCTAAGAGTTAACGGTGAGGTACATTGACCAAGTATAAAAACAGCACTACTATAGGAGAGGAAAGGGGACACGCTAGTATGTATCTCGGTATGATTTTCTTTAAAATTGTAGCTCCAATTTTAGTGCTTCTAGTACTTGGCGCAGTTTTACAAAAGAAATTTCGCTTTAATTTAAAGGCATTATCTCAACTTATTACATATTGCTTCATGCCAGCAGCTGTTTTTGTGAATATATATGAAACGAGTATAGAGCTGTCTGTACTTGGAGAAGTTGCGTTATTTATTTTACTCTTTATCGGAAGCCAAATGGTGCTTAGTCACTTTTTAGCAAAGGGGCTCGGTTTAGTAAAAACAGAGGCGGCAGTGTTTAAAAATAGTGTTGTCCTAATTAATTCAGGTAACTATGGTATTCCGGTGGCGCAAATGATTTTCGTGACCCAGCCGATTGGAGTAGCGATTCAGGTCATTCTCGTCATATTTCAAAATATGACGACCTATACTTACGGCTTGTACAATTTAATTTCTTCAACAAAATCGGGCATGTCTATTGTGAAAGACTTCCTCAAAATGCCTATTATTCATGCACTTATTATTGGTGTTGCAATGAACTATTTTAATATCGCTATTCCGCAGTTTGTAAGAATTCCGATAGACCATGTGGCAGATGGCTTTATCGCTGTAGCATTAATAACTTTAGGGGCACAACTATCACAGCTTGAAATCAAATCCATGTTCAATAAACTGGTATTCATTAGCTGTTTTACACGACTAGTCCTAGGGCCAGCCGTAGCATTGCTGATGATTTATGTGCTTGGTCTTGACGGTGTCGTGGCACAATCACTTTTTATAGCTAGCTCGTTCCCGACATCGCGAAATAGTTCTAGTCTGGCATTAGAATATGACGTAGAATCGGCAACTGCTGCACAAACAGTATTATTCTCAACGATTGTTAGCTGTATTACAGTGACGATCGTGATTTACGTAGCGGAACTATTGTTTAGTTGATAAAAACTGAAATTGTTCCGATAAAACAAGATAATATTCCGATAAAAGTTAAAATTGTTCCGATTAAATGAGATTTTGTTCCGATAAATCTTCAAAGTATATGAATTCATCAAAGAACGTGAAGTTGATTTCCGTTCCGGCTGTACGCTTTCCTGGGGTCGTCCGATTAGCTGTTTCTTGATGATGCGCAAAAATATTCAAATGAAGCTTCCATCTCTTAGCAATATCTGCTACACTAGCATCAAACTTAATAGCATTAACTAGGGGAGTCTGATGAGTCAGGCTGAGAGGGAAACGCATAGAGGTTTCTTGACCCTTTGGACCTGATCTGGCTCATACCAGCGTGGGAAAGTTAACCATTATTGCACTCTATGTTATTTGCAATAACTATACCTTTACATTCTTAGCCGGATCCAAAATTTTTTTGGATTCGGCTTTTGTTTTTGTGGGTGAGTTAGATTCGGTCCTTGTATAAATGTAAAAGGGAGCGAAGTAGTTTATGACAACAGTTAGCAACAAGAATATTACGATTATGTCAAGCTTTGATGGAAGTGAAAAAGTTTATGTAGAAGGATCTCGACCTGATATTTTAGTGCCAATGCGTGAAATTGCTCTAAGTCCAACGACAGGAAGCTTTGGTGAAGAGGAAAATGCGCCAGTACGTGTTTATGATACGAGTGGCCCGTACACTGATCCTGCGTATAAGGTGGATATTACGAAAGGATTGCCAGCTTTACGTAGTGCATGGATCAGAGAACGGGGTGACGTTGAAGAATACGAAGGTCGTATTATCAAGCCAGAAGATAATGGATTTCGCAAAGCTGATGATCCACGAATGAAAGAAAATGTTTTTCCGGATTTATCTAGAAAGCCTTTGCGTGCGAAGAAAGGTAAAAATGTAACGCAGCTTCACTATGCACGAAAGGGAATTATTACTTCAGAGATGGAATTTGTAGCGATTCGCGAAAATATGGATCCTGAATTCGTGCGCTCAGAGATCGCGGCAGGGCGTGCAATTTTGCCCTCTAATATTAATCACCCTGAGGCCGAGCCAATGATTATTGGACGTAACTTCCACGTGAAAATTAACGCCAATATTGGAAATTCAGCGGTGTCATCCTCAATTGCAGAAGAGGTAGAAAAAATGACGTGGGCTACACGCTGGGGTGCTGATAACATTATGGATTTATCTACGGGTAAACATATTCATACGACACGTGAATGGATTATCCGTAATGCCGCGGTGCCTGTAGGAACGGTGCCAATTTATCAAGCGCTAGAAAAAGTAAATGGTGTGGCAGAGGATTTAACGTGGGAGGTGTATCGTGATACGTTAATCGAACAGGCTGAACAAGGTGTCGATTACTTCACGATTCATGCAGGGGTATTGCTACGCTATGTGCCATTAACGGCTAATCGTGTAACAGGCATAGTATCTCGAGGAGGCTCGATTATGGCACAGTGGTGTTTATATCACCATCAAGAAAGCTTCTTATATACACATTTTGAAGAAATTTGCGAAATTATGAAAACCTATGATGTTGCCTTCTCTTTAGGTGATGGTTTACGTCCTGGTTCTATTGCAGATGCCAATGATGAGGCTCAGTTTGCGGAGCTAGAAACGCTAGGGGAATTAACGCAAATTGCCTGGAAGCATGATGTACAGGTGATGGTAGAAGGGCCGGGGCATGTGCCAATGCATCTTATTAAAGAAAATATGGATAAGCAGTTAGAGGTGTGTAAGGAAGCTCCTTTCTATACTTTAGGGCCGCTAACAACAGATATCGCGCCTGGCTATGACCATATTACATCGGCTATTGGTGCTGCAATGATCGGTTGGTTTGGTACGGCAATGTTATGTTATGTGACGCCTAAAGAGCATCTCGGCTTACCAAATCGTGAGGATGTTCGTGTAGGGGTGATTACGTATAAAATTGCTGCACACGCGGCAGATTTAGCGAAAGGGCATCCTGGAGCACAGCAGCGTGACGATGCACTATCTAAGGCACGCTTTGAATTCCGCTGGCGCGATCAATTCAACCTATCGCTTGATCCAGAGCGTGCAGTCGAATACCATGATGAAACATTGCCTGCAGAAGGGGCGAAAACGGCGCACTTCTGTTCAATGTGTGGACCTAAGTTTTGTAGTATGAGAATCTCACAAGATATTCGTAATTATGCAAAAGATAGTGACTTAAATACGACTGAAGCAATCCACAAAGGCATGCAGGAGAAAGCAGAGGAATTTAAAAAGGTTGGCAGTCAAATTTATCAATAATTATTAAAGCGGGCTTGTGTCTATAGGCACAAGCCTTTTTGGGTCATTAAGATAAAAAAACTCCATGTGAAGTTGCCCTTCACATGGAGTAAAAAGTTGGATTTGGATATCAATAATAAGTGGAAAAAATCAATTATGCCTCAGCAGATGTTTGTTTGCTGAAATAAGTTAAACGTTAGTTGGTTGTTTCACGTATGGGTTGGAAAGATCTACGCCTTCTAATGAAAGGCCCATAGCTTTTGCTACACCTTCACCATATGCTGGATCAGCTAAATAGCAGTGCAGGATATGACGACGTTTGATGAACTCTTCAACTGACGCCATATCATTAGCAGTATTTTCGAATAGGCGTTGTTGCTCTTCAGCAGTCATTAGGCGGAATAATTTACCCGGCTGCTCGAAGTAGTTGTTGTCGTCTTCACGGAAGTCGTGGATACCAGCATTTCCATCAATACGTAATTCAGGCTCCTTATAGTCTAAATTATGCTCCCATTCACCATAGCTATTTGGTTCATAGCCTAAAGTTGAACCAAGATTACCATCGAAACGCATAGCACCATCGCGATGGAATGAACGGAATGGGCATTTTGGTGCGTTTACAGGAAGCGAGTGGTGGTTTACACCTAAACGGTAGCGGTGTGCATCTGCATAAGCAAAGATACGAGCCTGTAACATTTTGTCTGGTGAGAAGCTTACACCAGGAATAATGTTTGACGGTGCAAATGCTGATTGCTCAACTTCCGCAAAGTAGTTGTCCGGGTTTTTGTTTAACTCGAATTCGCCTACAGGAATTAATGGGAAGTCTTTTTTATACCATACCTTTGTTAAGTCAAATGGATTATATGGTAACTCACGAGCTTGTTCCTCAGTCATTACTTGAATGTACATTTTCCACTTAGGGAAGTCACCTTTTTCAATTGCCTCATATAGGTCGCGTTGTGAAGATTCACGGTCGTTACCGATTATCTCACCTGCCTCAGCACCTGTTAAGTTTTCTATGCCTTGTTCTGTACGGAAGTGGAATTTAACCCATACGCGCTCGTTTTCAGCATTAATAAAACTATAAGTATGAGAACCGAAACCATGCATATTGCGGTAACCAGACGGAATACCACGGTCAGACATAACAATTGTTACTTGGTGAAGTGCCTCTGGTAGTAAAGTCCAGAAATCCCAGTTTGAATTAGCGTTTTTCATATTTGTACGTGGGTCACGTTTTACCACGTGGTTTAAATCTGTAAAGTGTAAAGGATCACGGAAGAAGAATACAGGTGTGTTGTTACCAACTAAATCCCAGTTACCTTCTTCAGTATAGAACTTAAGTGCAAAACCACGAATATCGCGCTCAGCATCCGCTGCACCACGCTCACCTGCAACTGTGGAGAAACGTGCAAACATTTCAGTCTTTTTCCCAATCTCTGAGAAGATTTTTGCTTTTGTATATTTAGTAATATCATGCGTTACAGTGAAAGTACCGAATGCACCTGAACCTTTAGCGTGCATACGACGTTCAGGAATAACTTCACGGTTGAAGTTCGCTAATTTCTCAACTAGCCATACATCCTGAAGTAATAGAGGACCACGGGGACCTGCTGACATTGAATCGTGGTTGCTTACTACTGGAGCGCCACCTGCTGTTGTAAATCGACGGCTACGATCATTTTCGTTTGTCATATTAGTTTACCTCCTGAAGGAAAATTGTGAGTCAAACTCTTCATCAATAACTATAGCAAACGCAAACTAGAATTGCTAGTAAATTATAATAATTATTGTTAAAGAATTTTTATATTAAGATATAAATTATAAATATATGCTGGATTTAAAAGGCTTATGAATAACCTTTACCACTAATTTAGTTTTTTTAAAACATTTTCGAGAATTACTTAAAAATAAGTTATAGAGAAGAGATAGCTCAAAATTAAAGGTGAATTCTTTTGTTTATGTAATCTTATTGAAAATGGCATGTGATAATTGAAAAAATACTATGATCACTAGGTATAAGTTGATTGCAGTGAAGACTGGCGACTCCTTGGGAATCAGTCCCCAGGAGTGAGACAGTAGAGGAAGGGATGGTTAAAATAATTAAGCCTTCATCCGCTACGCTTTCGCACAAGCGCCCAGTTGGAACGGAAATCAACCTTATGTTACGTTGATGTGCCTTTTTACGTTTTACGATAACGATGAGGCGTAATTCCGATGTGCTGTTTAAAAATTTTAATGAAGTAATTCGAATCATCGAAACCATTTAAATCGGCAATTTCACTAATAGCAAAATCTGTTTCTACAAGCATCTTTGTGGCATTTTGAATTCGGACTTGCTGTAGGTAGCGTTTAAATGGTAGGCCTTGCTTCTTAGAAAAAATCGTACTTAAATAATTAGGACTAATCCCTAATTTATGAGCAACGTAAGGTAATGATAACCCGCTATCCTGAAATTGCTGGTCGATAATTTCTATGGCCAGTTCTACATAGTCAGCCCGTTTTTCTATTCGTGCCTCATTAGCTAATTCAATCAGCCTTTGTGTAAATGATATGATGCCATTTAAAATGGTATAAAATATAGGATGCTCAATAATTAAATGAAAAAGCTGACGATAATTTTGCTCAATTGCAGCTTTCTCATGTAATTTATACTTCAGCATAAAGCGCCGAATTTGCGCCAAAACACTCGTTAGATGAATACGTAAGTCATCTTGCTTATAATAAATTTCTTCATTAGATAGTCGATATAAAAATGCTTTGACGGCTTCAATATTTCCGTCCTCTAAACTACTTATTAGTAATTGCTGCTCTTCAGGTGTTAGTAAAGGATCGAAGGGCTGTGTCTCCAATTGTTTGCTCGCATAAAAAATGTGCCCATAGCCTTCGTAAAAGCTTTGATGAAGTGCACGTTTCGTTAAGGTATACATATTCTTCATGGTGGTCGGTTCCCCATCATAAACCCCAATATTTAACGAACTATTATTCGTTAATCGCCATTCCTTCATTAATGTACGAACATCCTTCTCTAAATCATTTGTTTGGAATAAACATACAATTTTTTCTGATAAAGGATAAACCTTCATGCTAGAATAAATAGGAGTTTGCTGAAGCCAGTTATATAGTTTGTTAAACATTTCGGAATGCTCAGGCTCGATCATTGTGAAATGTATATTTGTCTCTATGGAACTAGTTTTACTATCTAAAAATAGTTGATAGTAAAAGGATTCATCTGTTGCTTCTTGATACACTGCTTCTGCTTTGGTTGTCCGAAGGGAAATAGCAGTGAGCTTTTGCTTTAATACTTCTAAATCAATTGGTTTAACGAAGAGATGTGCGACCTGTAAATCAATTGCCTTTAATGCATTTTTAAAAAGTGGCTCTGTCGTCATAGCTAAAATAGTCCCTGAATGTTTTTGTAAAACACGATAAAGTGCAATTAAACGATTATTTGAGAATAGGTCAATATTTAGCAGTATCACCTCAGGCTCGAATTGCTGGATACTTTGAAGCGCCTCATTAATAGTTGTACCTATTTCTATAGTTACATCCCCAGGAAAATATGTATGTAAAAACCAACGAATCCCTGAAAGGTCAGTGGAATCTCTGTCAATTAATAACAATTTCAAAACTCAAACCTCCTTAAAATTATCTAGTTTCGTAAAAAAATACTATTATATTATTAAAATAACAAAAATTCTGAAATAATTCATGTTTTCTCTTTTAAAATTCCCTATTTTCTGAAAAAGGTAGTTAGTACAATGTAGTTAGTGTAATTGTTATTTATCTTTTGTAGCGATAGCGAAATTGATTAAAAGCATTTTTACATAGCTCTAAGGAAACAGGGGGATGTCATTATGAAGTCTATTATCGAGCTTGATGGTCAGACATTAACAAGACAGCAAATAGGGGAAATTGTAGAAGGTCGTGCCACGGTAGCGCTTTCTCTAGACAGCGTGGAGCGTATACGTTTAAGTAGGGAACGAATTGAAAAGCGTTTAGCTGAGGGGCAAACGATATATGGTGTGAATACAGGCTTTGGAAAGCTGAGTAATATAAAGATTGAAGAGGAAGACATTGAGCTTTTACAGTTAAATTTATTGCGCTCAGATGCAACAGGTGTTGGTGCGCCGTTTCCAACAGATGTTGTACGTGCAATGATGGTTTTACGTGCGAATGCTCTAGCACGTGGTTTTTCAGGAATTCGTCTGGAAACAGTGCAGCTGCTATTGGATTTTATAAATAAGGGAGTACATCCGATTGTGCCGTCTCAAGGTTCAGTTGGGGCAAGTGGAGATTTAGCGCCATTGTCACATTTGGCTTTAGTGCTTGTAGGTGAAGGTAAGGCGGAGTTTAATGGAGAGATTATGAGCGGCAGTTCGGCGTTACAGCAAGCTGGGCTAACGCCTGTCCGACTACAAGCTAAGGAAGGTCTAGCGCTTGTAAATGGTACCCAAGCAATGACGGGTATCGGGGTTTTAACAGTCAACGAGGCAGAGCGTATTGGGCTAGCAGCAGATATGGCAGCAAGTTTAACGCTTGAGTCACTGAAGGGTATTACTTCAGCATTTGATCCAGCACTTTTGGCGGTAAGACCACACCCGGAATTAGAGCTTGTTGGCGGACGAATCCGTAAATGGCTTGATGGAAGTAAACGTGTGACAAAGCAAGGTGAAATCCGTATGCAGGATGCCTATTCACTACGTTGTATTCCGCAAGTGCATGGTGCTTCATGGCAGTCATTTTTCTATGCTCAGGACCGTGTGCAAATTGAAATGAATGCAACGACAGATAATCCGATTGTTTTAGAAAATGGAGAAGTATTATCTGGTGGGCATTTCCACGGTCAACCAATTGCATTAGCAATGGACTTTTTAAAAGTCGGTGTATGTGAATGGGCTAATATTTCGGAGCGACGTACAGAACGCATGGTTAATCCACAGCTTAATGAAGGTTTGCCTCCATTTTTAGCGACAAATCCTGGTATTGAATGTGGGCTAATGATTGCTCAATATACAGCAGCCTCTATCGTATCCGAAAACAAAGTATTGGCACATCCTTCAAGTGTGGATTCTATACCGACATCAGGGAACCAAGAGGATCATGTGAGCATGGGTACAACATCAGCGCGCCAAGTACGTCAAATCGTACACAATGCCGCTCGTGTCATTGCGATAGAAATGATTTGTGCATCGCAGGCTATCCATTTAGACAAAGCGGAAGAGCAGTTATCTCCAACAACTCGAAAGTATTTAGAAAAAGTGCGTGAATTTTGTCCGCCGCTGTTAGCGGATCAACCAATCGGCGATGAAATTGAAGCGCTTGCCAAGTATTTATTAACGAGTGATGTTCTATTGAATGAGTATGTGTAAACCTTAAGGCGATAACTTCCTATAAGAAATCCAACAAATCTTTCAACTTGTCCGGATTGACAGGGAATTCTAATTAACAGTCGAGGGGGAATAGAATGGAATTTCAACAACAAGAGCTGAGGCAAGACTCGCAATTCCGAGTCTCCTCCGCTATGAAGATGATTGCATGTAGTTTAGTCGGAATATTCAGTTTCTTTATATCATTTGAATGGCAAGGTAAGAATACGATTTTAATTGATCACATCGTGAATTTTATTCGCACCGAAGCTCCACTACTTGTAACTGCATATGTACTCATAATGCTTGTAGGTGGAGCGCTTCATCCATTCCTTACGAAAAAGTGGAATAAGTCGATCGTCAATATTGTATTATCAATTTTTAAAGTGGGCGGTATGGTTGCCGGAATTTTATTAATTTTTAATATAGCACCTGCATGGCTAGCAAATGAAAGTATCGGTCCGTATTTACTGGAGAAGCTTATTAAGCCGGTAGGGATACTAATCCCGATTGGATCTTTGTTTTTAGCACTTCTAGTAAGCTATGGGTTGCTTGAATACATCGGTGTTTTAACACAGCCGTTTATGAAGCCTATTTTTAAAACACCTGGACGTTCAGCAGTGGATGCAGTTGCCTCATTTGTCGGCAGTTATTCGGTGGGCTTACTTTTAACGAATCGTGTTTATATGGAAGGTCGCTACACAGCGAAGGAAGCCGCGATTATTGCAACAGGTTTCTCGACTGTATCTGCAACGTTTATGGTTGTCATTGCGAGTACGCTGGATATCATGCAGCATTGGAATGCGTTTTTCTGGGTGTCGCTCGTTGTAACATTTGTGGTCACAGCGTTAACAGCGCGTATTTATCCACTTCGCTCAATGAAGGATGAATACTATAAGGGCGCGACGCCGATGCCAGAAAAGATTGTTAAGAAGGACCGTTTTAAAGAAGCATGGCATCAAGCGATGGATGCAGTTGAGCAAAATCCACCTTTATCTAAAGTTTTATGGGCGAATTTAAAGGATGGCTTCATTATGGCGATGGGTGTTATTCCATCGATTCTATCAATCGGCCTGCTAGGGCTTGTACTTGCAACATATACACCAATTTTTGATTGGCTTGCGTATATTTTTGTACCATTCACATATGTGTTACAAGTTCCAGAACCATATTTAGCAGCGAAAGCGCTGTCATTATCGTTAGCAGAAGTATTTTTACCAGCACTTGTTGTCACACAGGCAGCACTTGTGACGAAATTTATTGTGGCGGTCGTATCGATATCGGCAGTGCTGTTTTTTTCAGCCGTTATTCCGCTTATTTTATCATCTGAAATTCCATTGACATTGCGCCAAATTTTACTCATTTGGTTTGAGCGTGTCGTATTAACGTTAATCATCGTAACACCAATAGCATTTTTACTATTTTAAAGGAGCGTGTTTTTAATGATAGTTAAAACAAATATTCGTGCACCACGTGGGAATGAATTAACATGTAAAGGTTGGACGCAGGAAGCTGCAATGCGTATGTTAATGAACAATCTAGATCCTGAAGTAGCAGAAAATCCAGATGAACTAATCGTTTACGGTGGGATCGGTAAAGCGGCGCGTAATTGGGAGAGCTATGAGCAAATTATTGCGTCATTAAAAGAATTAGAGAATGATGAAACACTTCTTATTCAATCAGGAAAACCGGTAGCTGTATTCCGTACACATGAACATGCGCCACGTGTATTAATTGCAAATTCTAATTTAGTGCCAGCATGGGCAAATTGGGAGCATTTCTATGAGTTAGAGGACCGTGATTTAATGATGTACGGTCAAATGACGGCTGGTAGCTGGATTTATATTGGCGCACAAGGCATTTTACAAGGAACGTATTTATCATTCGTAGAGGCAGGTAAAAAAGTATTTGGCACAGCAGATTTGCGTGGTAAATTCATCCTGACAGGCGGTATGGGTGGTATGAGTGGTGCACAGCCTTTAGCTGGAAAAATGGCTGGCGCTGTCATTTTAGTAGTCGAAGTAGATCGTGCTCGAATTGAACGCAAAATAAAAGAGGGCTACTGCGATTATCTTGTGGAGACAGTGGATGAAGCTATTGAATTAGTCAATAAACTACGTGACCAAAAAGAGCCTGCGTCGATTGGTCTTGTTGGCAACTGTGCGGATGTTAATCGTGAGCTATTGAACCGAGGAATTATCCCTGATTTTGTAACAGATCAAACATCTGCACATGATCCGATTAATGGCTATGTACCGAATGGTATGACATTTGGGGAAGCGCTTGAACTGCGTAAAAGTGATGTAAAAACGTATGAGCGAAGAGCAAAAGAGACGATGGCTGAGCATGTTCGTACAATGCTTGATTTCCAACAGGCGGGTGCAGAAGTATTTGATTACGGTAATAATATTCGTGCTTATGCTAAAGAGATGGGTGTAACGAATGCCTTTGACTTCCCTGGCTTTGTTCCAGCGTACATTCGTCCATTATTCTGTGAGGGGAAAGGACCATTCCGTTGGGCTGCACTTTCGGGTAACCCTGAGGATATTTATAAAACAGATGCACTTGCAAAAGAGATGTTTGCTGAAGATGAAGGTCTTCTGAATTGGATTGATATGGCGCAAAAAATGGTGAAATGGCAAGGGTTACCGGCACGAATTTGCTGGTTAGGCTATGGTGATCGTCATCGTTTTGCATTGAAGGTTAATGAAATGGTTGCTAATGGTGAGCTATCAGGGCCGATTGTCTTT
The DNA here is from genome assembly GCF_044755845.1 of Lysinibacillus sp. NPDC092081. Classification (NCBI taxonomy): domain Bacteria; kingdom Bacillati; phylum Bacillota; class Bacilli; order Caryophanales; family Bacillaceae; genus Lysinibacillus; species Lysinibacillus sp. NPDC092081. The sequence continues at coordinate 99,349 of NZ_JBIVRU010000014.1, forward strand.
GGTCGAGATCATCTAGACTCAGGCTCAGTTGCATCACCAAATCGTGAAACAGAGGGTATGCTTGATGGCTCTGATGCAGTATCAGACTGGCCAATTCTAAATGCACTTGTTAATACAGCAAGCGGTGCTAGCTGGGTAAGTGTGCATCACGGTGGTGGTGTAGGTATGGGTTATTCTCAACATGCTGGCCAAGTGTTAGTAGCGGATGGTTCTGAGCTAGCCGCTGAGAAGATTGCACGAGTGTTAATTTCTGATCCAGGAATGGGTGTTGCGCGTCACGCAGATGCTGGCTATGAAATTGCCATTAATACAGCAAAGAACAAAGGCGTGCATATTCCAATGCTAAAGGATGATGCCAAGTGACAATTTTAATCAAAAACGCCAATGAAGTGATCACGTTAAAAAGTGTCGAACAAGGTCCTCGTACAAAAGAACAAATGCGTGAAATTGCGGTGCTGGAAAATGGCAGTGTTTTAATGGAAGGAAATAGCATTATAGCAGTAGGGCCCATTGCACAGCTAGAAGTGGACTTCCCTAAACTTGTCAAGGCGGCTGAGGTTATTGACGCCTCAGGTAAGGTTGTTATGCCAGGTCTCGTTGATTGTCATACGCATTTAGTTCATGGAGGTACACGTGAGCAGGAGTTTAATATGCGACTCAATGGTTCCACATACATGGAAATTATGAATGCGGGTGGTGGGATTCATGCCACAACAAACCGGACTCGAGAAACTAGCTTTGATGATTTATATAGAAAAACGATGAATCATTTAGATGTGTTTTTAAAGCATGGTGTCACAACAGTTGAAGCAAAATCGGGCTATGGTTTAGATTGGGAAACTGAAAAGAAACAGCTTGAGGTAGCAAAGGAACTGCAAGCCACACATGAAATTGATGTCGTTAGTACCTTTATGGGGGCGCATGCGGTGCCACGTGATTATAAGGGTCGTGAGGATGAATTTGTGGATGTAGTCATTCATGACATGCTGCCGAAAGTAGCTGGGCTAAACCTTGCAGAATTCAATGATGTATTTTGTGAAAAAGGTGTATTTACGCCAGAGCAATCACAACGCATCTTAGAGGCGGGAAAAGCGTTGGGGTTAACACCGAAAATTCATGCAGATGAAATTGAGCCTTATAAGGGAGCGGAGCTTGCTGCGGAAGTAGGGGCAATTTCGGCGGAGCATTTACTAGTTGCTTCTGATGAGGGTATTCAAAAAATGGCTGAAGCTGGCACGATTGCCGTGTTGCTACCTGGAACAGCATTCTTCTTGCGTGCGCCATTTGCAAGGGGACGCCTCATGATTGATGAAGGGGTACCTGTTGCTATATCAACTGATTTTAATCCTGGCTCATCCCCAACGATGAGTCTGCCCTTTATTATGAATTTAGCTTGTATGCATATGGGCATGACACTAGAGGAAGTGTTAACTGCGACTACTATTAATGCTGCATATGCACTTAATCGTGGACATCAAATTGGCTCTCTTGAAGCGGGCAAACAAGCTGACGTCATTATATTGGATGTTGCCAATTATAAGCAGTTACAATATTTCTATGGCATGAATCATACGAATACTGTAATTAAAAATGGGCGAGTTGTCGTACAGGGTGGTATTCTTTTGAACAATCAATTAGTAAATTAAATAATAGGAAAGGCATAAATAAGGCAGAAATGCTTTGTTTATGCTTTTTTTATGAAGCTGTGTTTAATAAAGTTAAAGATCATGCTGAATGAGATTATATTGCATTAGACTATGAAAACCCGCAAGAGGAAGAGCGCTTGAAAATGTTTCACCTTGTTCATACTTATATCAGTAAATTTGTGACGAATTTTACAGAGAAAGAATTACAGCAAGACATTGTAGTAAATGGATCTATTCTTTACAAAGAACCAACACTTAAGGAAATCCAGTATATGTAGAAGAGAATTTACATCTACTATGGAGTGAGTATAAACGAACAATGAATCCAGAAAAGTATCCCGTCGATTTAAGTCAAGTGTGCTGGGATAACAATATGACAAGAATTAAAGAAATTAAAGAAAAAATCACGAAGATGATGAGCGGGGGAAATTAATAGGGAAGAGAACTGGAGGGGTAGATAATGGCGAAAATAGGGATATACGGATCATCCTTTGATCCAATCACAAATGTTCATCTTTGGACCGCAAGCACAGTCGCACATCGTTGCAAATTAGATAAAGTAATTTTTTTACCTTGCTCAAATAAACGAAAGGACAAGGAAATAAAAACAAAAAATACTCATCGATGGAATATGCTGCAGATGGCTATTACTAAGGATGAGCGTTTTATTGCAGATTCATATGAAATGGAGCAAGAAGGCTGGAACATTTACACGTATGATACGATGAAATATTTTAGAGAGCAGCACCCTAATGATGACATTCATTTTATTATGGGAGCCGATTTATTAGTTGATATTGGCGCAGGATTGTGGAAAAAAGGAGAAGCGTTAGTAGATGAGAACAAATTTATTGTAATGGCAAGGCATGGGATTGATATGTTATCAACAATTAGTCGTTCTCCAATATTGAGGAATCATGATGATGGAAGATTTCATTTGATTGACAAAGGCTTAGCGATGGAAATTAGCTCTACCTATATTCGAGAAGAATTCGCAATGGGCGGTGAACCCAAATATCTACTGCCTGACGCTTGTTATGACTATATTAAAGAGCATAATCTTTATCAAAAATAATCAAGGTAAGGCCAATTCATAACAGTAGGAGGAGGATAATACTGTACATTTGGTAATTTAACGGTAGACCCCGTCATGTTGCGTTTTGTAAGGAGTGTTAAAATGATCTCATTTTCCTCTATGATGAGGTTTGCCTTGGTTGAAAATTAACCAAACATATCCCATCCTAATTTAGGTTGGATTTTAAATGTTTTAATCATCGCTATACTCTTTTGATTCAGCTTGCCTACTTATACTAACGATGAGGAGCTTTGTATTCTTTTGGGAAAAATGGGGGGTAACATTTGTTAAAACGTATACTAATTATATAAGTTGATCTTCGTTCCGGCTGGGTGACTCCTTGGGGATCAGCAATAGAGGGACGAAGGCTAAAAGCATCACATCCTGTGATAACGCCTTCGTGACCAACATCGTGTTGGCCCGAGACCCTGGAGCGAGCGAAGCGGCTCATCGGACGCCCCCAGGAAAGCACCCGGCCGGAACGGAAATCAACCTCACGCTATGGTGATGAGTCTTTTATTTTGAAAAGATGGTGAACTTTCTCATATATAGTTTTGGGTAAGATATAATAAATCTAAATGATATAGCAAACGTGCAAGGTGCTGCAATTACAAAAGGTTTTGTGTAGCACCTAGCACAATGATTAATGTTAGAAAGGAATTCTTAGAAGTGCAGCTTACATTAACATTTTTTATTTTAGGAGCGACAATTTTTGCATTTGTGACAAATAAAGTACGAGCGGATCTCGTTGCGATTGTGTCACTACTGGCATTCGTCATTACAGATATTTTAACGCCAACAGAGGCGCTTGCTGGCTTTTCGAACTCTGTAGTTTTAATGATTGCAGGGTTGTTCGTTGTGGGCGCAGGAATTTTACGCACTGGGCTTGCAGGGATGGCAGGGCGATTATTGTTGAAATGGTCCGGTGATAGTGAGCTGAAGTTATTTGTGCTATTGCTCATTATTGTAGGGACGGTAGGTGCCTTTATGAGTAATACAGGTACTGTAGCTTTAATGATGCCGATCGTTGTTAGTATTGCTATTAGTATGAAGGAAAGTCCTTCGAAATTCTTGCTACCACTTTCTTATGTTGCGAGTCTTTCTGGGCTTATGACATTAATTGCCTCACCAACAAATTTAATTGTCAGTCAGTTATTAGTAGATCGAGGCTATAATAAGTTAGGATTTTTCGAAGTGACACCCATCGGTATTGTAGGAATGATAGTCGGTATTATCTATTTAGTACTCGTGCGCAATATTCTTTTACCAAATGAAAAAAATCGTACACAAACAAAAGCTGATTATAAACTATCTCCAAAGAAAATTATTAAGCAATATGATTTAAACAATCGTTTGTTTAAAGTGTTTGTCCCAGAGGATTCGTCGATTATTGACGCAACATTAGCAGAATTAAAGCTTCCGGCCAAATATGCGCTTTGTATGATGAAAATTCACCGACGATCTCAAGAAGGCATTAATTTTTTACCGATGACATATCAGGAAATGGCAGGTCCAACGAGTGTGATACATGCCAAAGATGAATTGTATGTCCAAGGTGAGGAAGAAAATATTCGTCGCTTTGCTTTGGATTATAGTCTAGAGATGCAGGAATTAGTCGAAGGAGAGGCTGATGAATTGGTAACGAAGCATCTTGGTATTGCTGAAGTATTATTAACGCCAAATTCGAGCTTTATTAATAAGACTGTTAGCACCCTAGGCTTTCGAGAAAAATATAATCTTAATATAATTGGCATTAATCGTAGAGGCGGCTATAAACTACAAGATATGGTGACGCATAAATTGAAATTTGGTGATGCCATTTTAGTGCAAGGTGCATGGGATGAAATTCTATTACTTGCAAGGGAAACGCAGGATGTCGTTGTTGTTGGTCAGCCGAAAGAGCATGCGAGTGTCGCAGCAGCAACGGGTAAAGCTGGTATTGCTGGTGTCATTATGCTTTTAATGATTGTATTAATGGCTTTTGAAATTTTCCCTGCCGTAATTTCCGTTATGATTGGTGCCGTATTGATGATATTAACAGGTTGTTTGCGAAATATGGAAGACGCATACAGCAATATGAATTTTGAAAGTATTGTGCTTGTAGCTGCAATGCTTCCGATGGCGACTGCATTGGAGAAAACAGGTGGTATGGTTATTTTATCCGATGGTATCATTAATGCACTTGGAGATTATGGACCGTATGGAGTACTAGTTGGCGTATATATTTTAACAGCTATTTTTGGACAGTTTATTAGTAATACGGCGACTGCGGTCTTGTTCGCGCCGATTGCTATGAATGCCGCGATTGCAATGGAAGCAAGTCCAACGACATTTATGATTGCTGTTGCTGTAGCAGCGAGTATGGCGTTTGTCACACCAATTGCTTCCCCAACAAATGCGCTTGTGATGACAGCTGGCGGTTATAAATTTATGAATTTTGTGAAGATTGGACTGCCATTACAGATTATTATGTTTGTTGTTATGATGCTAGCAATTCCATTTTTCTTCCCATTTTAAAAACTCGGTTTCTATACCGAGTTTTTTGTTTTTAGTGAAAAACAATTAATTTTTTAATAGAGATTATGATAAAATTATATTATAGATAACAATAGAACATTAAATTAACGTCAGAGTGTGAGCCTAATAATAAATTGTTTTCTTAATCATTATATAGGAAGCTTCTCAATGAAGTGAAAAACTATAAAGTTTTTTTAGAAAAAGTGTTGACCTTTTTAAATTAAGAGTGTAGTATTATACAAGTCGTTAAGACAGCTACTGAAAAACAATTAAATCAAATGAAAATTAGTTGTTGACATCTAGCGAACGACATGATATTATATAAAAGTTGCTGTTGAGAAAAGCGGCAACAAAATGAACCTTGAAAACTGAACAAGCAAAACGTAATCAATAAAGTTTTTAGTAACTAACCTTGAGTTGGTGAACGAAACAAAATTTTTGGAC